>JBCCHB010000179.1:0-31999 GCA_039028975.1 Chloroflexota bacterium
TCGGGCATTTTCGTGCCAAATCCGATGAAATCGGCGCTTTCCCTAATGACCAGAGCTGTCTCACTCTTTTCTTTATGGTCCTTCAGCTTGAACACGCTAAACATGACCGCCATTTCTTGGCGAATACTTCGTGACAACAACTGTTTGGCAAACTCGGTTATGGCAAAACGGTTACCTGCGTCGCTATCTGCTTTGGGTTGTCGCCGTTGTCGTGGCAGTGGTTGGGTTTACGCTCTTGACTCAAACGAAAATGACTTGGTTAGCAGTTGACATTGTAGCATGGTCAGCCATCAGCCTTTATGAAGTGGGTTTGCTTATCCTTATGTTGTTTGCCACAGCATTAGCCGTATCCGCTGCTTCTCGGATGGTGGCGATTGTTGCAGTTGGCGTAGTTGGACTGGGTATGACACTACTCTTTGTCTTGTATAGTGCGCCTGATTTAGCGATGACCCAATTTGCTGTAGAAACGTTGACAGTGTTGCTCTTTGTCTTTGTCCTCTATCGTCTGCCTCACTTTGCCAAACTGAGTGGGAGATGTGAACGGCTGCGTGACGCTGCTGTCGCGCTGCTGGCAGGTGGACTTATGGTTCTGCTTGTACTGGTGTCCGTCCAGACGCCTCATCCCATGCATGTGAGCAACTACTTTGTTGAGCAAAGCTGGCCTTCTGCTAACGGACGAAATATTGTAAATGTGATTCTAGTTGACTTTAGGGCATTGGATACGCTTGGTGAAGTTGTTGTCCTGGTTGTGGCCGCGCTGGGCGTACATGCGCTGATTCGCCCCTTGATTCGTGGTGCCAATCACTCCGAAGCGACTGAGGCCAAATAGATATTTTTGAAATCGAGGAGAGCTAAGAATGAATAGGCGTTCCGTAATTTTAGATACATCAACACGATTTTTGCTACCTCTTTTGTTTCTCTTTTCACTCTTCCTACTCTTGCGCGGACACAACGAGCCAGGCGGTGGCTTTGTTGGTGGACTGGTTGCAGCGGCAGCGATTTCGCTATATGCACTAGCTGCTGGTGCATATAGCGCTCGTAGATTGCTGCGACTCGATCTGCGTACGGTGATGGGCATTGGGTTGTTTTGTATGGTAGGGGCTGGATCACTTGGACTATTGGCTGGTAGCCCCTTGCTTACGGGCCTTTGGCATAGCCAGCCCATCCCCGTAGCGGGTAAGCTAGGTACGCCCTTGCTCTTTGATATAGGTGTTTATCTGGTTGTAGTAGGGGTTACGCTGAAGATTCTATTCACGTTGATGGCTACGCCTGACGTATCTCGACACCCGCTTCCTGTCCCTGTTCAAGCACGCTCAAGCACTGTTGATGAAAAACAACACCAGGATAGAGGTTACTAGCGATGGAGATTATTTTGGCTCTAACTGTAGGTGGATTGTATGCCGCTGCTATCTATATGATGCTGCGGCGAAGCATTGCCAAGTTCATCATCGGACTGGTATTGCTGAGTCATGCTACACATCTATTTATCTTTACCATTGGCCGTACTGTACGTGGTGCACCTCCGTTAATTGCATCGAATGCCGAAACATTAAGTGGCCTATTTGCCGATCCAGTGCCCCAAGCATTGATTCTAACGGCCATTGTCATTAGCTTTGGTGTACAGGCTTTTGCGTTGGTATTGGTTAAACGAGTTTATCAAACCCAAGGTACGGGCGATATGGATAGGATGCGCACAACCGATAGCTTGGAGGCAGCATAGTTATGCAGATGCTACTGGTCCTTCCTATTCTCATCCCGCTCACGACGTCGGTGCTGATGCTACTCTTCTGGCAACGTGTTGATGTGCAACGCTGGTTAAGTGTCGCAAGCGCCAGTGGACTGCTGATGGCTGCAATCTTTCTTTTTGGTACTGTCAATACTGATGGCATCCAAGCCGTGAATATTGGCAACTGGAGTGCACCTTTTGGTATCTCACTAGTCGCCGATCTATTAAGTGCAGTGATGCTGGTGATGATTGGTTTGATTGGTTTGGCTGTGAGCATCTACGGACTGGCCAGCATAAATGAGAATCATCAACACGATGGCTACCATCCGCTTGTACAGGTGCTGCTAATGGGGTTAGCCGGGGCCGTGCTCACCGGTGATATCTTTAACCTCTTCGTCTGGTTTGAGGTGATGTTAATTTCATCTTTTGTACTACTGTCCCTGGGTGGCGGTCCCAGTCAAATAGAAGGTGCTTTTAAATATATGGCTCTCAACCTGTTTGCATCTTCTCTCTTCTTGGCTGCTATAGGTGTGCTTTATGGTGTAACCGGCACCTTAAACATGGCCGATCTGGCTTTGCGAATCGGTGAGGGTGTTGTTGAGCCAGGTCTGATGACGACATTGGCGGTCCTGTTCCTGATCGCTTTTGGCATTAAGTCAGCCGTTTTCCCTCTTTTCTTCTGGCTGCCTGCGTCATATCACACAGCGCCGCCAGTTATTTCTGCCCTCTTTGCTGGCTTATTAACCAAGGTGGGCGTCTACGTATTGATCCGTTTCTTTACACTAATCTTCATACAGGATGTGGCATACACCCACACGTTGTTGCTCTGGGTGGCGGGCATTACGATGGTCGTTGGTGTACTGGGTGCCGCTGCACAGAATGAGATTCGGCGCATTCTTTCCTTTCACATTGTTAGCCAAATCGGCTATATGATTATGGGATTGGCCATCTTTACACCTCTGGCCCTTGCTGGAACAATCTTTTTTATCGCCCACAATATTATTGTCAAGACTAATCTATTTCTGATTGGAGGCGTAGTGCAACGCCTGCAGGGTACGGAAGTGCTTAAGAAATTGGGTGGGCTCTATCGAACTTGGCCAGGATTTGCAATACTTTTTCTTATCTCCGCATTAGCGCTAGCTGGTTTGCCTCCCTTTTCCGGCTTTTGGGCCAAACTGCTTCTGGTACGTGCTGGTCTTGCAGCCGAAGGGTGGATTATTGTATCCGTGTCGCTTATCGTCAGCATCCTGACGCTCTATTCCATGACCAAGATCTGGAACGAAGCATTTTGGAAAGAGCCAGCAGATGAGGCAGATAATCCAGAGATGATAACGCCACTGACAAGAAGGGTTGCCTGGTCGCTTTTGGCACCCATCTGCTTCCTGGCAATCTTGACAGTGGGCATGGGAATCGTGGTTGAACCCATCTTGCGGGTAACAGATGCTGCGGCTGCTCAGCTATTCGATTCTTCTGATTACGTTGAGGCAGTATTAGGTGCAGATGCAATGAGTGTTGTACAGAAGTAATTCCGAATAGCTTTTGGTTTTACTAATTGATTCCAAGAAAGTCTTTAGAAACAGGAATTAGAAAAGTACGTAAATGAATGAGAAAATCTGTGTAATCAGCGTAATCTTTGTCCAAATGTTCTCTTGATTCTACCAAGGAGAAGGAATATGGTTACCAACCGTATAAACCAACGATGGAAGCGCTACAATCCTCTTGATAAGTTCCGCGTCTTTCTAGCCGGTCTTCGATTTGTAATTGTGAATGAGCGCAACGTGGCAATTCAAATTATCCTGTCTATATCCATATTGATGTTAACTTTTTGGCTACGGCAATGGTTTGATTTTGTATTGATTCTAATGGTAACAGGATATGTGTTGGTTGCTGAGATGACTAATACGGCTATTGAAGCAATCTGCGACTACATACAACCTGACTATGATCCGCGGATTGGTACAATTAAGGATATCGCCGCAGCGGCATCGGGTATTGCCATCTTAATTTGGGCCGTCACAATGTTTTATGAACTTACGCGTATTTGGTCTATGTTTCAAAACCTGTAGAGATATACCTGGACAGAAATGTCTTGTCCCGGCTTTGGGCCGATCTACTTCAGAAAATTCCGAGCAGGGAGAACAGAACTTTTCTGGTCATCTATACTCACCTCCGTTTGAAAACAGGTGTTTGGTTACTCTGGTAGAATTTGGGACCACATCTGTTTTCAAAGCGACCGCAGTATAAATAGAGATAAGAGAGTACAAAAGGTAATGAATTGATGCTTTTACTTACTTTATCATTTGCCGTCGTGTGGTTGCTCCTAACTGGTCAGTTTACGGTCACCAACTTTTTTTTCGGCTTCTTTGTTACATATGGAGTATTGTGGCTCTTTGGGCGAGTCATACATAGTAGCGACCCAGAAGCACAAATGCCAAGATTTTTCAGCAAAGTATTTGAGGTTTTCGCTTTTAGCCTCTTTTTTCTCTGGGAGTTGGTTTTGGCAAACGTACGTGTTGCAGTGGATTTATTGCGTTGGAGGCCAAAGATGGAGCCAGCAGTGGTAAAAGTTTCCTTGCAGGATTTTTCTGACGCTGAAATCACACTGCTGGCCAATTTTATCACGCTGACACCGGGCACGCTGAGTCTTGATGTCATTGATGATATAGATGATAACCTGAGGGATGATGGCAAAAATCTCTCACGCACGCTTTATATCCACGCCATGCACGCAGGGTCCACGCAAAAAGCGATTGAACGCTTTCGTACACAAATTCAGCAGAATCTAGCACTTAGAGTAGCGGAGGTGATGCGATAGTGAACCTACCATTTCTAATTTTTACCACTGTGCTACCGCTTCTTGTTGGGTCGGTATTGTTTGTTGCCATACGAGTGGCACGCGGTCCCCACATACTGGATCGGATCGTTGCGCTGGACTTTATGGCGGTTGTGTCCGTTGGCATGTTGGGCGTATATGCCATTGCCACTGATCAGGCGGCCTATCTCGATGTTGCAACCGTCATTGCTCTCTTGAGCTTCCTCAGCACGGTAGGTTTTGCATACTACATTGAGCAGCGACAAAGCACAAATCATAAAGAAGGAATCAATGATGATCTATCTTGACCTTAAAGAAATAGTTATGCTTTGCCTAATTTTTATTGGGATGGTGCTGATGCTCATTGCAGCGATTGGAATTGTGCGAATGCCCGACCTCTACCTGCGTAACTCGGTATCGTCTAAGGGGGCTACGCTGGGCGTTACTGCCCTAATGTTGGCAACGGTTTTGTATTTTGATGAACTTGGAACGAGCAGCCGAGCATTCGCCGTTATTCTCTTTATGTTATTGACTGCCCCTATTGCTGCCCACATGCTCGGTCGGGCCGCCTATCGAAGCCACGTTCCATTTTGGTCAAAAACCTATATAGATAAAGAGATTAGCCATCTGCATATGGAGTCTGATAGAGCTTCTCGCTAGCTCATAATGTCATGGACTGGCTAAGAAGATTACATAGTTATGTTCAGTTCCGTTTAAAAACAGGAAATCAGTCTTTCAGGAGGAACCAAGCAAGATTCAAATTTTTTAGAGCGACTACGGTACGAATAATCAATCAAAGGAGGGATATAGTAATTCATGATCATGCAGCTAATTGTTCTGACTGCGAGCATTGTCTCGCTTTGGTTTGGTGCTTTGTGGATTGTCGCGTACCTAATTTATCTGGGGTTCGATCGTGAAGCGCCCACAGATGAGATACCCGAAGGTTCATTTACCTGGTCTGACGTACCGCGCCTTATCACAGGGCTGGTTGTTGTTGTGGGTGGCGCACATTTCTTGGTCGAATCGGCATCAACTTTGGCCCGCGCAGTCGGTATCTCAGAATGGTTGATCGGGTGACGATTGTGGCCTTAGGCACCTCCACGCCAGAGATAGCGACATCATTTGCCGGATTGATTCGAGGGTCATACGGTATTTCCGTCAGTAATTTAATCGGTAGCGATCTCTTCAACATACTTGGAGCACTCGGTCTTGCCGCTACCGTTAGCCCATTTGCCATCAGCTTGGCCGCACAGCAGAGTCTATTCCCCATGGTTGGTATGACTGCTTTGCTAGTTATTCTAATGCGCTCCGGCTGGCAACTTACATGGTGGAAAGGTGGCGTTTTGGTCTTACTTGGAATCACGCGTTGGGGAATTAACATTGGTGGATAGTAGATATGAGGGAACATAATGATAAACAATCGGCTATTCAATCGTTCAATATCAATTTCAAAGAACGGAGCGAGAATCGCAACACAGAGGCTTGTGAAAGAGGAGATTAAGTTAGGAAACAAACGGATTACGCAAGGACAATTAGATGCCGTAGCCATGCGCTGCCGTGAAGAGCTAGATGTATCACTGCGACGCGCTGGAACGGCAGCAATTGCTACAATTGATGAGAACGTGCTAACAGTACGCATCGAACATAGCCTATCGGCGGCAGAGCATCAACTCATGCGGCGGGCATCAGGCCGGACCTTTTTTCAGCATTACATTGAGGAGCTGGTAGAACAGGTGTATCCAACATTTTCACATCACGTTGAACACACATCTTATCTTGTACAGTTACCTATACTCACGTCAAGGTCGAGTGTGAAAGCGACAGCATTGTCTTTATGTTTGGATTACGTCCACAGCTAAGTTGGGCACAAGCCGTTGCCGATACGAATGAGGTTATGACACATTATGCTTGAAAGCGCGCCGAGTCGCGCGTTGATTGAACTATTGGCTATTGTTCTGCTTTTGATGCTCAATGGGTTCTTTGCTCTTTCGGAAATAGCGGTTGTTTCGTCAAATAAAGCTCGGCTGCAACAACTTGCCAGAAGCGATGCACGAGCCAAGCGCGTACTGGTATTGGTGGATGAACCTACCGCTTTTCTATCTACCGTCCAAATCGGAATCACGTTGGTGGGCATTCTAGCCGGTGCTCTGAGTGGAGCTACATTAAGTAGCGAACTAGCCATATTGTTATCTTATTGGAACTGGCTCTCTCCGTATGCAGAGATCATCAGCTTTACCGCAATTGTTGTTCTAGTCACCTTTTTGTCTCTACTAATTGGCGAGTTGCTTCCCAAGTCGATTGCGCTTAGCAATCCAGAGCGCTTTGCCATAGGTGTTGCACCATTGATGCAAATGCTAGCTCGTATAACAGCCCCTATCGTGGTGATTCTCAGCTTTGCAACTGAGCATATGCTTCGTCTGCTCCGGGTCCCCCCAAATAATCAGCCTCCAATAACAGAAGAGGAGATCAAAGTTTTGCTTGCTGAAGGAAGGGATGCAGGCGTCTTTGAACCCTTAGAGCAGCAAATCGTCACGCAGGCGCTGGCGTTGGATGACATTACACTGCGCTCTCTTATCACCCATCGTACACGTACAAAGTGGATCGATCTTAGTGATTCACCAAGGACAGTTCATCAGAAGATCGCAACATATGACTATATTGCATTTCCACTATGCAATGGCAGCATGGATCAAGTTGTAGGTGTGGTTTCAGCGCGTGATACGTTGCTTGCCATTGAGGAATCAGCTCTTCAATCTGACATAGGATCCGACACGGGATCCGACACGGGATCCGACACTGTGGACTTGACCACCATTGCCCAACAGCCCGTCTTCGTTCCGTTAACAGCAACCCCATCTAGCCTCCTATCACGCTTTCAAGACCGTCGGATTCATATGGTCTTTGCGGCAGATGAGTACGGAGGCGTTGAAGGAATCGTGACGCAAACCGATATCCTGACGACACTAATGACCCAACCATAGGTGCTAATGGAATGCTAATCTTGCGCCACAAAACCAAGTTGGGGCTATTGCTTGACAACGACATGATTCTCGGCATGTTGTCAAAAAAACCAGGTTACAGAGTACATCGGACGGCGAGCTAAACTTGGATTAAATGCCAGTTTATGAAAATCGGTAGAGCCCAACGTCAGTGAGAGACTCTTCGGTTCCTCAGAGTGACATTGCAATCTACTAATATTTATACAAGGGAGCCATTATGCCCGATTTAGACGATCTATTTGAAGACATTTTTGATGGGTTCAAAAAGCAGTTTCGTAAAAGCAAAAAGAAAAATAAGAAACATAAAACGCAGGAGGTGACACAAGTTGCTGTCTCATTAGCGGATCGATTCCTAAACGGGGCTGAAAGACTCCGTAATGAACCATTGACGGACAATCAGCGTCCACGGATGCCGGCAGATCATACCGAGAGTATGTCTACAGTATATAGCCCAGATCTACGTAACTATCTCAATCAGGCCCAAGCATATCATCAAGGCATTACAACACTGGCGAGCAATGCGTCCTTTGATTTTAATCGTACCCGCTTGGAGGAGCTGACTCGTTTCATCGACCATTGGCAAAAGTCATTGGTTGCGCTAGTGCAGCGAGTTGACGATTTTCAGCAGAATATGCTGCTCCAGCAAGATATTGAGGCTGTACCAAAGGCCATTGCTCGCCTTGAAAATCAACTTGCCCAGGCCTCATCCATTCACATTCGGCAGGAGCTAGAACGCACTTTGGCTAACCGCCGACAGCAGCTTACGGCACTGGAAAATCTGAGTGATACCATGCAATGGGCTGAACTCAAGATCGAAAACACGGTCTCTATGTTAGGTACCATCTACTCTCAAGCGCATATGAGCCAATCCAAGGGGCAAGTAGCCGATTATCGGCGTCTGCTGAATGATCTGGAAGAAGAAGCGCGATCATTAGAAGACTATGTTACAACGTTAGCAGAGGTTAAGCTAGGGAACTTAACAACCAATCCTGTTAGGCAGGCTGGCGCTTAGTAGTGGAAGTACTCTAGTTGGCAACAGTGTATGGGGCTGGGGTTTGTGCAAAAGCGTTACGTCTTCCGGTTTTGGTAGGCTTTTTGGCTGTGGGTCTAGTGCTGGCTGGGTTTGGCATCACCGCAACGGATACGCTGATTACTATCGGCGACTTTGGCGTGATCTTCCTTCTCTTCACTGTGGGGCTACATAGCCGCGTGAAGAACATATTGCAGCCTGATGGGGGTGGGGTGATTCACTTGGGCGTCAGCATTGCGCTCTATACAGGCGTTCTCTTCGCTCTGAGTGTTGCGTCTTCAGCAGGCAACAGCTTGATTCCAGAGCCTCTAGTCGTTGTATTGGGGTTGCTTGCTGCGATCTTCTATGCACTCAATACACCACTCAGCAATGCCGCCAATGACCTGTGGACACGTTATGAAAGGTGGCTTGGTCGCTTTGAACGCCAACAGATCGAGCATCCAGATGAGCAACTCCACACGCTAGGGGGTACTGATATTCTCATTGTTGGTATGGGGAGCGTTGGCACAGCAGCCTATGACTACTTAATTGAGCATGGTAATCGGCCATAAGGGCTAGATAACGATTCTGCTCAGATTGAACGCAATTTGGGTGAAGGTCGCCGCGTGATATTTGGCGATGAGCAAGATCCAGAACTATGGCAGGAGTTAGAGATCAGGAAGTTGTATGCTGTCTTGTTAGCAACGCCAGATCATAGTGGCAGTGTACTTGCGACGCGGCTACTACGTGAACTTGGCTTCGATGGACCCATCAACGCTCTGATTCGCCATGAAGAAGAGGGGCAGCAGCTCGTTAATGCAGGCGTTACAACCATCAGTTTGTCTATGGCTCAGGCAGGAACAGAGTTGGCCAACGCATCAATACGGGCTAACCTTAATCATGAGTGAGCACCCCTTGGTGGCCCACTCCGCATCTTCTCCCACCACTTTTCACTAGAGGTTACACCCCACATGGATTCAATCCACCAGGTAGCACCAACATCTACCCACAATTGGATTGTGTCCTGGCTTTGGGCCGTGCTTTGGCCATAAGTCATGCCTTCAATGACGATATCGTAACTCGACATATTCGTATCGCGTTCGATGAGCCATGACCTCATTTCACTCACCTCATCAGGTGTGGCAGGGCGTCCTCGTTGCCCTTTCTCCTTTATACAGGGAACTAGACCCGTACAGCGGAGCGCCCGACCCATCGATTTGGGACGTGGCCAAGCTCCCACTACCCAGAGCGGTGGATGGGGTTGCTGGAGCGGTTGGCAGATCCAGTTATTGCGGCTTTTCAGGTCAATTTGGTAATGCTTGCCCTTATGTTCAAAAGCCTCCTGCCGCCAAAGCTTGGTCATGATATCTATCCCTTCATCAACCAGTTCGGCCCGGGTACGCAAGTCAGTCTCCTCGCCAAATTCGGCAAAACCAATATCTGGAGCGCCCATACCGACAGTAAGGATTGTTCGACCATTGGATAGATTGTCTAGGGTAGCAACTTCCATAGCCAATTTCCAGGGCCGCATAGTGGACAAAGGCGTTAACATGGTTCCCAAGCGGATTCGCTCTGTATGGACGGCCGCAACCGTCAGACAGAGCATCGTGTCAGTACCCCACATAGCGTGGGCGGCAAAGATGCCGTCCCAGCCAGCTTCTTCTGCTTCCTTAGAGAATTGGGCCATGTCGAACATGGCTGATGGGGGCATAACAAAACCAAATTTCATGGATTTTCCCTTCACTATGTTTATTATACATGAATCATTAGACATCCTTGGTCATATTTTCTATACTCAGCTCCGTTTGAAAACAGGTGTTTGGTCTCTCTGGTAGAGCTTGGGAAAACACCTGTTTTCAAAACGACCGCAGTATAACTCTACCTTAGAATCCAGCCGGTTTATGAAACCCACCAAACTCTTGCTCAACCAGTCCCGCAAAGTGAATAGGTGTGTAATCTTCTAGGTAAGGGCCGATGGCTTGCAAACCGATTGGCAAACCCAATTGCGTCTGCCCAACCGGAAATGCTGTAGCAGGCTGGCCGCTCACATTGGAGAGCACGGCATAAATATCTTGATACCAATAGGGGACAGTCTGATCATCAATGACCAACGTACGCGTATCAAGCGGAGAAATGGGGCGAATCTCCTGGTGGGGAAAGGCGTTAACCACGTTTGCAGGGGTGATCAGCACATCCCACGAGTGGAAGAACGCTCGATATGCCTGACGAACCATCTCCCGTTGGTAGAGCAGGCCAAAGTAGCTATCCGCGCTACCCTCTTTGCCTCGTACATAAGCATCTGAGAATGGATAGCTACTTTCGGCTATTTGTTCGAGTTCTCCTTTTTCGGGTGGCCCCGTGAGTGCAGCCATAAGCGAAACGGCTAAGCTGTGATGATCACACAGATCATCAAAACCCTCTGGTTGGACCGTCTTTACAGTTGCACCTAAACGTCGCAACGCTTCTCCTAACTCCGTTTGGGCTTGGACGATCTCATGATCGACAGGGAGCCAATCCACAGGCGGCATCATCGCAACACGGAAATCTTGCAAACGCTGGTGGCGCGCCGGTGGCAATTCCAATCGCCACGCAACATCCTCACCGATCTCAGGCCCAGCCACGACATCGAATGCCAGCCGCAGATCCTCAGCACTGCGCGCCATAGGTCCCATTACAGGCATAACAGTACCTGGCAGCGGTACATTCTTGCCTGGGAAGTGTCCTATGGTTGAGAGGGCACTTTCGCTAGGTCGATGCCCATAGACGCCGCAGAAAGCTGCGGGTACGCGAATCGAGCCAGCAAAGTCACCACCAAACTCAAGGGGCGTCATTCCTGAGGCTAATGCGGCCGCCGAACCACCACTCGAACCACCCGGTGTACGGGTTTGATCCCAAGGGTTATTTGCAACGCCAAAGAGTTCATTACCCGATTGGCAGTCAGCAGCCCACGGTGGCACATTGGTCTTGCCCATAAAGACGATACCTGCAGCCCTGGCTTTGGCTATGATCGGCGCATCCCGTTCTGGAACCCGATCTGGTACAACACCGCCAGTACATTTCATGCCTGCAACGTCAATGCAGTCTTTCACTGTCACAGGCAACCCCAGCAACGGCTTAGCTTCACCTCTAGCGCGGGCTTGGTCCGCATCGAATGCGGCCTTACGAGCCATCTCGGCTTCTAAGGTGACCACAGCATTGAGCTGTGGGTTGTACCGTTCAATCTGTTGTAGATGCAGTTCAATCAACTCAACCGCCGAGATCTTCTTCCCTCGAAGGGCATATAACATTTCAGTTGCGCTTGCAAAGGTGCTAGGTTCAACATGCATAATGGTATCCTCATCCATCATCAGCTATCGACTTTGACGCCCGTTAGGTGGAACCCTGCTTCTTAGGCTAGCTCTACGAAACGCTAATTCTTGGTGGCCCTTGTCGAATGCGTTCGTATCCTCGTTCAACAATATCAGGTGTCCAGGGCTGGTCCCACTCCAAACCAAAATCGTAAGGCGATGCAGACTCCAGCCACCAGGTAACGCCAGCGTCTGCAAAGGGCTGGATAATTTCAGCGGCCTGTTCTGGATCGTTGGCAGGTATTATGCCGCCACCAATCGCTTCGAATGGCTCCGAACTGGTGCGATGTTGGTGAATATAGGCCAGAATCTCTCGCCATGCATCAGGCGTCAAAGGACCGTCATGCTTCTGTGGTACCACACCATCCCATCGGGCCGCGCGGCGAAACGGTCTTCTGTTGGGCCAACCACCAGCCACCCAAATCGGGATCTTCTTTTGGACAGGCGTCGGCAGGAAACGCATCTCTTCTAGCTGGTAGTGGTTTCCCTGAAAACTGAACGGCTCACCGCTACACAAGCCGACCAGGATTTGTAAGCCCTCATCCAACATTTCGGCTTGCACCTTCTGATCGACCGTCTCGCCAAAAAAGCCATATTCCCACCTAGCTGGTGCTCCCAATCCAACGCCCATGATTAGTCGTCCGTTACTCAGACGATCAACCGAAACCATTTCACGGGCCAGCTTCCAAGGGCGTCGGCGTGGCAGGGGCGTCACGAGTGGCCCTATCTTGATTTGCTCTGTTTTCATCGCAATAGCAGTCAGCGCCACCCACGGATCGACCATGGGATGCCAGAGATCGTCGAAGAGGATATGGTCCCAGATAAAGAAACCATCCCAGCCAGCCGTTTCAGCTTCTTGAGCCATATCAGCCAGAACGGCCGCATCGCAAAAATGTTCAAAGTTGGGGATACTAACGCCAAATTTCATGGTTGGTTCTCTCTTTCTCTATTTTTGCCAATCAGTACGAGTCGCAACCACGCCATACTCCCAGCACATGATACGGGTCACTTTTACTTGATAAAGGTTATCTGATTCGGATAGGGTTGCCTGAGCACCGCTATGGGGATCAACATATTTGCTCATATACATCTCGTTGACCTGCTCCCATAACTGTTTATCATTGACGACTTCTGCTATGCCTTCCAATATAATGACATCATCTCCATCTCCTGCATGCACCACGATGGCGGACTGCTCAGAGAGGTTTTTCGCCTTCTGACTTTCTTTGGGGGTAGTAAAATAGACGCACTTTCCATCCCAAATATACCAAACAGGCACTGAATGAGGTCGTCCATCGGGTCGCGTGGTGCTCACCCAGATAGACCGAAAACCTTGTAACCAGATATCGACTTTATTCCAGGGGATAAAGCCACTAACTTTTGTAAAATGAGACACGATTTCGTCTCCTATTCTGTTTCATTTACTTATCTTCTGATTTTATTATGCCTGGCAGTCGCACAAGTGGCAAACGATGCCACAGAAACGGACATCCCTCGTCATATTTGCAAATTCATTGTTACTCTTACCCAACTTTCGTTTGAACATGGAATCTCCTACTCACGCTATACTTATTGCAGACCTATCGCTTGCTGGGCTATGACAGACTACGGTGTCTGGAATCTGCCAGCGTTCATCTGTTATACATCATTCTGTGTGACTTTGAAGTGTGCGCTGCTGAAATTCCTCTTCCAGGTTTGCAATTTCATGCAATGCCGTAGAGAGACCTTCGTAATCTTGCTGGCCAAATGCCAGAAATGCTCTGCCAAAGCAACGCCCCTGGTTATCTTTAATCTGCGCGCGTTCCAAATCATAAGGCATGTAAAACTGCGCGAAATCAGCACAGCGACGTGCGCCAAGCGGCAGGGTAAAGCCGCCGAACTGACCACGATAGTACTCAGGAATACCAGTACGAACTTGTTCTGCCAAGAGCCGAATCATGTCACAGCCAAAGTTGGGGTTATCCTGTTCATCTTGCCTACGCAACAACTGATAGATATATTGATCGGTTAATCTAAACACTTCTGCAGCCGTCGGTTTTCGTATTCGCCGTACATTCCACCACATCGAGTAGGGGCCTTGGGGATACACATCAGGTCTATACTCGATTGACGCGCCACGCCAGGCCCTGATGAAGTGTTCTAATGAGAGCGAAACATAAGCGAAACCCGATGGATCGTGCAGATGCACTCTATCATCTTCCAAGGCATAGATGACAACAAAATGATCGGCCCCAACGAGGCGCTCATGATTGGTTATGTAACTGAGTTGGCTCATATCAAGCGGCCCGACCAACACAGGACCGGAGGCAATCGCTTCACGAAGCTCATTCAGGGAATGGATGTCATTTGGGGAATCGTTGGGTGAGCAATAGGCGCGACTAAACTCATACCCCAAGTTTTTTAGGGCGACTGATATGCCTTCATCTGGCAATCCAATGCTGAAGAATGGTACGGGGCCTTTCGGCGTCTCCACGCTTACTGCGCTGATACCCACTGCCGTCAAGCACTCTAGATAACCGGGGGCATAATCGTCATGAACCGTCGACAGCAACATGGCAAGCGAATTCGCATAGCAATACGCACCATTCCCAACAAAATGAACGGTCATTTTCAACCTCCCATCTCAACTTCCTATCGTATAAGCCGCACTCAGTAAGCCAAAGTAGGTTGGCGCTTCGTACGCTAGAATTTCACTCTGGTACTCTAATTCCTTAATGGCACCATAAAGAGTTAACAACGGTTCAACAGCTTCACTCTTCGCCTTGTCGACCCAGACCGGATCAAATTCCAGGAGTGCCTCTAATTTATCGGAACGTACAGCATCAAGTACTGCTTCATCACATTCTGCCGCGGCTGGATCAAAGCCCCAAGGTCCATCTTGGTGAAGTGTGTGGGCCAAATCCGCGCTGGCAATGATCCCAACCCGCCGTCCCAGCTTTGACGCTGCATGAGCGATTGATTGTCCCAGATTAACACAGTGCTTGCGCGAAATAGATGGTTGTACGCTTGCCACGACAACCTGAGGCTGGGAGGCAAACATTGCCCCCATAAGCCAGAGCGGAACCAGCACTCCATAGTCCAGTTCTAACATTATCCAGTCAAACCCCGTATTGATACGGATAACAGGGGTATTGATTGCGCTGGCGTTATCGGCAATCGCTTGATTGAGCTCGCGATCCACCGTACACTCTAAAGCAAAGCTGTGGTTGGCCCCGCCCATAAACTGAATTCGACCCGTTTCACCTCGAACAATCGGAGAATCGAGCAGCGGAATCATGCCGTCTGCCGATAGACCGTGGGGCGTAATAATAACAATCGTCTCAGGCTGGAATTCTTGCATCCGTCGGCCTAATTCTTCCAAGGCCGCAACGCTTTTGGTCGTTGTTGGGCTAGCTGGACCCGAGATGAGGGGGGATACCAGCCAGCCGTGAGGCGCAATGCAGGCAAAGGCAATTTGGTTCATGAAATGAAATTCCTTTTTGGCTCACATATCGATAGCAACCCCATCTCGCTCATTTTTGTTTGCGCCTGTTGATAATCAGGCATCGCTGCGTATAGGGATTGCAATGACCCGAAGTTTTTGTCAACATCCAGCGTTAGTTCAGCAATCTGATCAACAAGTTTGATATCTTCATCGGACAATTCACCTTCTGGCTTGGTTAGCAGATAATGGCTCCAGTCGTCCCACCCCAACAGTTCGATCTTGTTTAGTCTCTCTAGTTCCTGGATGACGCAATATCGAATGGCGGGAAATCCAGCGTCATCTGGTGCATCGGCAAAATCAAATGGGTTCGCTTTTTCTGCTCGGCAGCGTAGCCAAACAGCACCGGCAAGATAGAACTCCCGATCAAAGGTCATATCCAGCGGATCAAATGTCATCGCATCATTCGACTGTCGAGTAATTTCATCGATTTGAGGATCGATCAAAACCCATCGAGCTTGTGTTCTATCCCAATACTCAGCAATCCGGTGATCATAATTCAATGGTCCAGATAAATAAGGCGCAAAGCCAATGCGAATTCGAGCCGGAAGACCTTGGTGCCGAGCCATTGATACGAATAGCAGCGCAAAGTCCCGGCAGGTACCGATGACTCGCTCCTCTGGTTTACGTGGTGTGGTCAACGGCACCGGATTGATCTTAAGAAGCCTGGTGAGCCGATCCGATATGGTGCGTAGGTTTATCTCTTGAAGCTACTCCTTAGTCGGTTGCAGGTTATGCAGGGCGGTTGCATGGTCATGAATCATCAGGCCGTGGATAACATGGGTGATGCCCTGAATGTCAGTTGGCAGGTCGCTGTATAAGTCTATATATTGAGCAGGTGTGCTTGTTGCACTTTGAGCTGTATAGAATGAGAGATGATTGTTCATTTGGTTGTCCAAGTTGAGGGAATATGAATCTGTTCTCGCGATTCATTATAGCTGTGTATAGCGGACAACCTTTGTCATGTTTGCTGAGAAATGAATCGTAGATAAATTAAGTGTCTTAATCTAATTTTGCCCCATCAAATGATCAATTTATTTCACCCCCTTTTCTAAAGTAACAAAAAGCCCGGTATCAAGCTGATACCGGGCTTTTTGAATTGAGAATTACCTGATTAGTCGGCTATTCAACCGGCTCCAAATGCGTAAACAACAGCAGTGACGTACGATGCCAGAAACCCTCATGGATATACGGATTCTCCGGATTGGGCCAGTTTGTCCAGTATGTCGTATTCATTGGCAGCAGAATCACTGTCTCTACCAGCATGACGTCGGGCAGCTCCGGTAGCCAAATCTCCATGGCTTGGTGGAACTTGGCGCGCAGCTCTGGATCGTCGGATTGGAGCGGACGCATGGCGTCGACGATGTCGCTAAACTCCTGGTTGGACCAGCGGTAGAGGTTGGTGGCAGGAATCGATTCGCCCGTTGGTTTAACGTGCTTGATGTGGTACAGGTTGTTCAAGGTTGTGTAGGGATCGCGCATACTGCCGCCGTGACCCCAAAGGAACGCTTTGGCTTCACCCGTGAAGATACGCGTAACGAAGTCAGCAGGCAGCAGGAAGCTAGCATCGAAGCCAGCGCGACGGAGCTGTTCCGTCACCACGGGTGCTTGGGGAGTGGTCGATGGGTGCTGCGGGAAGGTGATGATCTCGAAGGTGATGCGCTCACCATCTTTGGCCCAGAAGCCCTCATCATCCTTGGCATAGCCTTTACTCTCCATGATTTCGGCGGCTTTATCCAGATCAAACGCGGTGGTGTCGTATTCAGCCAGCAGATCGTCAACTTCGCTAAAGAAAGAGCCGACGCCGGGATAGTTGGGGTAGGGCAGCTTGATGGCCGTGGTTGTGTTCTTGAAGGCAAACTCGATAATCTCATCCCGGTCTAGTGAGTAGCTGATGGCCCAACGGATTTCAGGATCATCAAACGGCGCCTCGGTATTGTTGAAGCCTAAGCTAATGGGCCACCAGTCCAAGAAGCCAAAGGGCGGATCATCTCGGTGGGTGATGACGGCAGGATTCTGACTTTGGGCCAGCTCCATGTTGGTGGCCGTGAAGGAGAAGGCCATGTCGATCTCATTGTTCGAGATGAGCTGGACCATGGTATTTTCGTCCATGCCCGGTAAGAAGATAAGGCGCTCTACCCGAGGCACTTCCTGGAAGCCTATGGCTGCAGCCCACCAATCTGGGCGCACGTCCCAGATCTTTTGCTCAACCGAGGTAGCGACTAGTTTATAGGGACCTGTGCAAAGAGGCCAGCCCTGTTCGGGATCATAGTTGCTAAAGCTGGCGGCATCCTGGTCCGCGAAGACATGTTCTGGCGCAATGGGAACGCCCAAGTCGGCGCGGAAGGTTAAGTTGTCAAAGATGAAGCGCGGATTGGTTCCGGTGAGACCGATTTTGACGTTCAGGTCATCAACGACTTCAGCACTAGCGACCGTATCCTGGATTTGACCGGCTCGTTGTAGGTCGCTCTGCTCTAACAGCAGATTGAGGGTAAATGCAATGTCGTTGGCATCAAATGCTTCACCATCGCTCCAGGTCGCGCCTTCACGCACCGTGACTGTGACTTCGGTGAAATCTTCATTGTACTCAAAGCCTTCGGCTAACCAAGGGATGAATTCATCGCCGATCATGTTGTAGTAGAAGAGCCCCTCGGTGCAAGCTTGGTAGTGGCCACTGCGTGAGGTACCTGGCGCAAAGGGATTGAACAGTTCAACATCGGTAAAGCCGCCTGGGTGTTCGCCACCTAATCCAGCCATAATCAATGTGCGGTTACGGGGAATATCGGCCAGACCACCACCATCAGTGCTTGAATCAGACTCTGTGGCAGCAGCTTCTTCGGCAGGTGCCTCATCGCTGCTTGCTTGTTCTTGTTCTTCGGCCATCTCTTCTATTGATGGGGTTCCGCAGGCTGCCAACAGCAGCACTGTCAGCAGTAAGAGAGAGAGAAGTATACCTCTCGGAATCCGATTCGACATCCGAATACACGTTCGAGAGCTTTGCATGGTGTTCCTCCTTCGATGAGGGTTTAGGGACTTTAGGAACGAGAATTATGTAACTTGGTCATTTGGTAGGGCTAAACCCGATTGAAACGCGCAAGTTATTTACGGCTCATTCCTTAGAGTATAGAAAATAGACAGGGGGAGCCGTACAACAGAACTTACCTTCATACAACGTCTCTATATTATATCCTATTTGGGAATTATCCAAAAGCAACCGATTTTTGCTGGTAGCATCCTCCGTTGCGGGGCATACGAAGAAGAATGCGATGCACGGTTGGAATACCGGATGGACCATCCCCCAGATCCCTCAACCGTGCGTTGCATGCGGGTTGCCAGCCGAATGCATTCTCTCACACAAAATTAAGATGCTCCCATTTTTGCCAATTGACACCTGATTTAGAGTGTGATAAATTAGATGACTATGAATCTTCGCTACATCCTCAGTCGCATTCTATTCTTCTTTGTCGTCGTGTGGGCTGGTACAACACTTATATTCTTCCTCCCCCGAATGGCTCCTGGCCGTGATCCGATCCGTGAACGACTTGGTATGATGATGGCTATGGGTGGGGTCAATTCGACCGATATCGAAGTCCTGGCCAAAGCTTATGAATCAAAATTTGGATTAGATCAACCGCTATTGGTTCAGTATATGAATTATATGGGGAATATTCTGCGCTTTGATTTGGGATACTCGCTGGCAAAGTTCCCTACAACGGTGGGTGATCTGATTGCTCAAGCCCTCCCTTGGACGATTGCGTTATTGGGTGTCTCGACCTTTTTTGCGTTTCTCTTTGGCAGTATTCTGGGTGGACTGTTGGCGTGGCCTGGTTCCCCGCGCTGGTTGCGTCTGTTGTTGCCTCCCTTATTCACCTTTTCAGCGATTCCTTATTTCTTGTTGGCCTTGATTTTGATCTACGTCTTGGCTTTTAAGATTAAGGCCTTTCCGTTAGGGGGTGGCTCCCAATATGGCACAATACCGGCTTTTACGGTGACCTATATCCTGGATCTGATCTATCATTCAGTTTTGCCCTCTCTGTCAATTGTTTTGGCATCGGTTGGGTTTTGGTCGCTCTCTATGCGCGGCATGATGATTACGGTTGAGGGTGAAGATTATATTACGCTGGCCGAGGCCAAAGGTTTGCCGGGCGTCCGAATTTTTCTTTGGTATGCCATGCGCAATGCGTTATTGCCGCAGACGACGGCTTTGGCTCTTTCTTTGGGGACCATACTTTCCGGTTCGATCTTGGTGGAGATTATCTTTCGGTATCCGGGCATTGGTTCAGTGCTCTTTGCAGCCATATCGGGTTTTGATTACTTTACCATCTATGGGATCGTCTTCTTTATTGTGGTAACAATCGCATTTGTGACTTTGGTTCTTGATCTGATTTACCCTCTACTTGATCCGCGAATCCGATATCAGTGAGTTTGTGGGCAGGCTAGGCAGAATCTCCTACATAATAGTTAAGACATATAGTAAGATTTCATCTATGATCCGATTATTGCGCACCATTGGCGGCAACGGCCAACTACTGTCAGGGATTCTGATTCTGTTGTTGTTGGTTCTTTTCTGGTTGGTTGGTTCGTTTACAGTTGATCTGGACAATGCGACGCCGCTTTCGGCGGGACCGGATAGACCACCCTCTGCCGAATACCCTCTGGGTACAGATAGTGCGGGGCGTCAGCTCTTACCCGTAATGGTTGTGGGTACGCCCATGACATTAAAGATCGGGCTGATCGCTGGCTCTGTCGGGCTACTGATTGGGATTATTTTGGGCTTTATTGCCGGGTACTTTGGCGGTATCATCGACGTGGTGATTCGTACCATTTCGGATGTGGCGTTGACTGTACCTGCGCTTGCCGTCCTTGTGGTGATCGCCTCGGTCATTTCCGAGACGCTCAGCCCAGAGACCATGGCCTTCATTATCGCATCCCTCTCATGGATGTGGCCAACGCGGACGATCCGTTCTCAAGTATTGACCATGCGCGAACGAGCCTATGTGGAAGTCGCTCGCCTTTCTGGGCAGAGCGATCTAGAGATCATTTTCAAAGAGTTGGTACCCAACCTGCTGCCTTACCTGGCCGCAAGCTTTGTGGGTGCTGTCGCTGCTGCCGTATTAGCCGCTATCGGTCTCGAAGCGTTAGGATTAGGGCCGCAAAGCGAACCAACCCTAGGCATGACTATCTTTTGGGCACGCTACTATAATGCTTTACCACGGGGTATGTGGTGGTGGTGGGCACCGCCCGTTCTGATTATCATTCTCCTCTTTATTGGATTATTTCTCGTATCGGCCGGGCTGGATGAGATTGCCAATCCTCGGACTCGGAGAAGTGCCTAACTTGAAACCCAACCTCTCTTATACCATCTGGTTTAGCCAGCGCACGGGTAGCACACTCCTCTGTAAAGCGCTCGAAGAAACAGGGATAGCCGGCAAACCCAACGAATGGTTAAATGTTCCTGGCGAACCTGATCTGCTTGTTCATTATCAAGTGGACACTCACGCTGAATTGCAAGACTATCTGTGGCAGTTGGGTAGCACGTCAAACGGCGTCTTCGGCTTGAAATTTGGCTTTTCCGAACCACGCGTTACCCATCACTTGGATGCCCTTCGACAATTTCCCGATTGTCCTCATGACGCCAATTCAAGGGTGATCATTTGGCACCATGCTTTTCCCAATAGTCGCCACATCTTTATGACCCGCCGAAATAAGATACGTCAGGCTGTCTCCTGGTGGAAGGCAATTAAAACCCAGGAATGGCACAGAGAGAATGGAGCAACAGAGGCTAAACCTGATCTGGGTGACGCTTATCGATTTGAAGCAATTGATCATCTATATGACGAATGTTCCATGCGTGAGGCTGGTATTCAAGCATTTTTCTCCGAGGGAGGAATTGTTCCCTTGACCATTGTATATGAGGACTTTATAGAAACGTACTCAGAGACGATTCGCCAGATGCTGGATTTCTTAGGGCTCGATGATAAAACGGTAACCATCCCATCACCCTACTATGTAAAACTGGCTGATGAAATCTCGGAGGAATGGGTACAGCGATTCCGCGAAGAGAAACAAAGAGGCTGGCAAAACCGAGGCTGGTAAGGAATCGGAATTAAATAACTTGTGTATAAGATCTCTCAATCCTTCGAGATGACATGCCCAACTTATTTAATGCTCATTCCTAAGATAAGCACAATGATAGAGTAATGACAGTGAATCAACAGGTAGAAGAAGCCCTCAACGTACGTGATCTCTACGTGCATTATCACACGCCCGCGGGACCTGTCCGTGCTGTGGAAGGCGTCTCGTTTGCCTTGAAAAAGGGTGAACGTTTTGGCTTGGTCGGCGAGTCTGGATCGGGCAAATCGACCACCATCCTAGCTTTATTAAGAATGCTCAAGCCACCTGCTCAAATTGAATCGGGGCAGGTATTGCTGGGTGGTGATGATCTGCTCCAATTGCCCAAGGATGAGATCCGTTCTGCTCGCTTTGCCCGAATTTCCTTGATTCCCCAAGGGGCCATGAATTCACTCAACCCGGTCATGCGTATCAAGCATCAACTGATGGATACCATCCAGTATCATGAAGATGCATTCGACAAACGGGCCATGCTTGAACGAATTCATTCTCTTCTGGAATCGGTGGGATTGACACCTAGCGTGGCAGAGATGTATCCGCATCAGCTCAGTGGTGGTATGAAGCAGCGAGTCTGCATTGCCATGAGCATTTCGCTGTCACCTGAAGTCATTTTGGCTGATGAACCGACGAGCGCCCTCGACGTAGTCGTCCAGCGACAGGTAATGGAGACCTTGGCTCATGTGCAGGAGAAGATCGGTGCGGCACTCATTTTAGTCGGTCATGATATGGGGTTGATGGCTCAATTTGTCAATACGATTGGGGTCATGTATGCGGGGAAGTTGGTGGAAATTGGTCCAGTTGAGGAGATCTTTGAAGAACCGCTCCATCCATATACACAGCTACTAATCGGTAGCCTTCCATCATTAGACCAAAAGCGCCTTTTTAAGGGGATTCCAGGCATCACCCCCTCGCTGTTGGAGCCGCCGCCTGGCTGTACATTTCATCCTCGCTGCCCGCAAGCAATGACCCACTGTTCTACGACCCTCCCAACTATGCAAGAAATCCGGCCTGGGCGGTGGGTCTCTTGCCTATTATATAAAGAAGATCTGTTGTATAAAGAAGAATAGACAATGGCATCTCTATTAGAAGCACGTAATGTATCCAAAGTTTTCGGCGGTTCTCTATTTGACCGGAGTCGAACGGTTGCGCTTCAGAACGCATCGCTAGTGATTGATAATGAGAAGCCTTCCATCATTGCGATTGCGGGTGAAAGTGGCAGTGGAAAAACAACTTTTGCTCGCCTATTGCTCGGTATGACAGAACCGACTGAGGGAGAGATCATCTATGAGGGACGGAGCCTGAGTACTTTAAAGGGCGCGGACAAAAAGAGGTTCCGTCGCGAGGTGCAGGCTGTATTTCAAGATCCCTTTGAAGTATATAACCCCTTTTACATGGTTGATCACGTTTTGACGACACCCATCTCTAAATTCTATCCGAAGGCGTCAAAGGTGGAAGTCCGTCAGATGATAGAGGATGCCTTAGAAGCGGTTGGCTTGCGCTCCCAGGAGACGCTTGGGCGCTTCCCCCACCAACTGAGTGGCGGTCAACGTCAACGGATTATGGTGGCTCGGGCGCTTTTGCTTCAGCCGAGAATTATTGTGGCAGATGAGCCGGTATCTATGGTTGATGCGTCGCTGCGCGCAACGATTTTAGAGAGCCTGCTTCAAGTCCATGAGCAATTCGGCATCTCCCTGATCTATATTACCCATGATCTAACTACAGCCTATCAGCTTTGTGAAACCATCCTGATGATGTACCGTGGGCGGGTGGTCGAGGCTGGCGATGTTGACTCGGTGATTAAAGACCCTCAACATCCATACACTCAATTGCTGGTTGACTCGATTCCTCTACCCAATCCCAAAGTCCGCTGGGGAGAGAAAGAAATAACACGTCAAGCAAAAAACGATGGTTCGACTTCCAGCATTGGATGCGGGTTTGCCGATCGGTGTGTCCACGTGATGGAGCGATGTAACCAGTCTGCACCTCCCCATTTTTCATCCCAAACTCAACGGACTGTTGCTTGTTACCTCTACGACGATGCATCCACAGCCTCTTCACCATGAACGGCAGCACAGTCAGCGGGAAGATGAGCAAAGGTGTAAGCGGCACTTACCACGGGCGACGGCGATTTTGATGGGGTGGACGACGTAACCGAAGATCTTAACGGTGACCGCGCTCCCTACAACGATGACACCGACGGCGGCTCCCTAGAAGATGAATTCCCAAGCCAATGCCTCTCCCTGTTGGATACATCTGAACCCTGCCCATGGTGGCTACCAGCACGGGGCGCTCCAGCAGCGAGAGCTACGAGTTTGTGGATCAGCTAGACGCCACGCAGATGAGCGGTGGTCGACCCCATTACAAACTGGGTGTGCTGACTGTGGATGGCTTGGAGATTTACTTAGACCTGGGCCTTGGGGAGGGGGACAGCCCATCGATCTTCTTGCCGCTCATTAGCCAGTAGCCAGACATGCAACAAGCTGCACCACGGGAATGAAAATCGAACAAAGATTAGAAGATTGTGCAGATTCTTAATCTTTCTAACCTTTTCATCTTTGTGATTGACAGTGCAGAAGTGTACTCGGTTCCTTTGATACTTGAAGCGGGTATAAAATGAAAAAAATTAGGGACTCTGGACTAGGCGACCAATCGACTGCGGACTACTACCTCTACCCCATCGTTTCACCCAGCTTGATCGCTTGGAAGATCCGCAGCCTCGATAAGATCCAAGTTAGGCCCACGGTAATGATGAACGAGGCGATCAGTAGAAGGGTGACCACGATTGTCACTTCACGCCAAGCAACAATGGTGACAAAGGGCGGAATGAGATCTGTTTCGGCATAGCCCATCTGCATATAGGGAATAAATAGAAAGCTGACGGCTAGCCCTAAAATAAGGCCACCAAGGATCCCAAAGGCCGTTGTAGCAAACTGTTCTCCCGCCAACGAAACAGCCATCTGCCGTGCCGACAACCCGATGGCGCGCAAGATACCAAATTGGATAAAGCGCCGTTGATACATCAAAAATGTATGGACACCAAGGGCCAGCAAACTCAACATCATTGTCACAATAAAACCCAGAGAGAGGAAGCCAAAAAGGCCCATGCGTGCGGGTTGGGTCTGCTCACTCTCAATATTTTCTCGAACGTCTTCCATCTTTAGAATGCGAAAGCCAATAGACTCCAGCTCCGTTCTGAGCGCCTCTCGCTCCACATTTTCTGCCACCGATAGCCAGACATAATACGGTATAGGCCCTCCAAGTTGCGTAAAGATATAGTCCAGATTCGCTACAAAGCTCGCATCCTCATGGGGAAAGGCCGTGGGGAAGAGATCGAACTGGCCAACAATCGTAAATAAAACCGACTGGCTGCTCTGCGGGATCAGCCCCCTTAACTCAATGGAATCTCCCAACGAGTAACCGCTGTCCTCTAAAAAGGCCCTAGGTACCAGGATTCCCGATTCGTCCATAGCAAGAGCATTCATGAGCTGACCCAGGGATAGGTTGGCGAAATCCCGCCGAAAGTAAGCTACTTTGGGAAAATCAATCCGGTCAATGCCGTAGACCTGCACCGAAGTAGAACGAGTATTTTGGCGGACGTTACCTGGGAAAATGCCGACCCGCGCCGCAGCCCGAATCCCAGGCGCGCGTAGATGTTCTTCCACTGGCAACATAGACCAGGTAGCGCCTAGTGGGTTCCCGCCACTTTCTCCTAATGCGGATTGGCTGCTGCTCCCACTGTCAGCCGCGTTAACCCCAGCCGCGCTGCGCCCAGCTGCTTCAACCAGGGCAACCTGCGCCCCAACCTGATAGTAGTTGCGTGCTACCAAGTTGTCGTCCAATGTACGGGCTAAAGAGGTGATAAAGACACCCAAGCCAGCCGTTAGAATCAGCAACGTCCACAGCGCGCTATACTGTTGGCTGTTGCGCCCCAAGTTCCGAATCGCCAGCAACATGACCGTCCCTGGAAGAATCGAAGCAAGGCGTTCCAAAATCAACAAACTTATGGGAAACAAATTCACAATGAGACGTGTGCTGGCCAGTAAAGCGAGGCTAGGTGCCACAAAGAGCAGCGGGTTTTCCCAGGGATCCACTCCTTTACCCCAAACCATGTTGGCAAAACGCCCCTGTTGGTCCAGAAGATAATAGCCATATCCGGCAGCCGCCAAAATCAAGGCGTCTGTCCCTAGCGTCCACCCCCACCGACCAACTGGGCTTCTTGCCGTAAGGTTTTTGGCAGCCACAATAGTCAGCTGCGCGGCTCGATAGGCTGGAAATGCCGTGATGCAAAGAACCACTGCCAACGCGCAGAGCGCATAGAGTATACTCTCGCGGGTTACCGCCACCGATAGAGAGACACCTTGCCCAAAGACCATGAATTGGCGAACGGCCCCCATACCCTGGGCCATCAAACGCCCAAGCGGCAGGCCAAAGAGGAGCGCGCCCAAGGCCAATGTCGCGCCCTGGAAGCCGAATAGGGTCATGATCTGTGCGCTGCTGCTGCCTCGGCTCTTCATAATCGAGATCTCGAGCTGCTGACGTTCGACAGCGCTACGCGCGATCAGCCCAATAAAGAGCAATATCAAGCCGATAACTGGAATCGCCAGGAGCAAAAGAAGAAGGGCCTGGGTGGAAACCGTTCGCTGATAGCGCCGGAGAGCTGCCTCTGGGGATAGGCTAAGGCGGGTTCCAGGCAACAGGCTGTCGATCGTTGATTCGACGCTCCCCATTCTATGCAAAAAGGGGGCTACATCTTCGGCACGAACAGCGCTGCCATCTAATTGCTGATACCAACCCACATCAAAGAGCAGACGCGGGATCTGGTCGGCCAGCCTGGTGGTATACAACGTTTGGGGTACAAGTAGCGAGCTAGAGAAGGAGGAGGGTGCGGTATACCAGCGAGGAGCATCCGCTTCGGCCGCTTGCCAGATGCCGACAATTTTCACTGGTGCAGAAAACGCTTCTCTGGTGTTCGATTCCCGAATGCTGGGCGGGACAAAGAGCTGGTATCCTTCATCAACCTGAAGCCCCAATTCATTGGCAAGCTGGGGGCTTACCAACACCTCCAGGGCCTCACCAGGAGACCACTCAACCGAGGGAAAACGCCCTTCTGTAACGAGAACATTCTCTTCTAGGGCAGAAATGAAGGCCAAGTTTATACGGGCTAACGCCTCAGTCCTCTGCCGATATAGATCCGTGCTGTGCGGGAAGAGCTGAAAGAGATCGCTTTTCGCGTAGTGAAGGAAGTCCTCTTGATTTAGGCCGAGTTCGATGGCACTCTGATTCCCTAGGTATTGGTTGACTGCCCCATAGCGCTCCCACTGAAGGCGCTCTTCTGTCGCGTTTCGTTTGGCCGTTGGGCTATCTGTAAAGTGGAAAAAGAGGCCGAATGCAGTCCGGCGACTGGTGGGTTCATTCTGTAATTCGTTGCGCAATAGCCGTTGATTGACCGCATCGCTATACATGGGGATAGCAGCAACCAAGGCAACCGCGGCCAGCCAACCAATCAGGAGTGCCAAAGTTAAGCCTGGTTCGTAACAGAGGCGGCGAAAAACCAGCACCCAAAGCGCGACAATCTGCCGAATCACGCCTTAATTGCACCTGAAGTCAACCCTGCAATAAAGTATCGCATCGTAAAGACAAACAGAATAATCAGCGGGATTGACGCAATGACATACCCGGCAAACATTGGCCCCCAGCGTTGGAGACCACCATATTGACTGCCAAAGCTGACGATACCCAACGAAATGGTCCATAGACTATCATTTGGAATCGTAACTAGCGGCCAAATGTAGTCGTTCCAAGTTGTCAGAACATTCAGAATGGCAACGGTGATCAGCATGGGTTTAGAGAGGGGCAAAACAAGACGAAGAAAGATTTGCATATTCGATGCACCATCAAGACGGGCTGCTTCAAATATCTCTTCTGGCAATCCAGCGATAAAGCTGCGCAAAATAAAGATGGCAAATACCTGGCCGCCGGCAATGTAGGGCAAGATCAGCGCCCAGTAGGTATTCATCAATCCCAAATCCTTCACGAGCAGAAAGGCAGGAACCAACGTCAAAACACTGGGCACCATCAACAACGCTAGAATTGCCAGAAAGAGAAATTCGCGACCAGGGAAATCGAAGCGAGCAAAGATAAAGGCCGATAGACTAGCAATACCCAGGACGCCAACCATGGAGACGCCTGACACAATCAGGCTGTTCAACATGTATTGACCAAGCACGCTCCATGCATCCACATAATTTAACCATTCTGGATTCCAGGGGATGCCCCAGAACTGATGCATAAATTCAGTTGTCGAGCGAAACGATGAAATCAGCAGAAAGAAAAAGGGGAAAAAGGTTAAAATGGCTAAGGTACCCAAGATCAGATGAATGGGCAGATCGTGTCGAAACGTACGTGATAGCATACTCAATTAGGCCCCTGTAAACTCGACGCTAGACTGCATATATCGATTGTTCATATAGGTAAGTGCCAAGGTTAAAACAAAGAGCAATGTACCAATCGCGCAAGCGTAACCCATCTTATTGTACGTCATCGCGTTACGATAGAGATAAAGCCCTGGTACCATCGTCTCTGTACCTGGCCCCCCATTCGTCATAACGAGGATGTTGGTAAAGTTCTGAAAAGCGCTAATGATTGTCAGAATCAAGACCAGCTTAATCTGAGAGAGTACCATAGGAATCTCTATTAACCAGAAGGATTGGCGGGTGGAGGCACCATCAATCGATGCAGAATCGAGTAACTCGGTTGGGATAGATTGAAAGCCAGCCAGATAGATCAGTGTCCCGATTCCGGCGATCCAAGGGAAGCCAACAAAAATAATGGCATAGAGCGCCAACTGGAAGTCACCCAACCAGGGGCGCTGTAGCACCTCCAGCCCAACAAGCGCCAATAGTTGGTTTAGCAAGCCTATATTGGGACTGTAGATAAATTTCCAGATCATCAAAATAACCAAGCCAGGAACGACCATAGGGACCACGAGCAAGACGCGGTAGATGTACGCTGACTTCAAATCCTTTAGATGGAAGATTAACGCGGCTGCCAACAGCGGAAAGGTGAGGTTGATGATGATGAGCGCAACCGTCAAGATCAGCATATGTCCGAACGAATCCCACAATTTGGGATCATTCCACATCAGCTGAAAGTGACCAATACCAATAAATTTCTTGAGGTTGGCCCCATTCCAAAGAAAAAAGCTATGATACAGCGCAGACCCTGCGGGGTAGTAATTAAAGGTGAAAAGCAGCGCAAAGGTTGGGATCAGCCAGAGGTAACTCTCTCGATATTTGGCAATTCGCTCACGAAACGATCGACTTTTTGGGACATTGGGAAGCACATGGGGGGCGCTTTCGGCGGTTAACTCACTCATCTTCTCATTTTCCTATCCTCGTTTGTTGGGCAGTAGGTCGGTAAGTCAGTAGGTCGGTAAGTCAGTAGGTCGGTAGGTCAGTCACCGATCACCGAATACCGACTCACCGAATACCGACTCACCGATTACCGACCCACCGAATACCGACTCACCGATCCTAACCTTCAGCCCAATCTGGATGTTCAAGCAACAACTGCTGGGAAGCTAATTCCATTTCACCTTGAATGGTTGTAGACATCTCTTCCGCGGTAATTTCGCTGGCCATAAACTGCTGTAGCTGGCTCCACATGGTATCGACAAACTCGCGAGTCAACATGCTATCAAATGGCTCGATACGTTCTGCACCAAAATCGACGAGCATGTCGGTGTAGACAGCCAAGGAAGGATCAGCCCCCGCTGTATCCTTAACGCCTGGTGCGAACCCACCATGATCATTTAGTGCCGTAATCAGATTGGTTGGCGCGGTAATAAAGCGCATCCAGTCAATCGTATCTTCCATGACGCCTCGCTCTTCCGCCAGCGTTGTCGTAATATATTGGAAGACGCCACCTACACCAGCCATCGCTGGGAATCCGATGCCACCAAATTGAGACGATGCCTCGGTTACGGTTGGCATCTTGGGGAAGATCCCCCATTCAAAGTCGATGAGCGGATCGTTGCGCACAGGTTTATTCATCCAGCTACCCAACCATGCAACGGCGGCTTCACCTTCGGACCACAGCCGGAAGACATCATCACTGGGAAGCGCCCAGAAACCCTCCGGATAGTGGACGGACCACTCCTTCATCAGGTTGAGCATCTCCAGCCACTCTGGATCGGTTGCGGCATACGTCCCATCGCGAATGGCCCGGACCATTGCTGGCGGCTGCAAATTTTCCCCCGGCTTCCATGTACGCTCAACAACCGCACCGCCTGAAATCTCGCTCATCTTGTGATCATACAGAACATCCTGGAAGACGCGGGTCGTCCAGCTTCCATAGAGTGGAACGCCGCCAGCCAGATCGTAACTGACCGAGAACGGAATCTTACCTGCATCTCGTAGTGCCTGCTGTACCTCTAGATAGACATCCCAGGTCTCTGGTACCTCTACGCCCACTTCTTCAAAAACAGTCTTGTTATAGAAGAAACCGGTCCCGACCAAGTCACCCGTAATCAGATAGATATGTCCATCCGGTGCCGTACCACTGGCAATAACGGGCCCTTGGAAGGTATCTTTCCAGGTATCGGATCCTTCAACATAGGGATTGGGTTGAGCCAGATAGGGATCCAAGTTGTTGAACCAACCCTTTTCGTAATCTCGCGCAATCCAGCCCCGCTGATACCAGACAATTTCGGGGGCCGTCCCGCCTGAAAGTTGGGTGACTAACCACTCGTCATAGCCCGTGGGGATATCGCTGATGAATTCAATGTCTACATCTGGATGGGCTTCTTCATACTGGGCTTCCAGGTCCCACATGGCTTGCGGTGGATCCCACCGATCGGTTTCCAGACGTTCACGAGGCGTTAGCCCCTGAGCATAGTGCTGAACCAAACGACGTTCACCATCGGCACCACCATCGCCTCCTGGTACGGTAGCAGGTGTACACGCTGCAAGCACCACGCCAGCCGTTGCCATGCCTGATACTCTCAGAAAGTCTCTACGGGATAGGTGTTTCAATGACATCCTCCATTCCTCCTTAGGATAGATACTTCTGGATAGATACTTCTGGATAGATACAATCAGTCGTTTGTAACAAGCTCCACCACAGGGAATGAAAATCGAACAAAGATTAGAAGATTGTGCAGATTCTTCATCTTTCTAATCTTTTCATCTTTGTTATTTACAGGGCAGACCACAACGAGGAGTGATCATTCTCTAAGGCTGTTCCAAGAAATTGACCCTATAAATTCAGTGAAGGAAGCATTCTCTCATGCTGCTCTACCTGACTGAAGCCGACGTAAGAGAACGCCTTCTCCGACTGATACGATGAATAGTCAACAGGTATAGCTCCTTCATTCCGATTGGCTGATACAGCGAAATAGCGACTATAGATGTCTGGCTTCAAGCAAAAGGCATATCGTTTATCTTAACGCCCTGAGCAAAACACCATTTGTACAAACACAATGGGTATGATTGAGGAGCGGTAAACGCGCAAGATACCTAACGGGGGAGGACCGTATCGCCTGATAGGAGTAATAGTCTTCGAAAATACAGTCAAGCCTATTATACTCGGTAATTGTAATCTAACACAAGTGCTCAAGAATTGACACCTCATTCAACCCTCACTCAAACCTCATTCAACCCTCACGGAACTGCCAAATTTGGCTTGACATTCGCACTTTCTGTGGTACGATTAGGTTGACCATGAAGGAGTCGTCATCTTAATTAAATGGAAATTGTTTTCCAATTTTTATTTCGTTGCCCAGTACGTACGCAGTGCCATGGGAAAGATAGGTTCTCCCACTAGCTACCATCTTTCTAGTTCACCGTAGGTTTGCATTATTGCTTTCCAAATTACACCACGTATTGCCTCCTTCTGTACACATGCTTAAGTCGTACACTTCGCTTCAACCAGAGGCCGAATTTGGCCTTGCCACAATTTCAAAGGAGATACCATGTACCACCACAAACCACTCCTCATGACAAATCAAGATGGACAAAGTGGAGATATTGCCACAAGCGGAGATTGAGCCGTGAAGTAGCAGCCCTCTGGCTACTACAACGAAAGGTGGATTATGCGAAACTAGAAGAGCCAATCGTAGGTGCGGCTTGCAGCCGCACAATCATGGAAGAGCCCACTCACTTCTCTTGAAAATAAGTGGCTGGCCACATTTGTGCAGTGCAGGCTTAGCAGGCGTAGCCCGTCCATTTTGGGCGGGTGGGTAGGGTGCCCAAGCAGTTCCAAGAGAAACTCACGGGGTATTGGCGTCCACCGCCCTACAAGGACGGTCTACCACTGGCCTTGTGCAGTGCAAGCATAGCCCTACAGTGCCTACGATAGCAGACGTAGCCCGTCCTTGCAGGCTTATCGTTACCCATAAGTGTAGAAGGGGGTATAAGAAAAAAGGAATATATGATAAAGTAGGAATCATCGAAGGGAAGCCCTGACCAAGGAAGGATAAAGCGATGATACCCGAA
>JBCCHB010000180.1:0-31924 GCA_039028975.1 Chloroflexota bacterium
TACTTTGGCTTGGTTGAACCGCTATCGCTGCCTTAGCAAAGACTATGAACGCTGCACCAAGAGCAGCGAGGCTGTCATTTACGCTGCTTCTATTTCTACTATGCTCAACAGGTTGACATAAGATATTCAAATGCCCTCTTAAGTTTGGCCAGACGGTTCTGGTCCGTCGTCTTAGTCAGCACCCGAAAGTTACGACAGCCAAAGTGCTCATACGCTCGACCCTGATGCCGATATTGAAAATATGCCGTCACCTTCTCCTGCCAAGCGGATTCAACTTCGGTATCCAGATCTTCCTCATAGAAGCAATGAATGGGTTGGGGCAGGTTAGCGAAGTTGAGGACGAAGTAGCTGTCTGGTTCTTTCAATTTGAGACTGCCATTGACCGATATAGCGGGCAGCATCTGCTTGTATGCTGATGACTTCAATTGTCGCTGCGTCAACCAGGTAGAAAGCTCCACGGTACCAGCTTGTACTAGTCGGTCAATGACAATGAGCGTGTCGTTGTTGGCGATATCATGGGCCAGCTTGCGCCAGTCTCGAATGCGATCGAGGCGAGGAGGTGGGTCGAGTTGAGAGCGCGCCTTCCCCAATATCAGGACAACCTCCTCCAGTCCTAACCTATCCAGCACATACACAAAGGGTTTTCGTCCTTCACCTTTGTTGCCAGTTCCCACATCTAATGTCACCCGCAGGGGGATGCGGGCTACATATCCATGATGATACAGAAGCTGGAGACGTCGTTGGCACTGGGTGCGGAGACTGCGAGGCGTCTTTCCAGTATGAAACAGTAGAGCTTCGAATTGATGAGTGGTCAGGAAGCGGTAGTAGTGGAGACGCAAGAGTAGCTGGCGGTCTCGCTGCGTCAGCGCCATGCGTGGAGGATCTGCCACGCGTTCGAACGAGGGCAAGCGTGCAACATAGGGTGGGCACTTGGGTGGGAGTCTATCCGTTGGTGAAGCCGAGTCTGATGTCTGAATTGATTCACGAACTTTCGAGAGGGGAAGGCGAGGTTCAAGATCAGAAGAACGAAGTCCGTTGGTTTGCGAATGTATGAAAGAATTCATGACCATGAATGGCGAGATGACACGTTGCTATCAACGAATTGTCATATTCATGATCATGGTGGCTACCTTACGTGCTCTGATTTATTGGTCACCCGAAGTGGAACGTTTGGCATCAATATATCATTAATGATCTGAGAAATGGTTGAGGAGTATGAGTGCATTTATATTGAGTTATGACAGGGACAGTTGTAGAAGAGTAATACTTCAGGCCGAACTAAAGAATAAAGTCTGGGTTTGTATATTGGCTATATAAACCATAGGTAATATCAGGGTCGGATCTCAGTTAAGGGTGGTTGCCATGTTAGGCCAACTCCCCGATATATTTTACGGTACTAATTACAAGGCAAGAGGGTACCAACACTGTTTTGATCTTATATGAAAGCTACGTATAATTGCCGTAAGAAGGCAAATTATACGCGGCCCCATGAGCACATGCGCATATATTTCAGATATCCGCTATTCGAGTCGTGCATAACAAAAATGCTCAGATTGCCTCGTAATTTCTTGGTGGTTATCAAGTCAGTAATAAAACCTGCTTCGTAAGGTTCACACTTAAGCTGTTAAGCGGAGAGCATCCAACAAACTCAAATCAGGAGAAAACCATGCATTACGAACCTACCTATGAATCCATATCCCAACACCCTGTCCCCGACTGGTACCACGACGCCAAGCTGGGCATCTTTATCCATTGGGGTCTCTACTCCGTCCCGGCTTGGGCCTATGTCGGCATGGATTTAGGGGAACTATTAGGCGGTGAGGATTTCTCGGACATCGATCCCGAATCGGAAGCGTGGAAGACCTGGTTCGCCCACAATGCCTACGCCGAGTGGTATCTGAATACGCTGCGTATCGACGGCAGCCCGACCCAGGAATATCATGCCAAAACCTATGGAGCAGACTTCGATTACTTTGACTTTGTTCCCATGTTTAACGAGGCGATCAAAGCCTGGAATCCAGATGAATGGGCCGATCTCTTTAAGCAGGTGAATGCCCGCTATGTGGTCCTAACCACCAAGCATCATGACGGTTTCCTGATGTGGCCCAGTGAAACGCCCAATCCTCATCGCGAGAACTATCATGCCGAACGGAATCTCGTAGGTGAACTGGGCCAATCTGTGCGCAGCCGCGGCATGAAGATGGCCTACTACTACTCTGGTGGCGTCGATTGGACCTTCAACCCCACCGTAGTGACCGGCATCGGACAAATGGCTGAAACGATTCCACAGATGCCGGAGTATGTAGACTATGCCAATGCTCACTGGCGCGAACTCATCGACCGCTATGAGACAGCCATCATGTGGAACGACATCGCCTATCCCAAAGAGACCGACCTTAACCCACTCTTTGCCGAATACTACAACAAGATGCCTGATGGTCTCATCAACAATCGCTTCATTCAGGATCGAGACTTGCGTCTGTCCGGCGAAAACGACAATCACCATGACTTTGTCACCCCCGAATATACGTCGTACGGCGAGATACAAGAGAATAAGTGGGAATCGTGCCGAGGCATTGGCCATTCATTTGGCTATAACCAAGTTGAGGGACCAGAGGAGCATCTGACGGTGCAAGAATTGGTGCGGTCGTTTGTGGATATAGTGAGCAAAAATGGAAATCTTCTACTAAATATAGGCCCCAGCGCAAACGGCGGTATACCCGAGTTGCAAAAAGAACGTCTGCTTGGTTTGGGGCAGTGGCTGGACGCCAATGGGGAAGCCATCTTCGACACCCGTCCGTGGCTAGCAGCAGAGGGTTCAACGGATTCTGGCGTTGACGTCCGCTTTACCCAGGCCAGCGGCGCTCTTTATGCCACGCTCACGGACACACCAACGAGTAGGTCCGTATGTCTGAATGGACTACAAATGACGGATGATGGAACAGCTACGTTGCTCAACGGCGACGTGGCACTTGACTGGCAGCAGACGGAGCAAGGTGTCGTGGTAACGTTGCCTGATGAACTGGCTGGTGCTCCGGCGCATTCGATAAAGATATCTCCACAAGCAGCGCTGATATAGAGGCCCCTTGCAATAGCAATGGAAGCCGTACTCAAATTTGTAAGGTAGGGTGTTGCTGTTCAGGTGAATCCTTGGCTGTAGCACCAATAACTATCATTACTAAATCAAAAGCCCTGTGTGTACGACTTCTGTCACTTATTACTGAATGTGGGACCGAAAGCAGACGGCACGATTCCCGAACTACAAAAGGAACGGCTTCTTGGCTTAGGTCAATGGCTAGACGCCAACGGTGAAGCCATCTTCGATACCCGCCCATGGGTAACCGCCGAGGGGACAACGGACGCTGGCGCTGAGCTTCGCTTTACCCAAGCCAATGACGCTCTTTATGCCACGCTCATGGACACACCGACGAGCAGATCCATATGTCTGAATGGTCTACAAATGACGAATAATGGAACGATATTGTTGCTCAATGGCGGCGTGACACTTGACTGGCAGCAGACGGAGCAAGGTGTAGAGGTAACGTTGCCTGATGAACTGAACGACGCTCCAGTGCATTCGCTGAAGATGATTCCATCGCCCACTATGTTGACTGCATGATCTTTTAAGTAACGCCGCTGTGTCTTATTGTATAGATGGCCAGAAAAGTTCTGTCCTCTCTTCTCGGGAATTCCCAGAGTGGATGGGTCAAGAGTCGGGACAAGACTTTTCTGGCAAAGTATATTGCCCCTCCCCTAAAGCTCCATCGGCGAATGTAGCGATATTGCGAGTTACCTGCCGGCAATAGATACTCAAGGCATGTTTTTTTAATGCTTACAACTTACCAACTTTAAAAACCTGTAAGTTTTTTGGAAACTTTTTCCCTAACAGCTATAGTATCATAGCTGCATAGACAAGTTTCTGTAACTCATTTATGATGGCAGCAACTCACTCGCTACCACATCAGTTTAGCAGAATGCGCTGCATCAACCCGCTGAAGATAGTCAGCAGATGGCCAAACCAATAAATCACCGTATAGATCTACTACGCGATGAGTCACAGTTTCGACCTCTTGATTGCAAACGACTGAGTATGTAAAGTTTTATCCATCTCCTATGAAACAAAGTGGTACGTTGACTCAAGCAGAGTTTTCTACAGACAAGAAAATTTCAAGCAATGCGCGTAATGAACTTATTCGCGAAATCGATACGCTAAACACCCGGGGGTGGAAGATACGTGATATCGACCGTGTTCAATCACAACAGCTTGCCGATCAAGCCCTCCAACTATCTATCAAAGTAGATAATGAACAAAAGAGTTATCAGAATGGAATAGCCCAGAGTTTGACCATTCTGAGCTATTTGAATTTCCGCGCCATTAACTATGCCAATGCGCTCGAGCAGGCACACCAGGCAGAACAGCTATTTCTGTCGCTAGAACAAGAATCGTGGCTTGCTCGTGTATATAATAATTTAGGCATCTGCTATGGCAATATGGGCGACCATGAAACATCAATGAGCTACCTGTTTAAACAGCTAGAGCTGAGCCAAAAAGTAGGTGATAGAGAGATGGAGGGCGGGGCATACCATGATTTGGCTATCGCATATCTGGACGCGGGCCAAAAAAAAGAGAGCAAAGAATCATTTGAACAATCCCTGAGCATATTTAGAGAGATCAAAGATCCTGTAGGCATTATTCTTGCTTTGTCTAACTTGAGTTCATTTTATACGGAAGTAGGCTGCTTTCAGGAAGCAGTCGCCCTAGTAGAACAGGCGCAATCTCTCTGTGATGAACATATGCTCACTGAATTCAACGTATGGCTATGTAGTTGCTTGGCTAAGGCATTAGCCGCTTCTGGGGCACCCAAAGAAGCCTTAAATTACCTAGAAAGAGGACTGCTTCATTATCAAGATCATCCGGACCCTGAAATACTGCCTTGGTTGCTTCTCCAATTCGGTGAATGGCATATAGACCATGGTATACCCCAGGACGCACTTCCGTATCTATTTGAATCGCTTGAAGTGATGGACAATTCTCAGGGGGAGGATAGAGAAAGATTATCCGTTCATCGCGTATTGGCTAAGGCATACTGCAGCATGGGCGATACGAAAGAAGTTTACCAACACCTCGAGCGGGCTCTGGAAATCCAGGAGACAACCTTTGAAGAAGAACGGAAACAAAAGGCCCTTAGCCTCTCTATTCTTTATCAAACTGAAATAGCGCGCAAAGAAGCAGAAGTGGCTCTCTTCAAGAATAGCCTTTTAGAGTCAGAGATTGAAGAACGGAAACGAATAGAACAAACCCTGCGAGAAACCCAGCAGGCTGCAGAATTAGCAAGTCGGGCCAAGGGTGAATTTCTGGCCAACATGAGCCATGAGATCCGTACACCAATGAACGGAGTGATTGGCATGGTTAGCCTTCTTCAGGAGACTGACCTTGACGAGGACCAGCGAGAATTTGTTGAGACCATCCGCAGTAGTGGCGAGCACTTACTGCACATCATTAACGAGATACTAGATTTTACGAAAATAGAGAGTGGTGGCTTACTTATCGAAAACCAGGCATTTGCGTTCGAGAATTGCATAAGCCACGTATTTGACTTGCTTCAATATCGTGCATCGGAAAAGGGGCTTGTGTTCAACTACGAAATCCATGATGATGTACCGCGCTACATCGTTGGTGATCTAACACGGGTACGCCAAGTGCTGACAAATCTCGTAGGCAATGCGCTCAAATTTACAGAAGCTGGGCATGTCAACTTAGCGGTGAAATCGCACCCAGTTTTGGTAAATTTCTCATCAGAAAATAGGCATCAACTCCACTTTGCCATTTCTGATACGGGTATTGGGATTTCTCCAGAAAAGCAGAAGATTCTCTTTCAGCCGTTTAGCCAAGCTGATGCGTCCATCAACCGAAAGTATAGTGGGACAGGGCTGGGGTTGGTTATTAGCCAGCGACTCGTAGAAAGTATGGGTGGGCATATGTGGCTAGAGAGCGAAGAGGGTGTTGGCTCAACCTTCCATTTTACAATTTTGGTCGGCTCCACAATTTCAGCCCGGTTGCCACAATGTTCCCATAACACTGCTCGTCAAGAGTTGAAAACTGTGCCGTCAGAACTATCTGTATTGCTTGTAGAAGATAACGTGGTGAATCAGAAAGTTGCCTTACGCATGTTGAAGTCGCTAGGAATTGATGCAGATTTAGCAACGGATGGTCACGAGGCGCTAAAAGCGGTCTCTACAAAAAAGTATGATATGCTGCTCATGGATATTCATATGCCAATTATGGATGGCTATCAGACCACACAAAAGATCCGTAAGTTATTCAGGGATTCAGAGCAACCTATCATTGTCGCCATGACAGCCTCCGTATTAGCATCCGATAAACAGAGTGCTTTGGATGCGGGCATGAACGACTTTCTTCCCAAACCCGTCAAACTCGAAGATTTTTCCAGGCTCTTCAACCGAATTCTCTAAACCAACCATACGCCATGCAAATCGGCCTCATCTCCGACACCCACATGCCCCAACGTTGTTTTGAATTTCCGGTTACGTTGCCACAGGTATTTAGCGATCTTGATTTAATCCTTCATGCTGGTGATGTCGGTGAGCTGTGGGTACTGGACGAATTGAGCCAGTTCGCTCCCATTATTGCGGTCCACGGGAATGATGATTCCCTTGATTCCCAGCGTGAGCTGCCTCTTCAGCAGGTCGTCACCATTGGCGGACGGCGCATTCTCCTTTGGCACGGTCACTATCCAGATCGAATTGATGAGTTGACCTCTCGCACTGATGAATTGCGACCCAAACTGCGCCGTATTGCCCAACGAGCCAGGCGAGCTGGCGCTTCGATTGTTGTCTTTGGACACTGGCACCTGCCATTCGCTTATGATGAAGGTGGGATTCTACTCATCAATCCCGGAACCATCGAGTTGGGGAATGCCGCATTTCGCCAACTGATTCAGACTGTAGCGATCCTAGAACTTGATAACAATGGCAGCCCAGCCGTCACCCACATCGATCTGGCCAACCCAACCGAACCCTACCACTCTCCTATCGACTTTGATGCTGGCTTTCGAGCCGCTCTGGACCATTTCACCAGAGATTGTCGTTCATCAGAGATCATTGCCGATAGCCCCAAGTTTCGACAAGCCTTCGACCAGATCATTCCCGAGACGGCTCGATTGGCCGTATTCGAGGCACTGAATGAAGCTGCTTACCCGGTCTGGCGGGATGAGAAGAAGTTTGTGACTCGCCAAGATCGGCTAGAGGCCATTCAGCGGTCCACTGCTATTCCCAGAGACGTTCAACAGAAATTGGTTGACCTATTTACTGTAGGGGAATAATTTCGTCGCCTTCAGAACCGGAGTTTTGTCCCTCCTGTAGCGGTTGTGGAAAACTTCGGTTTTAAAAGCGACCCCAGCAAAAAGTGTATTCTCATATTTTTACGCTAGGGTTTACCTCGACGTAGCAACTCAGCTACCTCCTGGAGGTAGGTGGCTACGTACCTGAATGTTACACCTCGACAAGCAGATCCCACGCAAATCAAAGGAATTCTGAATCATGTCCAATAAAGCTTTTGCCTCGAAAATTTCTACCCTCGTCGATCCCCACTTCCGCAAGATGGACGAAATCTTTTCAGAAGACGACAAGGCCCGTCTCTACCAAGTGGCCGATGTCATCTGGGGAAACGACGAGCCCATGCCTCTAGATGATGCCGTGAAAGCGCTCGAGAGGGCCGAAGCCGTCGTCTGTGCTGGCTGGCGCTATGGAGAGGATGCGCTCTACAACGCGCCTAACCTACGGGCCATCCTTACTGTATCGGGCGGATTTCCCTTGGACTTTGACTATGATTACTGTTTTGACAAACGCATTCGGGTCATGTCGGTTTCGCCTGCTTTTGGTCCCCAAGTAGCGGAGATGGCGTTGGGCATGGCCATTGCATCAGCTCGACAGATTACTGAAGGAGATCGGGCCATGCGTGCCGGAAACGAAAAGTATCTTTGGGACGGCAACGAGGATACCTTTCCGCTCTTTGGCCAGAAGGTAGGCTTCATTGGCTATGGTGGATTGGCCTGGGCACTTCACCCCTTACTCAAACCCTTTGGTTGCGATATCTCTGTCTACGATCCGTGGTTAGGGGACGGGTTTCTGCGGCACCAAGGCGTGACACCAGTGGATCTGGATTCGCTGCTCAGCGAATCCCGCATCATCTTTGTGCTGGCCGTCCCAAGCGGTGAAAACCGCGCACTACTGGACCGCGCCAAGTTAGAGTTGATTCAGCAAGGGGCCGTCTTTGTATTGATCAGCCGCGCCCACGTAGTGGACTTTGACGCACTGACGGACTTGGTGCTGGCCAAACGTTTCCGAGCGGGTATTGATGTTTTTCCTCAAGAGCCACTGGCGCCTGAACACCCGATTCGCACAGCGGAGTGGGCTATTCTCTCGGCCCATAGAGCTGGTTCTGTCAAAGAATCTATGTGGGACTTGGGCGAGATGGTGGTGGATGATCTAGAAGCCATTGCCCTTAGAATGCCCCCAAGGCGCTTGTTGATGGCAGAACCAGAGTTGGTGGTCCGGTATCGGTCGAATAGGGTAAGTGCTGCGAAGAAGTAAGTTCTTCTTTGCAGGCTAATGGATGCTAATGGATGCTAATGGATGCTAATGGATGTTACTGTATGCCATCCTTCGCATAATCGATACGGTTCGGTGTACAATAGATCTCATGAGCCGCCTAAATAAAACTCGTCGCCGTATTTGGGAGAAGAATGGCAGCGGGTTAAAACGCAAAACTGACTATCTGGCAACGGAAGAACCTCTCGAGATTCGCCTGAGTGCGGGGGGGGAAACGCGCACTGCGGCCATTACCATGCGCACGCCAGGCAATGATTATGAGTTGGCAGCAGGCTTTCTCTTTAATGAAGGACTGATATCAGAGAAGGAGCAGATTGCCCAGATCACATACTGTGTAGGGAGCAACCGCAACCTACAAGAGTACAACTCCTTAGAAGTCCAGCTTCGGCTAGGGTCTCTGCCAGAGCTGCCCCAATTGGATCGGCACTTTTTTATGAACAGCGCCTGCGGGATCTGTGGCGCCACCATGCTGGATGATCTGCGCGACCGCGGCTTAGTAGATGTTCCCCAGGGGATTCAAATAGATGAGGCTGTGCTGAATCGTCTACCAGGTGAGCTACGAAAGGCCCAACATCTCTTTGAGTCCACGGGCGGTCTTCATGCAGCGGCTCTCTTTGATGTAGACGGAACGTTGTTAGCGCTGCGAGAAGATATTGGGCGACACAACGCGCTGGATAAGCTCATTGGCTGGGGTCTGCTGCAAAATGAGCTACCATTCTCCAAGAATATCCTTATGGTAAGTGGGCGTGCCAGCTACGAGCTATTGCAGAAAGCGATCTCCGCCAGCGCTCCTCTCTTTTGTGCCGTCTCAGCACCCAGTAGTTTGGCCGCTGAAATTGCCAGCGAATTTGGCATTACCTTGGTCGGCTTTTTACGAGAAGATCGGTATAACGTCTATACTAGACGGGAACGGATACTGACATAAAATTACTGGCCATCGATTACCGGCCACCGAATACTGGCCACTGATTACTGGCCACTGATTACCGGCCACCGATTACCGGCCACCGATTACCGGCCACCGATTACCGACATACGGAGTCAATAGAACTTTGAAATATCACCTAATTACCCTCGGCTGTCCAAAAAATCAGGTAGACAGCGATGGGTTGGAAATGACCTTGCAAAACGCCGATATTAAGGGTACGGTGCAGGTAGATGAGGCCGATGTATTGATTGTCAATACCTGCGGTTTTTTGGAGGCGGCCAAGGAAGAGTCTATCGGCGTATTGAGCGAACTGGCCGGAGGAAAACGAGAAGACCAGATTCTGATTGCAGCTGGCTGTCTGGCCCAACGCAATGGCCAAGAAGTGCTGCAGCGAGTTGCTGGGGTTGATGGCCTGCTAGGTACTCGTCGGTGGATGGATGTAGTCGATCTAGTCCAGGGCATTCGGGGACAGGATGGTCACAAGCGAGGGTTCCAACAATATGAGTTGTTGGGTGAGCCGGATCGCCGAAACGGGGCCACTTTGAGCGGGACAGCAGGAAATGGTCATAATGCCATCGCTCTGCTGGATGACCCAGAGACTGAATTTGATTTGGCCTTTCCGAGACCGCCCGTCATCGGGGGCAGTGCTTACCTCAAGATATCAGATGGATGTAACGCACCTTGCGCCTTCTGTACCATTCCAAACTTTAAGGGCAAGTTGCGCAGCCGCCCTCTAGATGCTGTGGTTGATGAAGCCACTGCGTTGGTGCAGGCTGGGGCCAAAGAGCTAATCATTGTGGCTCAGGATACAACCGACTATGGACGCGATCGAGGTGAACCCAATAGCCTGGCTCAGCTCCTTTCGGCTATCTGCAATCGGACCAGTGATGACTTGAAGTGGCTGCGGCTGATGTATGCCTATCCTGGCCACGTTAGTGATGACCTAATCGAAGTCATGGCCAGCCAAGCCAAGATTCTTCCCTATTTGGATATTCCTCTTCAGCATGGTGACTCTGACGTTCTGCGCCGAATGCGCCGCCCTAGTCGTCTGGAGATGGTCTATGACCATGTAGACAAGTTACGTGCTGCCATGCCGGATATGGCCCTGCGTACTACCTTCATCGTGGGCTTCCCTGGCGAAACCGATGCCGAGTTTGAGAATCTTCTTGATTTTGTAGAGGCAATTGAGTTTGACAAGGTTGGGGCGTTTACCTTTAGCCCGGAAACGGATACACCGGCCGCGTTGCTCCCTGATCCTGTTCCGGAAGCAGTGAAGGAAGAACGGTACGACCAGTTGATGATCTGCCAGCAACCGATTAGCCTGCAAAAAAATCAGACCCAAATCGGCAAATTGCTCGATGTTCTCGTCGAAGGTGAGGGAGAATTTGAGAGCGAGGATGGCAGCGGTGATCGTGCTCCCCTACTGCTTGGGCGCAGCTACAGAGATGCGCCAGAAGTGGATGGATTGGTCCTGATTCCGGGCATTTCAGGTGTGCCGGCCGGCGAGATGATTCAGGTTCACATCAATGGGGCGATGGAGTACGATCTGGTTGGAGAGCCTTTGATTGTGGAGACGTTTCAGAGCCAGAAAAGTGCGTAGGAGCAAGTCTACGCAGGGCGACAAATCCACTTTCAAGACCCCTTCAGTCGAGCGAAGAATCTCTGCTCACATTTGGCCCAAAAGTAAAAGTCGTCTTTCTACTTGCTTCTCATAGAGGGACAGTGGATGGCGGGTGTCGTGTGGTATGATTAAGTATGGAGAGCTGGTTTGAGATTTTGCCCCGATTAGGCGAAGGAAGGCAATCATGTCTACAGAAGCGATTGGCATACCAAAAGAGACCAACAACATTAACACGAATGGCACTGCACCTACTAAAGTACGCACACCCGAAGAGGCTGATCCATTCTACTACGGTTACCGCACCATCATGAACTACGATGATGAGGGTAACTATATAAACTGTACATACATCCCATTGAAGCAGGAAGACTTCCTGAATCCAGAAGAAGGAGACCACTTTGTGCAGGGTACACGCCATGAACAGGATGTGGATGACATCAAGAGTATCTTTCGTCACATCCATCGAAACAATTCTGACATCACGGTCTACAGCGATCTGCAGATGGATTGGGGCGTGCCGGGCTTATCCAAGCCAGCGCCAGATGTCTCGGTGATCCCCAATGTTACCGACCCAGGCAAACCACGTGGCTCTTTTGTGGTGCCAAATGAGGGTACTCGTCCCGATTTTGTGTTGGAGATGGTCTCCCCCCGATATGTAAGCGCAGATTACGATGACAAAGTGCCCCTCTATCAGTTGGTTGGCATCCAGGAGTATATCATCGTTGATTCAGGTCTGCGATCATGGCAAGACGCCCTAAACTACAGCGTTCGTGGCTATCGGCTCAGCGGAGGGCAATATGTTGAAATCCAGCCGAATGCTGATGGTTGGGTTTACAGTGAGATTAACGATGTATGGGTAGGTACAACCCCAACCCGTGACAGTTTTATTGTCGTGGATTCGCAAACAAGGGAGCCAATCCTGTCGGACGAAGTACGAGCAGAGGAAGCCGAGGTCCGGGCTAGAGCTGAAGCCTTGGCCCGCAGCGAGGCGGAAAAGCGACAGAGCGAACTTGAAGCCGAATTAGCCCGTTTGCGGGCACAATTGGAGCAAGGGTAAAAAGTCCCTGTCCCTATTTAGAGTCAAAGAAGAGCTGGTGGATGAACACACAAGTTTCAGCACTTGTATATAGCGATCTTAAGAATTTTACAAAAGCCTCTTGACATTCACTCATAGCGATGATAGACTTTAGGATATTCAATAGTTGATAAAAACGTTGATGGAGACGAGTAAACGGTAAAACGTTGCCCAGCGAGCCTGGAATGGTGGAAGCCAGGTGAACCCTTTATCGTTGAAGATCCCTCCGGAGTTGCAGCCCAAACGGCGTTGGTAATATATGCCCAACTGCCTAGTAGACGCTGACGAATTCGTGACCCGTTACCGTCACGGCAGAATCACTGGTATTCATACAGTTGGCTCTGCACCGAGGTGTCCAATAGAGCGAGACTTTCATTTAGCATTGTGTCAAATTAACACACAACTAAGTAAGTAGCGTATATTGGGAACCGGGGTGGTACCGCGGACTTTCTAAGCCCGTCCCCGATTGGGGATGGGCTTTTTCTATTGGTACAGATGTTGTGTGAGGCGTAATGCGCACCGACCATGGCGCAAGTGAATATGGGGTAATTGCAAAGGAATCGCACATCATGAGGACAATACGCAAAATCACTGAAGAAGACGCCGCTGCATATCGTACGATCCGCCTACGTGCGCTGCGCGAACATCCAGAATCCTACGGTGCAACCTTGGGTTCTATGGAGAGCCAAAGCATAGAGGATGTCGCCAAGCGTATACGGACCAAACCTGCCCAGGGCTTCTGCCTTTTTGGGGCTTTCGTGGATGAGCATCTGGTCGGTCTGGCTGGCTTTGGTCGCCAATCTGATAATCCTAAGCAACGTCATCGGGCTGGCATTTTTCAGATGTATGTTGCCCCTGAATATCGGGGACAAAAGCTAGGGCTGCAATTGCTCGAGGCGACGTTAGAGCACGCTCGCCAATTAGAGGGGCTAGAGGAAGTGACCCTGGCCGTCACGGTTGGCAATGAAGCGGCGCGCAACCTCTATTTGAATGCAGGTTTTCGGCTGTCCCATATCGAACCAAGGTACTTAAAGATAGACGGAACCTACTACGACATTGAGTGGATGTTTCAAAAACTGTAGAGCAAAAATATGACCAAACTACTCTATTACCAAGACGCCTATATGCAAGAATTTGATGCTGCCGTCACCCAGGTTGAAGAGACAGATAAAGGGAGCCGAATTGCCTTGGAACAGAGCGCGTTCTACCCCGGCGGCGGCGGTCAGCCCAACGATACGGGATGGCTGGAGATGGGAGAACGCACCTACGAAGTGACCCGAGTCAAGAAAGAAGGCGCCCATCTATGGCACTGGATTCAACCTAGCAACGATGGAACAGATGGTACCGACGGCGGTGAGCCATTGATTACCACTGGTGTGACCATTCATGGTCGGCTGGACTGGGAGCGACGACATAAGCTGATGCGTACCCACACGGCCATGCACATCCTTTGTGGCGTCGTCTGGCGAGATTATCAGGCCAGCGTAACAGGCGGCAACATGGATCCAGGGAAAAGCCGCATGGACTTTGAGTTTGAGGCCCTTACACGCGAGTTGATTAGTGAAATCGAAGAAAAATGCCATGCCGAAATCGCTGCGGCTCGAGAGATACGAACTCAAGTGCTCCCAAGAGAAGAAGCGTTTCAGATTCCCGATTTGATTCGCACCAAGATCAACCTTTTACCGGATGGCATCAGAGAGGTGCGCACCGTGGAAATAGTTGGACTGGATCTACAGGCGGATGGTGGTACTCACTTGAATAACACGCGGGACGTTGGCGCAATGAAAATTGTAGATTATAAGAGCAAAGGGAAGATCAACAAACGGATCTATATCGAATTGGGTAGCTGAATGAGTCATTACACTGGCGCATATGAACCATTTTATGGACCTAATTTAACGCTTCTTACCTGCTATACCATCAACCGAGAGGCCCTGCTTGACCGTAGCGAAAAGGTAGAGGTGCTGCGCTCTGTCTTACGCCAAGTCCAAAAGAGAGTGGCATTTCGACTTGTGGCCTACGTGTATTTGTTGAATCACGCCCACTTTTTACTCGATTGGAATGGTGAGCAGCAGAGCCAACTTTTTATGAATATGATGACTAACGAGTACGAAAAGGAGTACCAGTCCTTAATGGGAACGCCCAGTAGACGATCTGTCTGGCAGCGGTACCCTCAACTGAAAACCATTCATACCCTGGACGATTTTGTTCTCTATCTGGATGCGATTCACTACGATCCAGTACGACATAGCCTAGCCAATCGACCCGAAGAGTGGCCTTATTCTTCCTACGAAACTTGGGTCGAACGTAGCGTCTACAAGCTAGGCTGGGGTTGGGCAGAACCAGAGTCATTGAGTGGAGTAGGGATAGGCTAACATAGAGATTCGATAGATATACGGACAGGATAAAGAGCAATGCCACCTCAACGAGCGCAAACAAACTTCAATGAATCAGAGTGGGCCGATCCAGAACGAGCGGGCTATTACCGGGATACAGCAGATCACTACATTGTAGACCGGCAGATGCACCTCTTTATCCTCCAATCGTTCTACCGATTTTACCTGGCAGGGAGAGAGCAAGTCCACCTCCTCGATCTGGGCTGTGGGGATGGTGTGCTAACGCAAGCTCTATTAGCAGTCGATCCAACAATCCAGGCAACTCTGCTGGACGGGGCCAAGGATATGATCAAGGCCGCTCAAGTGCGTCTCGAAGATCATCCTGGCATGACGTTCATCCATCAGCAATTCGATGAATTTACGGCCGAGCGGTCGACTCAAGAACGATACGATTTAGTCGTCTCTAGCTTTGCCATTCACCATCTTTATCTGGATGAAAAGGTTGCCCTCTTTCGGGCAATTCTGCGCCAGCTCAAACCAGGTGGTGCTTTTCTAAATATCGACACGGTTCTCTCCGATTCTCCAATCTTTGAAACTTGGTATCGAGAGTTATGGCAGGAGTGGATTAGTCAGCGGCAAGAGCGTCTTCAATTGGATGAGGACTATACGGGTATCCCTGAAGAAGCCAGAATGAATCCAGACAACAAACTCAGTACTCTCTCATCTCAGTTGGAAGCTTTGAAGTCGGTAGGGTTTGTGGATGTGGGGAGGCACTATCAGAACGGGGTATTTGCAATTTTTGGCGGCAGGAAATCAACATAAATTTATCTATACTGCGGCCATTTTGAAACGGAGCTGAGTACAAAGTCAATTTTATCGCTTTTTAGAGGCAAAATTAATTATGACCACCAAACTACAATTTAACGATGTTTCTTCTTCCGTCTCTTACCCAAAGATGGAAGAAGAGATCTTAGGATTATGGCGAGAGAAGGATGTTCTCCGCCGCACAGTAGAGGAACGTAAAGGAGGACCTAAGTATGTTTTCTTCGAAGGCCCCCCAACAGCCAATGGGCGCCCTGGCATCCACCATGTATTGGCACGGGCGTTCAAAGATATCTTTCCACGCTACAAGATCATGCAGGGCCACTACTGTGTACGCAAGGGCGGTTGGGATACCCACGGCCTGCCTGTAGAGATCGAGGTAGAGAAGCAGTTGGGCATCTCTGGCAAAGAGCAGATAGAAAAGGTAGGGCTGGAGAAGTTTAATCAGCTCTGTAAAGAATCAGTCTTTACCTACGTGGACGAGTGGGAGAAGATGACCGAGCGAATGGCCTTTTGGGTGGATCTGGATGATGCCTATGTGACCATGAAGAGTGATTACATCGAATCGGGTTGGTGGATCCTCAAGCAGTTTTGGGAGAAGGATCTGCTCTATCAAGGGTACAAGGTTGTACCCTATTGCCCTAGCTGTGGCACACCGTTGAGCAGTCATGAGCTTTCACTCGGGTATAAAGAGGGAACCAAAGATCCTAGTGTTTTTGTCAAGTTTAAAGTGAAAGATGCCGCAAACGAATATCTTCTTGCTTGGACCACTACACCATGGACCTTACCTGGTAACGTCGCGTTGGCGGTGGGCAAAGAGATCGATTACGTTAGGGTGAAAGACGTCAGCGGCGACGTGATCATCATGGCTGAGGCCCTGGCCGAAAAGGTACTAACGCCAGGATTCGAGGTGCTAGACAAGATGAAGGGCCACGATCTGCTAGGTACTCGCTACGAGCCGCTCTATACCTTCCTGCCTGTCGACAAGGAGTATTGCTACGTGGTTTCTGCCGATTATGTCAGCACATCTGACGGAACGGGCATCGTTCATACTGCACCAGCCTTTGGTGCCGACGATATGGATACAGGGCGCAAGCATGATCTGCCGGTCATCATGACCATCAACCCGAATGGCACCTTCAAAGACGAGGTGACCTGGGCTGGTGTCTTCGTCAAAGATGCCGATCCGCAGATTGAGGAAGAGCTAGCCAGCCGTGGCTTACTCTACAAGAGCGATGTCTATGAGCATACCTATCCCTTCTGCTGGCGTTGCGATACACCGCTACTCTATTATGCTACAGAGACTTGGTACATCCGGACCAGCAAGCACACGGATCGGTTGGTGGCCAACAACCAGAAGATCAATTGGGTGCCAGATAACGTGAAAAATGGGCGCTTTGGCAAATGGCTAGAAGGCAATATCGACTGGGCACTGGGTCGGGAGCGCTTTTGGGGAACGCCTCTGCCTGTCTGGAAGAGCGACACACCAGGGAGCACCTATATGGAATGCATCGGTTCCCGAGAAGAACTGGCTGACCGTATGGGCAAAGATGTCAGTGAAGTAGATCTCCACCGCCCCTTCGTCGACGATCTGACGTGGGATGCGCCCGATGGTGGTGTCATGAGACGGGTGCCAGAGGTGATCGATGTCTGGTTCGATTCTGGGGCCATGCCCGTTGCCCAATATCACTATCCTTTTGAGAATCAGGAAGTGTGGGAAGAGCAGCAGCAGGCCGACTACATCTGCGAGGCAGTGGATCAGACCCGCGGCTGGTTCTACTCACTCCACGCCATCAGTACCCTGCTCTATGATCGACCGGCCTACAAGAATGTGATCTGTCTAGGACACATCTTGGCTGAGGATGGTAGCAAGATGAGTAAATCTAAAGGCAATGTGGTCAGTCCGTGGGAGGTCTTTGACGAGTACGGTGCTGATGCCGCCCGCTGGAACATGTACACAGCTAGTCCTCCGGGAAACTCTCGGCGCTTTAGCATGAACTTGGTGGGCGAGACGGTACGCAAGTTTATGAATACGCTCTGGAATACGTACAGCTTCTATGTGACGTATGCAAATTTGGCCGAAGAGTTGCAGGTTGTTGGGGATAAGGTCACCAGTGATAATTTGCTAGATAAATGGGTCTTGTCAGAGCTGAATCGGCTGCTGCGGGACGTGACTGAGGCCTATGAGACCTACGATGTGCTGGGGGCGACGCGTCCGGTGGCCCAGTTTGTGGATGACCTGAGCAACTGGTATGTACGCTTGAGTCGTCGCCGCTTCTGGGAGGGGGATGTGGAGGCACTTTCGACGCTCCATCACGTGCTGGTAACTGTTGCCAAGATGTTGGCTCCTGCTACGCCTTTCATCTCTGAGGCCATCTATCAGAATTTGGTTGCTCATGTAGATAGCACACAACCCGACTCGGTCCATTTATGCATGTGGCCAGTAGTCGATGAGGCCAGCATCAACGAAGAGCTGAGCGCAGATATGGCTGCAGTCCAAAAGGTTACAAGTCTGGGGCACGCAGCTCGCCAATCCGCGAATCTAAAAGTCCGCCAACCGTTGGCACAAGTTGTGGCTCAAACTCGGGAATCGGATGAGAAAGAGGGCCTAGGGAGACTGAAAGATCTGGTGTTGGATGAGCTAAATGTCAAGGATCTGGCCTTTGCCGATGCGGCTGGTGATCTGGTGGATGTGGAAGTCTTTCCCCTGCCCAAGCAGCTTGGCCAGAAGTTTGGCAAAGGCTACCCAGTCATCCGCAAGCTCGTAAGTAGCATGGACCAGAGCGAGTTGGCCGGTCGCTTCCAGGCTGGTGAGACGGTTGAGTTAACGGGTCAGGATCAAAGTGGAGATGACCAGACCTTCGCCATCGAACCTGATGATGTGGAAGTGCGCTCAACGCCGCGAGAGGGTTTTGCCGTGGCTCAGGATGGCGGCTATCTCGTGGCTGTGACCACCGAACTAACGCCCGAATTAGCCAATGAGGGTCACGCTCGAGAACTTGTGCGTCACATCCAGCAGTTGCGTAAAGATGCAGGGCTGGAGATTGCAGACCGTATCGTGCTGACCATCTCTGAATCGCCACTCGTCAACGAAGTGCTCTCTGGCTTTAGTGAGTACGTGAAGGAAGAGACGCTGGCTACATCGTTGGACATGAATGGTGAAGTTCAAGGCCAGGCCACTGCAACCATACGGTTAGACGGAACAGAAGTCATGGTTGGGCTTTCAAGGTAATCCTGTGGCTGGCGGTGCCATCCCAGATTTGAGGACAAGGTGCGTCGCACTGTTCAGGGCCAGTTGCAAGAGCGAATCTATCATTGAACAGTGCGACGTACCTAGCTGGACCAGCATCTACCTCGCAGTACATCCATTAGTGTGGCTACGGCAGCCTGCTGGGCCTTTCATATTCTGGCCATCGGAAATTCGAATATGGTCACCATAATCTTTACCAAAGGTTTCACCTGGCACCATTGCAACTAACCGATTGCTGGCTTACCCCTTCCAGCCGAGCCGCCAAAGCCTGCCCCAACCGTTCCACGTGCTCCGCATTCAGCATGGTAGTATGCTCACCACTCGCCCAAATCGTCTCCACGAACTGTGGCGTCAAGGCTTGCCAGCGTTGTGGACCATCCTCTGGTGCAGATTCTTCCGCGCAGAAGAGTATGATGGTGCCATCATACGGTTGTGGCTGATAGCTTTGCATCAGTTGGCTGTTGTGCTTCGTCGTTGTCCATATGCGTTTGACAATGGTGGGATCCATCGCTGGTGAAATGCCCTGTTCGCTCATTTGCTCCAGTAGCCAGTCAACCGGAGCATTCTGTCTGGCTGCCCGATCAAAGAGGTCGTTGTCAAGGCAATGGTAGTCCACACTCAGGATGTCACCGAGCAAGTAGCAAAAGGCTTGCAGTTCTTCGGGAGTTGTCGGCCCCTCTAGAACGCTTGCTTGATTATCCGTTCGCGGATAGGCGTCGATGACACCCAAGAAGGAAACTGCCTCTCCTTGTTGTGTGAGTTGACAAGCCATCTCAAAGGCGACCATGCCCCCAAAGGACCATCCCGCAATGGCGTAGGGTCCATCGGGCTGGGTACTCTTCATCTCTTGAATGGCAGCAGTGGCTAGGGCTTCCAGGCTATCGAAGGGCGGCAGGTCGTCATAGATACCTCGCGCTTGAAGTGCGTAAACAGCCTGATCGGACGCAAGGTACGGCAATAGAGTTAAAAAGGGGAAGGCGACGCCGCTGACGGCATGTATCAAGAATAAGGGATTAGAAGCGTCTGGGTTCCTATTTGTTCGTAGTGGGATAAACGAGTTTGTAGTCGTCTGTGGCCTGTTCAGCCCCTGCAGCAGACTGCGAATTGTCGGTGATTTGAACACCTGCTGTAGTGATATATCTCGTTGCAAGGTTTGGCCCATTCGCTGAACAAGTCTAGTTGCCAGCAAGGAATGTCCTCCCAACTCAAAAAAGTTATCTTCCACACCGATAGGGCGAACATCTAACACCTCTTGCCAGACTAAGACCAAGCGTGTCTCATCCAAGGTTTCTGGTGGCACATGTTTGGTTAGCTGTTCTGTATATGTTGGCTCTGGAAGGGCGTTCTGATTAAGTTTACCACTAGGCGCGAGAGGCATCTTGTCTAACATGACAAATGATGAAGGGATCATGTAGTTGGGCACGTGTTTTGCCAGATATTGACGAAGCGACTCGGCATCGCAAGGGGTATGGCTGACGATGTAAGCAATGAGCCTCTTGTCTCCAGAACTGTCCTCACGAACGATAACGGCCACCTCATGAACATCATTTCGAGTACGCAACATGCTCTCGATCTCGCCTAGTTCAATGCGAAAGCCACGTATCTTGACTTGGCGGTCGGTACGTCCTAGAAATTCGATGTTACCGTCCGATAAATATGTGGCGAGATCGCCCGTTTTATAAAGTTTATGAGAGGGAATTTCAGGAAATGGATTATCGACAAAAACAGCTTGTGTTTGCTGTTCATCATGAATATACCCTAACCCCAGACAGATGCCGCCCAAATAGAGCTCGCCCGGAACCCCAATCGGAACAGGGTTCATTTGCGAGTCTAATATCAAAGCGTTGACATTGGCGATAGGTTTGCCAATCGGAATTTTTCGTTCATCAAGTGTCTTAATTTCATAGGCAATACAACCAATCGAAGCTTCTGTTGGGCCATATAAATTGAAGAGCCGCACTGATGGGAAATGATGACGAAAGATATGCACTGGTCCAGCCTTAATCTCTTCAGCACCGACAATCAGTGTGCGCAACGACTGCCATTGTTCTCTTGCAGAGCTATCCTTCTCCAATTGAGAGACTATGATATTGAAGACCGATGGCACGAAGTCGGTCAATGTCACTTGATGCTGACCGATCAAATTACTCAACCTGTTGGCATCCAGGATGCTCTCTTTGGATGGCAGGATCGATTTACCCCCTTGCGTGAGAGGCCAAAAAAACTGCCAAACTGCACTGTCGTAGATATGTGAGGTTGTCTGTAAGACGGACGCGGCTGATTCCCGCCCAAATGTTTCAGTCATCCAAAGAAATCGATTGCTGATACCTTTGTGAAGATTGATAGCACCTTTAGGGACACCCGTAGAGCCAGAGGTGTAGATAACATAAATTGGCATACCCAGATCAACTTCTTGGTTAGGATTGAGTGCTGGTTTTGACAGATCTCTTGGCTCGTCGACAAGTATAAAAGTGATATCTAAGCCTGCCAAACGATGAGCATCTATTGTCGTTGTTAGCACAAATTGACTTTGAAGTTTGGTCAAAATATGTTGTAACCTATCTGTGGGCCACTCAATTGACAGCGGGACAAATGCAGCACCGCTTTTCATAACCGCGAGCATGGCAATGACTACCTCAAAACACCGATCCATGATCAAGGGAACAGTCGAGCCATTCCCCGTATCTTGATCAAGCAGATACATCGCAAGAGTGTTTGCTTTATCATTCAATTCTCGATAGGTCATTCGCTGATTTTCAAATATGAGTGCCACTGCATCTGGCGTATGTGCTACCTGCTGCTCAACAAGCGTATGGATAGGCAGGGATTTACCTATGTCAGCTTCTGTGTTGTTCCACTCATGGACGACTTGATGGTATTCAGCGCTGGTAAGCATCGGTAGCTGATACACATACTGTTCCGCGCCCAGAGGGCTCCCGTCAACAATACCTTCCAAAAGCACAGTAAAATGGTTTGCCATGCGGATAATCGTATTTTGGTCAAAGAGGTCGGTTGCATAGGTAAAGACACCTGATAAGCCTGCACCATCTTCATTACCCCTTTCCATCAAATTGAGCGTGAGATCAAACTTAGTAAACGGGAAATCAGCAGACTGTATGGTGGCTGTCAAGCCAGGTAGCTCAAATTTACCCCTCTCAGCATTTTGCAAGACCAGCATGACTTGAAAAAGTGGACTATAACTGAGCGTTCGTTCTAGGTTCAATGCATCGACCAACTGTTCAAAGGGCAAGTCTTGGTGTTCGTAGGCATTTAGAGTAGTTTGGCGGACCTGTGCCAATAGCTCGGTGAAGGAAAGGTTGTCTTCTAAGCGGGTACGCAACACCAGCGTGTTGACAAAGAAACCAATCAGGCTTTCAATCTCTGCGTGGTTGCGATTGGCGATTGGCGAGCCAACCACGATGTCCTCTTCGCGAGTGTAGCGAGCCAGCAGTACATTAAACGCCGCCATCAACACCATAAAGAGTGTTGCCTCATGGCTCTGTGCCAGTTGATTGAGTTTGGTAGTGAGATCAGCGTCTAGTTCGAAGGTATGGTGCGCTCCCCGATAACTCATGATAGGAGGTCTGGAAGGGTGCCCGCCGGGTGTGGTGGGGAGTTCAAGCAGGGCTGGTGTGCCTGTCAGTTGTGTCCGCCAATAGTCGAGTTGTGCTTCTAGCCTTTCACCACTGAGATGGTCCCGCTGCCAGAGCGCAAAGTCCGCATATTGAATGGGCAGGTCGGGCAGGGTTGGTTGATGGCCCGTTGTGTAGGCACGATAGGCATGGGTCAGCTCGCGCACCAGTACGCCTATGGACCAGCCATCGCTGATGATGTGGTGCATATTGAGAACCAACAGATAGTGCTGCTCTGGGCCTGCGACGTCCTGAGCGGGTGCCCACTGGGCGCGAAGGAACGACGCGTCGCCACCCATAATCTGAAGGAGCTGTACCCGCAGTAGCGGTCCTTCGCTGAGGGTAAAGGGCGTGGTTGCCTCCAGCTGTGCCAAGCGTTGTGCTTCTTGGTTATCCGTAACAGGTCTGACCGTCAGTGCAAATTTTGCTGCCCATGCTGGAGGGCGAATGATTTGTATCGCTTCACCATCATTCTCCGCTGTCCTAAAAACCGTGCGCAGACTCTCATGCCGTTCAATCAGGTAGCGAAAACTCGCTTCCAGTGCAGCCACATTCAATTGACCTGTCAGCCGCAACACTATGGGGATGTTGTAGAAGGCGTTATCTGGTTCTAGTTGGTCCAGGAACCAAAGCCGCTGTTGTGCAAAGGAGAGAGGCAATGGCTGGTCACGGCGCACCCAGGGGGAGGCCGCCTCTAAGCGCGGTATAATGCGTTGTTCCGTACGCTCTTGGGCTTGACTGAGTATTTGGGCAAAGTCCTCTAACCCTGGGGCTTCGAAGAGTGACTTGAGTGGGATCTCAAGATTAAGTTGACCACGCACCCGTGAGATGACCTGCGTTGCCAAGAGTGAGTGACCACCAAGGGTAAAGAAGTTATCATAGATCCCAATCCTTCGCGCCGTGCTGCTGGGAACCCTTAGGGTAGGCACCGGCTCAGGACTAGCTTGGTCGAAGCCTAATACCTCCTGCCAGATAGCCGCTACTGCTCTTTCCACCTCATTACGCGGTGCGACAAACTCACTCTGTGCGTCCATACACTCGCGCCCAGAGGGCACCTGAGGCAAGGCCCGACGGTCCAACTTGCCATTGGGTGTCAACGGAATAGCTTCCATGAAGACAAAGGCAGAGGGGAGCATGTAGTCCGGAAGTTGTTGGGCGAGGGCTTGGCGCAACTGTGAGGGGTCAATGAGGTGACGGGGTGCAGAGATGGTAGAGTGTTGCTTCCCATTCGCCTCGTCGCCTTGCACAATATAGGCAACCAGTCGCTTGTCGTCCTCACCGTTCCTGTGTACAACCACAACAACCTCGTTTACTTGCCCAAGTTCCAACAAAGCGCTTTCGATTTCGCTTAGCTCAATACGTACCCCTCGAATCTTGACTTGTCTATCCAACCGCCCCAAGATATCAATAAGACCGTCTGGACGGATACGTCCGCTGTCCCCAGTGTAATATACGAGGTCATCTGGTATGTCTGTAAATGGATTTGGCGAAAATGTATGCTCTCCATTGATATAACCTTGGGTACGGAACGGGGTTCTAATCACAATCTCGCCGACCTCACCAACACCACATATGCGTCCTTGATTCATAACGACAACATGTGTTTCTGGCTGAGGACGTCCAATGGACTGGATGCCTGGTGACATATCTTGTGGCACCTGATAGAAGCATTTGGCAAGGGTTGTTTCAGTGGGTCCATATAGATTCACAATCTCACTGTTGCTTGGAAATGTTTCTCGCCACTGTTTCACCAATTGGCGGGTGAGTGGTTCGCCAGCAAAGAAGAGCCACTTTAATGTTTTTAATGTTGCACGTTGATTGTGATTTGCCAACCAAGCCTTTGCTAGAGAAGGAACTGTATGTATGATGGTTATTTTCTTGGCATCCAACCAGGAGGGAACTTCATCTGCTGATAAGATGAGATCGGATGTTTCAGGAAGAACCAATGTTGCACCACTAACTAGAGGTAGGAAAATGGTTCTGAGGACAACGTCAAAAGACAGGGACGTGAGTTGCGCAACGCGGTCGGATGGTTGAACAGCAAATGTCTTGCGTTGCCAGTGGAGAAAATGGGCCAGAGCTTTGTGTGTCCCCCGAATCCCTTTGGGAGTCCCAGTCGTCCCTGATGTAAAAAAGATATAAGCAGAATCATCTGGCCGAAGTGAGGTACTTGCATAGATATGCTCAGATTCATGCCCTACGATAGGAGGTGTTTTTGTTGATGTTTCGACACGCAATACAGTGTGGCACTGTTCGTGAAGCCACACGAGTGTATCCTCATCGGTATTCTTGCCGATAAATATACACGTGTTGGCTTGACTTGCCTCCAGCATAGTCTGCCACCGTTGGCGCGGTAACTTGGGATCTAAAAGAAGAAATACGTTGCCATTGAGTAGGACACCCAGAATACTGGGGATTAATTGGGGACGATTCTCAGACCAAATTGCCACAACCTCGCCTTTGCATAGCGATTGTTCGTGCAACATCTGTGCAGCCCACTGTGCAAATGCCATCATCTCTTGATATGTCCAGGTTTCGTCACCTTGCACAATGGCACGTTGTTGAGGAGCTTGTGTCACCCAGTCAGCAATCATTATCGGTACAAGATCATACGATGGTTCGGGTATCGGTTGCCGCAGGTCAGGAAGCATTGTCTGCATTATGGGTGTGACAAGGGAGTAGGTATGCAATGGCTCAGTTGCATCTTGGCTAATCTGGGTCAATAGATGTTGATATTGTCCTACCATCATCTCAATTCGCTCAGGCATGAACAGCTGGCGATTATAAACAGCTATGATTTCTATGCCTTTTTCGTCATCTTGGACATAAAGTGTCAGATCAAATTTTGATTGAGCATCTGGTAATTCATAATAATCTATTTGTACATCAGGCCACTCAATGGGTTGTTCGGTTGGCATCATGTTAAACAGGACTTGGAAAATCGGTGAGCGGCTTAAATCTCTTTCTGGGTGAAGCTCTTCAACTAATTTCTCAAAAGGCACATCTTGGTTCCTATGAGCATCCAACGTGGTTTGTTTAATCTGCTCTAATAACGTTGTGAATGATGGATTTCCACTCAAGTCTGTACGCAGGACTAAGGTATTGAGAAAGAGACCAATCAACCCCTCAACCTCCGTCGCGTTTCGTCCTGCCATTGGCGTGCCAATCAAAATATCATCCTGCCCAGAAAGACGAGCCAACAAGAGGTTGAAGGCCGCAAGCAAGGTCATAAACAAGGTGACCTCGTCGGTCCGGCAAAGTGCGTGGAGCGACTCACTTAATTCCTGCGACAACGTTAAGCGATAGATCCCACCTGTAAAAGTCTGTTGGCGCGGACGAGGGAAATCTAATGGCAAATCTAGCGTTGGCAGTTCGCCCCCTAGCTGTGCTTTCCAGTACGCAAGCTGAGGCTTAAGATAGGTTGTCGTAATCCATTGCTGCTGCCAGACGGCGAAGTCCGCATATTGAATCGGCAGATCGGGCAGAATAGGCTGTTGCTGGGTTGCATAGGCACCATAAGCCTCGCTGAGTTCTTGCATAAGTATGCCTATGGACCAGCCATCACTGATGATATGGTGCATGTTGAGAACCAGAAGAAACCGTTGCTCTGTGCTGATTGGTGAGCAGGTGCTCTTGGGGCACGAGCCAGCTACAGTGACACCATCTGTTATCTGAAAGAGTCGTACTCGCAGCAATGGCCCACTGCTCAGGCTAAAAGGTGTCATTGCTTCTTGTTGTGCCAGTTGTGCTGCTTCCTCCTCGCTGGCAACGGATATGGTTGTCAGTATAAATTGTGCTGCCCACGAAGGGGGATGAATGATCTGAATCGGTTCACCCTCATCTTCTTTTGTGCCAAAGATGGTACGTAGGCTTTCATGTCGTTCAATCAGATAGCGGAAACTCGCTTCCAGTGCGGCTACATCCAGTTGACCTGTGAGTCGAATCATGGCAGGCATATTGTACGAGGCGCTACCTGGTTCGAGCTGGTCGAGGAACCAGAGTCGCTGTTGCCCAAAGGAAAGGGGTAGCGGTTGGTCACGGGACACACGGACAATGAGGTTGTCCATACTTTCTTGGGCTTGGCCAACGATCTCGGCAAAATCACCCAGTTGCGACGCCTCAAAGAGCGATTTGAGCGGGATATCTAGATTGAGTTGGCTGCGCACCCGTGAGATGACCTGCGTTGCCAGCAGCGAATGACCACCCAGCGCAAAGAAGTTGTCATAGACGCCAACTCGTTCAACCTGCAGTACCTCCTGCCAGATAGCCGCTACCACTGTTTCTATCTCATTGCGCGCTGCCAGAAACTCCGTCTGTGTATCCACATGCTCATGCCCAGAGGACAGCCGAGGAAGTGCACCACGGTCCAACTTGCCATTGGGTGTCAAGGGCATGGCATCCAAGAAAACAAAGGCCGAAGGGATCATGTAGTCCGGAAGTTGTTGGGCTAGGGATTGACGCAAGGTTGCAGGGTTGCAGGGTTGCAGGGTTGCAGGGTCTGCTTCTTCACCTTGCCACTTTGCCACTTTGCCACTTTGCACCACATAGGCCACCAACCGCTTATCGTCATTCTCCTCTCGTGCCAACACCACCGCTTCGCGCACACCCTCCTGTGCCAGCAGAGCATGCTCAATCTCACCCAACTCAATGCGGAATCCTCGTATCTTGACTTGGAAGTCGGTGCGACCTAAGAACTCGATACTCGCGCCTGAAAAGCCATCGCCATCGGGTGCGGGAAGCCAGCGACACAAGTCACCCGTCTTGTAGAGCCGTCCAAATTCTGGGTGGTCGATAAAACGCTCTGCGGTTAAGTCAGGCCGATTGCGGTAGCCCCGTGCTACCCCAAGACCCCCTGCGTACAACTCTCCTGGTACTCCTACCGGTACTAATTGAAGGTAATCGCTCAGAAGATAAACTTGTGTATTATTGATAGGTGTGCCAATGGGTACACTGGATATGGGCAATTTATGGTCAGAAATCGGGTAGGTCGTTGTAAAGGTTGTATTCTCAGTAGGGCCATAACCATTTATGATGGTGAGTTCCCGATGATTTGACGCCAGCAGGCGCTGAATATGAGATGCAGAAAGAACATCTCCCCCTGCGAGTAACTGTTTGATTCCTTTTAAACCATTCGGGTTATGGTCTACCATTTGATGAAATAACCCGGCTGTTAACCAAAGCGTGGTGATTTGATGATTTTGAATCAGACTTCCGATACGTTGTGGGTCAATTAAGCTATCCGGATAAAGGACTAGCTTTGCGCCATTACAAAGACTCCCCCAAATTTCAAGGGTAGCGGCATCAAATGATGGCGACGCCAATTGTAAAAATGTTTGCGTAGCATCCAACTGGGCAAAGTTGGCCCCTTTGACCAGACGTTGTACATTGCGGTGCAGAATTTCAATGCCTTTAGGTTGTCCTGTGGAACCAGAGGTATACATAATATATAGCAAGTTCTCAGGTGTAGTATGTGCATCTATATTTCTTTCTGGATACTTCTCCACCACTAGCGTGTTTATATCTATAGTTTGCACATCCACAGGAAGGCTCGCAGCCAATGCGCTCTCGGTCAATACGCATTTCATCTCAGTATCTTGAATCATAAATGCTAACCGGCTGAGAGGGTAGGTCACATCAAGGGGTACATAAGCACCTCCAGCCTTTATGATAGCTAGGGTGGCAATAATGAGGTCCATGCTACGATTTAGACATATGCCTACTGGAGTTTCGGGCTGCACCCCTGCCTGATACAAATAGTGTGCTAATTGGTTGGCACGGGCGTTAAGTTCGGCGTAGGTGAGCTGCTCATTGCCAAAGACAAGGGCTACGGCATCTGGCGTTCGTTCGACTTGTTGTTCAAATAGAGCGTGGATGGTCTGGGGTTCGCCAAAGTCAACGAAGGTGTTGTTCCATTCATGGGCAATCTGTTGATACTCAGCATCGCTGAGCATGGGCAGTCGGTGGATGGGCAACTCTGGCTGCGAGACTATGCTCTCCAACAGCACTGTGAAGTGGCTTGCCATGCGCGCAATAGTGGCTTCGTCAAAGAGGTCTGTGTTGTATTCCAGTGTTGCTCGTATAGATTTGTTGAGTTCAACGAGAAAGAGCGTGAGATCAAACTTGGCAAAGGGAAATTCAGCCGATTGCATGGTGACGGTTAGATCGGGTAGGTCAAATTCAGCCATCTCGGCATTTTGCAACACCAACATCACTTGGAAGAGTGGAGTGTAGCTCAGTGTGCGCGCCAAATCCAGTTCATCGACCAACTGCTCAAAGGGCAAGTCATGGTGTTGATAGGCATCCAAGGTAGTCTGGCGTACCTGGGCAAGTAGCTCGGTAAAGGGCAGGTTGTTCTCTATCTGCGTCCGTAAGACCAGTGTATTGACAAAGAAGCCAATCAGCCCTTCAACCTCGGAGCGGTCGCGGTTGGCAATCGGTGAACCGACGACAATATCTTCTTGACCACTGTAACGCGCCAGGAGTACATTAAACGCTGCCAACATTACCATAAAGAGGGTGGCCTCATGGCTCTGTGCCAAGCGGTTTAGGTTCGTGGTCAGATCTACGCTCAGTTCAAAGGTATAGTGCGCACCTCGATAACTCTGGGCAGGCGGCCGAGGTCGGTCGGTGGGCAGTTCCAACAGAGCAGGACTGTCTATCAATTGCTCCTGCCAATAGGCCAGTTGTGGCTCTAGTTTCTTTCCACTGAGATAGTCTCGTTGCCAGAGCGCAAAGTCAGTATATTGAATCGGCAGGTCGGGCAGGGTCGTCTGCTGGTTCGTGCTGTAGGCGCGATAGGCATGGGCCAATTCCTGCATCAATACACCCATGGACCAGCCATCACTGATGATGTGGTGCATGTTCAGGACCAACAGAAAGTCATCGTCCGCTATCTGAAATAGCTGTACCCGCAGCAGCGGTCCTGTACTGAGATTAAAGGGGGTAGTAGCCTCCATCTGTGCAAGTTGATGCGCCTCACCTTCATCTGCAACTGGTGTGATTGGCATCGTAAATTGTGCTGCCCATGATGGCGGATGAATGAACTGGTTTGCTTCTCCATCATGATTCACCACTTCTGACCTTCCCTGATCAAGGTAGGAACTATTCTCTCCCTTGGTCAGGGGAGAGCTATAGAGGGGTCCAAAGATGGTGCGTAGACTCTCATGCCGTTCAATCAGGTAGCGGAAACTGGTTTCCAGCGCAGCTACATCCACTTGACCTGTGAGCCAGAGCTGGATGGGAATATTGTAGAAGGCACTATCTGGTTCCAGTTGGTTGAGGAACCAGAGCCGCTGCTGTGCAAAAGAGAGGGGCAACGGTTGCTCACGCGAGATACGCACAATCGGTTTATCCGTACTCTCCTGGGCTTGGCTGATGAGCTGTGCAAAGTCCTCCAACTGCGACACTTCATAGAGCGACTTGAGTGGGATATCCAGATTGAGTTGACTGTGTACCCGTGAGATGACCTGGGTTGCCAACAGCGAGTGACCACCAAGTGCAAAGAAGTTATCGTAGACCCCAATCCTTCGGCGATGCTCAGGACTCGCTTGGTCAAAGCCTAACACCTCCTGCCAGATAGCCGCCACTTGCGATTCTATCTCTGTGCGAGGTGCCACAAGTTCACTCTGTGTGTCTGTGTAGTCCGGGGCAGGAAGTGCAAGACGGTCCAACTTGCCATTGGGTGTCAACGGCATGGCCTTCAAAAAGACAAAGGCCGAGGGAATCATGTAGTCGGGCAGTTGTTGGGCGAGGGCTTGGCGTAAAGTTGCAGGTTGCAGGTTGCAGGTTGCAGGTTTGCAGGTTTGCAAGTCGATGCTGGACGCGCCGGTTCTTACTTGCTTACTTGCCACTTGCTCACCTGCCGCTTGCACCACATAGGCAACCAACCGCTTATCGTCATTCTCCTCCCGTGCCAACACGACGGCTTCGCGCACACCCTCCTGTGCCAGCAGCGCATGCTCAATCTCACCCAACTCAATGCGGAAACCCCGTATCTTCACTTGGAAGTCGGTGCGCCCGATGTACTCGATGTTGCCGTCTGGTAGCCAGCGACAGAGGTCGCCTGTCTTGTAGAGCCGTCCAAATTCTGGGTGGCTGATGAAGCGTTCTGCTGTCAACTCTGGGCGATTGAGATAGCCTCGGGTTACACCAATACCGCCTATACATAGTTCTCCAGCGACACCAACAGGAATAGGCTGCTGATGTTTGTTGAATAAAAATATTTTATAGTTTGCAACAGGCTTGCCGATGGGTGTACGTTGATCTGATTTCGTTTGTTGTGAAAAATTAAAGAATGTTGCGCATATTGTGCTTTCGGTTGGACCATAACCATTAATGATGTATAAACCTTCTGATAAATTCCGAAAACGTTGCAGTAATCCTTCTGTGATTGGCTCAACTCCTACCAAAAGGCGCTCAAGAGGAAAGGCCAAATTTTGTTGTTCATAGGTATCTACAATATCTAAAAGTAAGGCAGGGGGGATATAGCTACTTGTCACCTGATGATTGGTCATATACTCAGCAAAAGTCAATGGGTTTGCATAGGTATCTACTGTTAAAAGATGTAGGCTTCCACCAAAACATAATACAGAAAAGAACTCCCAAACAGAGACATCAAATCCAAAGGGACAGACGGAAGTGCCGATTCGTTCTCTTTGTGCTGGAGCAATTTTTTCAAATCCATTTAGCATTGATACGACATTGGTGTGTGATGCCATTACGCCTTTGGGCTGTCCTGTGGACCCAGATGTATAAATGACATAGGCAAGGTCATTTGGGGATGTTTGCGTTTGGGGATTACTGGTAGATTGATCTGCTATACTGCGGTCGTTTTCAAACGGAGCTGAGTATAGTTGTTCAATCATCGTATCAACCGCAAGCACATGAACCGGTTGAACAGCGTTACCTTGTGCATCGACATCATCTGTAAACTTTGCCAACGACAGATATGATTGCGTCAGCAAAATCGGTGCTGCACTATCGTTCAGCATATGGCGAATCCGCTCTTCAGGATAGGTTGGATCAATTGGTACATAAGCCGCCCCTGCCTTGAGGACGGCCAGCAAACTGGCCATCATCTCAATCGACCGTTCCATGGCTACTGCTACCAGTGTATCAGCTTGCACACCCAACTCAATCAGGTGGTGCGCGAGTTGGTTGGCGCGGGCATTCAGTTCTGAATAGGTTAGGCGGGTTTGTAGGCTTGCAGGTTGCAGGTCATCAGACGCGTCACTTGCAGACTTGCTACTTGCCACTTGCTCACCTGCCTCAAAGACAAGTGCAATAGCATCGGGGGTGCGTTCCACCTGCTGCTCAAATAGAGCATGGATGGTCTGTGGTTCGCCAAAGTCAACGGCGGTGTCATTCCATTCATGGACGATCTGGTGGTACTCAGCCTCAGTGAGTAGGGGCAGTTGGCAAATGGGTTGCGCTGCGCCCAGAGGGCTCCCGGCAACGATTCCTTCAAGCAAGACCGTAAAATGACCGATCATGCGTTTGATAGTTGCCTTATCAAACAGGTCAGCGTTGTACTTCAGAAAACCCACCATACCCGCATCCGTTTGCCACATGTCCAGATTCAGGAAGGTTTGGGCCGCTTGTTGACATATCTCGAATGGTTCCAAGCCTAA
>JBCCHB010000181.1:0-31734 GCA_039028975.1 Chloroflexota bacterium
TCCGTTTCTGAACTCTTTTGGTTCAGAGTTCCTCCCGATCCTTGGGTTCCACCCCCTGCTCGCGGACGTCGCTCTCAAGAGACTCAAAAACTCGTTGACCGATGGTGCCCTTCGCTCCACGATTAAATGCACCTATATCTGCCCAAATACCTGCCTCAAAAAGGCTACAGATGGCTCAGCCTCTGATTCAAAATCATTCCAGCGGCACTCAATGGAAACCATTCCATCGTAGCCAGCTTGACTCAGCAAATCCACAAATTGGGTATAAGGGTACTGACCGGTTCCTGGCGAGCCACGCCCTGTATCCGCTACGTGAATGTGGACCAACCACTCTTTGTTCTCTACAAGCGTTTCTAAGGGTTCGTTATCTTCATCCATGTGATAGAAATCCGCAAGTACCCGGATGGAAGGACGATTGACTTCTTTGGCAAAAGAGACACCCTCAGCAACACTGTTAATGATGTTGGATTCCTTTTTGTTTAGCGGTTCGATGGCAATTGTTATCGAGCTATGGTCAGTTTCATCTGCCACCAGGCCAAGAAAATAAACAATCTGTTGAATCGCCTCATCTCTAGAGAAACCATCAGGTACGCTGCGGGAGCCGCCACTGCCAATCACCGCCGTAGTCGCACCGATCTTTTCCATCCGCTCAACAGCACGCATTACATAGGTTTTGGCTCGTTCCTCATTGACATCTGGCCCCACAATCTTCAAATCTTTTGGTAAGAACAGGTTGAATGCCTGCACTGGCACTGGCGAGGCTTGGTACTGGGCCAGGATTGGTGCGAAAGCGTTATTGCCCTCATCCGGCACCAAACTTGTAACCCCCGCTTCCAGATAGTCAAAACCGGCGGAATAAACAGCTTGAGCTTGTTCAATTTTGGCACAACATCCGAATTGCATGGTTCCTCCCTTGGGATATACTGCGGTTCACTGTATTTCGAGAATAATTCGATAAGGTTTAGTCAGGTAACAGTAGACCGCAATGGTTCAATGAGCACGCTCATATGCGGCACGAGGCGTGCCTACTGAACCCCGGTCTATTGAGTAGATTATTCTCATTTATAACAGAGCGTGACTATAGTAGTACAAAAGTAGATTAATATCACCCAAAAAGCTAGAAATTTGTGGTATAATAGAGCGTATGTAAATTATACAGATGCAGTATACCCAAGATTTACCATAAATAATAAATCATCTAAAAGTAGGGCCGGGCTGAATATGGTTGTAACGTTGGTGATTAGGCAAAAGCGCAGAACAGCTTAAGGTGGACAATGTTTGATTCCCTACTGCGCGAGATACTAGGCGGTGCGTATCCAGAAGACGATGCCGAGGCACAACGCACAAGCCATTTCATTATCTTCTCTAGCATCTTTTTTAGTATTGTCTTCTTGGCTGGTGCCATTGTTGTCGCGTTCTATAACATAGGGCCAATTAGCCAACTTGCTCTAGCCGTTATTGCCATCTGTTTTACCGTGGTCGTTGTTCTTCCTCAACTAACCAAATCAACTGTTTGGTTTAAATGGGCCTACTTACTCACCATCATTCTTACCCCGCTTATTCTGGCATACTACGAACAGACGCCTCAAAGTCCAGTTCTGCTTTGGTGTGGACTTGGTATTCTGGTCGCTGTCATTGTATTTGGTTATCGGTGGGGTATTGTCACCGGGGCAGCATACATGGGTGGCATGCTGCTCATTTACTACTCAAACCTATACGACTCAAACCCAATTTTCTCTACCGTCTTGCCTACACCGCAGCCCCTATATCCTATAGGGCACCCACCTACTGCGCAGGAATGGCTTTGGACAATGGGTTTCTTCACGGTAACAAGCATCTTTCTGAGTTGGCTCTTTGAGAAGTCGCGTAAGAGTTCTGGGCATCGGCTCTATCACTTAGAAGAGAAAAGACGTCTCCACTTCCAACAGACATCCATTGCCATGATTGAGTGCGACCGTTCCGAGCAAATCATCAAATGGAACCCAGCCGCGGAGAGACTCTTCGGTTACTCGGCCGAGGAGGCCAACGGGCACTTTCCCTTCCAACTTCTAGTCCCTAGCCAATTGCAGGAGCCAGTATCCGAACGCTGGCATAGTATTCTAAGCACCCAAACCAACGCTGCCCGTATCACCATTCAGAATCAGACCAAAGAAGGAAAAACTATCTTCTGTGATTGGCACGGTACGGCTCTGATTGATCAGCACAATCGGCTTTTGGGCATGACCTTTGCCATCACGGATATGACAGAACACCTGGGGAAACAAGAGAATTTACGTCAGGCAAAAGAGGATGCCGAAGCTGCTACCCAGGCAAAGAGCGAATTCCTTGCCAACATGAGCCACGAAATCCGCACACCTATGAACGGTGTAATGGGCATGACGAATCTTCTACTCGACACGCCCCTTTCTGATGAACAACGAGATTTCGTCAATACGATTCGCAACAGCAGCGATTCATTGCTGACAATTATCAATGAGATTCTCGATTTCTCGAAGATTGAGTCAGGCAAGCTTGATCTGGAAACCCAGCCCTTTAGCCTCATCGATTGCATAGAAGATGCCGTCGATCTGATGGCTCCGCGTGCGGCAGAAAAAGGGATTGAACTGGCCTACTTTGTCTCACCCCACACACCCGACACAATTCTCAGTGATGTCACCCGGCTACGTCAAATTCTGGTAAATCTTCTCTCCAACGCCATTAAATTTACCGACAAAGGAGAGGTTTTTGTCTCTGTAGAAAGTGAACAGCTCCATGACGAACGATATACGATTCATTTCTCCGTCAAAGACACAGGCATCGGGATCGAATCCTCTAAGATGGAGCGCCTCTTCAAGACCTTTAGCCAGTTAGATACTTCAACGACTCGAAAGTATGGCGGTACGGGTCTTGGGCTTGCCATTAGCAAACATCTTTGCGAGATCATGGGCGGTAAAATGTGGGTGGAAAGTGAGCCGGATGTTGGATCGATCTTCCATTTTACCATCGAGTCAGAAATCTCTGGTGAGGTCACCCAAACGCTCTACCAGATTTCGCAAAATGAGCTGAGGGATCGTTCAGTTCTTATTGTGGACGATAATGAAACAAATCGTCGTATTCTTACTCATTATGCCAAGCAGTGGGGAATGGAACCTCATGAAGCGGCCTCAGGCGATGAAGCATTGGTGTTGCTCGAGCAAGTAGAACATTTGGATGTTGCCATCCTTGATATGCATATGCCCGAGATGGATGGCTTGATGCTCGCCGAAAAAATTAGATGTCTGCCTGATGGGCAACACTTCCCGCTGATTATGTTGACTTCGTTGACGAGCAGCAATGTGCGAGAACAAGCGGAGCAGCTAGAGCTAGTTGCCTTTTTGTCGAAACCCCTAAAACCCTCCTCGTTGTATGATAAGTTATTGGCCTATTTTGGTGTACCACTAGTCCAAACGATGCCCCACGCCAAAAAACCAAAGAGGGTAATGGATGCATCCATTAGCGAAGGGAATCCACTAGACATTTTATTGGTTGAAGATAATTCTGTAAATCAGAAGGTGGCCATCCGCATTTTGGATCGGCTGGGCTACCGAGCAGATATTGCGGGCAATGGATTAGAAGCTATCGATGCTGTTCAGCGACAAAAGTATGATCTGGTGTTGATGGACATACAAATGCCCGAAATGGATGGCTTAGAGGCCACGCGCACGATTCGAGAACTGCTAGCTCAATCTGAATGTCCTCGAATCGTGGCCATGACCGCAGGGGCGATGCCGGAGGATCGCGATAGAACACGTGCTGCAGGAATGGATGATTTTATCAGCAAACCCATTCGGATTCAGGAGCTGATTCGGATCCTCAAGACATCCGTTCCAGCCTGAGGTTAAGCCATACGATCGGGGTAGACCGGTCAAATGAATAAGTTACCTCACTCTCACGCCCCTAAAACCATTTCGTCCCCTCGAACTGATGCTGTTGCCCAACCACTTCGTCTAATTCAACGCCAATCCCAGGTCGATCAGTAAGCTGAATATAGCCGTCTTTGATAATATCCCTTTTCTCCTGAATAATCGTTGTCCAGTAATCTCGGTGAAGCCAGTGGAATTCAAGTACAAGGAAGTTGGGCACAGTTGCGCAAACATGAGCCGACGCCATAGTCCCAATGGGCGATGCAACATTGTGGGGTGCGAAGGCAATGTAATAGAGTTCGGCTAGTTGGGCTTGTCGTCTCCCATGTGATAATCCGCCGCACTTGGGCAGATCCGGCATAATCACATCGACCGCCTGTTGTTCAATCAGATCGCGGAATCCGTGGGCCAAATACAAATTTTCCCCACTACAGATTGGGATTGTCGATGCCCGTTTTACTTCTCTCATCGCCTTTGGATTTTCCGCCGGGACTGGTTCCTCTAGCCACATGAGATGGTACGGAGATAGATCCCGTACGAGACGAATCGCACTCGATACATCGAGTCGGGTGTGAACATCACAAGCTACTTCCACATCACGCCCCGCCGCCGTAGTGACCATATCCACCAACTGCACCATGCGCTCGTGTTCCCATTGGCCTGCGGTGTAGTTAAATTTATCTTTGGTAAACCCCTCCAACTCAGTCCCGTGGTGGCCGTATGCATGAATGTCCAGATCGATCTTGAGAGCCGTAAATCCTTTTTCCAGCACGTCATCTACCACAGCCTTAATCTGGTCGAAGTTCATTCCCGGCTCTACTTGACAGTCGGCGTAGACGCGGATTTTATCGCGGAATTTGCCCCCCATCAACTCATAGAGGGGAACGCCTAGCGCTTTGCCTTTCAGATCCCACAGCGCAATCTCAATACCCGTTAGCGCCGTAACCAACGCACCAGCAATACCGCCGTCAAAGACATGGCCCCTGCGCATCTCCTCAAAGATGGCATCAATGGCAAATGGATCTCTGCCTATCAGCTTCTCTTCTAAGTAGCCGATAATTGCAATGGCCTGCTTACCACCATGAACACATTCACCAATTCCGGTGATCCCTGCATCGGTATCTATCTTAACCCATAGATGCATTCCATGACCGCGGGTCGCCGCAGTCTTGATCGAGGTGATTTTCATTTGATTTCTCCTTTATAAATCCGTAGATAACGATCCAGCAGTAACCAACCACCAGCTACCAGCCACTAGCTACCAATCAATCGCCGCCCCATCATCTGGATGATAGGTTTCAGGATTCCGCCAATCATGGCCTAATTTATCCGCCATAGCTTCCTCATCCAGCTCAATACCAAGGCCCGGTTCGGTGGGGAGTTCCAGGTACCCGTCTTTGAAGACAAAGGGATTTTTGAGGTAGCCTTCGCCAAACGTGGTGTGCTCTTGGGCTAGAAAATTGGGAATTGAGGCATCAAGGTGAAGCCCAGCAGCCAGGGAGATGGGACCAAGCGGACAGTGGGGTGCAATGGCCGCGTAATAAGATTCTGCCATACCCGCGATGAGCCGTCCTTCAAAGATGCCACCAGCATGAGAAATATCCGGCTGAAGAATGGATGCTGCCCCCTTTTCTAAGATTTCACGGAAGCCCCATTTGGTAAAGATCCGTTCTCCTGTGGCAATGGGAATGTGGGTTTTGCGAGCCAATTCCGCCATTACGTCGACGTTCTGGCACTGAATAGGTTCTTCGATAAAGAGAGGCTGGTATGGCTCTAAGGCTTTGATGAGTAGCCCAGCTGTTTGGGGGCTAATTGCGCCATGGAAGTCGATGGCTATGTCGATCTCATCCCCTACTGCCTCTCGGATTGCAGCAAAGCGATCCACAACTCGATCCACAAATCCAGGAGATTCAATAATCCGGGCCGGTCTACCACCGGCGGGGCCAGTCTTGAGGGCCAGAAATCCCTGGGCCACTGCGTCCTTAGCTCGTTGAATCACCTCTTCAAGTTCGCCCTTCCCTCCGATACCCTTATAAACTTTGATGCGGTCTCGTAAGGGGCCGCCCATTAATTTGTAAACAGGGACGCCAGCCGCTTTACCGGCCAAGTCCCAGAGTGCATGCTCAATTCCCGAGATAGCACTTGTCAGCACGGGTCCACCTCGGTAAAATGCATGTTTGTACATTGCCTGCCAATGGTGCATAACCCGAGTCGGATCTTTGCCAATCAGATACTCTTCCAACTCACCAATGGCTTGGGCCACGGTTAAGGCTCGCCCCTCTACAATCGGCTCGCCCAATCCAGTTAGTCCTTCATCGGTCTCAATCTTCAAAAAAAGCCAGCGCGGCTTCACCAGAAACGTCTCTACTTTGGTAATTTTCATGATGGTTTCTCCTATTTATAAGTTGAAAATTTGCAGAGTTGCAGCACCCGATAACTATATGATACTGTTAGGCTTGCTTACGGTTGTCGTAAGCAAGCCAGAATAAACCATCTTTGGTAAATTGTAATCAAGTGTAAAACCGAGAAATCTAGGAGCCAAAGATGGAATCAATAAAGCAAAAAATACCCGAAGAAACAATCCGAATTGCACAGAGCAGCTTTCCCCAAGGGGAATGGATAGATGCAATATGAGAATTCATTTAATCTACCCTTGTTGATAATCGCTCAGATCTTCAGGCGTATGCACCAGGGTTCCTTCATATTTGGTCAGTTCATCATGCATTTCAAGCCAGGGGAGTTTACTCTCATAGTTGACATGGAAAGTTGGCTCAAAGTTCTTTGGATCGTCCAAAGATGCGGCGTAAAGATGCATACCGCCTGGATAGTGCGCTGCCTCGAAACCCATGGGCGATCCACAACGCTCGCAGAAATGTCGCCAAACGCCCTTAGAACTCTCGTATGTTTTCGGGGCCGCGCCTAACCACTTAAAATTCTTTCGTGGCACCCCAAGCCATGCAACAACGGGTGCCGCACAATTTCGGCGGCAATCATCACAATGACAGTAACAGGCCCACGTAACCTCGCCCTGAAATTCCCAACCTGTTTTTTTGCATAAACAATGTCCTCGCGTTGTCACCATTTTCAAACCCCTTTCTAGTTCCGCCTACGTCAAGTAGCTTCGTAGTGTTTTGGATTCATAGGATTGGCGCATCCGCCCCCGCCTTTGCAATTCTGGTACCAACAGCGTTGCCATATCACGCACATAGTGGGGTGCGAAGTACGTGGCACGGAACATATAACCATCACCGCCAACTTCTTCATTTTCCACTTCGAGGCCATCGGCTACATCTTGAGCCGTTCCTACAAACCGTTGGTCCGAAACTCGGTTCGTCATGAAGCGAGCTGTATCGAGAATAGTGAACCCCTTGTCGGCCGCCATGTTGAAAAGCCCCTGCACGCCCGTGACTTGATCGAGAATTTCGCTGATCTTTGTGTCGGTGGGATATTTCAACAGATCAAATCCGGATAATCCTTCCACCACATTTAATCCGACCTCATCGGGTACACTCTCCGCAATCTGCGCCGCCCGCTCCTCCGCTTCCGAGCGGGAAGGGGCCACACAACCGCCTACCGGGAATAGTAACTTGACGGAGTGAGGATCTCGCCCTGCATCTGAAATGGCAGCGCGCAATTTTTCAGACCTTGCTTTCTTAACGTGGGTGGGGCCAGCTGGGCTAAAAATGATTTCTGCGTGCTTGCCGGCAAATTTTATTCCTTCTGGTGATGACCCAGCTTGCACCAAAACTGGGTCTCCTGCCGGATGATGGTGAACCGCCAGTGGCCCTGCGGACCTGAACCAACGTCCGTCGAAATCGACCTGATGGACCTTTTCGGGGTCGCTGATCTGATCATTTTCATAGTCATTCACAACTGCATCTGGCTCCCAAGACGCCCAAAGCTGTTTGACCAGATCGACATACTCGTAAGCCCGTTCATACCGTTCATCGTGGTCAGGCAGGGTCACCCCAAGTTGGTCCGCCTCTTTTTGATTCACCGATGTGACGATGTTCCAACCAATCCTGCCGTTGGTGATATGGTTTAGCGTCTGCATCTTTCGGGCCACCATGTACGGATTATAGAAAGAGGTCGACATGGTAACGATAAAGCCCAGATGTTCAGCCACAGCCGACAGTCGCGAGACCAGCAAGAGGGGATCAAGCATGGGAAAGTTTTTTCCATACCGGATGCTGATCGGATCACGGGCTGCCCCCCAAAAATCAGCAAAGAAGATAGCGTCAAATCGACCATATTCGGCCCACTTGGCAATCGTTTCCCAATACTCGATCTGCGTCCAGTCGTGTTCCCGCGGTTCAAAAGCCAATCCAATATCAGGTTCGTACTGGAAAAAAGGGCAAATATACAGAGTTGAATTTTTGTTTTTCATAGTTGTTTGATCAGTATCGAAGTATGTTGAATCAGCGCCATGTCTCGGCCCAATCACGCGTATGATACTGACTGCGGATCCGCCACTCGCGCAGCACGTCCAGCAACTCGCCCTTTTTCGCCGCATGGGCAGGATCATCCCACAAGTTGTTGATTTCACCGGGATCGTTCACCAGATCAAACAACTGACCCCACGGCTCATCCAAAAAATGGACCAGCTTCCAATCGTCGCTGCGCACCATCGTCATAAAGTCAGTTTCTTGCAAAATACCGTCCTTGCTGTGTTCGGCAAAGACATACTCCCGTCCAGACCACGGCTCTCCCTTGAGCGCGGGCAATAGCGACTCGGCTTCCATTGTGTGATGTGGCTCTACCTCGGCCAACTCCAAAATCGCGGGGCCAATGTCCATCAATTGACAGAGCTCATTGCGCGTCACACCTGCGCCAAAACGACTGGGTGACCACACAATCAGCGGCATACGCGTGATGATATCGTACATTGTCCACTTTTGGCTATGGCCGTGATCGCCGAGACAGTCACCATGATCCGACGTAAAAATGACGACCGAGTTCTCCAAGTAGCCTTTGGCCTCCAAAGATTCTAAAATCTCGCCCACCTTCTGATCGATCATCGTGACATTTGCTAGATAATAGGCGCGTTGACGGTGGCGCTGCTCCACCGATGGATCGAGCTGATGGACTACTGAGTCATGATCCACTTCACAATTGTGGAGCCGCATGGCCTTAAATGGCGGCGGCTGATTTTCCAGCTCCTCGTCGGTGACGCGATCAATGGGCAACTCTTTCGTCATGTAAGGTTCTGCATACTCCGGCGTTGGATCATACGGCGGATGCGGCCCAGGGAATCCGATTTGTAGGAAAAGAGGCTTATCCGATTTCGGTTTGGTGTCGAGCCACCAAGTTGCCATATTGCCAACAAACATATCAGGATGTGTATCTTCGGGCAGCAGCCACTCGAATGCACCCAACCGCTCATTATAATCGGGTAATTTGCGGTATTGCTCGCGCTGCTGCTTGACCAAACCCCGCGCGGCCAGTGCCTTGTCCCACTCGTCAAAAAAGTAGCGCTCTTCGAGATAACGATCTTTATTTTCTACAACGTAGCGCTCATGGAATCCCAAACCAGTGGTCATCGGCCAAGAGTGCATCTTGCCGATGTTTACGCAGTAGTAGCCCGCGTCATTCAAATTCTCAACCCACGAATGCTCCCACCGATCCGCGTTTTTAAGGATGCCCGTAGTGTGCGGATAGTAGCCTGTAAAGAGACTCGCCCGCGATGGCGCGCACGATGGCGCGGTGATGTGGCAATTGGTAAATGTGGTACCCTCTTCGACCAATCGATCCAAGTTGGGGGTGTCCATGTATGGAAATCCCAAAGCCTTAATCGTGTCGTAGCGTTGTTGATCGGTGATAACCAAGATGATATTTGGGCGTTCTTTGGGCATAGATTTGTCCGTTTTCATTTTGGCTCATATGAGCGTTTCACTTTTTCGATTCAGCTAGACAAAGCAGATGCTGCCGACTGATGCTCTCGACATTTGAACAATCGCCAGAGCGCAACCGATGCTCTCCCTCGTCAAGCTCCAGGATCATTGGCTGGCTTAAAGAAGAGCTTGTCCTGCTCGTACAATTTAACCCAATCATCGACCGCTTTTGGCCCAGCTTTGGCCAGCCCTTCGAGGCGCTTTTCCTTATTCACATCGCGATAGTCGATGCGCTCAACTTTGAAGGGGGCAAGCTTTTCACGGTTGCGTCGACGTTCCTGCACGTTAAGGTAGTACTCAACAGCATTTTCAGCACTTGGAGCGTCCGTCCACATTGAACGATAGAGCGGAATCCCTGACTTGTTGAAGATCCACGTCATGTTGGCGAGACCGCCATATGCAATGTGCAGGTCACCAGTGATGTCGTCGAGGTAGATTGGTCGATTGACTCTATAATGATCGCGCAACCCCTGGGCCGCCCGCACTTTGTCGGCCATCGTCTGATGAGGAGGATAATTTTCGCCCGGATGCGCCTCGTGCGTATACAGGAAAACCGACCCAACGTCGCGCTCGGCTAACCGTTCCGCAGCCGAATTCATGGATGGCGACGCCATCCCGCAGTATGGTCAGGTAAAGCTGCCAAACTCGACGATTGTCAGCTTGTGCTGCTTGATCACGGCCATCAGCGTTGTCTCTTCAAGCGGATTATCTGCATCATCGGTTAAGAGCCAGAGCGGAAAATCAGGTGCTTTTTTGCCCAATGGTGGTTGGTCGCTCATCCACTGCATCACGTGTTCAAGCGCATTGTCGTCAAAATCTGGATAGTTGTAGTCGCGGATTTGTTCGCCACGATTCATAGTTCACCTCATAAATAGAAATATTGTTGTTAATGATGTATCTATTTAAGCTTCCTGCGTTCCCTTCAACAATTTCACCAGGAGCTGTGTCAATTGTTCAAGTTCACTCGCATTGAGTGTCTCCACGAATTGAGCATCGGTTTTGGTCACAACTTTGCCGGCTTGCTCCACTAGGGTACGTCCTTTCTCCGTAATCGAAATTGCATAAGAACGCCGATCATTCGGGTCTCGGGTGCGGATCGCTAACTCCTGTGACTCTAAATGATCAATCAAAGATACCATAGTGTTGCGATCTATCCACAAACGCTCCCCGATTTCCCTTTGAGATACGGTTGTATTTATCCGCGCCAAAAACAATAGAATGCCGTAATGCCTGACTTGGATTCCAAAGGGTGCAAGGCTGGCGTCAGTCTGCTGGCTAACCTTTAACGCAGTTTTGTTCAGCAGGAAACCAACCAAGGGCATCAGGGTATGAGCTGAATCTCCAAGTGATGCCAGATCGGGTAAATCAGGTATTGGTTTAGGGCTTGACATGAAACATCTTTCCTGGTATGGTACGCTTTGCTTATAATCACTGATTATGATTATACTTCTGGATGACAATGGCTGCATATGACAAATTGTAGCATAAGTTCACAGGAAACTCAATCCATGGAAAACGTATGGGTGCCTTTGGGTTTCGGGGCGAGAATGTAGCCAGCCGAGTGCGTCGCACTGTTCAGAGAAAGATCCAAGCGCCCATCCGCAATTGAACAGTGCGACGCACTCTTGTACCCCCAAACTAAAACGCACCCAAACGTATTCACTGGCAGAGCAACCGATTCTATTCAGGGAAATTTCGCTTCCTTCAATCGAGTTGTCAATTGCTACGGCCATCTCGATTATATTGGCATTGCAGAGCAAGCTAGACAAGAAACTGGTGCTGAGATTTGGGTTCACAGGGCCGATGAAAAGATGACCTTGTGAAGAGGGGAAGCTTATGAATCTAATAACCGATGCAATCAACATGATTCGAGATATCCGTGGAATTGGAGGAATGATATCGATGTGGGGCGGGTTGCTTAATATGAGTCAATTGCTGGGCGGGCTAGTGTTTATAACGAAAGTAGAAGGCCTGGCCGTTCTGATCACCGTGCTCATCATGTTGATGATAGCTGGCCAGATACACAAGAGGACACCATTTTCCCGTTTAACAGGGCTCTGTCAGCTGCCTTGGTTGATACTGATGCCGTGGCTAGTCTATCGATTGATAACCTTTGAGCATGCTGTTTATTTTCAAGCATGGGGTTGGCTGGTTGCAACACTAATGGCGATTAGTCTTGCGTTTGTTGCGTTGGACGTCTATCGATATTCAAGGGGGCATAAGCAATATTCATGGAGCCAATGATAGATATCTACGCTAAAGGGGGACCGGAAAATGCGGCAGGGTGAGTGGCGCATCCGTTGTGGCAAATGCCCTCAGCTGATCCTCCATGGGCGCACCGAGCTGATTCTGGGCTATGGCCGTAGTAGTCACCACATGATCCCACTCTATTGCGCATTGGGTATGGACGTGAGCAGAGTCTGGCGGACGGCGCGGCCTCAGGACAGTCAAGATCAATTTGCTGAAGTCTACAGTCATGATAAACTGGATGAACTTATGTTAGCGGATATGCTCAATCAGTTGGCCACAGACGGTATGCTGCCCAATCCAATTAACGTGCGTTGGGCTATTAGTTTCCTAGCCACAGGTCAGCTTTTCTGTTCCAAAACCCTGAAGAACCCAATCTTACAATAAGGAAAATCAGTATGTCAACGCCACCTTGGATCGATACCAACTGGGATGAAATCAAAACTGACAAGTACGAGATTATTGAATCTTTCCGTCAGCAGCATTGGTACGGCGAAAGCGAACGCGGCAGATTCTTCTTTAATCAAGAAGACGCCATGCATATTATGCGCTGCACTGACTTCAATTTTTTCTTTATCGAGATCGAGCGCGACCGCTCAGCGTATCTGGCAAATGCCATCGAAAGCGAACTGCTCTTTAAGCATGGAGAAGACCATAGGCGGCTGCAAGCGTTAGTCATGCGTGCGTTGCGGGAGCAGATCGTCGAGGGGATGCAAGAGCAATTTCAGGAGATCGCCAATGGCTTGGTGGATGAAATGCCAGCCAAAGGCACAGTTGACCTGACTGCCGAGTTCTGCACACCCTATCCGGCTCTCATTTTGGGGCCAATGCTTGGCGTGCCGTATGGGGATGTCGAAGGTTTGGACGAATGGATCGGGATCGGCGGCCGCAAGTCTCAGGCGATGATGAGTGGCGATGATATAGAACCCGTGGAAGCGGCCAACCGTAAGGTTCATGCCTATCTGCGAGAATTACTGGCCGAGCGTCGCAGCAACCTTGGCAAAGATGTCTTTAGCGAACTAATTGTGGCTGAAATCGATGGAGATCGCCTAACGGAAGACGAACTTGTCTATCTGGCCAGCGAGATCGCCTCGGCCGGCGTTGACACAACCCGGGACCAACTTCCGCAGACCATTCACACCCTGCTCCACCATCCAGAGCAACTAGCGTTGTTGCAAAAAGACCCATCCTTGGCGGCTGGCGCAGTGGATGAAGGGATGCGCTTTACGCCCCTGCCGTGGGCACTACCCCATGCGGCCCTGCACGATTATGAATACAAAGGCATTCACTTCAAAAAGGGAGACCTAGCCTTCGTGCTGGTGCCTGCCGTCAATCGCGATCCCAAGACCATGGATGATCCACATACGTTTGATATCACGCGCAAGAAGACCCGTCACTTTAGCTTTGGATACGGACCGCATTTCTGTACCGGTGCTCAGTTAGCGCGTTTGGAAATGAGAATCGCTCTTGAAACCTTGACCGAGCGAATTAAGTCGTTTCGTCTGGTAGAAGAGCCACCACTCAAACCAGTTACCAAAGGGGAAACGCCGCTTGAGCTGTTGGTGGAAATCGAGAAAATCTAGTTTGCAAAGCCAAGACTATGATTTAGCAGCAGGACTAATTGAAGAAATATGGGTAGGTCATAGTCAACAGACGCCATCAGGACATTTATTGCGTATATGGCTCACACAGATCCCGCCGTCGATACTTCAGCAGTATCCACGTCTACTAATTTTGTACGTGACGTTCAATCTAAAGGCGGAAGCGGGCGAAGCCGAACTAGCTGCGCTTGCCAGCCAGTTCAACAGAGAAAACCTTACCCAAGCTGAACGCGAAAATCTTTCAGTCATTAAGGCCTATCAATCACTACTTTTCCTTCAGCAGGGCAATTGTGAAGGTGCAAATCAGGCAATTCTAGAAGCATTAGATCAGGTCGATGAAGAAAGCGCAGTTATCCTTGGGCGCAACTACTGTATTCAGGCTTTACTTCATGTGCGCGGTGATGGAAACCTCATCATTGCAGAGAAATGCCTCCACAAAACGATGCCTTTACAGAATGCAACAGGCATTCCGGGCGGGACGGTTTGGCTGCCAACGCTCTTTGGCCAGGTTGCATTATTAAAGGGGCAACTAGGGGCTGCAGAAAACTGTTTTTTGCACGCTCTAAACGCTGCGGCTGAGACGAGCGAGAAACGGCAAACCTATGGGCATCTACCACTGCTTGGTTTATCCAAAGTCTGTTTGCGCCAAGCTCGCCTTGATGAAGCAGACACCTATGCCGAAGAAGCGTACGCTCTGCCCATCGCCTACGAGACGGATCTTGTGCTCCCTGAATTTCATCTTGACAGAATTGCAACGCTCATGATGTGCCGTCTGATGAGGCAGAAGGAACCAGACATAGCAGGACTAATGATTGAGCTTGACCAGTATATTGGAGAAAATACCAGTACATACCTCACGCGACTTGGCACCGCCACAAAAGCACGTCTGGCATTGGCATTGGGTATGCTCAACCAGGCTGACGGGTGGCAGCAAAAGGCACAGCACTCTCAGGCTGAACCGTTTCGCTCAATTTACTTCTTCGAACAGTTGACTCTAGCTCGATGCGAGTATATGCAAAAACGGTTCGATGTTGCAACCGCGCGCCTGGCTGCTCTTCGTTCACTTGATGAGACTGTTAATGAGATAAGCGACTGGAACGATATAAATCTTGAGCTGTGGGTTCTGAATGCAATGTTGCTGCAGTCACAGAACAAGAGCGCCGCCTTAGAGAGTTTACAGCAAGCCTTAACGTTAGGCGAACCCGAAGAGTACATCTCAATCTTTGTAGTTGAAGGTCAGCCAATGGCTGAATTGCTTACTCTGGCTAGGGTATCGGGCATTGCTCCTGACTATATTTCAGAGACCGGAAAAGCGATTAAGACAAAATCAACGTTTAGCCAAGAAACTGGCGTTGCCATCAATATAGACGCACCACCTGAGCGCATCTGGTCGCTCTTCACCACGTCCAGTGAGATTCCAAAGTGGACCTCCACGGTCAGCAGCGTGGAAGGACAGATTGCTGAGGGTGAAAAGGTGAAACTCACCGTACCCTATGCACCCGGACGTACATTCAATTTGACTGTGCATGAGGTTGTGCCAGAAAAGAAATTAGTTTGGGGAGATGGAATGGCTCCCATGTTCAAAGTAGTCCGTACATACACCTTATCGGCTAATCATGACGGCTCTACTGACTTTAGCATGGTAGAAGTGATAAGCGGGATTATGCTGCCGATGATCAGCGGTTCGCTACCTGATTTTGCGCCACCCTTCGAGCAATATGCTGCGGATCTGAAGCGAACAGCCGAGGCTGGTAACGGTCATTCTTAGCTGCTTGTCGAAGAGAAAATGGGACGCGGACGAAGAACGGACTTTAAGGAAACGGATGATGAGCAGAACCTATCAATTTCGATTGGAAGGCCACTTGGACGAGGCGTGGTCGGAATGGCTAAATGGCAGCGAAGTCGAACATTGCCAAGACGGCACCACACTCGTAACGCGTGTGGTGCAGGATCAGGCCGCACTCTTTGGGCTGCTCATCAAGATTCGAGATTTAGGACTGCCCTTGATTTCCCTTAACCCACTTTGCGACTAGGAGACCCAAACCATAGTCAAGAAGGATAATCATGTCTGACTTCAATGGCTATGATTATCCCAAACTCAGCATCATTTTCATTGCACCTTTGGATTTCTTCGCTCGTATGTATCTAGTGCAGCGTCTAAAAAGTAACGATAGCTTTTTATGGGCAACCGAGCGAGGAACTCTGCTAAGGCGCTGAGTTCAGCCTCTTCCCGCAATGTCAAAGTTTCGGGCGTTTGACCCGGCTCTACGCTTTCGCACAGTTCCAAAAAAAGCTACTACGACTTAATAGACGATGCACTAGCTAATCTAAAGTATGATGACCGTGAGAATTCGCCAATCGATAGTCAAAATGTAATTCGCTCAACATATGGTGTTCGGCTACGGCATAATGTTCGAGTAGCGTTCTTGGGCCATTTTGGTTGATCACGTTGGCAAAGATGCCATAATCCCCACCGTTTGACGTCGATGGCACGCGGGTGATGCTATGGGCATGGTTGCCTTCCTCAATGGCATCGCCAATGGAATCCTCCACGTTGTACTCGATCCAGAGGCGAGGATTATAGATGCGATAGTAGTAGATCGAGAGGTTGGTCAGTTCATCGGCCTCATCAATCCAAACGAAGTAGGTATCATCCATAGTGCTCATGATCTCTGCCCACCACAGATCGGCAAAAGGCGTTTCGAGGTTATAAACATACGCTCGCATCAGGGCCGTCAGGTTCGCTTGGGTGATAGCCGACATATCGCTGTACTTCAAGCCGCTCTCAAAGCCAGAGTAATCGTAATCATCCCGATATGGGTCGGAATCGCCGGGGCGGTCGGCTGGCCCAATGACCATAGCCGTGTCGTCACCTGTTGAGGTGGCTGCTGCGTTTTCGTCCGCGCTCAGGTTGTTGTAGAGAGTGAAGGCAAGCTCTCGCTCAGTCGCAAAGACATCAAAATCGACTCCGTTTAATGAGCCAAAGATCGGTTCCGCACCGATAAAGGCTGGAACGATTGAGACATGATCACCATGAACGAGGAAATTGATGGCTATGTGATGTCCGTCTAGTTGGAAGCCCCACGAACCTGAATTTTCTGGATCCCCAAACATATCAATCGAATAGTAGTCGGTGCTCCACGGGGCCGAATCGATCTCATTTAAGAAACCTTCGGCCAGATAGACAACTTCTTCGACTTTCTGATAGCCCGAGTCGCTCAAGAAGAGGCGCAGTAAATCCTCAAACAAGCTAATTTCTTCATCCGTCAGGTCGCCATACTGAATACCGCCTCGGCTGTCACGGTCGTTAGGGGTGTTGTGCCAAAGATAGAAGCGTTCGCTGTCTAGGCAGTTGGATGCTTCTGTGCGCAGTTCTTCTGAAAGGGCGTTGCGAAAGGCGAGCATTGCCTGTCGTAGCTGTTCAACTCCTGAGTCTGTTGACTGGTCTGCGATTCCTGCTGTTTCACACGTGGAGAGATCTGCAACGCTAGGAACTGACTGGTTGCCTCCACCACCACAAGCTGCGGCGATGAGTGAAAGTATAGCCAAGATGGGAAGTAGTTTTTTCATTTTGTCCCCATGATTGATGAGTTTAGTAACGGGAATGGAATAACCTGGTCATTTGATGGGGCAAAACCCGATTGAAACGCTCAAGTTATTTACAACTCATTCCTTAGTCTATCGGATTGCGTTGCGATCGTCCAGGTGTCTGTCTCTCGGAATGGATGGGTTGCGACAGCCTGTCATTATTTGCAATTACATCGGGATTGGTAGTCGGCGCATCGATAGTTGCGCGGCAGACCACGGCATTGTCTAGTACAAGATTGCTCGACCAGATGAAATCAGCACCAGCAAAGAGCGTCTCTTCATAGTCGCGGAAGGCTTCTGCGTTCGTCACATCATCGGCAGTATAAGTTGTGGCAGAAAGCCAAGCGGAATCGTCGTACTCCTTGGCCATCCAGTTGGCAGGTAGCTCTTCTAGATAGGCCATACAGCTGTTCTCTGGATCGTTGGAGAGACAGCTAACGGTTTCATTGGTACTGTTACAAGCTGATGAGTCGGCATTACCGTTTTCATCGATGACAACACAGCTATTGTTGTCCAACGGTGCAATGTAAAAGGGTTTGCAGACCCATTCGGCGTTGGTGGTTGTGCCATCACTGAAAGTAGCAATAAAGCCGCCATCACCAATGCTAACGCCGTCGCGACCGTTTTCTAAACCGATGCCGTTATATTCCTCCCAATCGACCATCAGAACGGCATATGTGATGGGATACTCAGCCTGGAAGCGGACCGCTTTGGAGTCAAAAGGAATAAAGGGAACCGAGTCTCGTCCAGCAAAGGTGCCGTTCACATAGAACTCATAGTAGTTGTCGGCAAATAAGTAGGCGGTAATTTCGCTGCCGCTTTCATCAACCGTTTGGGTTGTCAGTTCTGCTTCGTAGTCATTTGTCCCAGAACCCGTACAGTCGTTATAGACATTGACATTGGTAAAGCCACCAGCAACCGGTGCAGGGACCATCCAAACATTGCCGTCATCATCAGTCAATTCGCCGTAGTTGCCTGGGCGATTAATTCGCGAGTTTGGACAGTCTATGGTCACTTCCCCGGCATAGATATTTTGGGCAATGCCAGTGGTGAATGTGCGCAGCGTCGTCGCAACCGGCGTGGCTGTTGCTTCACTCGTGGCGGTTGGCGTGGTCTGGCTAGCGGAATCTGACGCAACCATTGGCAGATAGATGGATTCCTGGGCCAGAGTCGCACTTACCAAACCGAAAATTGTAATAACTGATGCAATGCTGAGTAAGAGAAAGCGTACTTTCATCGAATGATCCTTTCAAATAACTGAAAGTGCTCCCGATTGGGGGCATGTTGCCCTAATGGGTCGCTGTGGCTATAAAATCGAGTGTTAGCGTTAGTTCATCGGCAACAAAAGAGACCGATGGCGTGAGCGGCACCTCAACGCCATAATCACCATAGAGTATGGTTGCAGAGGCTGTTCCACTGATCTGCTCCGCGCTGACGTAGGTAATGGTGGCGGCGAAGGTTTCACTTTGAGTCGCATCTTGGATGGTTAGATCACCGATGATTTCGATATCGGCACTATCGCCGACGGCTGCACTTTCCGGCAAGCCATTGATGGCTGTGGGCTGAAAGCGGATAAATTCGTAATCATCGGTAAAGAGGATTCGATTCTGAATTGCGCGATTCCGCATGTCATTGTCGGTGACAAAAGTGCGGGTATTGATGACGATTTCGCCGATCTGTGCCGTCGTTGGGTCAGCGAGATCAACACCGACCTGCCCACCGACTTGATCGGTTGTCCCAACGACTGTGAAGTCATCGCCGCGCAATACTTCAGCGATGGTGAACGAAGCAGTAGACTGGGTTGAGTCGATTTCAAAGGCTGCCCAGTCGGAAGCGCTATCTGGCTCTTCAACCGCGACAACAGCTTCGCCAATGTCGCCAGTTGCCGCTTCAGGCGTACGGAAAAATGACCAATAGAATACGGCACCGAGAATTAGAATCACAACTGCGCCGATACTGAGAAATAATCGTGTTCGGTTCATAATGGTTTTCACAGAATTGGAGGTCTATCTAACGATGGGAATTTCTTGTGATATGCGGATAATGTTACCTTCAGACCAATCTTACTTTGAGCGGGCAAAGTACAACAGTGTCTGCTGTAATGTTCTGGATGGTAGAACACGACGATTTGCAGGGGGCACCATGACAATTGTCATGGCTTTGCAGAGTGTTGGCAATTATTTTTATGGAATAGTCAAACGGTTGCCGACGATGGGAGCGGCTTTGATCCAGATGTAGAACAGACGGGTAGCCTCTCAGTATGTGGGAAAGAGAAGAAGAATGCGATGCACGGTTGAAAAAGGGGGCTAACGTCACCCGACGCGTCTAGGACAATCGTTGGACATCTCGCCCCTAAACTGAATTACCCTCCATAACCGGGCGCGTTTTAGTTTGGGGGGTACAAGAGTGCATCGCACTGTTCAATTGCGGATGGGCGCTTGAATCTGTCTCTGAACAGTGCAACGCACCCGACTGGCTAACATTCTTGCCCCGAAACCCAAAGGCACCGCCCATAATCTGACTGTTGACACAGAACGCATGTTCATGATAAACTATTCCTGTGCAGAATAGGATGCATCCGGTCCGCGGGAAGGGATTGTCCCACCTAGCTTCAACAACTTAAAGCCTATCCAGATATTTCTGGCTAGGCTCTACTGGTCAACGATACTCTTACACCTGACTTATGCGGACATCAGGTACCGAATCATGAAAGGAGTGCGTATGGCCAAGCCACTGCCAGTTCGGCCGAGTCTTGCCTATGCTCGCAAACGGGCCAAGAAATTCCTGAAAGAACTTCGGGATGGTCAGCCCCAAGCCGTTGAGCGTCTACAACAGTTTCATCCCCGTTTTCAAGAAAATAGAGCAGAGATCCTAGATGCATCCCACATAAAGTTGAGCGATGCCCAGCTTGTTTTGGCGCGGGAGCATGGCCTAGCGAGTTGGACAAAGTACGTCCAGGCCATAAGCAATAGGCAAAGTGCTATCCCCAGCCACGTTCCACACAATGAGCAAGATACCCTATCTGAAACCCATGATCATAACTGGAGAGAAAAAATGCCCCAGATCAAAATTTCTGATGAGAACTTTCGACAAGCCTTGGCTGCCATTGATGCCGGAGACAGTGCCGAACTCAAGCGGTTGTTACATGAGCATCCAACCTTGGTAACCGACCGGGCAGATGAAGATGGCACGTATGCGGGTGCTTATTTCACCCAGCCCATGCTGCTTCATTTTGTGGCAGAAAATCCGATTCGTCACGGCTCTCTGCCCGACAACATCGCCGAGATCGCCCAGCTTCTAATTGACGCAGGTGCCGATGTCAACGCGGTTACAGGGGATGGCACGGGGACAACATTGGGACTTGTTTGCAGCGGTCGAGTTCCCCGAGAGAGCGGTGTGGTTGCAGAATTGATCTCCACCTTGGTTCGCAACGGCGCAGACCCAGAACAAGGTGTCAACCCTGCATTGGGCCATTCGGAAACCCAAGCGTTGCAAGCCCTGGTGGAACATGGCGCAACCATTGATCTTCACGTAGCGGCTGCGCTGGGAAAAACAGCCGACCTGCCACTATACTTAACTTCCCATCCCGACCAGCTACAGAATGCGTTTATGTATGCCTGTCTTTTTGGCCAAACCAAAGCCGTCGCTTGGTTGCTCGATGCAGGTGCACAAATTAACGCATTTTCATCGGGATTCAACAACGGCACAGCCTCGGCCCTGCACGGTGCCGTAGCCAAAGAGCATCTACCCGTCATCCGTCTGTTGCTGGATCGAGGAGCCGACCTAACCATAAAGGATGATCTCTTTGGCGGCACGCCCATTGGATGGGCAGAACATATGAAGCATGAGGCCGCGCTCCTCTTGTTACAGGATGCAACCAACGGTCTAGCCTAATACAGCGTATCTAAGTTTTGCAACTTTAGCCGTAGCCCGTCCATTTTGGGCGGGAAGGTGGTGTAATCGACCTGTTCCAAGTGAAACTCACGGATTTTTGACGTCCACCGCCCTGCAAGGCATGTCCTGAGCGGAGCCGAAGGGACGATCTACCAGTGGCCCATCCTAATGTCGCAAAATTTTGAGTACACTCTACGATCCTGCTGAACCATAAAATTCTGTAGACTCCATGGAGAACATGGGGTCTTTTTTAGATTAACCACTGGACATTTTTGAGACAGGATACCGAGTGTAACCGAGTTTAGGGGAGAGAGCTCAACGATTGCCCTAGACCTGTCATGTGCGGGTTGTCGAACCTAGAAACTCGCTGCATTTTGACAATCTTCACTCCAAAAATGTCGCACATGACAGGTCTCGCTGACGCGTCAGGTAACGTTAGCCCCCTTTTTCAACCCTGCCTCCAAACTAAAAGGCACCCCAGGATACCGACAAGCGAGGATTCGCACGGTATTTTTGGTAAAATAGGTAAGGTCAGCGTTTACCTGCGTTGACGCAATACCCACTTCGTAAAAATCGGCGTCTCAGAATTTGTTTGAACATTTGTACAGCAAAACTGTAAAGCAAAACGTTGGAGAAACCATGCAATTTGAAGCACTCAAAATAGAAATTGACGGCCCTCTGGGCATCCTCACCTTGAATCGACCCGACCGCCTCAATGCCCTGGGCAAGACGATCCTGAAAGAACTGGCCGAGGCGGCTCGCTGGTTTGATGAACAGATGGCGGTTCGAGTCGTCATCATACGGGGTGAGGGGCGAGCCTTCTGTGCTGGGGCCGATCTCAAAGATCCGGCCATTGTCCCCCACGAGGATTGGATCATGCGGCGAGAGATGGCCCACTACGGCCTACGCATGGCCGACGCTATTGAGGGGATGCGGGCCGTGACCATTGCCCAAGTGCATGGTTACGCCGTGGGGGGTGGGATCGTCCTCATGGCTGCCTGCGACATCCGGGTGGTGGCCGACGATACGGTCCTTTTCATCCCCGAAGTTGAGCTGGGCATTCCCCTGGCTTGGGGCGGCATTCCCCGCTTGGTGCGAGAAATCGGTCCAGCCCTAACCAAAGAACTGGTCATGACCTGCCGTCGCTTTACGCCCACCGAAGCCAAAGCCGCCGGATTTGTCAACCGAGTCGTATCCGCCCAAGAGGTGGTCACTGAAGCTCGAAGCCTAGCCGAAAGCCTCCTGGAGATGCCCAGCGTGCCATTGATCATCACCAAAGAGCACGTCAACTCGGTGGCCCGAGCCATGAGTGCCGGTTCTACGTCCTTTTCTGATGGCGATGCGCTGCTCAGCACCATGGGCGATCCTGGATCTCAGGAGGCTAGGCAGCGGTATGTGCAGAAGGCGATTGGGAAGAAGTGAGAAGGGCTGATTCTGTTTGGGTGTATCCCAGAATTGGGGTGAATTCTTCTGTCACTCTGAACACGTCAATCTAGTATAAGAAATAAGGGAAAATAGAGTAACCTAAAGTCGGCATTACGAAGCATATAGTAAAGAACCGACGAAAGGAAACTCTATGAAAAGCACATTAACACGAAGAATAGCATATGTCGAACAATTCGAATTGTTAGTCGGAGTAGACATAGGCAAAAAGCGCAATGTGGCGCTGAAAATGGATAGGCAATTCCGTATAAAAGGGAGACGAACGTTCGGAAATGACCGAGAGTCGTATGCCGAGTTGGTCGAGTGGCTAGGAATCGAAGGTGGTTCAGGGGAAAAGCAAGTACTAATCGGATTAGAACCAACAAACGATTACTGGCAATGGCTGGTGAAGTATCTATCGGAAGTAGAAATTCCATATAGACTGGTAAACCCGTTTGCCGTGAAGCAAAGCCGAAATGCGACACAGTTGGACTATGGAAAAGACGACGATAGGGATGCGATAACGATAGCTCACGTACTGCGGAATGGTCAGTATACAGAGACGCAGTTGCAAGAAGGCGTGTATGCCGAGTTACGCAATTACAGCCAAGCCCATTATCGACTAGGTCAAAGTCTGACGAAAGAGAAGACGATATTGCGTCAGTATGCAGAGCGTCTCTTTCCGGAAGCGAGTCAGATCTGTAAAGATATCGATGGGAAAGCGATGAGAGCGGTGCTCAAGAATCATGCGCACCCAGAAGAAATCGTATCTCACTCATGGGAAGAGTTCTTGGCCGAAGTGCGCAGTGACTATGATGGAAGCCGCTTGCAGGTCAAGAAGGTGCGAGCACTTTATGAAGTGGCTCCTGAGTCAATCGGCGTGAAAGATGGTGGAGCCATTCAGGAACTTCTGCGCATCCAACAGGAGCGGGTGGCGAATCTGAACCAGCAACTGGAGAGAATCGAAGCACGGATACTCGAACGTTTCCACCACCTTCCTTATGCCAGCAATCTGCTATCCATCGGTCTTGGCAAAGTGACCACAGCCTTGATTGTTGCCGAAATCGGCAATCCAGAGCACTTTCGTAACGGCAACCAACTGGTCAAGCTCGCCGGAATGGTGCCCACGCCAAAGCAATCTGGACAGATGAATCGGCAGCGTACACCCATGTCTCACAAGGGGCGGCCTCGGCTTAGAACCTATCTTTACTTTGCAGCTCTACACCTCCTTCGAATGGATGAAGCTTTTCAGCAGCGCTATCAGCATCTGTGCAGCCGACAAGAGCCGCCTATGAAAAAAATGCAAGCCATCGGTGCTTTAATGTGCAGACTCTTGCGTATTGTCTGGGCACTCATTCGCAACCAATGCGATTATCAACCTGCTTTCGTGAACGCTTAGGTTCACCACTCACATTCTTAATTCTGACATCACCTGCCTGTACCGGGACACATCGTTGTCATTCATGAGGCGCACATGCGACCTCGACGCTCAGCTTGATGACCCAGGTGCCTTCACGGAATGCGGATGAAGTTTGGTGTGGCGTTTCTACGACCACGGATGCACTAGATTGCTCGGTTGGCTTCTTCCCTGGGCTTGTTCGGTATCGCCAGGTTGATAGATGAATCCATATGCCTTGTCAACTTATTCTGCCTACCTGGCTGATGTTGCCTTCGTTTTGCCTTTTTTCCTTAAAATTCGCTATTGACTTTTTCCTTATAGTGTGATGAGCGGGTCGACCAGCTAATTTCAAGAACCCATCAGTCTAACGAAGAATCTCTGTTTACACTGTCGCCAAGATTATGACGCACCCGCTCTGTTCGCACTCCTTGCTGAAACCAAATCATTCTGGTAAGATAATCATGCATGGATTAAATTAAACTTCGTACACGAGTTACGAACCGTTCGAACTAACTGACTATTGCAAAGCACAGCACTGCCCTGTAAATAACAAAGATGAAAAGATTAGAAAGATGAAAATCTGCGCAATCTCCTAACCTTTGTTCGATAGCGAATTTAGATCGGAGCCAATTTTGTTCGTCCCTGTTGTTTTGTGGGTCAAAGTCACCCTTGAGGTAGAGAAGTTCTGAGCACCGAATGACGAGACAATCCGAATCCATGTATAGAGCATAGCTGACCACGTAAATCCGATTGTATCCAAATCCGTTGTAGCATTCGATTGTATCGCACGAATCACGAGTTACGAATTACGTTTTACTATGCACCTCAACCCCTATGTAGCAGGCAACCCAGTTGGCGGCAGCAGTGCCTTTGTGGGACGCGCCGACGTACTGCGCAGCGTGCTGCGGATGTTGAACAATCCAGGTAGCAACGCCCTTGTTCTCTTTGGGCAACGACGCATCGGCAAGACCTCAGTGTTGCGGCACTTGGAGCAATCCCTGCCTGAGTCAGGCGCCTTCAAACCCATCTACTTTGACCTGCAAGACAAAGCTGCACTGCCCCTCAATACGGTGCTAGAACAGCTTGCCCAGCGTATTGTTAGCCGATTGGGGCTTGTGCTTACCACCGACTATTCCACTAGCTATCAAGAAGCCTTCCATAGTCAATTTATTCCCAATGTACTTGACGGGCTACAAGAGGATGCATCCTTGGTCATCCTCTTTGATGAGTTTGACGTCTTGGATTCGGAGGATCAATCCCAAGCGGGTACGGCCTTTTTCCCCTATCTGCGGGAGCTAATGGATCTAGATCCTCGCCTGCAATTTATCTTTGTCATTGGACGTCGCCCAGAAGATCTCTCTAGCCTGACCCTCTCTGTGTTCAAAGGGATCAACCAAGAATCGGTTACGCTTCTCAGCCAGCACGATACGATGGAACTGGTCAAACTGGGTCAGAAGAATGATTCATTGGTCATCTCCGATTCGGTGGCTGAGCAGATTTATTCATTGACCGGCGGCCATCCCTACTTAACTCAGCAGCTCTGCCAGGAGATTTGGGAAGAAGCTTACGAGGAAGATCCTGACGAGCCACCAACCATTGGGATCCAAGAGATTGAGGCCGCCATTGAACCAGCCCTGCGCCACGCCAATAACGCGCTAGAATGGATCTGGGACGGCCTCAGCCCAGCCCAACGCATTGTGGCTTCTGCCTTAGCCACAGCGGGCAAACAATCCATGAGCCGGGTGGAGCTGGAGCAACGGCTGCATGAAAGTGGTGTACGCATTTTGGTGAGCGAATTGCGGGATGCGCCAGTCCTCTTAGAAAGATTGGATCTGATTCGGCCAGAGCAAGAAGGGTATCGCTTTCACACCGAACTGTTGCGTCGCTGGATTGTAGACAACAAGACGCTGAACCGAGTCCAAGAAGAGCTGGATCACATTGAGCCAGCGGCAGAGAATCTCTTTCAGGCGGCTTATATATTCTATCGAACTGGAAATCTGGAGCAAGCTGCACCTTTGCTGGAACAGGTCATTGGATTGAACCCTAACCACGCTCGGGGGATGCAAGTGCTGAGCGAAATTCGATTGGCTCAAGGTGATCTAGACAAAGCCCTTATTCTTTTAAGAAGTTTGTATGAATATAACCCCGTCGCCGCGCGACCTCGTCTAATTCAGGCATTGCTGACGCAAGCCCAGAGCACTCAGAGCAGCAGTCAGCGGCTCAGTCTCTATGATGAAATTTTAGTGATAGATCCACAGCAGTCTGAAGCGAAGCAGGGACGACGGCGAATTTGGATAGCCCAAATTCACCAGCTAGAGGCCAATGAGCAATATGGTGAGGCCTTGCTTTTAGGTCGCATGGTGGCAGAAGAAGTACCGCCAAACCATCCAGACCATCCAGACCTTGAGCTGCTGAAACGCAAAACGGCGCTGGTGCAAAATTATCATCAGGCCATTGGCGCTTTGGAAGCAGATGATAAAGAGAGGGCCATTCAGCTGCTGGTTGACATTGTTGGTATTGAGCCAAACTATCAAAATACAACCCGCTATTTGCATTTAGCTGTAACGGGAGAGGATGTTAAGAATCTAGAATCTGAGTTAGAGAACAAGCAGCTAGAACTAGAACAGGTCAGATTCGAATCGCTAAAAGATGTAGACAAATTGAAGCATGTTTATTTGGGTATAGAAAGCGAAAGGCAATCTCGTCAGCAAGCCGAACAACAATTAACTCGCTTACAGCTACAACTTGGTGTAAAGACACCAGAATCTGTCAGACAATTTTTTCTGTCGGAACTATACTTCAAGAATATTGTCAGAATTGTAATAGTTGCAATGATAAGTGTTTTGCTATATGTTGGATTTAATTGGATTACTTTCAGATTGTTTCCAATGGAACTGGCTATTGCTGTTCCGCTTAACACAGCACCTCTACTTACTAAGTTAGCAACCCAATTCAACAATTTGGATATGCGTTCGCCAGAAAACCAACGACTAAAGATAAGCATTTTACCGATGACATCTGAACAAGCAATGCAGGAAATATTGGGGGAACCGAGCTTTCATGCTGTTTCTTCGGAAAGCAATATTTGGTTAGCCCAGTTAGAGCAAGCGTGGCAAACTAAAGGTACAGATTCACCGATCAGTCCAGCAATAAAAAAAATCGAATTTGCAACTAGCCCGGTCGTACTGGCCATATGGGAGCATATTGTAACAGAATTGGAGTGGCAAGATAAGCCAATTACATGGAAAAATATTCAAGAACAGGCTATATCGAATCCAGAATTCACTTGGGGGATTCCAAACATTAGTACGACGAGTGGCTTATTAGCTGTAGCAGGTTACTTTTTCGCTGGAGCGAAGGAAACAGAGGCATTGAGTATGTTTGCTGTTAGTCAGGCCGACACGCAACAATATGTGAAAGACGTCGCTATGTCCTTGGAATCGTATAAGGTTACAGAACAGACAATAATTGATTCGTTAGAAAGTGGCAGCGGCGCTTATTTGGACGCATTTGTGATTCAAGAACAGTTTGTTGTCAACTGGAATTCAGGTGTATATACTCAGTCAGCTGATTCCTTAATGGCTATTTATCCTTCAGATGGAACTCTGTTTGAAACATATTCTTTGTCGTATCTTAATTTCGAAGACGAGAATAATACAAGGAGATTAGCTGAAGGCAGACGAGTAGCTTTTGATTTGTTCTCAGCTTTTTTGACGTCAGATGCTAGCAAAAGTACAATCGAGACAGCAGGGCTACGAGTTCTTAGTCAAACTGTTCTTGAATCCCAAAGTTTAGCAACTCAGGTAGAATCTGCTGGCATAGATCGAAACGGCCCTTCGGTTCAACTAGATTTACCTTCAATCGAAATTCTTGACTCTGTAAAGGATTTTTGGGTTACTTTGCTTCCACCTCGTCATATTTATTTTCTAGTGGATGTTAGCGGAAGTATGGAGGGTGAAAAGCTAGCGTCAGTGAAGAGTGCATTAATTAACGTAATTGACAAGTCAAAAGGAACTAATGATAAGATCCGATTGATAACTTATTCCGATGAAATAACTCTTGATACGGGTTTAGTACCTGTAAATGATGAAACTTATTCTGGCTTGAAGGTGAATATTGGATCATTATTTGCAGACGGTGGGACTTCTCACTATGATACGATTCTATATACACTGAATCAATTACAGTTAGATTCAGAAGATTCCATTGATTTAGGTAAGATCATTGTCTCGATATCAGATGGTCAGGATACTAGTTCACGAGCTTCTCTTCAAGACGTAATCCATATGTCTACAGATTCCAAGTTTGCGGAGATCGAGTTTTTAGCTGTTTCTATTGGGAATGATGTTGATATCAATGCTCTTAATGAAATCGCGCAAACAATGAATGGTGGCGTACTTACTATGTCTGACGTTGAAGAGTCATTGATGGACATTCTCGAGAAATTTTAACGAAAGTTGTTTTGTGAGTAGTCATGAGAAGCTAATTGCTGCTGCCAATAAAATTGATTAAAGGTATTTGCAGCAATTATTCCATGGAGGCATTACTTCACTCCTGTCATTGTCACAGCTCAACGTCAAAGCCCAGGCCATCAACCCCAGCGCTTCCCTCTTCTTCAATATCTACACAGGGATAACTTTGAGTACTTTTAACATTAAAGAGACGGATCAGTTGCTGGCTCGAACAAAGAACACATTCAGTAAAAGTGCTCGTTGTTTGCTGCGTCAATTAACAAGTAGACACCCCTTTCTGCTTTAGACGGCTGGCGCTGCTTTAAGGGATGCTTATGCCGACGAGATTGAAGAGCAGAGTGAATGCAATAGCTTTATGTTGGAGCGGCTGGATAGGGAAGCTACGCTATCACTTTGACGATAAGTAGCGCAACTAGTCGCCCGAATTCCATCAGGCATTTACGTCGGTGGCCTTGAGCAACTTAAAGGGGATAGTCGGTGAACGAAAATTTCAGGTTGATGATTTGCCGGGCGAACCGCTCAACTGGGATCCAGAACTTAAAGAAGCTTAAAAATGTCGGCTTTGTCAAGTGTAGCAAGGCAACCCTAGGTGGCTGGCGGGTCGGGAGATACACAATTTTGCCTGATCGCTTTTGGTTGCCTAAGAGAAGCCATCTGAAAAGTGATTTAAGCAAGCCTGCGGAGCGTAATGCGAATCATAGAAATATGAATGAATGTCTCGCCAGACTCAGGTAGAACTTCAAAGTCACATGACAGGCGACGGTGCATGACAAACCATGAGAAAGTACACTCAACATTCCGTTGATGACCTGACGCATATCAGGAGTGCGCGGTCTACCGCTGTTTTTTGCAGCCGGGATCAGTTCCTTAATATAATCCCATTGGGTGTCAGTCGGGTGCCCCCAAGGTGCGGTTGGGTATGTTTGAGTATTTACACATTCAAAATACCAGACCTTGTCAACTGGCTACCTACCCTTTCAGACAGCTTCTTAGGAGTACCCCCACCAGCAAACAACGCTGGTGCGAACGGAAAGAAACAGACATGATAAGGTGCAATCTGGTATGCTATAGGAGTTCAGGCAGCCAGGACCGGTCTGTCAATGGTGCGAACGAGCCCGTTTAGGAGTATGATTCCGGTTATGAGTGGATTCAACATGGTGGCTGAGATCCCGTTTGGGAGCATACACAAGACAGAAAATCATCGGGTCTGAACATTGAGACAACCAATGGCCTAAAGGAGCACAAATGATGAGCCGTTCAGAATCAAAGTCAAGGCGAGCCCGTGTGAATAGCTTGGAACAAATCAATAACTCCTACATCGTTTAAAACGACAGGCTCAAAACCTTGGCATGACTCTCATTCCACTAGAGGAAATCCCTGCTGTTTCTTGAGAGCAGGTTTTGTCCTTCTGTTTTGTCAAATGGGGCCAGTTTCTGGACAAAAATCGTCCCATTTGGGGATATAGACCAGCGAGAAATCTTTTGGTTCACCCAACCCTACGGTAGCTAGACTCTCTTGAGTGTTAGAGTATATCACAGTATGGATACCCTTACCCCAACCCAATTCAAACAGCTTCACACTGCGCTCCTCCACACCTTCCCAACCCGAGACCAACTTACAAAGATGGTGCGCCTCGGCCTCGCCCAAAACCTGGAAGCGATTGCTGGTGGTGCTACGTTGGACGACTTCATATTTAACCTCATTCGTTGGGCAGAAAGCCACGGTCAACTCCAAGAGTTGGTTGGGGGTGCCATGTCCATGAACCCGAACAGCCTCGCCTTAAAGGACTTTGCTGGAACCATTGCCGGTGAAATTATCGTTGCCCCAGAAGAAGCGTCTGCGGATGCCACCCAACATTTACCCGAATCCCCGATTTCTTCTCCTTCTTTCGATCAATCTAGCCATGAATCCGTTCCCAGTGTAGACATTCCTCCTATGCCCTTTACCTATGGCGCGCCAGTCAGACCAGATTCCTTCATCGGTCGCCGCAAAGAGATGCGTCGCATCATCGGCCGCATTGTCAACAATGGCGAATCGACGGCCCTCATTGGTGAACCCCACATTGGCAAAAGCTCGTTGCTTCACTATCTCCGTGATGAGCGGTTGCGGCCATCCCTCTATGGCACCCATGCCGAGCAGCTCTGCTTCTCCTTTCTGGATGGTCATGCCCTAGCGGGCGTGCAGCAGCTTGCTGAATTCTGGCAGCGTGCCTTTGCCCCCTTGGGCCAACTTCCCCAACACCAGGCTGCCCTTCAAGCGTGTGCCGTGCAGGGCTATAATGAAAGTGGGCTTGAAAGCGTGGTTCAGCATCTGCTCAAGGCAGGTCAACGGCTGGTGCTCTTGATTGACGAATTGGATTTTCTGCTGCATCATCCGGTCTTGAATAGTGCGGCCTTTTTTGGTGGCTTGCGGGCTGTGGCTTCGCTCAGTCAGGGGGCCTTGGCCGTGGTCATTGCCTCCCGTCTACCTCTGGCTCAACTGAATGCCAAAACCCAAGCCATCAACCCCAGCGGCTCTCCCTTCTTCAATATCTATTCGGAGATCACCCTCAGTGCGTTCAATGATAAGGAGATGGCTCAGTTGCTGGATCGCGCCAAAGAGACCTTCCGCAAAAAGGATCGCCTCTTGCTGCGCCAACTCACAGGTGGCCACCCCTTTCTGCTCCAGGCGGCCAGCGCGGCGCTGTGGGATGCCTATGAGGATGAGATTGACGACCCGAGTGAGCGTCACGCCATCATGTTGGAGCGGCTGCACAAGGAGCTACAATATCACTTTGTCGACACGTGGCAAAACTGGTCACCCGAATTTCGCCAGGCATACATGACGGTGGCTTTGATCCATTTGAAAGAGAAGGTGGACGGAGAGGACTTTCAGGTCGATGAGTTCCTGGCCGATCTGCCCAACTGGGAGCCAGAGCTAAAAGAGCTGGCCTACGTGGGCTTTATCAAACGAAGCAAGGCATCCGGCGGATGGGACATCAACCAGACCATTACCTTAGCTTGGTTTGTGGACGAGCTGACCAAAGCCAGCCGCTCTGAAAGTGATTTTGCTCGATGGCTAGTCGAATCCGAATTGGAGAGGCGCTGGACCCAAGGGCAGCGAGAGAAGTTGCGGATAGCTGGACAAGCGATGAAGAATCTTACCGATGACTTATTGGTGGCATTGGTCCAGGATTTTGGGGAGGGATGAGTTAAGGTTATCGTAGCCCGTCCTTGCAGGCTTATCGTTACCCATAAGTGTAGAAGGGGGTATAAGAAAAAAGGAATATATGATAAAGTAGGAATCATCGAAGGGAAGCCCTGACCAAGGAAGGATAAAGCGATGATACCCGAAAGCGAA
>JBCCHB010000182.1:0-31687 GCA_039028975.1 Chloroflexota bacterium
ATATCCTCGAGCTGCTTCCAGCGCCACTCGAAATTTCGTTTCCGCACTATACTGTTTCCGTTTGGGTGTCATTTTTCCTCCACATGTTTGCTAGATCTTCTATCTTAACATGTGGTCCACTTATTGGGGACCAGTATAGAGTGATCATGGAGAAGGGGTAAGGGGATGAGGCAAATATGGCGCAAATCTTTTTCTGGACATCTATATTTAACATCAAGACCATTCAAATAAGACCGAACAGGGGAGGAGGAGGCACTCTCTTACGCCAGTAGTCTCGGGACGGAGCCGCATTGGAGAACGGCGTAGTCCCCACACGTTATTTGAATGGCCTTGGCTTTAACAGGAGAGTCAAAAGAGCCATTAATCGTTAATCAAAGGTAGGTATATCTCGTTATCGATGTCTGAGGAGGATGTCGTCGTTGGCGGCGGAGAGGGCACTCTTACTGACTCGACCCCAAATGGAATCGCTGGTAGGATACGTGGCGTTTTGGCTAGTTGCCGATTGTTTGCCGCTTGTACCTGGTTCCCACAACTCTCTCGGATCTCAATCGTACTCTGATACTCTGCGGGCGTGAATCCATCAACTTCAATTTGGAAGATGCCAGCCTCTTCTGCCATTGCAACGATTTCATCCGCTTCTCCCCCTCCATTCAAGCTGAACCAATAGAGTCCACCTTCCGTAAAATCCGGAGGCCAGATATAGAGATCGGCATCACCTGATTGAGGTGTGATAATTACATAGAGACATTGAGGTACCTCTAGGTATCGTCGATAGACATGCGTCTCACCTGCCTCAATCGATTCAGTCGCCTGTTTGTAATGGATGCTTGCTTTGGCTGAATGGGCGGAAATATTACCCGTTTTGTCTGCAACCCACGCCTGTATGTAGCGTAATCCACTGGCTGCATCAAGTTCTAATGGGTACGTCAGTACAGAGGGCAACCACCCCGTCGATTGAACAGGGATCCATAATCCGGCGCTATCATTCCAATGAAGCTCCAGGTAGAGAGCACTACCCAACTCACCTGAGTTGTCCTGGGCTTCGATTTGAATCTCGATTTGACGGTTATTAGTTTCTTTGGCTCCGTTGTTAATGACGAGTGCCTCAATTTGGGGTGCTGTTATGTCACCAACGGGTTGGCGGACAGAAATTGTACGGCTGATGACGTTATTGGATTCATCTGTTTCATCGAAGAGATTATCTGGATCGATCTCAGCCCAAAGCGTGTATGTACCCTCAGGTGGGTTGTTCCATTGCAGCTTCTCTGTGCTGCCGAAACCACGTACACCGATTACAGGAATTTCTGAACGGCCAATTAGCATAGCTTCCCCCGACGCATTATGGAAGAATGTAACTTCCACCGAGGTAATCGATTGCTGACCGCCGCTTCGGCTCACACCCAGTCCCATCTCCACGATTTGGCTTGTGTATAATGAGAGAGGGTCTGTCCACAGTCTCTGAGGAGCGGAATATAAATCTCCAACCTGGTTTGGCCCGGGCGTCACAGGGTCAGGAAGTAGGGGGACGGGAGTATAGGTCGGCGTAAGGGTATTGGTGACAGTCAGAGTAGGCGCTGGAGTGTAAGTCGGCGTATGCGTAGCAGTCTCAGTCGGTGTATGTGTAGCAGTGTAAGTTGGCATAGGTGTATCGGTAAAGGTCGGCGTGTGTGTAACGGTATCAGTCACGATAGAGCCAGCAGCCTCAGTCGGTGTAGGCGTATCGGTAAAAGTCAGCGTAGACGTGTAAGTTGGCGTAGATGTAGGAGTGTAAGTTGGTGTAGGCGTATCGGTAAAAGTTGGCGTAGATGTAGGCGTGTAAGTTGGCGAAGACGTAGCAGTGAAAGTTGGCGTAGGCGTTGGGATGTCGCTACTCATACCCCAATCTGGCAAAGTTGCATTAGAAATGAGCAATTGTTTACCCGTGCCATCGGCCTGCATCACCCAAATGTCACTACTTCCATCCTTGCTCAAAACAAACAACAGTTGGCTACCATCTGGGGACCATGCGGGATATAGACAGTTCTCTATGCCCTGACATTCAGTTAACTTTAATGTTTGGCTGCCATCCTGGCTGTTCATCACAAAGACATTGTGTGGCGACTGATAGCCATTGGAATTCTCCGAATGGTGCCAGGCGATCAAATCACCATCTGGAGACCAGCGACCAGCAGCGTCATTGTGGCCATTGCTTGTCAAGCGGACCTCACTTGAACCATCCAATAGGGACGTGTAAATCTCCTCTGTTGGGGACCAACTTCCTGCCTGCCGGGTAAAGAGCATATGTCCATTCTTGTGGAGATCAACCTGATATGTATTCCTGCCATGATCGATTACATCCGTCGGTGTGCCGTCTAACGTAACATCGACTAGTTTGGATCGTCCTGTACCCAATGGTTGACTATAACGAATCTTGCTGCCATCTGGGTGCCAACCGATCTGTCCAAGACTGTATGCAGTTGGATTATTATTCGTTAAGTGGCGTGGATTTGTCCCATCTGCTTGCATTACCCAAAGTTCCCATGTGCCCGAACGATTGGAGACAAAAGCAATTTGCGTGCCGTCAGGTGACATTCTGGGATGGAGATCTGAGGCGGTGTGGGATGTTAACTGAATCGTCCCGCTACCGTTGTTCTTTGCGGACCAAATGTCTGAATTTCCGGAGCGGTTGGAGGCAAAGAGGATTGTGGTTTCTGATGTAGATGTATCTGTAGGGGTAGGAGAGGGAGTAGCAGTAGAGGCATCAACCATCGTCGTAAAATGCCATAGTGGTCCCTCTGTCGTTGCATCGTCACTATCTTGCGCAATCACTTTCCAATAATACGTCGTGTTCGAAGATAAATTATCCAAAGTGAATTGGGTGTTGGATGTGTTTCCAACCAGAGATAATGACGAAGCAGTTGCCCCTGTATAGATTGCATAATCGACGATACCGCCATCAGGATCACCACCTGTCCAGGATAGAATCAGTGAGGTTGGCTGTCCTACACTTTCATTTTGTGGGTTGGGTAAAGATGGTGCAAATGGTGGTGCGTTAGGCGGATTCACGACAATAAACGCACCATTTTCAACTTCTCGATTGTTCCCGTTGGCATCCGCAGCTACTATATCAACATAATAGAACCCTGACGTAAATCCTGTAGAATCCCACTGAGCAGAAAAATCATCTTGCTCGCTATTCACAAGATCAGTAGAGAAAACATCAGTCTCGTCGGGATTCTGCCAATTTGCTTTTACAGAGGTCAGATCAATGCCACTAGAATCAGAAATATTTGCAACAAGGGTAAAGATATTTCCAACACGGCCTGCCATTGGTGAAACGTGAACTGAACTGATAATCGGTGGCATGGTATCAACTTGACGGGTGATGGAAAGGGCATAATTTGCTTCATTGCCGTTACCATCGGTGGCATCAATCCTGATTTTATTATCGCCGGGGATTAAATCCACCTGACGAGTGAATTGACCTTGTGCATCCAGCGTTAACGAGGAGGGGGTGCCGTTGTTGATCGAGAGCTTAGCGTCGGCAACGCTATATTGATCTATAATACTACCCGCTATGATAATACCAGCCTCATTTGTCTGATTAGTATCCTGATGCGAGGTAATCGAAATGGTCGGTCCCTGGTAATCAGCGGGAGCAAATAGGGCAATTTGGATCGTTTCCAGGGTAGCAGCCAAGGTGCCAGTTGATGGCTCCCAAGCCAATTGTGTGACTTGACCATACCCTGTAGTTTGACGGTTTTCTGCAGCAGTTAATGTTTGCCAGATGTGAATTTCTCCATTGGCTCCTGAGCCTTCTCCGCTCGCTATGGTACTTCCGTCGTTCGAAATGAATATGACTCCAGCGGCATCACCTGAATGATTGGTAAAAATCGGATATGCTTGCCAAGTTGAGGAATTATAAACTGTTACTGCCCCACCGGTACCGGCTTCATAACCAACAGCTAGCTTCGTATCATCGGGTGACCAGGCAACTGTCATCGCATCATCACTATTTCCGGTTAAATCCTGGTGGAAGATTTGCTCTCCGCTAATATTCCAAACGAATAAGTTACCTTCGGTTGTTACCGCAGCAATTTTGTCGCGCGCTGAATTGACGACCATATCAAAGAATTGAGTCCCGATATTTGCAAGTGTACCTTGATAGGCGAGAGTCGATGCGGAATATCTCGCCAGTACCCCTGTATCGTCAGCAACAATCAGTGTGTTCAGATCGAGCCAATCCACGGAAACGATGTCATCTAGATGTCCACCGTCATTGATCCAATCTTTGTGCGAATTCGTGCTGCAAGTAGACAGATTATTAAACACAGTCAGCCAGCCATTATCAATCCCCACGGCCAGCTTTGTGTTATCAGGAGAAAAACGCACGCTATTGGCATCTCGCTCAACCTCAACCTTGCAGCGAATCGACCAGTCAGACGCGTTCCAAACATGGACATAATTGTTTTCACTACCAGCAGCCAGCAAAGCGCCATCCGGTGAAAAATCGACACTGAGCATCGGCTCAGAAGTATTGAGGGTTTTGAATGATTGTAATTGGGGTACTGGACCGACTTGTAGATAAAAAGTGGCTGATTGGCGCACACCAAGCGCTTCTGCTGTGACCACAGTCGCACCAGAGGTAGATGTTTGCAGCATGGTCGCAGCCCCTCCTTGACTTCCCGTTTCATCACATTGGGGCGATACGCTTGTGTTAGCCAGGCTGGTTTCAAAGCAAACATCCGCTCCATTAAGCGGTACACCATTTTGCATGACAACAGCTTCTACTGTGTAGTCCACCGATGTGTATCCACCGAAACGTTTATATGCCGTTAAATTGATTTCGAGATTGGAGGGATTATCTACGTTAATTGTGGTTTGCCCGGAGATACCATTCGTTGTTTCTGCATAAAGAGTGGCCAATCCACTACTTGCTGGCGTATACAGAAGCGAGGCTTGACCATCGGCATCGCTGGTTTCACAACCAAAGCCACAAGAACCTTCACTAAATACACCTGGATGGAGCGTATGAAAACGTACTTCTTCACCTGGTTTGGAATTACCATTGACATCTACGACTGAGGCGGTGAGGGAAGTCGGATTATGAATGTTAACGTTGTCAGGAGACGCTATGAGCGATAGGCCAGATGGTCCAAGGGGAGATAAATTTTTCCATATGTCTGCTGTCCCTAATGCTGCCGATTGGGTATCCCGCAAGGTATATCCTGCCAGTATAAATGCTTTCTTGTTGCCAAACGCATTATCCACTGCCTGGGCTAACGCATCTCCTTCTTGTTGTAGGTTATCAGGAACAAGTCCTTGTTGAATCAGTGCCTTGACTAATGGATTAACCAGTTTGCCGCCTATGAGCACCGTATCCATATTAGAAGCGACTTGCGCAAGGTCGGCGTAGTTGTTTTCTTCAACTAGATGTCTGTTTACAGTAGAGATTCCAATGCCTAGAGCAACATCTTTGGCAATGTCTGCATCTGCTCGAGCGTAGATAATTGCTGCGTTCTGCTTATCAAAACCGGTCATATCACCAACTAATTCTGGAGCCACGTAAAAGAGGTTGTTGACATAACTCTTGGGAATAGCCACTTCTCCTGACTGTTCGTATACGAAAACTTCCATGCCATAACTGCCGTACCTGCCTGATGGTGCTGTAAACTGTACGGTTGCCCTAGTTGGGTCTGTAGTCCCCCACGAAAGGCTAAGTGGCTCGTTGTCAGGCGTTAACCATTTGGCCACAGCGATAGGATTAGTTAAACTATTGGATGACCATTCTATAGTAACATTGGCTGTTTCACCAGGGTGTAAGAAATTCTTGTCTGGTGTTATGTCAGTAATATGGCCCTTGCCTGCAATAATGACAGGAACGAAGAAAGTTCGTGAATGATCCACATTATTGACTCGCCACTGTGCAGTTATGGGAAATTTGATTCGTTTGGAGTCTGCGTCATTGGCTGTGAGCCAATTTTCAGGTATGGATACATCTATCAATAGCTCCAGTGATTGAGCTGCAGAAATTGCCCCCACCATCGTGCCGGTAAATGCAATATTGCCCTCCCCACTGCCACTGGCAATCATCAAATTTTCCACAGGGTACGCGTATTCGTTATCAGCCACCAGTCTAATGGATGTGGTATTTCCTACCATTACTTGGGGGCTTTGATTCGGGATGGCTATTTGAAGCAATCGGTTTGAATCCTGAGCAAGCAGCGCTTCTAAAGCACCTTGATGTCCACTTTCGAGTAGCGGGATCTCTTGTAGATACGTTTGGAATCTGGATTTGTAGTCGTTACTCTCATGTACTTGAGTGTTGTAGTCATGCTTTAATTCTTGAACCGCGGTTGAAGTAGCCCCACCAGCCCAGGCGGTGACCTCATCTACATGAGCTCTAACACGTTCCAAATGAGCTAGCTGGACGGCAAAATGTTCGGCAAGTAAGGGGTGGAATACATGAGCATAAATGAAAATAAATTCATCTTGTGCTTTTAGCAGCTCGTCTTGTTTCGCGTACATATTTCCAGAACTCTGTTTTAGTTCAATGATTCTGCTGCCAAGCTTGACAAGATCGCCAGCAACAAGACTAAGGGCCTCTGAGTGAGCATCATGGAGCCAGGCAAATTGTCTTTTTTGGGTTTGGAGATCGGTCCAATGAAGTAGTTCATCAAATATCCAATCCTCCGCGAGTTGTGTTGCAATGCCCAAAGACAAACCAGCTATTTCATTCCTGAATTTTATCTTCTCCGTGCCAGCTTTAATTGTGTCTCCTATTTTTATGGCCTCCTTATACGTGCGAAGCACTTTACCTGCGTTATACCAATCTTTTACATGTTCAACACCTTCCTTGATTCGAAAAAGAGCTTCTAGATCGGGGAGATCGGTCAGAAATGTCATATTTTGAAAAGTCTCAAGTTGCCCACCATAGATGGCCTGAGCGAAAATTAGACTTTGGATTTCATGTTGGTTTATCCCCTCCAATCTTCCTTGCTCATAGAGAAACTCAATGCCGCTGGAAATTGTCCCCAATGCGCTTGCTCCACCAGTCACTTTGAGTGTTAGCACTTCCTTGGCTCCCCAAAACGCTGCATCCCCCATAAAGACACGCTCAACCTTTCGCTTTGAAAAAATGCGAAGACCAGGGATCAGTGCTTTGGTGAACTTATTACTCCACCAATTATCTAGTTGATAGTGTCTTCGAATTGGAATCAACTCTGCTTCAATTAGCGAGTCGCTAATTTGTATTACTCGATTAGTCGCAATTGACTGAAAAATCAATTTAGCTAATGCTGGATCTTCTACGAAGTTGTTAATGTTCGCTTCGTTATAACTTTGGTTCGCTTCGTTATGACTTTTAAACGGTAAAATAACAATTGACTCCTCACCCGCTCCTGTTTTTTTGAATCTGCAGGTCATATACTTTTGCCCGAATAGAGCAATGTGGTCGGGACAATTAATTAAATTACCATATAGATTTTGTATCGGGTCTTCAGTCTGGGTAAAAGCGCGTTGAGCATTGTATGGCACAACTATGCCAATTAGTAGCCCAATTATTACGATGTGGTAAAGATATTTTTGGCTTAATAGTGGCTGATTTTCATAAAATTTAGTTATTTTTATTTGATTCGACATGATTTATGCCTTCTTCCATCAATAAGGAACCGATAATAGTATTACTGGTCGTAGTGGTAAATTAACATCACTGCATGAGAGGAACAATGCTAATTTGTGGGAAGTCTGGAAATACCTTTACGCAATGCACTGGACGATCACGGTGATGGATTTGTCTACACATGGGTGCCACTTGCCAGTGCTGCGGGTTGGGAGCCAGAGAACTTTGGCTGTTTATTGGAATTTGTCTATGAGCTTCTAATCCATGTGGCCTGGAAGCAAAAAGCTCTGTTCGGAAATGTGACATCCACCGCAGGCAGGACACTTGGGTGGCAATGTGTGGGGCAGTGGTGCGCGGTCGATCATAATACATACTCCTAACTTCTGTTGATACAAATTGAGATTCCACAATCGCTGAAATAGGAAAATGCCGTTGGCCATCCCCTATTTCCAGTAAATCACACTTTCGGTGGAGAATCTATGGTGCTAGCATCTCAATTCTGAGGTGTCAGCACCTCAACTTGCTATGAGCCGACGGAGGAAACCTCAATCCGCTCTCTAACAAACTCGCTGTACTGTTCGGGCAGCAAAATTAAAAGGAGAGGCTTGCCAACAAAAGCGCTTTCTGCAGGATTGAGCTACGGAGCTGAGTACAAAAAGTGAGCGGGGCTTACGGATCTGCGAATTCATTCTCCCACACCACAATCAACTGATTCCCTGCCGTCACCAAATCCAGATCCCCATCCCCATCTAGATCCACCGGCTCAATCCAGCGAACAACATCCTCTGGATCGCCTAGGCCTTGAGCTGTCCAAGGGGCTTGGAAGGCATTCTCATCCCGTTCCCAGATGGTTAGCTCAGTGCCCTCTCTGACGGCTTGGCTACCGCTGACCAACTCGACAATACCGTCTTGATCATAATCGAGGGCGGCTAAACCCATCTCAGAACTTGGATTCGGACCCAGCATTTGGCCCGACCAGAGATCATCGAAGGGTGTGCCATCATTCTGCCAGATAAACAGTTCATGCAATTCTCGGTAGCCACCCCCCGATATGAGATCGAGAAAGCCATCGTCATCTACGTCAGCGACGGCAATTGATCCCACGTCGCCCTGGGTTAATCCGACATCGGTCGGTTCCCATGGCCCATTGAGCGGATCGCCCTGATTCTCCCAGGCGATGATCTCGTAATCTTCGCCTCGGCGACCGCCGGTGGTAATATCGAGATCGCCATCCCCATCCAGATCTGCGACCTTTAAGTCATAAATAGTGTCGTCTGTTGTCGCCAGATCATGGCGCGGCCACAGACCAGAAAAGGGTGCGCCATTGTTCTCCCACAGCTTTAGCTTGACAGGTTCCAGACCTTCACCGCCAAAGACGAGATCCATATCCCCATCTTGATCCATATCTGCTGCTACTAGTGCAGTCACGTAGCGCTCAATTTTGCCGACGCTATTGGCCCGCCAGATAATGCCATCGAAGGGCGTGCCATCGTTCTGCCAGATAATTAGCTCAAAATCTTCTTCCAATGCACTGCCCGACACTACATCAAGATCTCCATCTAAATCGTAGTCGGCTACGGCAATGTGGGATAGTTGAGCGCTGCTCTTGCCCAGAATCTGAGGAGTCCAGGGGAAATCGCTCAGAGTCCCCGGATTTTGAAAGATGAGAATGTGGCTATCGAGGCCATTGTTGCTTGGAGCGACAAGATCAAGATCGCCATCACCGTCCAGATCGCCTGCCGAAATTTGAGTCACTGCCCCTAGCTCGCTGTCTAGAATATGACCAGCTACAAACGATGGAGCCATACTCACCAAGGGTTCACTGGGCTTCGGAGCCAATTTGTTATAGACTCGCAAATTGTCGACGAGCATATCGGTCGCTTCGGAACGTCCTTCGATGACTAGCGGGTGTTCTCGATACACGTCAAAGTCAATCCGCTGGCGGGGCGAAAACTTCAGCTTGCCATCGCGATAAAAATAGACGACACCATCTTCGCCGATTTCGATCTGGTAATGATGCCAACTGTCATTCAGCGGCGTGAACGACTCCTCCCACTTCTCCTGACCAAGCCAGTAGCCCACGATTTCCGCCTCTGTAGCCGGCGCAATATAGATCCTAACCAGCATGAATGGTTGGCCTTCAATTCCCTTGTATTCATCGAACTGGGCACGGCTGATGCCCACAGCAACGGCCTGCCAGTGTTCTAGACTCGTTCGCCCCTTGGCCCAAAATTCGATGGTTAGCCCTGGCTCCAGTTTGAGATCAAAGCGGGAGACAACCCCGCTCTCGTAGTTTCGGTCGCCACTGGGATCAAACGCGGCACTGCCGTCTAGCCCGCCATCTATGATTCGAGGTGCAGGATGACCATAAGCCTTCCAGATCCTGCCGTCAATACTATTGTTTGGATCACTGATATCTCCCCAATCTTCAAAGAAGTCTAGTGGTGGCGAAGTGGGTTCTACGTTGACGATCGGTATAGACTCGGCTGTGGCTGTTGGTGGAACGGTTTGAGATGCCGTTGGTTCCGTCTTCACCAGATCATCCGGCGGCGGCGGCTCAACCTCCACATCAAAGAGCGCATAGATTCCTACCACAACGATTAGTAGTACTGCAAGTGGAATGATCCACTGACTCGAATGGCGCATGGAAACCTCCTGATGAAGTGCCATGTGTTTATACTAGGCTTCGTATAAAGTAACATTTTCCTCTTAAGTTGCGTTGTTACTTTATCACGACCACCAGTATACGTTTTAAGGATAGATGGATTTGGGCCTGAGTGTGTGTTAGAGATGTGGCAAAGAATGACAAAATTGTGGCAAATTGTGTCAGAAATGTGTCAGATTGCGTTTGTTATGATAGATCAACCGGGGCTGTAAGAGGCAAAATTATACTGATTGTTGTTCCTTCACCAAAGTGGCTCTCGATTTGTAATTCACCACCGTGTTGCTCGACGATGCGTTTGACAATCGCTAATCCCAAGCCGCTTCCGCTCTGGGCATGGTGGCGAGCATCCGGTACACGGTAAGCAGAATCGGCCAGCAGGGAGAGCAGCGATTTGGGAATGCCTGCTCCATCATCGGAAACAGCCAGTTGAACCGCATTGTGCTGGGATGTAATGCTAAGAATGATCTGTTGGCTCTCTGCCCTGGCATATTTGAGGCTATTTTCAACCAAATTGATCAGCGCCTGTTTGATTTGGTCTCGATTGAGCAGTACTTGAGGCGGGCGTTCGGGACCATGGTAGACCAGATCGATGCCCTGCTCACCTGCCCTATCGGTGTATTCCATCATAATGTCTGCAACGATGCCGCGAAGCCGGACAGAGCGCATGGAAATCGGGGCGTTTTCACTCTCTAATTCAGCCAGCAGACGTAGGTTGTGGGTCAGCTCGAGCAGTTGTCGGGTTTCAGCTCGGATCTGGCTGACATACTCTACCTCTTTTGGTAAGCATAATCCCTGATTGTTTGCGGAAGTATAGTGGTTGCTCTCTTCCAGATTGGTCACTGCCCCTAGAATGGCTTGTAAGGAGTTCGTTGTTTGATGAGAGAGCTGCCGCATAAAGTGTTCGTAACTCTCTTGTTGCGGGGACGGCTGCGTTGGAGAATCTGCCCGGGATTGGAGCTTTTCTACTTCCGTGATTAACTCTTTCTTCTCGCGGGTTCGCTGGATAAGTAAGCCAACAAGAAAAGGAATGGAGCCGATGAGTAACAAGAGAAAGGCAAAGCCATAAAGGTTAAATTGTACTTGAAACGTCATTCGGAGCGACCACTAAATTTGTATCCCCAACCATGCACCGAGTGAATATAGGTAGGTTGTTTGGGGTTGGGTTCAATTTTCTTTCGTAATCGTTTGATGCATGAGGTGACTGCTGAGTCCGAGACGGCACCGCTCATGTCATTCCAAACGTATTCGATTAAATCGTCACGTGAGCAGGGCGTACCGTTCTTGTGAACTAAATATTCCAGTAGATCAAATTCAAGAACCGTCAGCGAAACAGGGATGGAGTCGGCCACTGCCTGACGATTCCTCTGATCGATCTGAAGATAAGAGTCCTTGTAAGTGTACGAAGATGGTTTACCCTCCTGGGCAGAAGCTCTAGCCTTCTGTAGGAGTGGCCACATCTCTGCCCGCAAGAGGGGCAGTTCAAAGGGCTTGAGTAGATACTTGTCTGCACCAACTTCTAAGCCAATGATTCGATCGATGACCTCTTTCCGCTCACCAGAGATCATAATGATAGGGATCCAATTGGGGCTGCGTCGAACTTCGCGACAAACATCTAAGCCATCAATTGAGGGCATTTCTACATCCAAAATAATCAGATCTGGCGTGTTGACCTGTAGATATGCAATGGCTTCTGCACCGCCTTCTGCCAATACAACGTGGAAGCCATGATTGGTTAAATAGTCACCGATGGATTTGCGCACATTCTCTTGATCATCCACTAGCAGAATTGTCGTGTCCATTTCTATACACCCAGACGGTTCCAGAAAGATAATATAACTCGAGCCTCAACTCTCAAGTTTGTAGAATACGCCACCTTTCATAATGCCGTGTAAGTAACGATCCGGGTCTTGTAGACAGCCAAGGTCATTGAGCGGATCACCATCCACAATCAGGAGATCGGCCCGAGCACCAGTGGCTACCACGCCAGTTTCCCCTACTTCGTTAAAGAGTTCTGCCGCGTTGACTGTGGCCCCTCGGATGATGTCGATGGGGGCTTGCACCTGACTACGAATGCTGAATTCGTTAAGTTGATGTTTGTGCATCTGCCCCAGCAGATCGGTCCCATAGACTAGATTGACCCCAGCGTGATGAGCCATCTCCAATGCTCTGATCCCGGCATCCCGCACCTCAAAGACTTTGGCATGGAGTGCCTCAGGCAAGCCCGCTTCAACCCCTTCTTTGGCCAACGCATCGTAGGTAGAGAGGGTTGGCACCATATAGGCATCGTGCTTGAGGAATAATTCAATGCTGCTTTCATCGATGAGATTACAGTGTTCAAGAGAGCGGACACCGCATTCAATGGCCCGATTGACGGCCCGAGCGCTGTAGGTGTGGCCGGTGACGTAGAGTCCAGCCATCTCAGCTTCTTCTACCGCAGCCCGGATTTCATCCAACGAAAATTGGTCATTGGAGATGCGATCTGTGGGTGACGCGACACCACCCGAGAGCATGAGCTTGATGTGATTGGCCCCTTTACGCACTTCATCTCGACAGGCTGCACGTACAGCATCCACCCCGTCGCAAAGACGTCCCAACGCGGCTGACTGACCCAAGCCGATGACAGTCTCTTCACCCCGGCCCCTGGTATCACCATGCCCGCCGGTTTGAGAGAGGGCCTGGCCGCAGAAGAAAACCCGTGGCCCAACGAAGTAGCCCTCGTCCACGGCAAAAGCGATTCCATAGTCCGCTCCCGCCTCATCCCGCACGGTGGTAAAGCCGCGCATGAGCATGTCCTCCAGGATTTCGGCCGTGCGTGCCGCTGTATAGAAAGGAGACGTACGCAAGATCTCAGTGACGTTGGCCGTCCAGGCCGTGACGTGAACATGGGCATCACATAAGCCAGGCATGATCGTCTTACCAGCTACATCCACAATTTGGGCATCCTCGGACACCCTTCGTTCAGCCGCCATTGGTTCTACTTGCTCAATACGTCCTTCCCGAACAACGACACGCTGATTGGGCTGCATCGCTCCCTGAACCACATCCAACAGCGTAGTGTTTTCTAGGACAATGGGGGTTTTTGAGTCTGACTTGGGTTGGATTTTCATCTCTTCGCCTTTCAAAAGAAGAGGGCAATACAGTTCAATTAGAAACCTTATTTAGGCTTCTTTACACCAAATTGAACAGATCCATGTAGACTATAGAATGTAGCAAAGCCCAATTATACGTAGGCTGCGCAAAAATGCACAGTTTTCTTTCTGGTAGAAATGTTCGTTTATCACGACCGCCAGTATATATAGTTATTTGGTCATTTTGACATGATAGTTGATTTGGGAAAGACTGGCTATGGAAGAGTATGCTCTCTGTAGTACAATTTGGCAAAGAATCAGTCGTTCCCAATATCAATGAGAGACTCTTCGGTTCCGTCGCAAGCGACTGTAACCAAACAGAGTGACATTGAGATCGACTGAGCATGGAACGACCGCGGGCAAACAACATCGGGGGTGCCATATTCATTCATTAAGCGAAAGTTTTTATCATGCCTTCTATCATCGGGAATGGTCTGGCCAAGCGGTCCCATCAATGTCTGAGCTGTCACTTGAGGAGGCCTACCAGATACAAGATGAGGTGGCTCAACTGCGGGTGGAGCGCGGCGAGCAAGTTGTTGGCTTCAAAGTAGGCTGCACCAGCTCTGCCATCCGCACCCAATTCGGACTTAAGGAGCCGATCAGCGCTAGGCTATTTTCTCCCTACCTGTATGAAGATAGCGTTCACCTTGATTGGCGTGGGTATCTCAATTGTGCCATCGAACCGGAGCTGGTGATCAAGATAGGCAAGGACCTCACGGACGAAGATCCCTCGGACCAGGAACTCATTGACGCCATCGACTACGTCAGTCCCGGAATTGAGCTACACAACTTCAAATTCTGGTCTGCAGCGCCCACTTCCCAAGAGCTAATCGCCTCCGGCGGCATTTGGGCAGGGCTGGTGATCGGCAGCCAACGAGTCTCGCCAGAAGCGTTATCCTTTCAAGATGAACTGTTTCGCGTCTATAAGAATGAACGGCTGATTACCCAAGCACCGGCTAGCGAAATTATGGGTGGCCCGCTCCACTCTCTACGCTGGTTGGTGAACTACTTGACCCAACGAGGAATGACCCTACAAAAAGGTAGCCTGATCATTCCAGGCTCTCCGGTCGAGTTGGTTTCCATAACGGAAGACAGCAACCTGAGAATTGAGATTGAGCGCGTGGGGAGTGCGGGTACACTGTTTGAAACAATGAGTACAGAAGGATGAAAATTAGTCCAGAGTCCAGGGTCCAAAGTCCAGAGTCTCGTGTCCAAAGTCTAGTGTCCAAAGTCCAGAGTCTATATCTGAGGTAACTGACTTCGGCCCGTGGCCTTGATACTTTGGACTATTTCCGGGGCAGCATATGAAGAATTAAATCCCCTCATAGAAAACTTCATATCTTTACTGCCTTTCAAGATTCTATACCATTAATCTACACAAAAGGAGGGTGATCAATTGAGCAGCAACAACCTGAGCAATCATCACAAAGAGTCATCCATATCTCCCCTATCTTCCATCAATTATACAGCGCCAAAGGGACTGGTCCAGGATTTTGTCAGCCGAGGACTGGTGGTGCTGGCACCAGAAAGTTTGGGCATCCCAGCAGAGGTCCATGCCACGGTCTATCAGCAGGAGAAGGCTGCCTACGACGCCAAAGAGCGCGTGACGCCTGCCAATGTACCGGCTGTGCTCGAGCTCCTCAATTCGCCTGGACTCCGGGCTGCCTGTAATCAACTTGTGGGTGAAAATTGGGCCATTGTTCCCTTTACTCATAACGCTTCCTTTACCAGCGGCGCACGGGATCAGCATTGGCACAAAGATGACAACGGCCCGTACAACAGCCGAAAACAACGTCACCACCAAGCCGTGCAGATCGAGATGCTCTACTATCCCCAACCTGTCACCGAGCAGATGGGGCCAACCGCAACCATCCCCTACTCCCAATATTGGACCTACAACCACGAAGAAAATCAGGACAACTTTGCCGGTGCCGATCATTTGGATTTCGACTATATGCTCAGCAGAATGGAGAGAGAGCCGGTTAGTGGCCCTGATTCCAAATACGATTTGGAGGAGATTCTCCACGGTCGCACGGCCCACGACATTCGGATGCGGGAGGCCGTTACCAATACAGGTTGGCCTCTTGTCCGCTCATTTGCCGCGGCTCCGCTCCGGGCTGGCAGCGTTGTAATCTATTCTCACAATACCTTTCACCGGGGCAACCACCGGCGGGACGACTGGCGCACCTGGCAAGACAATCCCCGCTTTATGTGGCGCTTCTGGCTCTACCGAACGACTGACGCCTTATTCTCCAGTAGTGAATCTACAGGTGTTTCAACTGGTGATTCTTCTATTGATTCGACCAGCACCATCAGTTGGCATAATCTGGGCGTCGACCCATTAACCAACATTGATCTCTCTGAAGTGGGCGACGATGTGACCACCGTCTGGCGCTACCACCATCACTGGATTCAGACGGGCCAAGCGCCGCCACCCCGTCCTGAAACTGAAGCTTTGTCTCCAGATGCTCGAGAGAGAGCGGCCAATAAGCTATTCGACCAACTACACGCCAAGTATGACCAAGCCGAATCCGTCCGTATCGGTGCTGCTTATAAACTCGCCGCCATCGGTGATACGGCGTTGGCCACCAACCTGTTGGGGAGAGCACTCTACAATGACCGAGAGAGCGTGCGTCGTGCCGCCACCTATGGCTTGATTGCGGTGGGACCAGATGCCACAGGTACCTTTCTAGAAGCGGCCAATTCACCCGCCAAGTGGGTCCGCAAAGCGGGAGTCTATGGATTGGGTGATGCCAGCCCTCTCACGGATGAGGTTTTGCAAGTGGTGGTTGATCGGTTAGCGTCCGACCCAAGCGTCTACGTCCGTTCTGTGGCTGCTGGTACGCTAGGGTGCCTGGGGCGTCGGGCCATTGCCACGGGTGTTGGCCAATCGCTGATCCCTGCTTGCTTGGACGCGTTGGTGCAGAGCCTCTCGTGTGAAGAGAATCGGCTGGCCATGGACTTAGCCCAAGGTCGCTCCATTAAGTTTGTGCGCCCGACCGATGATTGTGATGTCTGCGAAGGAAGCGGCGTTGACTTTGGCCAGGAGCGTTTTGAACGAGTCCGTTCAGCCGTGCGGGAGAATGTGCTCTGGTCCCTTGTCATTCTCTCTTCCCATGGAGCCGAAGTGATGGGGGCTTCGTTAGAACCAACCATCGAGGCATTAAAAGAGGTGATTCGGTCCGACAAGAACGTGATCAACGTGGGCTTTGCCATGGACGCGCTAACTCGTCTTGCATCCCATGGTTCAGCGGACAGTGAGCTGTTGCCAGCCATAGCTGATCTGAAAGCGAACCTGCTGGCTATACTTGGCGAATCCCCCGTTCAATGTTGGGAGTCGCTGATCCCGAGTGGCCTCGATAAGGATATTGTCTCTGAATTTAGCGTCACCTCCAGAGGAGGAGAGACCTCATGACGATTTCCGTTACCATTTGCAGTGCCTGGCATGTACATACGTGTGAATATGCAGAACAAGTGCAGCAGCACCCCAATGCCCCAGTCAGTTCGGTCTGGAATGAGAATGCCGAGTGCGGCTGGGGGTTTGCCTCCAGATAAGGATGATCCATGTTCAACAATCGTTATGGACATATGGTCCATGAATACTACGTCCAGCGGGTGCGGGCCGTTATGGCCAAGAGAAGCGCCCGATTGGCCCAAGTACAGACCTTAGCCGATGCCGAGCGATATGTGCGGGACGTGCGTGCCAAGGTAACCCAATGTTTTCCCGCCCTGCCCGCTAGAAGTCCGCTCAATGCCCAGACGACCGGTGTTCTCGATTTGGGTGCATTTCGCATCGAAAAAGTTGTCTATGAGAGCCGACCGGGTTTTATGGTCAGCGCCAATCTCTACTTGCCTGCCCAAATGGACCAAGAGGTGCCCTGCGTTTTGGGGCTGTGTGGTCACTCCGAAGAGGGCAAAAGCTACGGACCCTACCAATTTTTCGCCCAAGGGCTAGCCCATAAAGGGTTTGCTGTCCTAATGGTAGATCCTGTTTCCCAGGGGGAACGGACCCAGTTTTACGAAGAAGATGGTGTCTCGCCATCGTGGCCATCACCTCGCCCAACGTTGGCGCATAATCTGATCGGGAATCGTATGTTGTTGACGGGCGATTATCTGGGAAGCTGGCTTGCCTGGGATGCCATACGTGGGCTCGACTATCTGCTGGGGCGCCCAGAGACAGATAGTCGCCGAGTGGGCGTGACGGGATGCTCTGGCGGGGGGACCCAAACAACCTTTGTTGCCGCGCTGGATCCGCGGGTGACCATGGCCGCACCCGATTGCTACATCACCAGTTGGTTAGCCAATCTGGAGAATGAGCTGCCGGCCGATGCGGAACAGTGCCCGCCTCGTTCCCTCGAATTAGGGCTGGATGAGGCCGATCTGCTTCTGGCTTATGCGCCCCGACCCACTCTAATTCTATCAGAGGAGAATTGTTTCTTTGATCTACGGGGCGCAAAGCAAGCTTTTGGTGAACTCCAGCGGATTCATCGCCTGCTCGGATCAGCAGATTCGGTAGAGATGAGCATTGGCCCTCTTGATCACGGCTTTCACAAACATGCCAGGGAAGCCATGTATCGCTTTTTTATCAACCATGCTGGCTTGGCATCTCAAGGCAACTCGTGGCAGGAGCCAGCGTTAGAGGAGATCTCCGCTGCCGATCTCAATGCGGCTGACGGTGAAATTATCCCCTTCGGCAGCAAAAAGATCTTCACCTTTACCCAGGCCCGTTCCCGCTACTTGCAAGAGCAACGACGACCAATCTCCCGGGTCGAATTAGAGCAGACGGTCAGGCAGTATCTCAAGCTCCAGCGGACAGACGATTTGCCCCACTACCGCGTATTACGTAGCAGCGGTGGCCGAGATGTAGATCGATTGAAGGGCTATCAATTTGCCATTGAAACTGAGCCGGGGCTCCAGGTCCTCTTGACTATGTACGGTGAGTTGGAGAATGCCTGTCGATTGCCTACGGGAGCAGTCACGCTTTATGTTGGCCACCTTTCCAGTGAGTCGGATATGGAGGAACTTACCTGGCTGCTAGAGCGTACGAAACATGGCGAAGAGATTCTGGCTGTGGATTTGAGAGGTTCGGGCCAAAGCTTCCCGTTGACTTGTGGTTCCAGCCACATGTTAGAACCATATGGTGCCGACTATATGTATGCGGCCTATGCAAGCCAACTGGGCGAGAGTACCCTAGGCCATCGCGTCTATGATTTATTGCGCACCGTGGATCTGTTGGAAGATGCTGGGGCTGAGATTCAATTGATTGGGCGAGGTGTCGGTTCGGTCGCAACAGCATTGGCGGCCCTCCTTCATAAATCCCAACCTGACTGTCTGCTAGTGAACTACCTTCCCAGCTACCAGATGCTAATCGATCATCCTATGCACAACTGGCCCTTGTCCAGCTTTCTCCCCAACTGCTTGGAGGCCTTTGATTTGCCCGATGTGTATGAAGCGCTAGGGGAGCAGTTGCAGTTGAGAGAGCCGTGGGGCAGTCTAATTTGATGGCATACTGGGGTTGGCTATAGATGAAAAATAGTACCGTATTCAGTTGGATGAAGCCTTGTCATCTAGGGCAGAGATAAGGATTGAAAATTTAATAAAACGTAATGGAAGATCTCTCGGGTACTCGAGATGACAGGACCGAAGTTGAGGGTTTTATTTGATCTTGATTCCTAAGTATATCGTGCAAACTAGCCTGGGTGTGGGCATTGTAATCGCTTCATCCTTTCGATATCAACAATCTGTATTGCCAGGTATGCATTCAGTCCTTGGGCTTGTCGAAGAGAACGTCTGGCTTCGACAAACCCAGTCTATGTGAAGCAGGGAACGATTACCGCGATAGATACAGCTTGCCTACATTAGAAAACAGCATCTCCTTATGCCACCAAAATGGGAGGCAATTTCCCGTTTTCTCTCCCTCGTAACCCTAACATCTCCCGCGTTTCGTCAGCTGTGGCTGGTTCTAACTCGAGTTCACGGGCGATACGCACGGTTCGCTCCACAAGCTGGGCGTTATTCTCCAGCAATTCGCCATAGCGATAGTAGACATTATCCTCCATCCCCACTCGAACATTGAGTCCCATAGCCATGGCAATTGTGCTCATGTTAAGCTGGGTGCCGCCCATGGAGCTAACATTGCAGATAGTCCCTTCTGGTAGGCGGCTGACAGCATCCAGTAGATTTTGTGGGGTCCCTCTCATGCCGCCTTGGGTAGGTGTGTGCATTACGATATTCACAATATAGGGCGGCTCTAGCAATCCTGTCCCCAGCAAATACTGGACTTCCTCCAGCATGACGATGTTATAGACTTCCAACTCAGGTTTGACGCCACGCTTTTTCATCTCCTCGGCAAAGACTTCAATATCTTCCCGATGATTGCTAAAGAAGACCCGCTCCCCGCGAATAAAAAAGTTGAGCATGCCCATGTTGAGCGAGCACATCTCTGGATTGAGCAGCACCGTATTGAGCCGCTCCTGCACGGGCAGCACTGGGCTACCGCCAGTGGTTAGCTGCACCACTGCATCGGTCTCTGTGCAAAGGCGTTCATGCAACTCTTGATAGATGGTTGGCTCCATGGTGTTGCTGCCATCAGGGTTACGAGCATGAACGTGGAGGATGGCTGCACCGGCTTTCCACGCGGCAATTCCCTGATCCACAATCTCATCGGGCTGCTCGGGCAAATTGGGATTGGCTTCTTTGCCGTGAATCCCACCAGTTAATGCACAGGTGATAACAACTTTTTTCTTTGACTTTGTCATGGTAAGTTCCTCAATTCTTATATGAAGCAGCGATATAGCCAATTCTATCGACGATGTCTGCAACTGACGCAATGTAGTCGTTGTTCGTATCGACTGACAAAACTGAATTATCTCAAGATAGAATGGCTCTCTGGGATTTCATGAGGTTGACAACTTTATGGAACAAGGATTTAAAGAGTACGAAGATTTTTCTCTTCTAATCTTAAAAATCTGGCTAATCCCTGTTCATTTTTTCTGTCAATCTTGTGAGATCCGGTTGAACCAATAGGATTTATTTTAGTCCCATGGTAAACCAGCATTCCATTGGTTATAAGAACTGACTTCGGCCAACGGTTTGCGCTGGGTGGGTCCAAAGCGCCCGCGGGGGTACCCCATGGGCAGACAATAGACGATCTGAGCTGTATCAGGAATACCCATTAACTCATGTACCCGTTCTTCTACAGTGGGATGCAGCGTCGTGATGGTTCCGCCAATGCCCAGTGCCCGAGCAGCTAGCAATAAATTCTGTACAGCTGAAATGACTGACCCTGCTGCGACTTCGCCCTTAGACGTGGCACAGGCAAAAATTAGCACAGGAGCTTGACCGATCTCATCGGCTAATCGCATGGCCGAGCGATACTTTTCTGGCAGATCCTCTGGGCCATGATAGCCAGCATCGTGTCGCTTGGCCCACCATGCTTCGTGGTATAAAGGCGCAAACTGTTCACGCAACGCTGCGTCCTTCACAACCAAGAAGTGCCAGGGTTGGGTGTTTCCGCCACTGGGTGCCCGAATGGCCGCTTCTAAAATGTCGCGGATATCCTCATCGGGTATGGGATCTGGTTTTAAGCGACGAATGGCTCGTAGGGAAAAGATGGCTTCTCCCATTGGCATGGATAGTCGGTTTTCTGTTGTCATCACGTTTTCCTCTCTTTGTTATATCCGGCTCCGTTTGAAAATCATAGTTTAGTTACTCTAGTAGAGCCGTCGAAACCTACGGTTTTCAAATCGACCGCAATATGGCGTAGCCACCTCACATTATCAGTAGTTAGATATGCAACAAGCTACACCACAGGGAATGAAAATTGAACAAAGATTAGGAGATTGCGGAGATTCTTAATCTTTCCAATCTTTTCATCTTTGTTATTTACAGGTCAGGGCAGACCAAAATAGGAAATACATCGGCAGAGCCGACTTTGGGCCAAGCGAGCCATCCCCATCTTCACAAGGACAAGCTGACTACGGACTTCTGATTATGTGGGGTATTCAGCATATTTAACAGAAGCTGTACCTGCGTCGTACCAAGCTGCCCGCTCATCCCAAAAGATATTGTCCTGAGGTACAACGCCAGGATCACCTATCAGGCTGCCCGCTGGAATAACAAGTGCTGTGCCTGCCCGATTGATATAGGGCAATAACGAACCACATTTGAGGCAGAACTGCTTGGCAAACCTCTCTGCCTCTGGCAGTTCAAAGCGACGGATATTCGCCTCACCTGAGAGCCAGGTAATGTTGTCCGGTGCCGTAAAGATATTCGAGGCATGGGCCGTGCCAGTTGAGCGACGGCAGCGAGTGCAGTGGCACATGTGGAATGCTGATACTTGGCCATTTACGTTAAAGGTGATCTCGCCACAGAGGCACGCTCCTGATACGTTTTTAAGTTCTCTGGTCATTTGGGTGCATCCTATTGATTGTTTTGTAGTCGGAGTTCATTGATTACTGATAATAGTACACTGTTCCCCAGTTAGGACAAAACCTCCGAACGGTATACCCAACTCTGTCCTGTATGTAATTTTGTCCAAAACTTAAAACTTTAAGGCAAACAACACATTTATTCCACGCCTATGCCACGTTTGATCCACGTTTGATCCACGCTCAGATAGTATACTATGAAAAATGATCTATAGAGTTCGTTAGAAATGTACTGTCTAGTTATCTATTGATACAGATGAGAGCCCCTGCCCGTCATGTGTCCATCAACTACAACATTCCAACCCAGTACAAGCAGGGTTAGGAAACGCAAGCAATACCGAAAGTCTTACTTGGCTCTGTCATAGATGAGAATGAGCTACTCGCCTAAAATAATATCGAATTATCCTTATTTATGACAACCGCAGCATAACAACCCATCGATCCTGTAAATACCAAACCCAAACCTAATTAACCGGAACCATTTCGTCAAGCACCCAAACACCTGACGAATGACTGCTGTTCCAAACAGAGACGAAAGAAGGACGAATGTTTATCACAGTTGCCGTTGGCGGCAGTGCTCTGTATGCCGTTAACCAAAGATATAAGAGGACGCAAAGAAGACGAAGAAGGTTGGCAACGTTTCTGCAAGAGCCAACAGAGATCATGCCTAAGCCCGCACAGAAGAGAACTGTGAACACGTTCTTCGGCGACCAGGGGCAAAAAAAACAAGCAGGGTTCCAAACCTTAACGAAAACGATAGTTGAACAGATAAAAACGAAATTTCAGCACCAAAGGCAGGACAATTCCGTCTCGCCATCGAACAAGGCTATCGCCGTTGCCGATACGAGTGAGAAGCATCTAGACGCACAGGACATTAATCAGCAAATCGTCACCTTTTCGGCCGCATTAGGCTTGGGCATTGCTGGAATTGTTATCAGTCCAGCACTTGGGATGGCCGGCTTGCTCCTAACCGGAGCTGGTGTTACGAGGTGGTACTTTACAGAAGCGGGTAAATCGCTATTCGAAGAACGCAAAGTGAGGATATCCTTACTCGACTCGATCCTCTGGGGAACCTGCTTGGTAACAGGTCATTTTATGATGGCTGCTTGGGGATGCTTGGTTATCAGTGCTTCCCGCAAAATCCTAGCCAAAACGGAGGATGATTCACGCGCAAGCCTGACCAATGTCTTTGGCGAGCAACCGCGTTCGTTATGGATACTGGTGGACGACGTAGAAGTAGAGATTCCGTTCGAGAAATTGATGCATGGTAATATTATCGTCGTCAATTCAGGCGAGACAATTCCAATTGATGGTACGATTGTCAATGGCGTGGCATCCATCGATCAACATAAACTTACGGGTGAATCTCAGCCTTTGGAGATTGGGTGCGGCGATCCGGTTTTTGCCTCGACCCTGGTGCTCTCGGGCAAAATACATATCAAAGTTGAACAGACCGGGGAAGAGACTGTCGCAGCACAAATCGGTGAAGTTCTGAATAATACTGCGGATTTCCGGGCCTCTATCCAATCACGAGGTGAAGCCATCGCCGACAAAACCGCCGTACCCATGCTATTGTCTAGCCTTTGTGCATTACCATTTTTGGGGATCAATTGTGCCGTTGGGATTCTCAACGCCAATTTTGGCTACAATATGCGCGTGCTTGCACCCATCAGTATTTTGAAGTTTCTCAACCTGACGTCCGAGCAAGGTATCCTTATCAAAGATGGGCGTTCATTAGAACTGCTGAATCAGGTAGACACCGTTGTTTTTGACAAAACAGGTACACTGACAGAAGAAATTCCATCTATCAGACAGATCTATGCGTGTGATGGAGTCGCCAAGGATGAGGTGTTGAAATATGCCGCGGCCGCCGAATACAAACAGCAACATCCTATCGCTAGAGCAATCCTTGAAGAAGCACAGAGTGAACAAATCCGTGTACCTCAAGTCGATAGTACCGAGTATAAATTGGGATATGGCCTTATGGCCAAGCTGGGCGAGCGACTGATTCGGGTAGGTAGCAGTCGTTTTATGGGCGTAGAGAATATTTGTATCCCTCAATTGATACAGGAGGCTGAAGCGTCCGCACATGAACAAGGGCATACGCTTGTGCTGGTTGCCATGGATGACAGATTGATAGGTGCATTAGAATTGTGTCCCACTGTGAGGGCTGAAGCAAAATCGGTTATTGATGGGTTACGCTCCCGCGGTATCCAATCTACGTATATCATCTCAGGCGATCACCATGCGCCAACTAGGAGGCTAGCAGAAGATCTCGGCATCGACCATTACTTTGCCAATACGTTGCCAGAAGACAAAGCCAATTTGATCGAGGGCCTACAAAAAGTAGGCAAAGTTGTTTGTTATATTGGTGATGGCATCAACGATTCGATTGCACTAAAGAAAGCCAATGTCTCCATCTCACTCTCTGGTGCCTCTACCATTGCCACAGATACTGCACAGATTATATTAATGGATGTACATCTGATGAAATTGTGTCAACTACTCGATATCGCCAAAAGCTACGAGAAGAGTATGAAGACGGCCATGGTGGCTACCGTTGTACCGGGGGTTCTTTGCCTTGCCAGCGTATTTTGGCTCCATTTTGGCATTCTACAATCCATTATTTTAAACCAAACAGCTTTGGCTATTGGGATCGCCAATCTGATGAGACCTGCAAAAAAAATGTCGACAAATGATCTTATGCTGGAGGTCGGTAATCAACTGCATCATGCAGACGTTGCCTAACCTCGATACGAAAACCAACAATGAAAAGTATTTTCAAAAAAACAAAACTTGCTTCAGCCTTAACAGTCCCATCAACTTTGTCTCCTGACCGCGGAACGCCACCTGTCATGAAGAAATTGACGAAATTCCAGAGCGAACAGGTCGATCCCCTCCTGGATGCGCTCTATGAAGAAGGTGAGACCTTTGTCCAAAGGCATTTTGCACTGGAGAAGCATGCCCAATCCCGTGGTCTGGCGACTAAGCTTGCTCAGCAGCCTGCGGAAATCACGCCAGAGGAACAAGCCATCAACCGCCAACTAACAGAGAGCGTTGTTCTCTTTGGTATGAATTCAGCCGCTGCCGTCCTTTGCCCACCATTGATGTGGCTGAGTGTACCTCTTCTGTTAAAACAGGCTTTATCTACTGCAGGACAAGCCTACTTAGACGTAAAAGAAGAGCGCAAAATTGGTGTCAATGCCATGATTGCGGTTGGCCAAACTTCCTTACTGTTTTTGCGAAACTTTTGGATTTTTTCTTTGTTTGACGCTCTGTATATGTGTAGTACGAAAGTACTACACATGACACGGGACAGTTCCCAGCATAATTTGGCCAATGCGTTTGGAGAAATGCCTCGTGTTGCCTGGTGTCAACGGGACGACATGGAAGTGGAGGTCCCAATTGAACAGATCCGTTCTGGTGATGTAATCATCATTCACGCAGGTGAAATGGTTCCTGTAGATGGCAAAATTGTGAGTGGCTTTGCCACAATAGACGAACATATGTTGACCGGGGAAGCCCAGCCAGCGGAAAAGAGTGTTGAGGATACCGTCTACGCAGGGACAATGGCCGTCTCTGGCGAAGTGATGATCCGTGTGGAAAAGGCTGGCGTTGAAACCGTAACCGGACAGATTAGCGAAATCTTGAAGCAGACGGCTGACTACCGTTCTACCATTGAATTGAGAGGAGAGAAGATTGCCAATGCAAGCGTTCTACCCACATTGGCTCTTGGTGCAGCGACGTGGGGATTGTTAGGTCCTGTAAGTGCAACCGCACTCCTTAGCTGTTTTGTGGGCTTTCAACTTCGCTACACAAGTCCATTGAGTATCTTGAACTTTTTACAGATTGCAGCCAAAGAAGGTATTTTGGTCAAAGATGGCCGAGCACTGGAACTCATCTCGCAAGTTGACACCATCGTCTTCGATAAGACTGGTACGCTGACGTTGGAGCAGCTGACGGTTGGCAAAATTCACGCGTGCGGAGCCGTTGCAGCGAGAGGAAATGCAGAAACAGACTGTTCAGAAGCTATCTGGACGGAGGCAGATGTCTTGCGTTATGCCGCGGCTGCTGAATATAAACAGACTCACCCCATTGCTCGAGCCATTCTGCAAGAGGCCCAAAGCCGTCAGGTAGAGATCCCAGTCATTGCTGAGGCGACCTACACAACTGGATTCGGGCTAGAGGTAACTGTTCAAGAGAAGAATGCCCTTGCCCAACAAGTGTACGTTGGCAGCGCACGCTTTATGGAACAGCAGCAGATCCCCATTTCTGAAGCCGTACAATCCATTGAAAGAGCCTCTCATCAACAAGGCCACTCATTGATCTATGTTGCTATTGGCAAAGAGCTAGCTGGTGTGATAGAGCTACAACCCACCATTCGTCCAGAGGCCACAGAAGTGGTGGCGGCATTGAAGGCTCGCCAGATGGAACTCTACATTATCTCCGGGGATCAGGCGGCTCCTACGCAAAACCTTGCAGAGAAGCTAGGTATTGACCACTATTTTGCACAAGTTTTACCCGAGCATAAGGCAAAGTTGGTAGCAGAGCTTCAACAAGCAGGTAAATCAGTCTGTTTTATTGGCGACGGCATCAACGATTCGATTGCACTCAAAAAGGCCGATGTCTCCATCTCATTGCGAGGCGCGACCACCATGGCCATGGATACGGCCCAAATGATTCTTATGGATGGCACATTACAGCAGTTGCCCAACTTGTTTGCCATCTCCGATAAGTTAGAAACCAATATGAAGCGCAATTTTCTTGCTGGTACGCTCCCAGGTCTGATCTGTTTAGGTGGCGTCTTTTTCCTGAATTTTGGCATCTTTACAGCATGCCTGCTCTCATGGACGGGACTATCCGCCGGCATTGCCAACGCCATGCAGCCTTTGCTCCGCTATCAGCAGAGTCCAAGTGAATTTCTTTTGGATTCAGATGAATAGAGGAGATATTGAGCGTGCCATTTTTTACATCACTTATCCTAACGGGTGGTGCTGGGCTGATCGGCCTAGCCGCCTACCGCAAATCGAAACCACTGCGACTGGGTGATGTCTTAATCGATGGTGAACCAAAACCCGCCACCCTTTACCCTCCAGAAACAGGCGGTGTACTGGCAGACCTTCGAGAACTGACTCAGGATCTATTTGGTGATGCGCGCCAGGAGTATCAGCAGTCGCTCAATGCCGATTACGATGCCAGCTCGGAACAAGATGCGGAGTCAATTCAAAAAAACAATTTGGTTGTATCTGTCGCAGGTTTGGGTTTGGCGACTCTAGGTCTAATTCTAAGCCCCATCTTCTATCTACCTAGTGCTCTCTGCTCCCTCTATTCTGCACGGATGTTTTTTCAAGATGCATACCGCATTTTTGCCGAAGAAGGTCGTCTTGACTATCGAGCTGTATGGGCACTCTTCGTCCCGACAGCCCTTTTGGGCGGCTTTGTTTTTACCTCTGCATTTGCCATGTTTCTTGGCATAATCAACTATTATCTTGTTGCCAAAACCGAAAACCGCGCCAGGCAGAGCGTTGCGGATCTCTTTGGTGGACAAATACGTACTGTCTGGATGCTAATTGATGGGGTTGAGGTCGAGACACCAATCGACCAAGTGCAGACCAACGATACCGTCGTGGTACAGGCAGGGCAGATGATCCCTGTGGATGGAGTAATTATCAACGGCGTAGCAACAGTTGACCAGCACATGTTGACCGGTGAATCGCAACCAGCGGAAAAAAGTGTTGGTGATCCGGCGCTGGCTGCAACGGTAGTGTTGGCGGGTTGCCTTTACATTCGTGTGGAAAAGGCGGGTAATGCAACCGTAGCGGCCCAGATCACAGAGATGTTAAGTCAAACCACGGATTATAAGCGTACACTCCAGTCGCGTACAGACCGTTGGCTAAACCGAATGGCTGTGCCGGTGGTGGGCCTTAGCCTTATGGCCTTGCCGATTCTCGGTGCCAGCGGTGCGGTTGCTGTCCTTTGGTATTATCCTGGGGCTAGGATGATCCTCTTCGGCCCCTTGAGCATGTTGAGCTATTTGCAGGTGGCTGCGCAAAGACGCATCCTCGTCAAAGACGGACGCGCATTGGAGGTGCTGGCCGAAGTAAATACGGTCATCTTTGATAAGACAGGCACCTTGACGCTGGAACAACCGACTGTTTGCCGAATCTTCTGTTGCAATGATGAACATGGGTTGGCACTCACAGAAGACGACCTCTTACGTTACGCGGCCGCAGCAGAGGCCAAGCAGAGCCACCCTATTGCCCGTGCCATTTTGCAAGCGGCGACCGAGCGAAACCTGGATTTGCCTCAGCTAGAGGATGCGCAATACAAGATTGGCTATGGCCTCAAAACGATGATTGGTGGACGTATTGTAGGGGTAGGGAGCAAGCGCTTTATGACAATGGAGGGCATTGCGATTCCCCCTGAAATTGCTGAGCAACAGGGGGCAAGTCATGCCCAGGGGAATTCACTGGTGTTGGTTGCAGTGGATGGACAATTAGCTGGCGCCATTGAGTTGCAGCCTACCATTCGTCCAGAGGCTCATGAGGTTATCCATCACCTACATCAGCGTGGGCTTAATACCGTCATTATTTCTGGCGACAATGAAGCACCAACCCAACGGCTAAGTGAAGAGCTGGGCATCAAACGCTTTTTTGCAGAAGTACTGCCTGAGGATAAGGCGAATTTGATTGCTCAATTGCAGACCGAAGGGCATAAAGTCTGTTTTGTGGGTGACGGCATAAATGATTCGATTGCGTTAAAAACGGCTGATGTTGCCGTCTCATTGCGCGGCGCGACGACGATTGCGACCGACACGGCCCAGATCGTCTTTATGGATGGCACGCTGGCCCAACTGCCTACCCTCTTTATACTCTCCGATGAATTTGCCGCCAATATGCGCGTGAATTTGGTCGCCTCCACCGTACCTTGTCTCATCGGCATTGCCGGCACATTCCTCTTTGGTTGGGGCATGACCATCTGCCTCTTCCTATACCAATCCAATATGCCAATCGGCGTTTACAATGCCCTGAAGCCGCTATTAGATGAGCGTCAACAGCATCGAAGACCAGAAAATAAGGAGATTTCTAGATTGCAATAGAGATTTATACCGCGGTCGCTTTGAAAACAAATGTTTTCCTTAAGCCCTATTAGAGTGACCAAACACCCGCTTTTAAACAGAGCTGAGTATAGATAACGATTTCCCGCAGAACAGTAGTTGTCAGCATACAAATTCGTCAGCCACTCGGGTGAGTGGCCGATGAATCGAGAGAATAATCGTTAATACATCACACACAGATAAAGGAAAAAGAAAGATAATGATCAAACAACACCTAATCAAAATTGTGGTACTTATCGTTCTCTTCCTGCTCAGCGCCTGTACCGTGCCTGTGCAGACGGAGAATTCAGCAGCCGACTCCGGTATGGCGGCTGTCGAAGCTGATGACAGTGCAACTCGGGGTGTCTTACAGATGCCCCATTTCCTCTACTGGAACGGTCAGGAAAGCTTGGATCCGGCTAGCCCCGTAGACTTTACCAATGCTACTATCCTTTTATATGATCGGCTGGTACGTCTTGATGCCGATGGTGTACCCCAACCCGAATTGGCAACCGCATGGCATGCCAATGACGACGCAACGGAGTGGACATTTACGCTACGCGAAGATGTTACCTTCCATGATGGCAAAGCCTTTAGCTCTGCCGATGTTGCCTACACCTTTGAACATATTCTCGATCCTGATTTCGCATCACCCCTACTGGCTACACTAGGATTGATCGAAGCCATAGAAACGCCCGATACCCAAACCATCGTCTTTCAGCTTAACCAAGGCCATGCCGACTTCCCACTGTTGCTTATTGAACGACGTGCAGCTATTATTCCCGAAGGTAGCAGTGAAACCATTAACACAAGCGGCATTGGCACTGGTCCCTTTGTATTAGAAAATCTCGATGTGGAAGGCGTCACGGTCTTTCGAGCCAATGATAATTATTGGAAGGGAATATCTCAGTTAGCAGGGATTGAACTCTTTGCTTTGGCAGACGCCGAAGCACGTACAACAGCGGCCCTAGCTGGTCAGGCAGATATCCTACTCGACGTTACGCCGGATCAAGTTGCGCTCTTTGATGGCAACGACGATTTCACTATTCTGCGCTTCTCAAGTGGCCGCTGGACAACGTTGGTAATGCGTACCGACACGCCTCCCTTCGATGATGTGATGGTGCGGCAAGCTATGCGCTTGGTCGCCGACCGCCAGGAGATCATCAACTTGGTACTAGATGGTGAAGGCACAGTTAGCTGTGATACGCCTGTTTCACCTGCGGATGCCTATCGACGAAATGACGATTGTGAACAGGACATTGAACAAGCAAAAGCATTGCTGGCTGAGGCGGGTTACGCAGATGGATTGGAGGTAACCCTTTATGCCGCAAACATCGATCCGCAACTGATTCCGCTGGCGGAAGTTTACCAACAACAGGCAGCCCAAGCAGGTATTACGGTAAATATTGAAATAATGCCCCCCGATAGTTACTGGTCTGAGGTGTGGATGGTGCAACCCTTTGTCACCTCCTACTGGAATGAACGCACTGCCGATCAGGTGTTGAACGAAGGTTGGCGCTCCGGCGCAGCATGGAACGAGTCTTTTTTCCAAAATGCTGAGTTTGATCAACTGCTAGATGCGGCACGCACAGAGCTTGATTTCGAGCAACGCCAAGCGACTTATCAAGCTGCCCAGCAAATGTTGCTTGATGAAGGTGGCAACCTGATTCCTTATCACGTCAATCAATTCTACGTAGTTAGGAGCAATATCGTAGGTGTTTCGGCGAGAAGTTGGTTTCACATGGATTGGCATACCATTCAAAAGAGCGAATAAAGCGCAGAGAGCCACGCCCTGGGGTACCAGCCTCTATGCTCCATATGGCTTGCCTGGGCGCAAGCCATACGGAGAGGAATTCGATGGATTCTGCTTGGCTTTATGATTGGATGCGATATCTGTCAGCTTGACGCTCAAGCGCTAAACCCAATGTTGGTCGAGATTGAAAAGATGTCCGTCAAGCAGGCTGACAACACGTACCAGTTGAATGAACCAGTCGGTATACCAAAATACTCTTGGCGTACAGATACGTCCACAGTAGGTCCCAAATTGGCATCATTAAGCCGCTCCTCGAATCGCTGACAGTGCATTGAATTGGGGTGACTTACAGAGCCAACTGAGGACGAGAATCATTCAAGTCTTCCTTTTTGAGGGGAGATTGTTCAAGGGGAGATGAATTGAAATTGTTTTCTTCATTGTTTTGCAGTAAGGGACGTATGGAATTATACATAGCAATCACTGAAGTTGTTTGCTGAATGATAATGGACGTAACCAGTCCCCATCCGAAGACAAATGTACCACCTACAAGAAGTACGTTAGGTGCTATGGAGGAGATGAAGTTTATCCTCATGTTTTTCTCAAACTCCTCTGCTAGCTCCAACAACTTTGTCAATGGCAACCCCTTCCATTGCCATAAAGCGATCACTTCCGACATGGATAGTTTGGGCATCCAATTTGACCTTAATGCCATAACCGAGTTGGTATCAAGCATCTTCAATTTCGGGCAGACAGAGCTGATATCGTTCCTTTACACAATAATACCTTCATAAAAATTGTACCGTTCGACCGCAGTATAATACCAAATGTCTCATCAAGCACCGTGAATGACGGTAATCGTAGCCCGTCTATTTTAGCTAACCATTACCCACAAGTTATATAGGATGAAAGATAAGGCGTGTGGCAGAGATATCGGAAAGGCGTTGCCATCCACGCCAGATAAAAGTGACGCCGGGGTGACCATCATTCTTGCGAGCGAGAAAGCCGCCGAGTTGAGC
>JBCCHB010000183.1:0-31039 GCA_039028975.1 Chloroflexota bacterium
AGTGTGTGTCTTGGGAGCCAAATCGCATTGACTGCTTTGTAAGAGGTGGAGACAACGCAATGCATCACCGGTGGTGGAATGGTAATCGCTGGAAAGGATGGGAAAGTCTCGGAGGCAAACTGACCTCTGCGCCAGAGTGTGTGTCTTGGGAGCCAAATCGCATTGACTGCTTTGTAAGAGGTGGAGACAACGCAATGCATCACCGGTGGTGGAATGGTAATCGCTGGAAAGGATGGGAAAGTCTCGGAGGCAAATTGACCTCTGCACCAGAGTGTGTATCTTGGGGACCAAATCGCATTGATTGTTTTGTAAGAGGTGGAGATAACGCAATGCATCATCGGTGGTGGAACAGCAGTCGCTGGAAAGGTTGGGAAAGTCTCGGAGGACCAACGACCAAATGAATTCGTGTATTCGAAGCTGGCATGGAAATATCGAACGATTGTCTCTCCACCTGATCCTAAGCTAGCGAAATCTGTGATACCCATTTATTGATGCTTTTTTATTAATCATCTATCACGATCCATCTCCAGGAGGTAATTCCATGCAAGGCTGTTTGATAGCTATCTTATTTATTTTGGTGTTCATACTGTTTGCAATGATGTGTGGGGCCTTAGCATAGGTTGCTGAGATTTGCCCGAAAAATAACTTACAATAAGGAGCAAAAGCAAATGATCCAGAAAACACATTACAGATCTACTAAGCGCTATATAACCATCAAGTTGATTTTTACTATTGTTCTTAGCCTTGCGCTCACCCCATTTCTATTGGGTCCCTTTACAGCCAAGGCACAGGTAGGGTCCGCAAAAAATTGCCGAAAGATGATTGCTGAACATGTCGAATGGGCCAAACGCGGAAACGGTATGGTTGACTCGCAACTTGTTAGTATCGCGATCAAAAACAGAAACCCCAATATTAGACTCAAATTTGGGTTCGGAAGATGGGGCTTTGCACGATTAGGTACACAAGGCGATTCATTGCATGGTTTCTACCAAGAGTACTTTAGCGACCGTACCAAAGGGAGACAGCCTTTTTATTGGAAATCCGATGATTGGCTAGAGGCAACAATCTCTCCAAAAAATGGCGTTACGATTAAGCTGTTGTCTTGGGGAAATGCTACGGCAAAACTTCGTAATCTTTCATGCACGAATGATGGTTTCATTATTGGTCGATGGCCAGGACGATGGGATCAGGTTGTAACGATCGCGCTGGTCAAGACTTATCGGTAACTACAATGTTCGGTTGGCACCACACGGTGCCAATCAGTCCTACCGCAGAATACGGCTTACCGAACTCGGCTACCTGTATCATTCGTTGCAGAACAAGGAGATGCACATTATGTTCCAAATATTTCGAAAATTTCTAACTCCTTTACTGATAATGGGATTTCTAACATTCTCTGTTCGCACAGCGCAAGGGGCTGTCACACAACTTTCGACGGCGACACCTACCCCTGCGCAAATCGCGACGTCCATTCCCCTCACAACGACACCTACCCCTACGCAAACTGTGACTTCCATTCCGCCTACGGCGACACCCACACCTACGCCATCTTACAAATTACTTTTACCACAAACGGTTGGCATAGAACGAGGATGGAGTTTCACGATTGACAAGATTGAACTACTGCCCAACATTTCTGGCTATACCCCAAGATTTGATGTGTTTCTACTAATGCTCGGTAATGTTAGCAACAGAACGACTGCTCGAGATTGTATTGATGGCGAAGAGTTCATCTTGACATCAGGAGAACGAAGCTATCGCAACTCCTATTCAGAGTCATATCACATTTTTGAAGCTGTACACGATAACTATGATCTCGATTGGGTGTATTTTAGTTTGGGGGAGGAGGAAAGACGGAATCCCAAAGGGAATCAAAAGAGTCAGAAAGAACAGCTGCGCGAATGGGAATAAGTCGCTGTAAACCGGGTCGAGACCAACGCATGCCTGGACCAGTAAAGCGAGCTTTAAACTGTTTGATGGCCGATTCAACGACACCAGAGCCGATAAGAAAGCCGTCTTCTCGAAATTCCATGTATTGCATGCGCTTGTAGTTGTTGCGAAAATAGGTGTTGTTGGAAGCGAGGTCGTCAATATTTAATTCAGGCTTGGCCTCCATTTTGCCGACAACTGAATCAACGATGGATTCGGCTTGACCTTGAAAGAGCATGGTTTCGGCCTGGTTGAACCAACGCTTAGAAGCAGATGGGGTGGAGGGATAAAGGAGTTTGGCAGTATCGTGCAGATACTCAGAAGCATGATACCAGTCAACGGTTCTGACGGAGAGGGGGAAATATTCGTCGGCTAAATTCCAAATCCAGGATGCACCATCGCCAATGGTCTGGGTCTCTCGGGCATCCTCCCAGCCTCTCGATTGAGCCTCAGCCCAGATGAGTGGTCCAAAGGAGTGCGCTTCACCCAGATGAGCCACATAAGAGTTGCTAGACGCATAGGGTTGTTCACTCCAGGTATCCGTCTCTGGGTCCCGAACAAGACGTTGCTCAATTTCAAAAACGACACCTGTCTTGAATTCTTTCCATCCCTCGTCTCGAATATGAACCATCCCTCCATCCATCGCAACACCCATTCGATCTGCGCTAGGTGAGGGTTGGCGAGGGCGTTCACCAACCCGAGGAAGCGCTATTGCCCTGGCTTTTCGTTCTTCTTCTGCTTCTTGTAGCTTGCTCCCTCGTTTCTTTACTTGATTCCAAATCGTACTGTCACTCATTTCGTGCTTGCCGATTCGTACCAAAATCTCCTCTGCCCGTTCGTAGCTCTCTGATACGCCACTCAACCAAATTGCTTCTCGTATCAGGCTCTCCGACCAGTTCCTCTCTTGTATATTGAGTTGCCTATCTAGGGGGAAAAAGACCCCTTCGGCAGGAGTCACAGTAGTAGTAGCCTCGATTTAGGTTCACTTCACCTACCTCGCTGCTCACCGATTTCCCCTTCATTCCCTTATAGTGCATTTCTTCTTTGCACTCCGGACACGCTGGCCCAGGAACCATCCGCACCGATTCTTGATTTTCTATCACTTCTTCTGTCATCCCTTCACCGATTCGTTTTCTCAACTTCAATACGATATCCTCTATTGAAGACAAGTCTGGAGCTTCTGTCTCCTCCATCCAGTCCAGCAGCTTTTCTATCTCTTCCTCAGCCTTCTCCATCAACTTTGCTTTCCTTTCTACTCGGTTCCTCATCTTCATCTCCTTTGCGTCCCTGCGTTTTACCCATTTTACACCTTCATCACAAATTCGCCCCCAAACCCAAAGGCACCCATCTCGATTACCCTGGCTTCATTTTAGGACAATGTCTGGGATCTGATGAACGCACAGAGAGCTTCTTGGTATTTGATGTTTCTCTGGATTCTTCGGATCTTCGGTTACAATTAGGCAGTTCAGAGATCCGGCTTGGCGACATCCGGCGGATTGCAACAGAACCACCTCTGCCGTATGTCAGGTCTACGCCTCAACCACTGCCGGAAGAAATGATCGTGGATAATATCAAGGAGCACATTCCGCCCCTAAATTGGAATCTAGACAAAAAGCCCCACCGGGTCTTTTTTCGTAGAATAGAGCCTCCTATTATATCTTTGGCACTAAAGCACAGCCCATTTAGCTTGCGTGAATTCGAAGTAGACTATAGTCAAGCTAGGAAAGATATCACTGTTGCATTAGCAGAACTGGCAGAGTACCAAGGCATATCGTGGCATGATGAAATACGCATTTATGGGTATTGCCCAATTGTCGATCAATTTGGGGCATTGCATCTTGTGCCGGTGGTTGTGCTTCGCTTTACCGATTTGAGGCTTGACCGCATCAACTTTGACAGATTTGATAGTAGGAACATCTTTAGCGTTGCCAACAAATGCTGGACGCATGGGAGCTACGAAGATAATCTGGCATACTCTTGCAGGGCTGCTACCACTACTCTTGAAGAGATAGGCATACTGTGGGAATAAGAAATAGCGAAGAAGTCAAGTCGTCGTTTATCTATCTGTCCATAATGGGGGCTATCATGACCCTAACCACATTCCGATTGTGGGGTTGCTTTCGTATGTCCATTGGGCGTTTGTTGATTACACTTGTGTTTGTGACTGCCTCGCTACTTGCCCTGTCCCCGAACACCGCATTCACACAGACATCGCTTCCTGTACAGTTGACCGATATACCGGCGTTTGGGAAGCCCTCGTTCCCCAAGAATTTTGTGGAGATGGATGGACAACTCTTCTTTACTGCTGTTGTGGAAGGGGAGTACAGTCTCTGGCGCAGCGATGGGTCCGCTGTCGGAACGGTCAAAATTCACGATCTGCCGGGTGAGCCGCATAGGCTTACCGTCATTGATGATTTACTCTATTTTCACGTCCACCTCCTTGAGATGGCAGACGAGATCTGGCGCAGTGACGGAACCGCACAGGGAACGAATCAAGTCGCACAAATCTCTGATGTCTGGAGGATTGATGCGTTTGTCCAGGTCAACGAACATCTCTTTATCTTTTCCCATGGAAAACTGTGGAGTAGAGATGGCACGTCAGATGACACAGTTCTGCTCGTCAATGAAGAAGTGGGCAGGTCCCATGTGGTCATGGACAATACGCTCTATTTTGTCGCAAACCGTAGCGAGCTGTGGCAGAGCGATGGCACAGTAGCGGGGACCAAGCAGGTTGTTCGTATCGGTGATGGAGATCACAGTAATGAACTTCGTAACTTGAAGCTGGCTAACGACAGATTCTACTTTGCGGCTGATGATGTTATCCATGGATATGAGCTGTGGCAGAGTGACGGTACCGCGGATGGGACCACTATGGTGAAGGACATTCACAGCGGTGAGGCTTCATCGTTGCCAACAAACTTCCTGTATACAGATGGGATACTTTACTTCACTGCGGATGATGGTATTCACGGATGGGAAATCTGGCAAAGCGACGGTACGGCAGATGGTACGAGTATGGTAAGCGATATGCAGTCCGCTAAATCACTCTCATTTACCAAATTATTTCGATTAGATGATGAGCTATATGCCATCGTGTCCATTCAAGGGGAAAGAACAATCTGGCGGATTATGGGTCCGTCTGGCGAACCGCAACAGATCAAATCGTTTGGTAACAATAGTATCCACCTGATGCAGTTTACAAGTGATATCTTCTACATTCTGGTGGATTCAGGGCGCATTTATAGTACACCTAGCTTGTGGAAGAGCGATGGCACGACGGCAGGCACAATGCAACTTGCGGATCACGTCTATCCGGAAGAGAACGTTAAGTGGATATCGCCAGATGTCATGGCTTACGGTCATCCCCCGGCGGTATCGGTCATACAGATTGCGGATACCTTGTTTTGGAGCCTCGCCCGCGACCCACACGGCGTCGAATTGTGGAAGAGCGATCTGGACTTTCAAAACCCCCTCCGGCTGGCGGATATTAACCCCTCCTGGTATGGTCCCCAGCTTTATCCCTCCTGGGCTAATCAGAGCTTCTCCGCCTTTCATGATTCCCAGCTTGAGACCGTGGTTACGAGCGGCACAAAGATATATTTTGGGCTGAAGACAAGCCCACAGGACGCGCTCACGCTTTGGGTAAGCGACAGTACGTCGGCAGAGACAGTGCAGTTGTTAAACGAACCGATCGAATGGCTAGAGGTATCTACACAGGATGACAATCAAGTCTATATCGGCACAGACTCGGCGCTTTGGGTGAGCGATGGCACGGTGCAGGGAACCACCCCATTGAGTGACTTTACGGTCAACCGTATCCTCCCTGCTCCTTCCAGCAGTGACGTCCAGTTTCTTGTGACCGATAGTGTGCTTTGGAAGAGTGACGGCACGCCAAACGGTCACACACAAGTACTCATTGCTGATAGCAGTGAAAGCATTCTCGATGTCCTGATGGCGCAACAACACGTCTATACACTGATGACAACAGGTGGCGTAAGTTATCAGGTAGCACTGTGGTCGACGACGCATAATGGCACTGAGTCAACATTGCTTTCTGAGTTTGTGAAAATTGGTGGCGCGGTCGCAACGTTGGATGAGAAACTCTTTTTTGGTGTTCATAGCGGCATTGATCGCGACGAATCCGCACGCGGACTTTGGGTAAGCGATGGCACTATCGAGGGGACTATACAATTGACCGAAGCATTCCCTGAGCAAATGTGGCTGCTGGACGATACGCTCTTCTTCACTGGTGAAACCGAGGAGCATGGGCTTGAGCTATGGCAAAGCGATGGCAGACCAGAAGGGACAGCTCTTGTATTTGACTTTGCGCCCGGCTCGTCTGGCTCAAACCCTAACATTTTTGGGCAAATCGACGACGCTGTACTCTTGACGTCTGGTAGCCGCATCTGGAAGAGTGACGGTACGGCTGCGGGGACGGAAGCGCTGACTGAGGATTTGGGTTTTGGCCGTCGTCATAACACAATACCGATTGCAGAGCGTAATGGCACGACATATGCCAACATAATCTATATGGCGACCGCAGCGGGCCACCCAGGATTTCTAGCGATTAAGAGTGATGGTACCCGATCTGGGTCTGGCCCTTTACAAGCTTGGGGAAACCAAGGGTTGTCTGATGTCCTCTACATCAACAGTGGCGTTGTCATGGATAACGCGTTCTACTTTTCTATATCCAATGCAGGGATAGACTCTACACTTTGGCAGCACAGTGATCAGTCCCAGGTGGCGGCACCCTTGTCTCAGGTCCAACCAGGGTTTACGCTAGAAGGGGGATCTATTGTTGCCACCACCAATGAGTATCTCTATCTAATGGCCCCTAGCGGAAGCAACGGACGCCAGCTCTGGCACTATCGTCCACAAGTCCCAACTGCTCTCCCTATTGCTGGGGAACCGCTGGACAATAGACGGATTTTCTTGCCCGTTATCGCTGCAAAATGATTGAGAACGCCCCTGTCCCGCCCAAAAATGCCTGGCGCATCCTCTTCTGCCTCATGTTCCCGGCCGCGCTCATGCCGTTGATGACATCGATGGAGAGCGTGGCCCTACCCGTGATCCGAGATGCGTTTGGTCTGCAAGCGGATGATACGGCCTGGGTGGCAACCGCGTTTACGCTACCCTTTATGTTGCTGATGCCTGTTTATGGCCGGTTGGGCGATGCCGTGGGTCAACGGCGCTTGCTGCTGATCGGTGTCGTTGTCTGCTCGGTGGGCACGATTCTCGTCTTTACTGTCGTTGATCTAACTTGGCTCATGATTGGGCGGGTAATACAGGGTATTGGTCTGGCGGGGACGTTCCCATTGGGGCTAGCCATGATTTCGGCAATTTTTGCGCCGAAAGAGCGGGGCAACGCATTGGGCATCTGGAGCACGATCGGGCCACTGGTCGGTTTTGTTGCTCCATTCGCAGCCGGTATCTTGGTTGGGACATGGGGCTGGCGGGTTGCGTTTCTACCGACGCTCCTGTTGTGCATTGTTACATATGTCGTTATTGCCAATCAGATTCCCGCCAATTTCGATAGCTTTCGCCCCAGGTTTTTGCAGACCTTTGATTGGGGTGGCGTTCTGCTTCTGTCAGGCTCACTGATTGTGCTGCTCTTCTACCTGTCGAGCGGGCCGATTACGGGCGTTCCGCCGCTGCAAGATTGGCGGCTCTTGATGGCGGCAGTGCTGTTATCTATGACATTTCTTTGGTGGGAACAGCGGCACAAAAATCCATTCTTACCCTTGTCAATGTATCGAGATTCCTCGTTTACTCAAGGGTCGTTGGGCGCCTTTGTGCGTATGCTCGCCATGATGGCGGCATTCTTTTTGTTGCCTCTCTACCTCGTTGGCGTACGCAACATGAGTCCATATGGAGTTGGCGTCATGGGCATGATTATGCCTGGGGCGATGGCCCTCACGGTCTGGTTTGTACGCAGACATTCAATCGTTGCTCGCCCTATTGACGTTTGGCCAACTATTTCTGCCGTATCTAAATTGATATGGAAGTGTTCCGACCAGTCATCAATTCGGGGGTTGAACAGACGGACTAGCTCTTGAGTTTCGGGATCTAAGAATCGCCTAAATGCTCCCTTATAGAGATTACAGGAACGGCAAGCGAGAGCAAGATTGTAGAGTAGATCTTCGCCACCTTCAGAGAGTGGCGTTATATGTTCAACTTCGAAGGGAAAATTGAAAAGAACTTCAGGCGCGAGGCAATATTCGCATCGATGATTGGCCCTGGGAGCTACCTCTTGGTAATGACGATTCATGAAGTGAGCTTAATTCTCAAGTTCATCGATCATTGATTGGGTTCTTGCTGCTGATGCGAGTAATTCAGCTTCAACTAGGGCCTCGAGAACCGTATGGTCTGTCTTATCAAATAGCTTACCCTGGTCACGAGCAACTCGCCATTGCGCCATCAGCAAAGCTAATCTCTCCTGCTGTTCGGCTGTAAAAAATTTATCGGGTCTCTGATTCTGGACGACGATCAACAGGTTTGTATCGCTATCACCGAGTTGGTCGGTCAATGCGTCCAATGCTTGTCCTGGCGTATCGCCAAATGATTGGGCAGAATCTGAGATGGCAAAGTAACCAGGATTCACTTCCAGTGGCTTCACCGGGAGGATTATAACTTTCGTCATGACATTACTCACTTGAACGTATAGTCTCTATACTACGGATAGTATACCACCAAATCACTTAATTTTGGATTAAGGAAATAACATGGAACAGCAAGGCCTTGTCATATTCGGAGCCATCTTCGCTGGTCTGGCCATTAACGCAATCTTCAGCTGCATCAATTTGTCGCTATCAACCTCCCCCAGCGATTGCTGGGGTAAAAACTGATTCAACAGCACCGTCAAATCGCTGTCAGATTCAATTTGTCGTCTACCATTCGCAACGAACTGCGGCGACGTGATGAAAAGATTGATGTGGTTCGCGTTGGTGATGACAATGTACCTCCGTTTGGTACACCAGATGAAACAATTCTTGAATGGATTGAGGAATCTGACTACGTTAGCAACCCCAACAGCCGTTCATGAAGCACAGCCACTTTCACTTAGACGTTCCTACTTACGCGTTGAGATTCTTTCATGCTATTGTTCCTTATGGTAAGATATCGTGAGTAAATTCTATACGCGGTAGATCGCAATGCTTTTAATGAATGCCAATCTACTTTGGACCGAGCGGCAAAACGACCAATCCCCGTCTCCACGGGGGCAAGCCGGCTGTCGATCACTGACTCCCAAGTACAGTATAACCTGACCAAAGGACATTTCCTTGACCCTTACCAACCTGACCCACATCTGGGGAGAAGTTCCTCCTCTCTCCGATGTCAGCTCCTTTTTACCAGCGCATACTCAAGTTATTTACCGACGTGATGCAGCCGCTTCGCCCATAGAAAGCGCCATGCCAGCCCAAGCCATTTTGGCTTCGTCCTTGCTCCAGTACAACGGTGAATTGTTCGACCAGTTGCCCAACCTGCGTATGGTCTGCCGTACCGGCATTGGTATTGATAACCTTGATCTGAATGATGCCACGGAACGCGGTATTGTCTGCTGCCATACACCTGATGGCCCAACCGAATCGACGGCCGAGCATACGGTTGCCATGCTGTTGGCCCTCTCCAAACGGCTTAAACAGGGGAATGCGAATCTAGCTGCTGGGCAATGGGGCCCTCGTGCTGGCATGCTCATTGGTGACCAAGTGCAAGGGAAGACCCTAGGTTTACTGGGATTAGGTCGCATTGGACGGCGTGTGGGACAGATCTGCCGCTTGGGGCTAGATATGCGAGTGATGGGTTACGATCCGTTTGTTGGTGCTGAAGACGTGGCTAACATGGGATTTGAGTGGATGGAGCAAGACCAGGTCATTGCTCAGGCTGATTACCTGAGTGTCCACATTCCCGCTACGCCCGAGACCTACCATCTAATGAATAGAGAGCGAATTAGCCAGATGAAGGATGGCGCGTATCTGCTTAACATGTCCCGTGGCCCGCTGGTTGATCCGGCGGCGCTGCTTGACGCCATGGATAAAGGGAAGCTGAACGGAGCCGGAATTGATGTCTTTGAGCCTGAACCACCTGAAGTTGATTCGCCATTACGCAATCATCCCAATATCATTGCCACGCCCCATATCGCAGGTGTAACCGTCGAAAGCCGTACGTTAATGGAACAGATGGCGATTGAACGCATCTTAGCCTTTTTCCGCGGAGAAAAGCCTGATAATATGGTGAACCCGGAGGTGTGGGAGCAACTCAAGTAAGCACTATCAGTAGATCGCAATATCAGTGAGAGACTCTTCGGTTCCTCAGAGTGACATAGCGATCTACTGACTATATATTTTGTTATTTTAGAACGCCTCTATTGTATAAGAAATATTGTATAAGAAAAACATATGTTACGATTGCAGTCATATCCCTTTATGGGAGGCATCTTGCTGGCACTGCTTTTTTTTTGCGTCAGTTGTGCCTCTGTACGATTTGTTGGTGTAGAGGAGCCATCGCCCCGACCAGCAAATTCACCCCCTATCCCTTTTGAACACCCAAATATTCTAGGGCGGGTTGTGGAACGACCCCTTCCTCCGCTTGGGCCCATCCCTCAATTGACCAGACAGAGCGCTCTGGCCTGTTTGGCGATTGGGCGACCTGTATATGGCATCGCGTTGGCCAACACAAATGTACGAACTGAGACGACTGTAGATAGCTGCCGGATCGGTCGTGCACCGCGTGGGACTTTGCTGCGAGTCAGTGGTATCTATGAGCAAGGTGAGCTAGAGCTGCTAACCTCCTTGGTTAAAACAACTGCCACCGCCGAGTCTGCTGCCGATGTTGGGTATGAAGAGGACATCCTACCCCTTTTTCAGCGCAACTGCATCGCCTGTCATGGCCTGGCTGCCCAGTCAGCAGGCCTGGTCGTAACTGAGTATGACAGGCTTTTAGAGGGCGGTGAACGAGGCATCGTCGTAGAGCCTGGTAGTGTAGATGGATCCATGCTCTGGTGGCAGCTCTTTACCAATCGAATGCCCGTGATCGGCAAGCTGGCGGATGAGGATAAAGCCCTGGTAAAACAGTGGATCGAAGCGGGCGCACCTAAAAAGCGACCGCGCGTTCGCACCGAGATTACCAACGTCTGGCTTGAACTCGATGCCGATGACTTTGACGATGTGCCAAATAGCTGCGAGTATGATGGCAATTTGCCTCATACTTTGGTTAATGCTGACCTAATCCAGTTACTGTCGTGCGGGGTGGAGCCCGAGGAACGAATGCTGACCCAAATTCGATCTGAGTTGGTTCCCGTTGCTGCGCCCAAAGTTGCCGCTGCTAGTGTAACTGGTGACGATGCAGGTGGCTCGACCACTACACCTGTTGCGTATGCCACTAGCTCGGGTGGAATTACGGCTGCACCTCTGGGCATTGGTCCCCCCCAAGAGTCAGATGAATTCATGATCCCCAAAAGCAACTTCTGCCTCGAGCCTCGCTTTATGAAGTTGCATGAGCAGAAGAGCATTACGGCCATGTCTTTTGCGCCTGATGGACGCCTTTTTATGGCCATTGATGATATGCCAACGGGTCGAGATGTGGATCCACTGATTCTGCTCGATGCTAATCACCCGAGCCGTTCGATTGGTGTGATTGATAGCAGCAGCGGCGGTGGCTTTGGCGAGATTCTCACCGAGAAGGGCCGCATCACCGGCTTGGACTACTACAATGGCGCTCTTTATGTTAGCCTGGCTGGTGAGGTGGGGGTTATTCCTGATGGCCAGGAGTATAAGAAGCTGGCCGGTGGATTTGCCATTGCCAGCCAGTACTTTCATGCTAATAATGGAATCGTTGTTTCTGACGGTTGGGTTTACGTCTCGGCAGGCGGTGTACGTGATGGCTGGTCAGATGGTCCCATTGTCGGAATGGACGAGTCGGGTGCCATGCATCACGTGAGCGGCGGCAATCGACTTGCCTCTCGTATTGTGCGGGCACCACTTGGGGTTCTGCTCGATCAGCGACGAATTGATGATTTTGAAACGGTAGCCAGAGGCGTGCGCAATCCATATGGTCTGGCTCGCGGTCCTGATGGTCGACTCTGGTTTACGGATAACGGTGCCACCAATGTGCCGGATGATACAAGCGCCGGCGACGAAGTGAATGTGCTAAATCCACGTTCAGTTGCCCCTGGTACAGCCGATGGCGATACGCCCTTTTATGGGTTCCCTTTGGTGCTCACAAGTGGTAACCCAGGGTGGTATACCGAACCAGTGATTGCCATGCCCAACGCTGGCGCACCAACTGGTATTACATGGGCATATGGAACCATCTTCTATGCCCAATACGGGGTGAATCCTGGTCTTTACCGGTTGGCCAGTAGCGGCGGACAAACCATTGCCGAAAGAGTGATGATGGGGTGGCCTATAGTGAGCCTGGCAACCGCACCCGATGGCTCACTTTGGATGGGCATGGGGACAGGCGGTGTCTACCGGATGACGCCCTGTTAGCGGAAAGTCCTATCGACTTATGCGAGTGCTCTGTGTCTCGGCTCAGCTTCCAGGCCATCTGGATTGGGGTGGCTACCTCAAGACAGCAGTGGCGCTTCAAGAAGCGGGACATTCTGTTTTGTGGGCAAGCGGTAGACCAGTCAAAGAACTGGTTGAGCAGGTCAAAATTCCATTTTCCTCTCTCGAACAAACTGGGTGGCGCTGGCCTCCGCCCCCTCCCTTATCTACTTTGGATAACAACGCCCCTTCTCATGTATATCAGCGCCAGCGAGCAGAAAGGGCATTGGATCAGTGGCTGAATGTAGAGCGAGTCCAAGAAGCGACCACGGAATTGATGGCGCTAGCCAATACATTTTCCCCTGATCTAGTGGTGGCTGAGAATTTTATGAGTGCAGGCGCGTTGGTCGCTGAAGCTTGTCATCTCCCCTTTGCTGTGGCTGGGTGGCCGGCGCTTCAAGTTTCAGCCACACCTGAGAATCAACTCATGGTTGAAGCGGGACGACAACGGCTCGCTCTCCTTTTGGATCGATTTTCTCTTCATGGGACGCATTGGACATTAGGTGGTCCCCCGGCTCTTCTCTCCTCGCAACTACATCTGACCTACTGGAGCGATTCTTGGTATAAGGGGCTTGACCTGCTCCCTCAAACTCGTCATGTCGGGGGCTCTGCTGTTCCAGAAGATGAGCATTCTCCTGATCCGGCTTCCCGAGCCCTGTTAAGCAACAGTGAGATTGCAGAGTTGCCCTGGGTTTTGGTTACCCTTGGCACAAGCTTCAATGATGATGCTAATTTTTTTATCACGGCTAGCCATGCGGCGGAAGCCTTGGGGGTCATACCGATTATGGCTCTGGGACGCACTCCCCCCCAGCCCTTTCTGAATCAACTCAACGCCAAGGCGGCTCGCTCTTCTATCCTGGTGGACCGGCTGAACTTTGCACAGATACTCCCTTACGTCAGCGCAGCCATCCACCATGGCGGGGCAGGTACGACCCACGCGCTGGTCACCCACGCCATCCCCCAGATTGTGGTTCCCCATGCCGGTGAGCAGATGCACCAAGTTCATGGCGTCACTCGGAGTGGGGTTGGTGTGGGGATTCGGCCCCAAAATGTGACGCTTGATGGTTTGACCCAGATGCTGGAAGGAATGTTGACCGAAGACGCTCAATTTCAACAGAACGCACAATTGCTTCAGGAGGAGTTTGCGCAACTAGGCGGTGTAACAGAAGCTGTAAGATATCTAGAACGAATAGTGGAAGGGGCGTAGGAGGAAAAGATGAAAGAATTGGTTGAACGGGTTCGCCAAGAGGGCGAGAACCTGGGGAACGGTATTCTCAAAGTGGATGGCTTTATCAATCATCAACTGGATCCACAGTTGACGATGGAAATGGGGCAAGCATTTTTGCACGATTTCTCGGCTTTGGGCGTTCAAGGAATTACGAAAATCATTACAGCGGAGGTAAGCGGAATTGCGCCTGCCCTCACTACCGGGGTTGCTTATAATGTGCCTGTCGTCTATGCTCGCAAGAAACGGCCTATCACCATGGTGGAAGGCTTCTATCGGACAGAGGCACCAAGCCACACCAAAGGAGGGATTGTAGAGCTAATTATCTCTCCCGAATACCTTTTACCCAGTGACCGTGTCCTTTTGATTGATGACTTTTTGGCCACCGGAAAGACCATTGGCGCGTTGGCAGAGCTGATTGAGCAATGCGGGGCAGCTCTTTGCGGTATTGGCTGCGTAGTGGAAAAGACCTTTGAGGGTGGGCGCGAGCATTTGGCTCATCTAAACGTACCGATTGTTTCGCTGGCGGCCATTACCAGCATGGACGGAGATTCGATTGTCGTGCAGGAGAGTACCTACCTGAACCAGGAGTCATAGCCATGGAGCTTAATCCGGCATATGTGCAGCGCCTTATAGAAGTCGTCAACAGTAGTGCCTTTCCAAGCCATCTACCTTTTTGGCTAGAATCCATTGCATTCGATGAATCGACGGTTAAGATGAAGATCGGCCCGGAGCATTTCCAACCACTAGGGACGGTTCATGGCGGCATTCTGGCAACGTTAATTGATACAGCAACCTATTGGGCACCATTCTTACGTATTCCGGCCGATGCAGGTATGGTCAACGTGGACCTTAAACTAAACTATCTTAAAGCTGTCACAGGTGGCTTGCTCATTGCGGAGGGGCGCTGTTTGCGGACAGGAAGAACCATCAACTATGCTGAAGCCAGCGTTAAGAATGAAAATGGTAATCTGGTTGCCCACGGCACGTCAACATTGATGGTCTTGCCGGAACAGGGGCTGGATCTGGGGGTGGAGAAGTTTTGTTCGTTAGACACAACAACGAATTAAATGAGAGGTGTGCATAAGTCGTCAGCCTGAGAAAACGCGAAAAGCAGCATTCTGATAGATTTTGACAGTCATTATTAGAGCTGTTATGTTAACTAAAACCATTAAATTTGCGACATTTTACATGGTTCAGCCTGAGAAAAGTTATGCACACCCCTCAATTAAATCACGCCAAATCGCTCACCCAGTTGTTCTTTCAGGGGATGGTACTCAAATTGGTTGCATAGTACCCATGCTTTGTGCCAGCAATTGCGCGCTGCCTCCCGCTCATTCTCTATTTCATGGATTGTTGCGCGGAAATCCAGGTCTAGGATCTGATTCCACTCATTCCGCAGCTCCTGATTGATCTGGTAGCTTTCGTTGACAGCTTGAATGGCTTGGTCAATCTCGTTGCGATCCAATTCAACCCTACCCAATCGATGTAGCGTTCTCGCCTTTGTGCGTTTATCACCCATCCTTGTGAGTATCTTGAGCGCTTGCTGGAGATGCTCTACGGCAGTGGCATACTCTCGCTGCAGCCGCATAACCTCCCCATAGGTATAGAGAATTACGGGAAGTTCGACCTGATCGTCAATCTGAGCGCAAAAAGCTAATGCCTTCTCACAGTGGCCCTCCGCAATTGCGTATTGTGCCTGTTTTGTCGCACAATCAGCCAGCAGACCCAGACATTGAATGCAACCCAGATAGTCCTCTTGAGCTAAGTGAATCTCCAGCGCTTTCTCACCTAACTGCTTGGCTTTCTCGTAGTCACCCTCATAGTAAGGACCGTCGGCTTCGATGTAGTAGGTATGGGCCAGCTTTGCTTGATCATCAATGGAATGGAGTATGGTCCGGCACGCTTCTAGCCACACCTGACCCTGGGCAAATTCTTTCTGTTCTACGGCTAACCTTCCTAGATAGTAGAGTGCCTCTGCCTCTTCTTTCGGATCCCCAATTTGCCGACAGATGTTTAGGCTGCGTTCGAGTAAAATAGCTGCTTGGGCATCCTTTGCCTGCTCTAAGCTGGCAATCGCTTGCTTACGCAAAAAGTGAGCTAACGTATGGGACTCTTCCAACTGCGCTGCAGCAACACAAGCTCGACGATATCCATCCTCGGCTTCGGCATAACGTCCCTCTTGCAACCAAATGGTATCCAAAATCAATGTGTAGTCTAATACCTGACGCCACATTTTTTGTTTGTCGGCCATAGTCATGGCAGCCAAAATATTTTTCCATTCGCTTCGTATAGCCATGCGATCTGTTTGATGCCTCTGGGCAAAGGAGAGATAGTAGGATATGTATCGTTTGCGGACATCTCCTGAAGCATCAGTGGTCTCTTCCAATAGGCGGAAGTTTTGGAGAAGTTGCCTTTGGAATCCAAAGATCTCTTCAAGCTTTTCCTGGGCAAAGTCAGCCAGCAAGCCATGCTGCCGGTAGCGCTTCTCCTCGATTGTGAGCAATGATAGCACAGCTAAGTTGAAGAGGTAATCTTCTATCTTATAGATATCATCGAGCTGGGCGATGTGCGAGATAGCTGGTGCTGTAAAGGAACGCCCCTGGAAAAGACCTAGCAGGGCGAAGATACGCTGATGAATTCGGTCCAGAGTATCCCAACTAACGGTGATAGAGGTGCGCACAGCCACATCGCTTACGGATAGATTGAGTCGATTTTGAACCTGTTGCAGTTGACGAGCCTGCCGTTGCAATAAATGAGGTCGCGCAACCAGCCGCTGAGCGGCAATTTCGATAGCTAGAGGCAGGTCTTGAAGCAATTCGCCAATCTCCTCGGCAGCCTTTCTCTCCGAAGCGATTCGCCTCTCTCCCAGAAGGTGGCTCATCAATTGTAAAGTGCTTTGTCGTTTCAGGGGCTGCAAGGGAAAAATCTGGGCTTGCAAGGCACCAGCCGTATCGTGATCCTGGCTTGTAAGCAAGGTCGCACCGGCTGGATTGTGGGGCAAAAGGAGCCGCGCGCGGGCTGCGCTGCGCACATCATCGAGTACGAGCAATATTCGTTTGCCATGAACCAAGTTGCGCAAGGCTGCGGCTCGGTTGTCTACATCTGTGATGCTGCTGAAATCACGACCCAATGCCTGTGCCCAAGCTCCCAAAATATCGAATGGGTCGCTGTTCCCAACATAGGCCCAAAGTACCCCACCTGTGAAGAACCCAAACAACGCATGGGCTAGCTTGGCAGCCAACGTGGATTTGCCTATGCCCCCCATACCCACTAAGGCTACAATGCGTGCATCTCCGTCACTCTGTAATTGGACCGATAGTTGGTTAACCTCTTCAATTCTGCCGGCAAAATGGGGCGGTGGTTCTGGGGCCTGGAAGGGAGCGAGTATGTCGGTCGAGGTCTCCTGGCTAGAGGGGTGGATGCGTAGGGAAAGATTAGGACCTATGGTTCCCAGCTCGATCTGTTCTGCCATTTTATGAATTTCGGGGCTGAGATCAACCCCCAATTCTTGATTTAGGCGGACATCGCACAGTTCATATAGCTCGAGAGCCTTCACTCGTTGATCCGTCCTCGCCAGCATCTCCATGAGTAACAGGTATACCTCTTCCTGATAGAGGTCTAGATTGAGTAATTGGTAACCCCAATGAACCCCCTGATCGTAGCGTTCTTCCGCCAAGCAGAGGCGAGTCAGCCGTAAGAGTAAGTGCTCATAGGCTACTTGGAAATTCTGTTGCTCAATGCGCAGCCAATCATCGAAATCGGGCGCATCTGGAAGGGTAAAATCAGCTAACAGACCGCCTCTATAAAGGGTTACCGCTTCCTCTAACTGGATGAATGTGGCATGGGGATCATCAACTGCACGCTGGAAGAAGGTAACATCTATCCAAAGCTCCCCACTTTGGTTTAGGGAAGCCTCTGTTCGCGTAGTTGAAATGAGGTGACCCAGGGCAAATTGGTTACCTAGACGGTGCAATTCAACCCGTAGGTTTCGTAAGGCTTGGGGCGAATCTAAATCGGGCCAGAAGAGAAGCGCTATGGCGCGGCGTGTGTGTGATGTTCCAGTAATGGCAAGATAAGAGATGAGAGCCGAGAGCCGACTGTAACCTAAAAGCTTCTCTTGCGGTGTGTCATCGATGAGAATTTGGGGGTGACCAAAGAGAGAAATGCGTATGGACATGAGTACCTATAGATAGCGTAATCCTCTAGATAGCATCGTTTTCTAGATGGCATAGTCTTCGTTCAACGATCATTTAACGCAGGCTTATTATACTTTCAACATCGGCTGAATTAAAAACCAGAGATCAGCGATTTCTGCCCCAATTGTTGATGAGAACGGATCATAGAGGACTTTTGCGTTATGAGCGCAGTAGAGAATAGTACGATAGACCATAATGATCAAGACTATAACAAAACTGACCGCAGCATAGTGGATTACGAGCGCATAGAGGCAACGTCTGCTGACGCTCCCGTCGTTCAAATGAAAGGCGAAACGTTCCCCATTCGTAACCATCATTGGGCTTCGATTCCGGTACGATTTCAGGGCCGACAGCTTCTAACCGCACTCCAGACCTTGGAGAATACCATGTACTTGGTAAGCTGGCGCGTTGATGCGAACGGCCAAATTATCCGAACGGGCGAAAGTACGGAGAAGATCAGCTGTGACTCCCCAGTCCAGATTGCTTGTGGTGAACGGTTTGTGACGGCTCACTCTTACCAAGGACAATTGTACTTAAATAGCTGGCATGTCAGCACGACCGGTGCAATCAGCTTGGCGGGCCAAAATGAAGACAAACCGAATGTCTTTGGCTCAATTCGGCTAGCCCAAATGGGGAAATTGCTTTTGGTAATGAATTGGCATCCCGGCAAGAATGAGGCGAATCTCTCGATTTGGCAACATCAAGCAGATGGGCGGTTGTGCCTTACATATCTGGTGACTTACGATTCATGGGAAACCGAAGCGACCCTAACAAAAACACCTTTGTTGCTTCAACTTGATCAAGAGCGCTTTCTCACTATCACAACAGCCACCAATTATGGTCAATTCGATGCTGAACACCCAATCAGCACCCAATGCCGGATCCAGCTTTGGCGGATAACAGGCCCTAGGACCATTGTCGCCGTAGGCATAGAAACGATTCTCCAGGATATTCGCCCTCAACAGGCGCTCAGGGGGTGCGACCAGGAGCAGATCATCTTGTATGCTGAATCCAGTGGCGGTTCGGCCGACAAATCGGCCCGATTGGTATGGTTACAGGTAGAGGACGATGGCTCAATCAGGGTATTGAGTCAATATCCGCTCAAATCAAAAACCGTCAGCCAGGGCGGGGTTTGTGCCTGGCCTCAAGGCGTGCTCTCTGCCGTGTTAGATGAAAATAGCCTCTACCAGTTGATCCGTTGGCAGGTACCCGAGCCACAATCTATGGTTCCCGCTGGGGATACCGGTGCTCAGCTCAAGAACATCAAAGCAATAACCCTCTGTTCAGAGCAGCTAGAAGGCACAGCCCCATTTGTCACCGCAGTACACACACATGATGATGAATTAAAGCTGATTTCCTGGCATTGCTAACCCTATAAGGCCATTCCATAAAATGAATGTACTCATTCACCCCCCCGTAGGCTGAGCTTGTCGAAGCTGGGTTTCCCCTTCGACAAACTCAGGGGACGTGAACGGTTATCCGAGGAGGTAGCATTCTCTAATGCGGCTTGGTCCCAAGAGATCCGGCGTGATAGATTACACGCAGTAGGAATTCTCAGAGTGAAAGTGTAAAAGCTGCTCAAAAAGACGCAGTAGAGGCTGAAGGGTCTCTCTAGACTGGCTGGAGCCGTTCCCAAATGCTCAGAAGCCTGAGAGAATTTCCGCCCACGACGTCTTTTTTGGCCCTACTGCGTGTAATAGAGAACGCCTACTCCGCGTATACCTATTTTTGCGGATTGGCCTAATCAAATCAGAAAAACGAAAAGACGATGGGGTCCCCATCGCCTCTCTCATCCGTCGTCATCTTGTATGCCCTGACAAAACACAATTTGCCTAAGGCATCTTGTGTTTGTCCGTTCCATAAGCAAAGTATAGCACGGGGTGTGCCGCTCTGGACGTTACAGAACCAGCACGCTGACCTTACGAAATGTTAAGGTTAGCGAAGTACAGTTTGACATACGTGATTGCTTAACTACCCACGTTCTTACAATCATATATTTGGCAATCCTCGCGTTCCAATGCCTCTGGGCGCAACTTCAAGCCGATTCCTGCTCGTGTGGGCGCGTTCATCCGACCTTCTTTCACGACAAAGGCGTGGTCAACCAGATCCAGATAGTAGCCAAGGGTGTATGAGCGCACAATTTCCTGCATCCACGTATTGGTACAGTGGACAGCCAAATGGAGCGCAGCAGCCAGGGTCACGGGTCCAGTACAGTCGTGAAAGATGACGCCCATATTGTGAACTTCCGCCAGATTCGCAATTTTGCGGGCCTCTGTAATGCCACCGACCCAAGTCACGTCGGTCATCACCACATCACATGCATCCGCCGCCAGCATCTCCTGGACGGCATACCGATTCATCAGCAGTTCACTGGTACAGATAGGCGTCCGCGTCGATTCTCGCAGCTTGGCTAAGGTCTGTGGGTTATCCGGCTTCATTAGATCTTCAAGCAAAGTAGGTTTGTACGGTTCCAACGCTTCTGCAATGCGGCGAGCCGGTTGAAGCGCCCAATAGCCATGCCCCTCCAAGATCACGTCCATCTCCAACCCTACGGCATCCCGAATCTGCTTCCACGGCCGGAGCCCTTCATCCACCTCCTTCCACGAGATGGTCTGGCCTCGATTAGTCAGCGCAAATTGATCAAATGGCCAGATCTTCATGGCACGAATGTCCATCTCCAAAAGAGATTTGGCCAACGTACCTGCATCTTCATGCCAAGCTTCGTAATCGCGATACTGGCTGGCAATTGGTCTATTCTCAGTCCGGGCAACGCCAGGTGTTCCTTGCGCATATCCAGCAGAGGCACAGGTATTGTAAACGGGAACGCCTTCTGGGTGGCTGGTCCCACCCAGTAACTGCCATATTGGTTGGCCAACATGTTGTCCTAAAATGTCCCACAACGCTACATCCACTGCGGCCAACGCCCGCATCTCCACACCTTTATTGCCATAGACGTGGGAACCATCATATGCCTGCCGCCAGAATCCCTCGATTTGAAGAGGATCGCTTTGGCGTAACATAGGCGCCAGTACCTCCTCGACGTAGGCGGTTACGGTGCGAGGTGTATAGTATGTTTCACCCAGGCCCACGTGGCCACTGTCCGTCTCTACCTCTAGAAAGGTGATGTTGGGAAATGTTGCAAAATGGATAGTGCGAATATTGGAAATTTTCATGATTTGCTCCTGTACCTTCTTTTCTAAACAACAGAATCTTGCAGAATGGTGAATGGTGAATTGGGAATAGTGAATTACGAATGGTGAATGGTGAATGAGGGCGGTACTTTAGTTTGAGCAGAAATTGTCAGCCAAGTTATTGTCCGGTTTTCATATTCGTCTTCTAAGGGTAAAATAAGTAAGGGTTCGATATGGATTCCAAGGATCTGAAAGGTTTCAACGAAAGAGTTGCCCCGAATAATTAATTTGTGGATGGCAGAATTTGTGTTTGTGAAGCAGTCGCTTGCGACCATGATGAATGAAATGGACTTGGACGTTCGAGTTTGTTCTACAAAATAAGAAGGCTCCACCAACCGAATTATTAACCATTCAGCAACTCACAAATTCACAACTTAATTATTCTTAAGTAGATCCTTAAAACCTATCAACAGCCTGAAGAGTTCTGTCCTCTCTACTCAGAATGCCCCAGAGTGGATTAGACAAGAATCGGGACAGGACTTTTCTGGCGAAGTATACCACCTTCCCTATACTGTACAAAGGAGACCTAAATGGTTGAAATACCCAAATCCCACGCTGATATCCTCGATTCTACGGCCCTAGCCCATGTCGGTACAGTCAACCCCGATGGGTCACCCCAGGTAACGCCTATCTGGTTCAACCATGCAGATGGCCACATCCTCATCAACAGTGCCGAAGGCCGTAAGAAAGATCGCAACATGCGTGCCCGCCCCGAGGTGGGCCTTAGCATCGTAGACCCTAATAATGCTTATCGATATTTGGGTATTCAAGGCACAGTGGTAGAGATTACGGCTGAGGGTGGCGAGGCCCATATCCATGAGCTAGCTCACAAATACATGGGCCGAGACTATCCTAATATCAATGCCAACGAAACCCGGGTGATCTACAAAATTGAGCCTACCCGGGTTTGGACGATGGGTTGAGCCACTACGACCAAACCTAAGGAGAACTGATGACCAAAGGAGAACGATTTCCAGCCGAAAGGAAGACCTTTACAGATCCCATCAGCGGCGTAACCGTTGAGCAGCTAACCAACTACCGAGGGCATAGCCACCACTTCTATTTCACCAACCCAGGCTGGTATGATCAAAATCAGAAGCTCCTCTTCTCTTCTGATCGCAACAATCGAACCAACCTGTACAGCCTGGAACTGTCCCGTGGCGAGATTACCCAGTTAACGGACCTAGAGCCAATTCCCTTGCCTCGAGAGGTTGAGTTCTTGCGTGCCTGCGTAAGTGCCGACAATAACGAAGCCTACTTTTTGCATGACCTTTCCATGACTGCCTTGGATTTGACCACGTTAGAGCAGCGTGAACTTTATCAAATGCCTACGGGGTGGGATGTTTCCATGGTGAATGTGACTGCGGATGGTCGATATGTCTGCTCTAGCATCTCTGAAGATATGTCGGATAAGTTTCCAGTGGATCTCCTACGAGGCTATGTGGGCTTTCGAGAAACGTGGGAGGCCAAACCGAAGAGTCACGTCATGCGCATTGCGGTAGACGGCAGTGGGGCCGAATCTATGTGGGAAGAGAACTATTGGATTGGCCACGTCAATACCTCTCCCACCCAGCCTCACCTGCTGACCTTCTGCCATGAAGGTCCGTGGAACTTGGTCGATAACCGCATATGGGGGCTGAATATGAGCACACGAGAGGTCTGGCAGATTCGCCCAAGGGAAGAAGAGGGCGAAACCGTTGGCCATGAGTATTGGCACGAAGATGGTGTCCATATCTCTTACCACGGCCATAAACCTAGTGGATACAAGTTTTTTGGCAAGTGCCGCTTTGATGGAACAGAGATAGAAGAGTACGATTTTCCCCATCAGACAGGCCACATCCACTCCAATGGCTTTGATCTAATTGTAGGGGATGGGGGAAAAGAGGTTCGCTTGTGGCAGTGGAATGGTAGTGGCTTCGATGGGCCACGAGCACTCTGCCAGCACCGTAGTTCAATGCACATCCAGCAGACCCACGTTCATCCTCGCTTCAGCCCAGATGGAAGCTATGTAGTCTTCACCAGCGATGTCTCTGGATACGGCAATGTCTATCGTGTAGGAGTGCCAGAATTTGAGTCGTTGCCGCTGATTGAAGAGTAGAGTCACTCATAATGGTAACGACACGAGATAATTGTAATGTACTCATCATCAACGGCATAAACCAATCGATTTGTGTCATCGATACGGCGTGACCAGAACCCTGTCAAGTCATGTTTAAGAGCTTCTGGTTTGCCAATTCCCTCAATGGGTGAACGAATCATATCGGTGATTAGGCGGTTGATCCGTCTCAGGGTCTTCTTATCCTGAGTCTGCCAGTACAGATAATCGGACCAGGATTCATCGGTCCAAGCCAACTTTCTACTCATCAAGGAGCGCTCTTTCAGTTACTGCTCCAGAACGATATTGTTCGATTGAACGAGCTAAATGAGCTGCATTTTCAGGTGACTTTAACAGATAAACTGTTTCCATCAAGCTATTGTAATAGTCTAGGGACATGACAACAGCGTCTTTTGCATCCCGACGAGTAATGATTGTGCAGATGGCGTCATTGACGACCTGATCAAGGACTTGTTTTAAACTATTACGAGCTTCGGTAAATGAAACTATATTCATAAATTTATCCTTATACTCAGCATCCTTTGAGACTTGATGTTTGCTCATATTTTAGAGCATGTATAGCACAAACAAGTTCATTATATCAATAAAGCTAGACATGTACAATAAGTTGTACATTTCTAGCGAAAACACAAGGAGAACCAAATGAAAGTTTTAATCGCCGTAACTTGGGCAAACCGCATGGTTGACGATTTACGTAAAGCGCTTCCAGATATAGAATTTCTAGTAGGCGAAACACAAGAAGAGATCGATGCTTTAGCCAGTGAAGCAGATGTGGCCATTGGCTCCATTAGCCGTGAATCATTCTTGGCTGCCAAAAATTTGAAATGGATTCAATCATCCAGCGCGGGCGTAGAATGGATGGGCCGCATCCCTGAAATTCAGGTGAGTGACGTAAAGGTAACCAATGTACGCGGTGCCCACGCCACCACCATTGCCGAACATACGCTGGGCATGCTCTTTTTCCTTACCCGCGGATTTGGCATGCTCTATGAAAATCAAAAAGCTCATAAGTGGGGTGCCGGTCCAGACTATGGCGGCAGAGGCGTTGCCGGTTTGACCATGGGCGTCATCGGCTTGGGGCAATTGGGGCGTGCCATTGCCAAACGAGCCGAAGCGTGCGAAATGACCGTTATTGCTGTGGATGTCCACGAAGTCCCTAAGCCAGACTACGTCAGTGAAGTAGGTCTGCTGGACAAGATGGACGATCTGCTCCAGCGCTCTGATGTGGTTGTCGTGGCTGCCCCTATTACGGACCAGACTAAAGGTATGCTTGGGCCAGACCAACTCGTCCAAATGAAGTCATCGGCCTATCTGGTCGTTATCTCCCGCGGTAAGATCATTGATGAGCCAACCCTGATTCAGATGCTCAATGATGGGAAGTTAGCCGGTGCCGCCCTTGACGTCACCTACACCGAACCGCTACCGGAAGACGATCCGCTTTGGGACGCACCCAACTGCTTTATTACCCCCCACTGTTCACCTTCGTCTGACCAGACCCACAGCAATGTCAAAGCGATTATCATCGATAACCTCAAACGATATATGGCCGGGGAAGAGTTGGTGAACCCTGTGAACAAAAAATTGGGGTACTAGGAGGTATAATGCAATACCAACCAACATACGAATCTGTCTCTCAACATCCAGTCCCCGAGTGGTATCACGATGCCAAATTAGGTATCTTTATTCACTGGGGGCTTTACTCTGTGCCGGCTTGGGCCTATGTGGGTATGGACTTGGGAGAACTATTGGGCGGTGAGGACTTCTCGAACATCGATCCCAATTCTAAAGCATGGGAAAAGTGGTTTGCCCACAACGCCTACGCTGAATGGTATTTGAATACCCTGCGCATCGACGGTAGCCCCACGCAGGAATATCATGCAAAAGCCTACGGCGCAGATTTCGATTACTTTGACTTCGTGCCCATGTTCAATGAAGCGATCAAAGCATGGAATCCGGACGAGTGGGCCAACCTCTTCAGCCAGGTGAATGCCCGTTACGTGGTCTTAACCACCAAACATCACGATGGCTTTTTGATGTGGCCTAGCCAAACGCCCAATCCACACCGCGCGAACTACCATGCCGAACGGGATTTAGTGGGCGAACTGGGTCAGTCTGTTCGCAGCCGAGGAATGAAGATGGCCTACTACTACTCTGGCGGGGTCGACTGGACCTTTAACCCTACTGTGGTCACCGGTATCGGACAGATGGCCGAAACGATTCCGCAGATGCCCGAGTATGTAGGGTATGCCAACGCCCACTGGCGCGAACTCATCGACCGCTACGAGACAGCCATCATGTGGAACGACATTGCTTATCCCAAAGAGACCGACCTAAACCCACTCTTTGCTGAATACTATAACAAGATGCCCGATGGCCTCATCAACAATCGCTTCATTCAAGATCGAGAGCTGCGTCTGTCTGGCGAAAACGACAATCACCATGACTTTACTACGCCCGAATACACCTCCTACGGCGAGATCAAGGAGGACAAGTGGGAGTCGTGCCGAGGTATTGGTCACTCCTTTGGCTACAACCAGATTGAAGGGGCGGAAGAACATCTGACCGTTGAGGAACTGGTGCGCTCATTTGTGGACATTGTGAGCAAAAATGGTAATCTACTCCTGAACTGGTGTCAGAAGTTGGACCAGATGGCATTTTACCGTTCTCCTCTTTTCGGTCATACCCAGAACACGGGCTTTTGTCACTTGCTTTTGAACTGATGTCAGAAGTTATATCCGATGGCTTTTCTTCCTGACCATTTTCAAATGTAGAGTTACTATTCACGCTATCGCCATCTTGGGTCATATTTATACTAGCATCTACACCTGCTGTCTCAGTCTCCGTAAGGCCGTTCAAATAATCATTGTAAGTCTCACTAATATCGAAATACCGCTTGAATCGCCTTGGCTTATACTCCCCTATTGTTCTTGAATATTCTACATACTGCCTCATGATCGCCCTCCAGGTGCGGTTTGGGAAGTGACGGGCAACCTCACGTTGATCATTCTCACCATGCATTAACTCAACCAATTTTTTCTTTTCGGCTGTTAACCAAAAATCACCTAATATAGATTGGTGAGGAAGAATTGCTTCATCCGCGGAACCATCTTTCCATCGAACACAAATTTGTAATCCGTAGTCATCAACACGCTTGACTTCTATTGTATTAATGAGTAAATGTACAATTTGACGTTTTTCCTCGATCTTCATGTATGACCAATTTTGAAGAACTTCCTCACAGGAATCCTTTAGACTATGGATCCGTTCAATATAGGCTAATTCTCTCGTATGATCTTCTAATTCCTGTTTCAGTCGATTACATTCTAGTTGAGCATCTTCATATCGCTTTTCCACTTCAGCAATCATCTGAGGATTTTTGAGACTAGAAAGACTCGAGATTAAATTGTCCATGACAATATTCAGTTGATCCAATTGAGCCTGTTTTAGCTGCCGTTGTTGCTCGAATTTGTTTGGATACGTGTCTAACACTTCTTCCCATTGGTCAAAATCAAACGTGGCGTTCAGTCTTTGAAGCAGGAATTCACTGACTTTCTCATCAATGTAACAGGCTTTTTTACCCCAAAGCACCTTGTCAGCATATTTTGACCACCCTAAATATCGATAATACTGATAATGGTTAAACCATATGGTACCCGCTACAAGCCAATTCCCATCTATATCCTGGAATGAAACCAACCCGGCATAGAGAGGTCTTGATTCTGGGCGATTGGAATCTTTGGAGTTTCTTGCGTTCACGCGGTTGGGTGACCACTCAGTATTGGGGCTTCCGTCGATATTGACCTTAGAAAGATAATTAAAGGCTTGTCGGAATGTCTCTTCATCAATAATTGCTGGATGATTGTCCCAGATAACGATATTTCCGTTTATCATCCAGTGCCCCAAATACATTGCATTGGTCAACATGGCGCGCAATCCGTTTCGACTAGCACACCATTTCCCATGATGTTGCCGAATTCTGTAATGAACGCGATACCCTTCGGGAGGCTTACATTCAGCGGGGTCTGGATAATAAGGGCCATGCTCCAATATATGCTGGGCTGTAGTACGAATATGTCCCCCAAATGAAAGGAATAGCCGCCAGTACTCACGAATAACTTCGGCATAAGCTTCAAAAATTTCCAGCTTACGCCATTGTTCATTTGGGATTCCATTCGGCAAATGCTTACGGTCATCAATCATGTATCCTGTTGGTATCGAAGCCCCTGACCATCGGCCGCTCATCGCAAGTCGCTGTTTGGAACGATGCAGTTTCCCAATTACAAATGAATTGATATATTCTGCTGCCATTTCAGATTTGAACCGAAATTGGCGGGCATGATGAGGCCCCATTTGTTCGTGAAAGAAATTGTAGATCATGGATGGTGTGATTACGAGCACTTTGTGTTGTTTACATGCCTCGATGAAAATATTCACTTGAATCTGCGTTACATCTCGAAAGAGCCGATCTTCATCTTGGCACGCAACTGCACCAATCTCGTCGTTGGTAATGAGTCGAAAGAGTTCGCTCATACCCTCACGTTCATCAATTCTTTTTGTGCCACTAACTCCAGCATCCATATCAATCATGATGATATTCTCTTCCTCCCATCCAAGCCCCGTTATGTACGATGTCATATCCACGGTTTGAATCTCGGTTGAAAGATTACCAACCTGTGCCATCGTGGATTGGCGGTAATAGTTCGCAGCAGGCAGATGCAAGGGGAGGGGAGTGTCATATGATGTTGATGGTTCAGCCTCTTCTTGTTTTTGTTGATATCGTTTAGTCATAGCTCTTCTCCTTCGGAATGGATTCCAATGGATATCGTCTCAAATAAGCCCGAATCATTACCAGATAGATTGTTTTAAGGTCTGGTTGTTTCGGTTCGTTTGTCTGTGTTTTACTTGTGATCTCATTTATTGCCGTGGACATATTTCACCTCTTGAAATGTTGAAAGAGCAATGAATAGCAACTGGTAGAATACTTTGACACATCCTGTATTGAAGTATATTTTTTTTTGACTAATATTCAGATATGCGAAGTACAATTTGCAGCCTCATAGGGAGGAGAGAGTGGTTTAGGCTAATCCCAAAAATAGATCATACGCGGTCACTACGGACATGAGGTCGGACGCATGGAAATTTCCCCAGTAACCGATAACATCTCCCGCCCGACCTCATGTCTCAACGTATACTTATTTTTCTGGAATGACCTTACTCTCTCCTGCAACGCTAAAGATAGATGAAGTAATTATCGTATTTGGGCTAGTTAAGAACCTGCTTTATCTTAGCTTCATTTACGATAATGGGGCTATTGATATGTTCGGTCACACAGGCATAGCCCTGTGCGCCCAGTATCTCCTGAGCTTGGAAGATAGATAGCTCGAGATACTTACATACATCGTAGAGTATGAGCAGTTCGCTCAGGCACGCAACTGGAAAATCTAATCCAGCAGATTCCTGTAGATCAACCCGAAGTTGTTGGAGGGCTTTGATGCCTCGTATATCAGTATGCATAGTGATCACCTTTTCATACGAGACCAAAGGTTGAGGTATACTAACCTTTGGCAGTTTCGGTTCCTAATCAAATTGCCATTTTGAAGCCGGTATTCGCCGTACCGGCTTCAGACACATATTTTCACCATATATGTTTATGTGGATGTCATGAAATTATCCTCCTGATTGAAACTAAAGTAGAAGCAACTAACAACCTGGATGTATAAACAAGCCAGTAGTCAAGTGAAACTGCAGCGTGGTAAGTACAAATCAAGAACCGTTTGTACCTACACACCTATAAATCTACCACGGCTTTCCCAATCAGGCAAAATTAGTCCCAAATAGCTCCAATCAGGCCCACTGACTTACCGATTAGCGAATGGAATCCGTACCGTTAACTGATGATCTGAATACTAAGTGGTATGACGTTGCTGGGGCATGTGACTATCTCTCCGTGTCTAAAACCACGCTATACCGCTACATGAAGGATGGTCGTTTGCCCTTCTATCATCTCGCGGGGACAACCAGTAGGCGAGTCAAAAAGAGTGATCTCGATGCTCTACTCATTTTGGTTGATCCAAATGATATGAATGAGGATGACGAGTAGCCAGCCATATCAAATGCTCAAGCTCACTAAACAATGCCCCGTTAAACTTCCGCTCAACAAACAGCTCTCGCTTCTGAGTATAGATTCCCTATTCCTTCCCTTCCTATATCTCTGCCGCAAATTCGGGCAGACCATAGCCACGCATTCATATCCATATTGCATTTGTAACTCAATGGGACTCCATTGTTGTTGATTAAAAACCCATACCCACCGCATATTGTTCATTCTTGCTCCTTGCTTACACTAATCAAATTTCTGTTGATCCAGAGACATTGGATCGATATACTATTCACAAATCTAGAATGGAGGGTCGATTGTGTCACCAACCGACACCTCCGGTATAGCTACAGCTAGTACGCTGGGAACTCAAACAGGCTTGCGAACCCATAGGCCATCGTAGCTAAACTACAGACTGTTGCCAGAGCAAAGGTCCGCAGCATATCCGGCGTTAGTTTATGATACCAACGTCGATTACTCAGCGAAGCTCTCAGATGTTGCAGCAGCTTTTGGTCTTCAGGAGAACGATTATTGAAGAGTACTTTTACGTTTCCGCCTTGTAGCTCTTCTATTTCTCCTAGCCGTTCCAATAGCTTCATACTATGTGAGCTCTTCTTAAACGTAGCGTTGAGTTGAATTCTACTCACCTCCTTCTATACAAGCTTGGGAGACCTTTAACATTTGGTGCTCCGGTCCCAATCCAGACCGCTAGAATCTGTCCTGGTTAGGTTCACCAAACGCCGTTGCGTACCAGCATATAACTGGCAATATGGGCGAGAAGGGTAGGCAAGATGAACCTACCCTTCTCGATTTGCTTACGTCACTGTTGCTGATTCTTCCGATTTTTGAACTCAATCGTGTTCACATCATAACGAGCAGCAATCGAGCGAATCTGCGACAAGTACTCCTGAAGTCCCTTTACCGAAGTCAGCGAGAAGATGTCATCTACTTCAAGTTGCAAAACTCTTTGTGTCTCATGTTCATGGTATAAGAACACTCGTGATTGTTCTCCTCGATACACCGCACGCCCGCACGCGTCGCAGCGAGCGCCACTTTCTTCAGAACGCAAGATGCGTTTATCTTCAGGCTCATCCAAGCCAGTAAGATCCCCAACGTCTGCTCCACATAAATACACATGTGGGAAAGGGACCTTTTTGAGTCTTACAGCCGTTACATCAGCCTCTTTACTTGGAATGAATTCTCGTACTCGTGGTGAGCGAAGATCTATGTCTATACCCATTCATTTCACCTCCAATCTATCCAGCCGGTTGGATAACAGGTTGGCTGGTGCCAATTGTCGCACGAATGCAACATCTGGTATCAACCAAATTTTGGAGGGACACGTGTAACAGTGAGCGTTAGCTGCAATGTAGTAGGAGAGGTTGACAACACTTAGGTGCTGCCAACCTCCATATATGTACACGACTCATGCCGTTTTACGGTGCTTTTTAGCTTCCAGTTCAGCTTCGTAATCCAGCACTGCTCGATAGAAGACATTTGCCTCATGCTGGCTGATAGGCTTGGGGCCGTAGACAACGATTTCTACATCCCCACCAAAACCAAGATCGTCTTCGTTGAAATAGTCTTCATTTTCTAGTAGTATAGGAAAGTATAAAATCACTCGGGTAGATTCGCATAGCCAGTTCGCACTCAGCGGTTCTGGGATGGAGTTAGGGACCCGGAGGGCAGGAACGAAGAAATTGACATAAAACGAGATATGAGTAATGCTAGCTCTATG
>JBCCHB010000184.1:0-30739 GCA_039028975.1 Chloroflexota bacterium
CAAAGGCTATTTCTTTGACTAAGGTCTTCGTCCTACTCATAAAGCCGAAATTATTCATCTCTATGAACAAGGCGTTGATGAAGCTGACATTGCTTTGAGAACACAGCATTCCCCCACCAGTGTCGGCAACTACATTCGTGGTTATGAACGAGTCATGGCTTTGGTTCAGCGCTCTACCCCGCTTTCAACCATGGCTTATTTGCTCAATATGCAAGCTGATCTCGTTCGTCAATATATTCACTTGTTACGTATTTATCAACCCGATTCACTCCCTTTTTTGGATTCTCCCGATTTGGGGGCTTGACAAACGTGCAATTTTGCACTATCTCGGTTTCTGACATAAGTAAGGTGAACTGTTACCTGCATCCATTCCTCCTTTTTAGCACGAGAATAAGTAGACCATTGTAGGGCTACGCCAGCGCCATGCCTCGTGCCGCATGTGGGCGGGCTCATTGAACGCTTGCGGTCTATCCTGCCGTGAAAAAAGTCGAAAGTCTCAAGTCCGGGGTCCGAAGTCAGTTGCCACGGATATAGACTCTGGACCCTGAACTCTGAACTCTGGACCCTGGACTCTGAACCCCGAACTCTGGACCCAGGACTCTGAACCCTGAACCCTGAACTCTGAACCCTGAACTCTGGACCCTGAACTAATTTTCATCCTGCCCTGAAAATAACAGGGATTATTTGTGCCCTGTTCCTCAACCAACTTCTATATTTTTCCAACGCCCAGAACGGAATCGAATCAAGTAGATTGCCGTTTTACTACCTAGGTAGGTTACGGCCCCTAACCAGCCTCCACCGACACCTGCTTCAAAGATAAAGAGGAGCGTCCAGGCTAATGGAAGAAACAGACCCAATGCCAAAATCGAGCGGACCCACATGGTAAAGGTTGTGTCGCCAGCACCATTGAGCGCCCCAGCCACTACGATGCCCATTGCATCCACTATCTGATAAACCGCCATCAACGTCAAAATAATAGCTCCCGCGGCTATGACAGTCTCATCTTGGCTAAAGACACTGATAAGGAGTTCTGGTACAAAAAAGTAAACCAAACCAATACAACCCATACTGGTCATGGCCAATACCATGGCTCTATATCCTACCTTTTCTGCGCTGCCTGGATCTTTGGCACCCAAATATTGGGAAATCAGGCTGGAAGTTGCCATACTAATGCCAATTCCCAATGTGAAAGAGATACTCATAAACTGGAGTGCAATCTGATTGGCGGCCAGTACATTCGCACCAAGACGCCCCATCAATGTCAGAAAAACGCTGAAAGAGGCAATTTCAATAAAGTCACCTAGCCCCATAGGGACACCGATGCGTAGCACATTGCGTATTTCTGGCCAAGAAACCAGCCGCGCTTTCCCTGTACCATACAGCTTCCGACTCTCTGGATTCCATAAGATGAATGCGCTAAGTGTTGCATTGAGCAAGTTGGCGATGACTGTGGCATAGGCAGCACCTTGTACACCTAAAGCTGGTGCCCCAAGATTGCCCAAGACAAAGACCCAATCCAGAAATATATTGAATAGCACAGTCACCCAAGCCAAGATCATGGGCGTACGGGAATCACCACGGCCAACCATGAACCCCCAAACCACTGTGCTAAACATGAGCAAAGGGATTTCGAAGGCTCGTATTTGCAAATAGATAGTGGCAAAGATACCCACATCTGGACTGTCTACTGGTGCTGCGTAACCCATTAGCCAACTAAAAAACCAAGGCAACCCAAAGACTGGCAAACTAAACCAAACAATGGTATTGAGGCATCGCCAGATCGCGATACCGATCTTGGCATTGTCCCCCCCGCCATGTGCTCGCCCGACAAAGATCATTGTACTGTTGGCAATGTTGCGAAAAAGCATCATGACACTAAAGTAGATCACACTACCTAATGCTACCGCAGCCAGAGCGTCTGTGCCGATCTGCGAAACAAAGTATGTATCGGTAACGCCCAAGAGGGTCTGAGACATATTTTGGAGCATCAGTGGTATGGCCATAGCGAGAATCTGCCACATCAGGCTCCTTTCAGGTTGAAGTTTGGGGGATTCTTGTGCAACTTGCAATATATAATTCCTTTAGGCACAGAATAAGCGAACGTGAATAGTTGAGGTCGCTGTTCCTATACGGCGGTCGTTTTGAAAACAGGTGTTCTTCGAAGCTCTCCCAGAGAGACCAAACGCCCGTTTTCAAACGGAGCTGAGTAAAATGAAACGCCTACACTCTTTATGACTCATTCTGTACTAGTGTGCAAAACCATAAGTCTACATCCTTCTTGCGTTGTGGGCCAACTGGGCGCTATAGTTAGTCTGATAATCGATTCATATAGAGTTTCTTCAGCTCATCATCAGGAGACTTATCCATGACCGAACTTGCCATGCAGTCCCTCACTGAAGTTGCCAAAGTACTTCACGCTGGTACCCTCTCTCCCATCGAACTTACTCGTACTATGTTAGAGCGCATTGAGCGCGAGGACAGCCGTTTCCATAGCTATGTGACGGTCTTGTCTGATGTGGCGTTGGCTCAAGCTAAGGTGGCTGAAGAGGAAATTCGAGCAGGACAGATTCGAGGCCCGTTACACGGCATACCCATTGCCGTCAAGGATCTTTGCTTTACCAAAGGGATTGCTACGAGTTGTGGTTCGCAAATGTTTACCGATTGGATTCCTGATGTTGATGCAACGGTCGTCACCAAGCTGGCTGATGCAGGGGCCATTTTGCTCGGCAAACTTCATATGACCGAGTTTGCCCTGCGCTGGCATCACCCCTATCGCCCCATTCCACTGAATCCATGGGGAAAGGATCTTTGGCCAGGTGTTTCGTCCAGTGGTTCGGGCGTGGCAACGGCAGCTGGGCTCTGTTTTGGTTCACTGGGGAGTGATACAGGAGGATCGATTCGTTTTCCGGCAGCCTCTTGTGGGATCGTTGGACTCAAGCCAACCTATGGTCGTGTTAGTCGCTATGGTGTCTTTCCGCTGGGAGAATCCCTGGATCACATTGGCCCGCTGACTCGGCGAACGGCTGATGCCGCAGCCATGCTGGGTGCTATCGCTGGATATGACCCACTGGATGCAACCTCTAGCGTATGCCCTGTTCCTGATTACATGGCAACGCTAGAAGAAGGAGTGAACGAGCTGCGTATTGGTGTAGATGATACGTATATCACCGAAGGTGTTCATCCAGAAGTCAGCGCGTCAGTACAGCAAGCCATTCGGGTACTTGTGGAGATGGGCGCGCAGGTTGTGGAGGTAACGGTGCCAGGTATTTCAGCGGTATTGGATGCTTGGTATCCCATGACTGCTGCCGAGGCTGCCGCAGCCCATGAAGAATTCTTCCCAGATCGGGCAAATGAATATGGTCCCTTCCGGCAACTTTTAGAAGATGGTACCCAATTGCGTGCTCAGGATTACGCCAAAGCCCACTTCGTCCGCGAGGAATTTGCTAGTCGCTTGGCCCCCATCTTTAACCAGATCGATCTACTCATCTGTCCCACAATCTCAACGCCGACGCCGCGCATGGATGCAGAAGGGAATGCCGTTATGGAAGCTATGGGAGATAACGATAGCTATGTGCGGACCCGTTTCACCTATCCCTTCAACTTTAGCCGTAACCCGACATTGTCGTTGCCCTGTGGGGTCAGTAACGACGGGCGACCAATTAGCCTCCAATTTGTGGGGCGCCACTTTGATGAAGCAACCCTCTTCCGAGCTGGCCATGCCTTTGAGCAAGCGACTGAATGGCACAAAAAGAGAGGAATGTTGATAGGGAATGGTGGATAGGGGCTGGTGGATGGTGGATGGTGGATGGCTGTGTCGTCCTGAATATAATTGACAGAAAACCACCGACCACCAACCACCGACTACCAACCACCGACCACTGACCACCGACCACTGACCACCGACCACTGACCACCGACCACTCTGTGTAACACCCTCGCCTATAATGGGTAGGAGAGGATGTCCGCAAACAAACGGTTAACCAATTTGGCAGATTTTGGGACGCCACTGTCTGCCATATATAGTCCGCCAGAAAAGTCTTGTCCCGACTCTTCACCAATCCGCTCTGCGAAACTCCAAGAAGGGAGGGCATGCCCATCTTCATGGGTATAAGCTTCCCGTCTTCACGGGAACAAGTTTTTTCTGGCCATCTATAAAACAAATGCATTCATTGCATGGAGCAATAGAAGGTAACGCACCTATGCGTTTATTTCAAACATTCACTTCCGGTCTGCAAGAACCAGCGCAGGAACCTATTCGAGGCTCTAGACAAGAGCACAAAACGCACAAACAGTTGTCACTTTGGTCGAGCTTAACCGATCAGATTCTGTCCACCTATCTAGCTATTGGAACAGCAGATGAACAATCCCGGGCCTTTGACGTCCTATACGAGCGGTACGAGAAAAAGATTCGGAATTATATTCTAAAGCAGCTGAACTACAATGAGGAAGATAGCCTGGAAGCCATCGGCGACACTTGGCTTCTCTTCTGGCGAGAGCGAGCCTCGTTTGCCTGGCGCAACGATAGCCAAGCCGAGAATCCTCTCCAATCCTGGCTCTACGGTATCGCTCGCAACCGAGTTAAGAGTAGGGTCCGTCAGAATCAACGCGACCGAGAGCATGTATCCGCTGTGTCGCTGGAAACGATGGCCAATTTTATCCAGGCTAGGCTAGAAGATGGTCAGCCAGAGCGAGCGGATGAATCGCTTCGTCAACAGGCAAATGTACGATTTAACCAAATCATGAAGCAGCTAAACCCCACCGAACAGCAGATCGTGACCTTGCGTTACTACAAAGGACTCTCCTATACCGACATTAGCCAGCAGTTGGGTAAATCCTCTGGTGCCGTTCGCACCGCCCACACCCGCCTTATACAGAAGCTCCGCAAAACGTTGGAGTCGTAATAGACATGAATGATCACTACCAGGAACTTGGTAAAGTTCTCAAAACCTATACCCAATCAATAAGTGCCTTAGATGACAAACCTGTAGATGCCCAGCCTGGGCCGCTTGCCTTTGGCGAATACCTAAGTGCAGCCATTGATGCGTCAGGATTGCTACGCTCGAAGGTAGCAGAAGCTGCTGGGCTGACACTTGTTACCCTCTATGCCCTAGAACGAGGGCTCATTCCTGCCCAGGAGATCCAGCGCGAAACCATTGGGAAGCTGGCACAAATCTTGCAAGAGGAAGCCACGCTATTTGATCTCTTGTTCGAGCAAGATACGCCAAACAGACCCTCATTTCACCAAGATGTAACGGAAAAAGATGAAGAGGAACAACAATTATCGCTTCTATTAACAGATGGAGAGCAAGTTCAACCCTTAGCGAGGTCCTCCATGAATAAGCATAGTCCGAACAGATCAGCCACATCCGCAAGTGGCTCCCAGAGGACTGGAAGAATCTTTCGTTTTTCCCAGGTGAGTAGACAATCGAAGTCATTTATGGTAGCGAGTACACTTGCTGCAGCACTCGTCTTCGTTGTCCTACTTATTAACAGAAGCACCTTTCTGGTTCCAGCGCAAACTGGCTCAAGCAATATTCATCTTGAAAGTTTAACGATACTTGCGACAGCAGAAATGGCATCCACAGTCGTCCCACAAGCACAAAATGCTTCCGAGCATCTGAGACAAGACTCATCCAACACTTCTGCTCAGATAAATCTTTCTCAGGAGAATAGCGTAAATACAAGCGCCTCGCAAAGGATGGCCATACAGCCAACGTTACCTAATCCAACCGCAACCCCAGTAGCCATCGCACAATCTCTACCATCAATCCAAAATTCCGTTCAGAGTTCTGCCCCAAAGCGCGGTGCAGCGGATGCAGTTGTGGAAGAGGCAGCAGCAGTGCCAGCGCCAGCGGCCGCCGTGGCAGCAGCGTCAGAGCCTGAGAGCAACAGAGGTGTTTTTCTATCTCAAACAGAATCAGAGCAAGTATCTCAGGCCGCATTGCCCACAGCGTCCCCAACACCGTTATCAACAGCTACACCCGCGCCCCCCACGCCTGCTTCTGAGTCGCTTATTGTCAATCAGAATTTGGCTCAACAGACGGATCTGTCCGGCCTAAACTCATCTCAACAGCAAAACGCCTACCCAAAACCAGCTACGGGGAATGTCGTGACAGATGAAGCTTTCACTGTCTCCATCACCACCCAAGATGGAACCATCATCTACCAAGGGTCAGAAATTCCGGCGAATTTGAGAGCAAACTATGCTTACGCATTTACGAATCGAACCTCTACGCCCAGTAATATGATCTTCTATGATTACGGGGTCAATTCCTTTATGCCCACTGCAGCGGACAATCTTTCGACCTTCGCCGTGGATGTCGATACAGGATCCTATAGCATTGTACGTAACTACATCGACCAGGGGCTTCTACCACCGCCCGATGCGGTACGAGTGGAAGAGTTTGTTAACTACTTTGATTATGGTTACGCCATTCCGAGTAAGGAAGAAGTCTTTACCATTCAAATGGATCAGGCTAGCTCACCCTTCACTGAGGTGACCGCTGATCCGAGCAACGTCCAGATGCTGCGCATTGGCATTCAAGGATATGAAGTCTTGGAGTCGGAACGGCCAGATGTGGCTCTCACCTTTGTGATTGACGTCTCTGGTTCTATGAATGATGGGGGGCGGCTTACCTTAGTCAAGCGAGCACTAACACTCTTGGTAGAGCAGTTGCGCCCAACTGACTCGGTGGGAATTATCGTCTACAGTACCAATGCACGGCTTCTGCTACCATCTACGAAGGGAACTGAAAAGAATCTCATCCTAGATGCCATCTATTCACTTCAGCCAGAAGACTCGACCAATGTGGCCGAAGGATTGCAATTGGGGTATGAGCAGGCTTGGGGTCGGTTCAATGAACGGGCTGTTAATCGAGTAATTTTGGTCTCTGATGGGGTGGCCAACGTCGGTGCAACCGATCCGGAGGCCGTTTTGCAGCAGATTACCCAATATGCGGATCGAGGCATCCCTTTAACCACTGTGGGTGTCGGCATGGGTAATTACAACGATGTCTTGATGGAGCAGATGGCCAATCGGGGCAATGGTACCTATTCTTATGTAGATACCATCGACGAGGCACAGCGGATCTTTGTGGATGAGCTGACGGGTACCTTACTCACCATTGCCAAGGATACCAAAGTGCAAGTCGACTTCAATCCGGATATTGTGAGCCGCTACCGCTTGCTTGGTTACGAGAATCGGGACGTGGCCGATGAAGATTTTCGCAATGACACAGTTGATGCTGGGGAGGTTGGTGCCGGACACAGCGTCACGGCCCTGTACGAAGTGATGCTCCATCCTGAAGCCGAAGGGACTCTGGCTACGGTTGCTCTCCGCTGGCAGGATCCCGAGACCGATGAGGTCATTGAAGTGGATAAGGCCATAACAGTTTCTCCCCAGCTCATTGAATTGGCTGAGACCCCTCTGAACTTTCAGCTAGCCGTCGTGGCCGCAGAGTTTGCCGAATCGCTACGGAGCAGCGTTTGGGTTCAAGATCAGGAACATGCTCAGGAGATATCTGCAACCTTGCTACAAGCCGCAAACCGTTTGGCCGACTTACTAGTCGATGATCCCAAAGCAATGGAGTTGGTGCAGTTAATCAAGCAGAGCGAGAGGTTGAGATAGAGGGTTGAGATAAAAGATTGAGCTTGTGGTACCTTTCGTCTCAACGCTCATCAATCGGCCAGAATCCGCTGGGCTGTTTGACAGTCCCCTCTTTCTGCATGATAATGCTCTCATATATTCTAGCATAGTCCGAAACGGGACTTACCCCCATCATAGCGGGGATAAGTCCCGTTTTCATGGGGACAAGTCTCGCCTGTATAGGAAAAAACCCTATATAGCACATGAAGGCATAGGTAGATGCAGAGATAAAAGTTTGGGCAATTGTAGCCCGTCCTTGTAGGGCGGTGGACGTCAAGAATCCGTGAGTTTCACTTGGAACAGGTTGATTACGCCACCTTCCCCGCCCAAAATGGACGGGCTACGATAACTGTGTTATTTTTTACGCCATTACTGCCCTACCCCGATATAAGTGGCTAGGGCAGTAATGGCACTGTGCGACCGTTTCCCGAAGAGAGCAATAAAGAACTGGAAAAATTTCTTTGCAGACCAATGAAGAATCGATTGCAACCGTCTCGTGGCGTCGTCGAGCAAGCGTCTGGCTAGGGATTGGCATCAACCCAGCCAGTATCTCTGTCGGGGGTGGATTGGCGGCAAGGCTAGCCCTCTCTGAGCTAATTTGGATCTTACCATTGGGTGCCTTGCTCTTAACTGTGCTCTGTGCTGGTCAAGGATATATCGGCTACCGGAGGAGAGAACGGCTTTCTCAGATTGCATCCTCCACATTCGGGAGCAAGTGGGGCGCAGGTCTGTTAAACCTGCTGATGGCCATTGGCATGGTGGGGTGGGGCGGCTTTCAAGGAGGTGTTTCGGGAGCCAGTGCAGCCCAACTCTTTCATTTGCCTGGTTGGGCAGGGGCGTTGCTCATGGTGGGAGTGCTCTTTGTCTTTAGCGAATTGGGGGTGAATCGCTGGGCGGCTTTGGCTTGGGTCACCACGGGTGCCGCCATTGCATTGACGATTTTTGCTCTGCTGGCTGTCGACTTGACCCCAACCGTTGATGTGACATCCCCTATGGTGAACTCAGGTTCTGGTCCGCCCATGCTATCCCTCTTTTTACCGTGGATCTGGGTTATGGGGACCACTGTCTCCTATGCCACCCTCTTTTCGCTGAGGAATCCAGATTTCACGTGGGACATGGCCTCGGCCTCGGATCTCTTCAAGGCCAATCTATTTCTCTTTTTCCCCTTGTTGTTTGGCATGAGTGCGGGTGTCCTTCTGTACCGTGCCACAGGCAATTGGAACATTGCCGATGTTCTCACCCAGGCGCAATCTGCATCGTTAGGTCACATATTTCTCATGGTATCAGTCATCTCACCCCTTATCTCTGGTTGGTATTCAGGTGCTCTAGCCTTGAGCAGCCTGACTTCCTTAACGCCACGTCAGGGTACGATTCTGATCTCTTCTTTCAGCTTTATTCTGGCCGCCACGCGCTTTGATCAGCTCTTTCTGCCTTTTTTAGGTGTGCTTGGCGCATCATTAACGCCAGCACTCATTACCATCTTGGTCGTCCATCTGCTGCCATCCCGCCCCCAAGCTGCCGAGGCATTGACAGCTTGGCTGGTCGGTGCAACTGTCGCTATCCTCTTTCAGTTGCAGGGTCAATCGATACATGTTTTTGCTGGCGCTATGGCTAGCATCATCACGCTGCTTATTCTGCAGGTCGTCTCCTATTTCCGGCTGACCTAACTCTTCTTGCCCCCAATTCTGGAACACACCCTTCCAAAATTTAGGGTATTGACAAACGCCTATTTTGGGTATACAATTTAATTGATTGATCAATCAACCAATTTGCAATTAGCTCCGTTTCAAAACGGGTCTTGGGTCTCTTTGATAGCGATTTAGAAAAGATCCGTTTTGAAATCGACCGCAGTGTCGTTCAACCATGACAACATCTCGTAAGCAGGCGTCCATCGAGCGGCGCAATCAAATTATCGACGCCGCATTAGAAGTCTTTTCGACCCAAGGCTATGGGCAGGCGACCAACAAAGAGATTGCCAAAGCCGCGGGCATTAGTTCGGCAGGGTTAATCTATCACTACTTTGATGATCAGGAAGCCCTATTTAAAGCAGTTCTCAGCGAACGAATGCCAGCAGTCCGCTTTAGCATTGAAGAGTCTAGCCAGATACTGACCATGCCACCAGAAGTTGTACTTCGGTTGGTTGCATCCAAGATACTGGAGACCTTATCGGATCCAACCATGATCGCACTCTTGAGGTTGATCATTGGAGAAGCTTCCCGTCAATCCCACGTATTCCATCTTGTTTGGGAGGGAGCAAGCCAACACCTATTGGGCTTTCTCTACACCTATTTTGAGCAGTTGATGGCTGATGGGAAGATGCGCAAAGTGGATCCTGGTTCGGCTGTTCGGAGTTTTCTGGGACCCTTTTTTGCTTATATCATGACGACCTTGGTTGCTCAGGTCCCTGATCCCAAAACGCCAGATCCAGAGACACTGGCCGAGACTACCGTAAGCATCTTTTGGCGAGGTGTGGCTGTGGAAACAACCTCTGTCGATACAACTGATGAAGAAGATAGTCCGTAAATTTTTTTGACTAGAAAATTGATTGTCTAATCAATCAATTTAAAGGAATAGATATGACTACGAAACAGGACAACATCACTGCCCGCCGCAATACGGAAATAAACACAGAAACAAACACAGAAATAGACGCTAAGAAGAATAGAGCCATAACAGCCCGCCATGAAAGCAAAGTTTGCATTGTAGGTGGAGGCCCCGCTGGCATGGTGCTCGCTTATATGTTAGCCCGCAATGGCATCTCCGTTACGCTTCTAGAAGCCCAAAAAGACTTTGATCGTCAGTTTCGTGGCGATACGATCCATGCAGCCATTATGGAGAACCTCGATCAGTTGGGGCTGGCAGAGCGTCTGCTCCAGAAAAAGCACTACAAAGTCGCCAACATCACATTGGGTGATAGCCAAAACTCAGACAATGTCCAATTGGCAACCTTCAGCAGGCTAAGGACAAAATTCCCCTATGTAACCATGATGGATCAGTCTCGATTTCTTGATTTCATGGCCCATGAGGCTGCTCAATACCCAGAATTTAACTTGCTAATGAGGGCGAGTGCCCAGTCGCTGATAACGGAAGGGGACGAGGTCTGTGGCGTTCAATATCGACAGGGGCGTGAATGGGGGGAAGTGCGCGCAACCCTCACTATTGCGGCTGACGGGCGCTCCTCCAAAGTGCGAAAGTTAGCTGGCCTGATACCAAAACCGACAACTGAGCCAATGGATGTTCTTTGGTTTAGGCTCCCCAAAGACGAGCACGAAGAGGTAGAAGAGGGGCTGGGCATCCAAGCAGGGGGACGGCTTCCTTTTATTCGGCTGGAACGAAATGATCATTGGCAATGCGGCTTAATTGTGCCTGACGGTGGCTATCAGATGTTGCGTAAAGAAGGAATAGCGTATCTACATGAGCTGATTATTGGAGCGGCCCCCCAATTTAAAACGCGGATTGTGGAGACACTCCACGATTGGAAAAATATTGCCTGGCTCAATGTCACTGGCAGTCGGCTTGACCAATGGTGGCAACCCGGACTGCTTCTCATTGGGGACGCGGCTCATGTGATGACGCCTATTGGCGGTGTCGGCATTAATTATGCCATTCAAGATGCTGTGGTTGCGGCCAACGTATTGAGCGGACCATTACAAAATGGTGCGCTCACCACTGATCATCTTGCTGAAGTCCAGCGCCAGCGTGAATGGCCAACCCGATTTATCCAAAACTTTCAGGCCGCTGCTCAACGGCGCATACTCAAGCCAGGCGTGTCTATCGATGAGCCATTTGTCATTCCACGCTTCGTCCGTCTCGCGCGACATATTCCAGGCATACGCGGTCTGCTGCCTCGATTGATTAGCTTTGGCGTACGGCGGGTTCAAGTAGAAGCCATATGACCCTCATCCTGTGGCGCTATATTTGGCGGGGGCTCTGGTTCAATAAGACACGGACCGTGCTGGTCGTTCTGGCGATTGCCATAGGCCTGCTTGCTTTCGGTGCCATTGCCGGTGCCGCCAACACGCTGAACCGAGAATTACCCATCAACTATAGCGCCGTCAACCCGGCCAACATCACCCTCCATACGTCATTCGTTGATGACAAACAGGTGGATGCGCTCCAACGGATGCCCCAAGTCGCTGATGCAGAAGGGCGTCATCGTTCGATTATTCGCTATCAAAAGGTATCTGGCGAGTGGGCGGACTTGCAGCTCTTTTCTCTAGATGACTACGCAGCGAGCCAGATCAACAAAGTCTATCCGCAATCAGGGACATGGCCTCCGATTGAGCGTCAGTTTCTCATTGAGCGAAATTCCCTGCCTCTTCTTGACTCAGCATCCAAGGAGTGGCTGACGGTAGAAGGCCCGCACGAAACCATACGAACGGCACCCATCGTTGGCCTGCTTCACGACATGAATCAGCCACCGGCCCAGATTACGGGCGTCCCCTATGCTTATGTTACCCGGGATACCCTAGAGTGGTTGGGCCTTTCAGAAAACTATAACGAAGTCCACCTGGTAATCAGCGGTGATGCCACGGATCGAGCGTATGTGGAAGGAATTGCCCAAGACGCTACGGATAAAGTGGAGCGAGCTGGCGGAACAGTCTTTTGGACAGAGCTGATTGATCCAAGCCAACATTTCTCCCAGGAATTTCTGCCTACGATTCTGATCATCCTTGGCATTTTGGGCGTATTGGCGTTGATCCTAAGCGGCTTTCTGGTGATTAACGTGATTACCGCCATCCTCACTCAACAGCAGCGCCAGATTGGCGTGATGAAAGCCATGGGAGCGAGAACCGACCAGATTGTACGGCTTTACCTGATCATGGTTGCGTTTTTGGGCAGTATTGCATTGGTCATGGCGGTTCCACTAGGTGCATTGGGCGCTCAGGTCTTCTCTCGTTTTGTGGCCGGGCAGCTCAATTTTGATATCAACAGCTTTGAGATCAGCCCTATTATCCTTGCTTTGGAGCTGGTTGTGGGGCTACTTGCCCCGGTGCTGGCCGCGCTCATTCCAGTTTTGGGGAGTGCGCGCATCACCGTGCGAGAAGCGATTCAGGATACGGGATTGGAACAGAACAGCGGTGCCAGCCAATCATTGACAGCACGGCTACAGTCTATTCAAGAAAGGTTACGCGTCTCTCGCCCATTGGGTATTTCGCTTCGCAATACATTCCGACGGCAGGGACGTTTGGCTCGCACATTGGTACCGCTCATGTTGGGTGGGGCCATCTTCATGAGCGTGCTCAGCTTACGCGCATCACTCTTCAATACCTTGGAAGAGACGCTCACGAGTCAAGGCTTTGATGTGCAGATCCAGCTTGATCAGCCCTACAACATCGCCCGTATTGCCCAAATCGTTACACCAGTGGAAGGGATTGCAGCCTTAGAAAGTTGGGATCTACGGCAAGGAATCCATATCTACCCAGATGGCACAGAGGGTGATGATTTGCGCCTCTACGCATTGCCGATTGATACTCAGATCTTCGAGCCAAACCTAGTTCAAGGTCGTTGGCTGGAACCAACGGACCATAGAGGCGTGATTGTGCCGAGTGGGTTACTTGCTAGCGAACCAACAGTCTCATTGGGCGCAAAGATGACCATAAAGATTGGTGATGAGGAGAATCGATGGGAAGTGATTGGCGTCAACCAGGCATTTCAGCCGCCCATTGCACCGTCTGTTCTCTACGTCAACCAGCAGGATTTCTGGCAGGTAGCTGGCTATCATAAACAGGTAGATACGGTACGCATTATTACGGAAGAGCATGATAGCGATACCTTGTCCACTGTGGCTCAATCCGTAGAGAAGCGGCTCAATCAAGCGGGAATGGAAGTTCGGTCTACCCGAACTGCGGCAGAAGATCGCACCATCTTTACCGAGCGCTTTAACATCATAACCGTTATCTTAATGATGATGGCTTTTCTGTTGGCCACCGTGGGCAGCCTGGGCCTTATGGCGACCATGAGTATCAACGTCCTTGAGCGACGTCGGGAGATTGGGGTGATGCGGGCCATCGGCGCATCAGACCGATCCGTATTGCAAATCTATATTGTGGAGGGAGCTCTGATTGGCCTGCTCTCCTGGGGCGGTGCTTTACTCCTCTCCCAGCCCATGAGCCGCTTGATGAGTTGGCGTATTGGGATGACCTTTGCTAAACTACCGCTTAGTTACCTCTTTGACCTGTCGGCTCCCCTGCTATGGCTTGTCATTGTTGTCGCGGTCTCTTCGTTAGCTAGCTTGATTCCAGCGCGGAACGCGGCCAGCTTAAGCGTGCGAGAGACGTTAGCATATGAATAAATAGGAATTTCCGACACAATGAAGATACAGATTTATGATACAACGTTGCGCGATGGGACCCAGGGTGAGGGGGTCTCCCTCTCGTGTGATGACAAATTACGCATTGCCCAACGTCTGGATGCCTTTGGTGTTGATTATATCGAAGGCGGATGGCCTGGCTCCAACCCCAAAGACATGGAGTTTTTTGCGCGTGCCGCCACTGAGCTGACCCTCAACCATGCCCGTGTTGCGGCCTTTGGTTCTACGTGCCGTGCCGAGATAGAACCGGCTGACGATCCACAGATTCAGCTTTTGGTTCAAGCCAATACGCCGGTTGTTACCATCTTTGGAAAATCCTGGGATCTGCATGTGACCGAAGTTCTGCGCACCAATCTGGAAGAGAACCTTCGCATGATTCGAGAGTCGGTACGCTTTTTGAAAGAGCAGGGCAAAGAGGTTGTCTACGACGCAGAGCACTTCTTTGATGGTTACAAAGCCAATCCTGAATATGCGCTGGCTACCCTCCAAGCGGCAGTAATCGGTGGAGCGGATAGCGTGGTGCTCTGCGATACAAATGGAGGGTGCTTGCCCTGGGAAGTGGCCAATGCTGTCATGGACGTCCGGCGAGAGGTACTTGGAACAGCTCCCTTAAATGGTGATGGTAATGTGGACGTTGTTCCTCCTGCAGCCAATGTTACGCTCGGTATTCATGCCCACAATGATAGCGAAACTGGAGTCGCCAACACGCTAGATGCTGTCCGTCACGGTGCCGTTCACGTCCAAGGGACGATTAATGGGTATGGTGAGCGTTGCGGCAATGCCGATCTCATCAGCGTGATCCCAGATCTTCAGCTAAAGATGGGCTATGAGATTGTCGATCCTGACAAGCTCTCCCAGTTGGCCGAGTTAAGCCACTATGTGAGTGAGCTGGCTAATCTTAGCCCCGATTCCCACCAACCGTTTGTCGGCTCCAGTGCCTTTGCCCACAAAGGTGGAACCCACGTCAACGCTGTGGTAAAACACGCCATGAGCTATCAACACGTTGACCCGACACTCGTTGGCAACGAAACTCGGGTGCTGATCTCTGAGTTAAGCGGCAAAGACAACATTGCCGTCAAGCGGGAGGAGTTTGGCTTGGCCGGTTTGAGTCGCGAAGAAGAGCGGGCTGTGTTGCTGAAGATTAAAGAGTTGGAGAATCAGGGCTTTGCGTTTGAAAGCGCCGAAGCTAGCGTGGCTCTTTTGTTGCGTCGTACTCAGCCCAATTACAACTGCCCGTTTGAGATGATCGACTTTACCACCAGCGTCGAACATCGGCAGGGCAGGGGCATCTTCTCTGAAGCCACCATCAAAGTACGAATTGACGATGAAATCTACCATGAAGTGGCAGAAGGAAACGGCCCAGTCAATGCGATGAATCGGGCATTGCGTAAAACGATTCGTCATACATACCCCCAGGTTGACCGAGTGCATCTCACTGACTATAAAGTGCGCATTCTCAATAGTGAAAAGGGGACCGGCGCCACCGTTCGGGTGCTTATCGACTTTACCGATGGGGAGCGTAAGTGGAGTACTGTTGGTGCCAGCGAGAACATTATGGAAGCCAGTTGGACGGCGTTAGCCGATTCAATAGAGTATTTTTTACTGACAGACAAGCGAAACCGAGAAAATTTTTAGAAAAGGCTCATGATGGATTCCAATATAGGCCTTAAAAATTTACACAGATTTCTCATTTGAATCTTTAAAATTTCCTAATCCTTGTTTGCCAATTATACTTAGGCTCCGCATAAGTAACAGTATTTCTCCCGGGTTGGGGTGTTATACTGTGGTCGCTTTCAAAAGCGGAGTTTTCCATCGCCTTTGCAGGACAGATAATCCCTTCTGGGAATTTCCCAGAGGAGAGGACATACCCATCTTCATAGGTACAAGCTTTTTCTGGCCATCTATGTACTTTATTGAAATCACTCAAAAAGTAGGGAAATCTATCAATTACTAGAGTGTTAATCATCGAATAAACGTGAGACGTAAAACTCAAAACCGGGTATAACATCTTCACCAGTTAGCAGATCACCAGAGTGGAGAAGTTGGGCGCTCCCATCTTGTCGATAGATCATAATCGTTTTTGTCTTTGGTTCAACAACCCAAACCAGAAGCGTGCCGTGGGACAACCATTCCTGAACTTTATCCTGCACGTCACTGGCCCTGTCGTTCGGAGAAATAATTTCGAGAGCCAGATCAGGCTGTCCAGGAAAAAAACCAGCAGGAACGCCTTCAGCAGGAATCCTTTCCGCTTGCACAAAACCGGCATCGGGTGCTCGAACCAGATCCGGATTATGCTCTAAAATAAAACCTGTTTCAGCGGCAAATACTTTACCCAAATTGTGGTCTTCGGCAAAGATTCGCATTCGGGCACCAATGCTCATTGCATAATCACCATGGGGGGCACCGGCGGGCGGCATAATGTATAGTTTCCCTCGGACTAGTTCATATCGGTTTTCATCCCGACATGATATTTCTAATAGGTCTTCTACTGTAAATAGTCGTTCCGGACCTGTCGGAATTATGTCAGACTCATTAACAACCGTTGGATGTAAGATTGTTTTGGCGACCATAGGAGGAACTCCTGTAGATTTAGGTAGAAATAAACATTGATTATATACCGGGAATAGAATAAACGAAAAGAGTAATTGATATGACGACCACCACAATGAACGGAACCTTAAACAAATATAGCCAAATCCTCACCCAAACCCGCTCCCAGGTTGGTTCCCAGGCCATGCTTTATGGCATTGGCATGAGCGAGGAGGATATGCACAAGCCCCAAGTTGGTATCGCCAGCATGGGCTGGGATGGCAACCCCTGCAACGTCCATTTGAATGACTTAGCCCAAACGGCCAAAGGCAGCGTTAATGAAGCTGGTGGTGTGGGTCTTGTTTTCCATACCATTGGCGTATCGGATGGCATCTCCATGGGCACCCAGGGGATGAAGTGCTCCCTCCTCTCTCGCGATCTGATTGCCGACTCTATTGAGACGGTGATGCGCGCCCAGTGGTACGATGCCAATATTTCTATTCCGGGCTGCGACAAGAACATGCCTGGTACCGTCATGGCCATGGCCCGCCTCAATCGGCCAAGCATCATGCTCTATGGCGGAACCATCCAGCCAGGCTTTATTGGTGATAGAAAGATGGATCTAGTTACGGCCTTTGAGGCGTATGGCCAGTGGCTGGCTGGGGACATTGAGGAAGCTGAACTGAAGGAGGTGCTTAAGCATTCTGTGCCAGCACCTGGAGCCTGTGGGGGAATGTATACGGCCAATACCATGGGAGCCGCAGTCGAATCTTTGGGGATGAGCCTGCCATATAGTTCATCACTTCCCGCTATCAGTGAAGGCAAGCAAGAGGAGTGCCGCACTATTGGCTCTGCCATTATGAATCTGATGGAACAGGATCTCAAGCCTCTAGATATTATGACTCGCCAAGCGTTTGAGAATGCCATCACAGTTGTCATTACGCTGGGTGGTTCGACCAACGCGGTTCTGCACTTGGTGGCCATGGCCCGAGCGGCTGACATCGACCTGACTATCGACGACTTCCAGACTATTTCGGATAAGACGCCCCTACTGGCCGACCTCAAGCCCAGCGGTCAATATGTGATGAATGATCTATCCAATGTTGGCGGTGTCCCAGGGGTGCAGAAGATGCTCCTAAAAGAGGGAATGCTTCACGGTGATTGTATGACCGTGACGGGTAAAACCCTGGCCGAAAATCTGGCAGAGGCTGCCGATCTGGCGGAGGGGCAAAAGGTCGTCTTCCCTATGAGCAACCCCATCAAAGAGACGGGGCACCTGCAAATTCTCTATGGCAACTTAGCAACGGAAGGCGCTGTCGCCAAAATCACCGGCAAAGAAGGCGAAACCTTTACAGGTCCGGCTCGCGTCTATGACTCGGAAGAGCTATGTCTGGAAGGAATTCAGTCGGGTGAAGTGGTCGCAGGTGATGTTGTGGTGGTTCGCTATGAAGGGCCTACAGGTGGCCCAGGAATGCGAGAAATGCTCTCTATCACCTCTGCCATCATGGGTAAAGGCCTTGGCAAGAGCGTGGCGCTCATGACTGATGGTCGCTTCTCTGGTGGTTCTCACGGCTTTGTCGTCGGTCACATTACGCCCGAGGCTCAAGCCGGTGGGGGGCTGGCGCTGCTGCAAAATGGTGACATCATTACCATCGATGCCGTCAACAATATGCTCAATGTTGATCTCTCCGATGAGGAGTTGGCTGCTCGACGAGATGCATGGACGGCACCTGAGTATAGCGTCAATAAAGGCGTACTTTACAAGTACATTAAAACGGTTGCATCAGCTTCCCAGGGGTGCGTGACCGACGAGTAAGGATATATCGATGGCCAGAAGAAGCTTGTACCTATGAAGATGGGTATGTCCTTATACCTCGGGGTTTCCAGAGTGAATGGGCCAAAATCGGGATAAGGCTTTTCTTACGAAGTGTACGATCGGTGGTCAGTACATAATTGTCAATTACATTCAGGATACCTTAGGACGACACACTTGACAACTACCGGCTACTGACCACCGACTATCCCTCCCGAGCTTCTATTAGGCTTTCACCGCTCATCTCTTCCGGCTGGGGAATATCCAGCAGCTCCAGCACCGTTGGGGCCACATCCGCTAAGATTCCTCTCGGGCGCAGCTGTATATACGATTTGCCCATCGCTAAAAACGCTACCGGATTGGTCGTGTGATAGGTGTGCGGATCACCACTAATCTCATCCATCATCCGCTCGGCATTGCCATGATCAGCCGTGACTAGAGCAACGCCCCCTTTTGCCAGAACCGCATCCACAATCTTACCTGCACATTCGTCGGTTGCGCTCACGGCAGCAATCGCTGCATTGAGAACGCCCGTATGACCCACCATGTCTGGATTGGCAAAATTGACAAGGATGAAATCATCGTCATGTTGCTCGATGCGTTCTACAACACCTGCAGCGAGTTCATATGCACTCATCTCAGGTTTCAGATCGTATGTGGCCACCTTTGGTGAAGGGGCGAGGAAACGCTCTTCACCGGCAAACGGTTCTTCGGCACCCCCATTAAAAAAATAGGTAACATGGGCATACTTCTCCGTCTCTGCTGCATGAAGCTGACGGCCACCGTGTTGACTAATTACTTCTGCTAATGGCTTGCGAATCGTCTGTTGCTCAAAGATAATTGAAACAGGTAAATCACTCTCATATTCGGTCATTGTTAAGATAGACAGAGGTGCAAGCGGTTTCGGCAGTTCAAAACCATCGCCTGTATTGGTAAGCATTCGGACCATCTGCCTCATCCGGTCGGAGCGGAAGTTGAAGCAGAGTACTTGATCCCCTGGCTGAATCAGCCGACTTTCCCCTTCAGACGCGCCAATCACCGTCGGCAAAATAAATTCGTCTGTTACATCCTGGGCATAGGCATTGGCAATGGCTTCAAGCGGGGAAGCTGCCTGCTCGCCCGTTCCATTTACCATGGCGTCATATGCCTTTTGTGTTCTATCCCAACGCTTGTCACGATCCATGGCATAGTAACGCCCCGTGATGGTGGCAATGGTTCCGCTTGACTGGTTGGTTAAGTAGTCTGAAAGTTCCGCCACGAATCCTTCAGCGCTACGGGGAGGTGTATCCCGCCCATCTGTAATGCCGTGGATAATGGGAGAGATGCCAGCTTGATGGGCCAGATCGAGTAGCGCATAGAGGTGACGACTGTGGCTATGAACACCACCTGAACCGAGCAGGCCGACTAGATGGAGACGTGCATCAGATTGTTGCAGTGAAGCCAATGCAGATTGTAACGCCGGTACCTGGCCAAGCTCTTTTTGCCGAATCGTTAAATCAATTCGAGTAATGTCTTGGTAGATAATGCGACCAGCACCTAAGTTTAGGTGTCCAACTTCCGAGTTACCCATCTGCCCTGCAGGTAGGCCAACGGCCTCCCCTGACGCATCCAAAACTGCTCTCTCGAAACTGCTCTGCCAGCGGTCGTAGTTGGGTGTATGGGCCTGCATCACCGCGTTCCCATGCGTCATGGCGCGCATACCCCAACCATCTAGAATGATAAGTGTTACGGGTCTTTGTGGATTCATAAGGTCATAATCATTTTATCAAATTATTTCTTAGCGGACATAAAAACAGCCGAGTTAGTCAAGCTAACTCGGCTGTTTTGTTATTCACACATCATGCTTAGCTTTTCATGAGGTTCACTTCAGTCTTCGGATCGAAGATATGAGCATTTGCCATATTGACAGCGAGTGTGACTTGATCACCGCTTGCTGAGCGAACACGGGGATCAAAGCGAGCAACGAACTGCTTCTCATCAGCAGACTCAAGATATGCAACGATTTCATTGCCCATCAACTCGGTGACATCTATCTTCGCACTCATATCGGCCTGCAAAATACCAGGAGGTGTATAATCGCTAGAGTGAATGTCATCTGGACGAATTCCAAAGATCACTTCTCTACCCTTATGTGCTGACCATTCGTTAGCCTTCTCATCCGGCACGCCTAAACGGAAGCCACCTGCATTAACCTCTAAACGACCGTCATTTTCGACGAGGGTGGCGTCAAAGAAGTTCATACTTGGGCTACCGATGAAGCCACCAACGAATACGTTGCTTGGACTGTCATATAGGTTTTTGGGTGTATCAATCTGTTGTAGAATACCATCACGCATAACCGCAATGCGGCTAGCCATAGTCATGGCTTCAACCTGATCGTGGGTTACATAGATGAAGGTCGTCTGTAGTCGCTGATGTAGACGTGTGAGCTGTGCCCGGGTCTGAACGCGTAACTTGGCATCCAAGTTAGAAAGGGGCTCATCAAAGAGGAACACTGCTGGTTCACGAACGATTGCACGACCCACAGCAACACGCTGACGCTGACCACCTGATAGCTGCTTTGGTTTGCGGTCGAGTAAGTGACCGATATCAAGAATGTCAGCCGCTTCTTTTACTCGCCTTTCAATGTCTGCTTTGGGGGTTTTGCGTAGCTTCAGCCCAAAAGCCATATTGTCAAAGACGCTCATGTGTGGGTAGAGAGCGTAACTTTGGAAGACCATGGCAATGTCGCGATCTTTTGGTGGAACATCATTCACAATCCGATCGCCAATCATTATGTTGCCTTCAGAGATCTCTTCCAACCCAGCGAGCAGACGCAAGCTCGTTGTTTTACCACAGCCAGATGGACCAACGAATACCAAGAATTCTTTATCTTCAACTTCAATAGACAAGTCATTAACAGCTACGACGTCGCCAAACCGTTTGACAACATGATCATAGGTAACACTGGCCATTATTTGCTCCTTTTCTGGGCAATAAACCCTTTAAGATTGTGGAAGGTTCATCAACAGTGACATCTATCTGCTGGCATGTCAGAAGTAGCATTCGATGTTGATTATCATTTCCAGAAGAGTTTGTCTCATTCCTGTTTTGTAGATGTGGTTGCTCACAAACAATATACGTACAAACGACTTTTCTGGATAAGATATATCAGCAGGGATTCTCGCTTTAGATGAACAAACCGATTACCGTTTTCAGTGAGGGGAACTGATCTTCGAACCTGAGCTATTGATCAACAATGTGTCCGAGTGATTTTTGTTCAGAAATTGATTTGAAGACACACAGTTAACATATACTCACTGCCACACCTACTATCCATTCAGAGATGAGTATCAAGAGGCATAAAAACGTCTCATGATTGTAAGTATATCATATATCTATTAAGCTGCAAAACCTTGAAAAACATATGTACGAGGGGTTTATACTCAGCTCCATTTCAAGACGACGTTAGCTTTCTCTGGTAAGGTAGCAGAGAACAGTCGTCTTGAGATCGACCGCGTTATAGGAGGTCTCAACGACAAAAGATCTGGGCATGACCTTATTCATTGATAATAGGTATGAATGAGCGAACTCTCTACTTGGAACGCCACTGAACGGGGATATTGCGGTGAGCAGCATCTTCTTCTGCCCACCGCATCAAATCCATCGCGGCTGGCTGGTTCGGTATCCCAAAGGGGAAACCGAGATTGGTAGTTTGTCCAAAACTGATACCAGCGTCTTCTAAGGCTAATGCGCAGGCGCGGAGAAGCTCATCCTGGCGTTGGGGTGCCATCATTCGGCTTTCAATCCAAGCATAGACATGAAAGAGATGGGACGACCCAGCCATTTGGTGGTAGCGTACTTCTGCGCGCCGGACTAGCTGACTCTCTTGATCTACTCTGTTCCAGAGTGGATTGTCATGAACGACACTCTGTAATATTTCTTCCGTCTGACGGAGCGAAAAATTGGGATCGTCAATATGAATATCGGCCCGGATGCGATAGTGAGGAATCCGGGTAAAGTTATGAACCACTCGATCGAGCAGCAGCTTGTTGGGGATATCATATAATGTTCCGTCAATAGTTTCAATGCGGGTACTCATAATTCGACGATTAACAACGCGTCCAAGCGCATGATCCACTTCAATCACCTCATCCACTCGGAAGACATCGCTCCAAGCATTAAGAAAACCTGCCACTGCATTCGATGCCGCGGGCGTGATCACAAGACCAATAATCAGGCCACCAGCCAGGAGAATATTTCCGATTGTGTTGATGTCTACCCCAAGAATGGATAACCAGACAATAAGCATTCCAATCCAAATCAGAATAGGGCCAATGTAAGTAAACTTGGCGTGCAGTTTGCTTCTATTGCTGGTTTGTTCATTAAACCAGATACGTAAAACCCGAATCAATAACAATGCCCCCAAATAGGCTGCCACCATCTTGACCACGACGGATGTCTGCGAAAATTGTTCAATCCACTGTATATCAAGGATCATCTGCTTCCCTCACACTTCGACGAAGCTATCCCTTCGCCCTACAAGGTGCTTTCCTACAAATAGGTCTACACTTATGGTATTGGCTAGTATGATAAATGAGTTACAGAGCAGATTCTGGGCGGGTTAATGTCTGATGAACGCTGTTTTGAGTGCGCACAGGAAGCGATTACCGAGGTTAAAGCAGGGTGCTTGGGACAGATTTTTACGGAAATGGGTCGCAACATATACGGCTTCTTAACTGGGTAAGTGTGATTTATCGAATTATTCTTATCTATGCCCAACCGCAGAATAACTACTGGCTCTACCGAATCACCATCGGCAAAAAGAGCTGCCTCTGAGGTGACACCTGCTCCTCAACCACTACTTCAATCTCCCGTGGAGTAGCAACCAGACCACCATTATCTATAGCATGAACCACAATCCGATAGGTGCCGGGTTGGATAAAGCCAGTATATATACCAGCAAAGAGGTTATCCTCGCCAGTAGATGTCAAGTTAAAGTGGGGCAGAATTTCCGCCTGAAGTTCCTGACTATTTTCGGGCGTTACATAATCAGGTGAATAAACGACTGCCCATACCTGGCTTACTTTCGTATCATCTCGTACGTCTGCTTGAATTGTGCCGCTAAAGTTGGCAATAGGCTCCGCCTTGGCAACGCTAAAGATATAGGGTGCCCATGGGATACTAATCAGGGTACCGGTATCCTCAAAGCTGCGTTCCGCGGCCAGAATGGCATCATCAAATTCGTTGGGCTCACCGTTGCCATTGGCATCCAGCCAAGATTTCTGCAAGGCAAAGACCGACTCGGCTACCTTTTGAGCCTTGGAAAAGCTACTGGCCAAGGTATCGCCCAATTGTAGGCTCGTCAGAAAATGATCAGAGAAGTAGGCCCCATCTCTGGAAGCTTTGGCATCATTCTCCGCATTGGTTGAGCTAATAACAACCCGACCACGCTTGCTAATGCTGCCCCCCGCTTTGTCAATAAAGCTACCCGATTGGCACGCTTCAATAATGATATTCATTTTGATACCGGGGACAGTACTCTCCAGCTCATCTAGCCATTCATTGAGTTCCGCAGGCGAGACTCGCTGCCCGTTGAGTTCATCAATATAGAATAGCTCGGGGCTGCCGTGGTCGATCATATAGAGAGTAAGGACACCATTTTCGCTCAATTTCTCTGCGGCCCATTCTGTAACAGCTAAACGAAGCAACTCCTTTGTTGCGGCCCCATCATATCCTGGCAGTTGTGTTGTGGTCCCCATGTAATAGATCGTTTCATCAGTATAGCCGTTCTGCTGGAAGAGGCGATAGACTCTTTCGGTCACGCCGTTAATATTGCTCTGTAACTGATCTGTGCCGCGAAGTCGCCCAGCCACAATAATCAGCGCCTTGTTGTCATCACCCTCAGCCACCGGGCGGACCGACACCTTGTATCGGGCATTGGGACCAAAGAGGTTCGCATCAAAGTTGGCCAGCTTCAAGTAGATAGGGCCATCTCGATCGGTCTGCATATCGTGCCGAATGCCTGGGTTAAAGCTGGGATCCACGGGCGGATCCGGGATGGTTGAACAGCCGCGATAGAGTTCCATGGTCACGTCTGCTAACGAGTCAAGGTCGGTGCTCACCTCGATATGATAGGTGGTGTTAGCCGTCGCATTGAAGGTGACCCAATCCACATCTGCCTGAACCTGGAAGATATGGTCTTGACCGGTTCCATCGGTGGCTATCAGTTCGGCGTCTGAGCAGGTGTCGTTGTTTGCATCCACAGTACCAGAATCATCAGTTGGTGGAACAGGTGTAACGGTAGGTGTATGGGGTGCCGGGGTGAATGTAGGGGTATCAGTCGGCGTGTGGGTTGGTGTATTGGTTGGTCTAGTGGTTGGTGTATCGGTAGGGGACGGTGTGGGCGTAATCGTAAAGGTAAGAGTAGGTGTGAATGTTGGCGTGGAGTCTACATCATTAATCAGCGCAGCAGCAGGCTGAGCATAGATGCCATGGTTGTCTGTGGCATAGATGACTACACGATATGCTCCTATTTCGGTAAAGCCACTATAGAGTACGCTATAGAGATTGTTCCCCTGAGCCTGAAGTACAATCACAGGTAACGTGTCTCCAGTAAATACAGTACCACTCAGTGGTGCTGCATACGTCGGAGAATAGACAACAGCGTAGACATTTTTTACTTGGGTGTCATCTTGCACCTCAACCTGAATTAGCCCTTCACCATTGGTAATTTGCTCAGAACTGGTTGCGTTAAAGAGGCGGGGTGCCCAGAGATCTGCGGTCGAGACCCCTGTATAATCCAGGTTACGCAGTGTGGCTGGCGCAAAGTCTGCTGATTCATTGGGGACACCATTTCCATTACGGTCGATCTGCGGAATTTGTGACGGGTAGACATATTGGGTACCCTGCTGTGCTTGCCAAAATGCACCGTGAAGATGTTGCCCCTGGTAGAGGGCATTGACAAAGTAATCAGAGAAGAGTGTACGGTCTGGAGATGCAAAGGCCACAGATTGGGCATCTGTGGATGTGACAATAACTCGACCTGATTTACTCACGCCAGGGGATGCGGTGATGAAACTCCCAGCGTTGGGTGCGTCAATGATCACGTTAACCTGGACACCCGGTACAGTTGTCTCCAGGTCTGATAGCCATGCGTCCAACTGAGCCGGTGAGAGTGTCTCATTGGCTGACCTGTCGAGATAGAAACTATTCGGTGCACCATGCCCTACCATGTAGAGCGTTAACATTCGGTTGTCCCCAACTTTGTCTCTCGCCCAGCTTTGGATTGCTGTTTGTAACTGGTTTGCCGTCACTTCACCATCGAAGCCAGGAGCTACATTGTCGGTTGAGAGGTAGAAGATACGATCATCAGGATACCCCAATGATTGGAAGCGGAAGTAGATGGTGTCTGTCGCATTACGAATGTTAGATTGTAACGGATCACTCAGCATATTCCGTCCGGCAACCAAAATCAGCGCCCCAAGTTGATGATTTTGAGACAGACCACGTGTAGTGACAGCGTACGTAACCCTCTCTCCGGACAAGGTCGTATCTCCGTTGATAAACCTGAGGTAGACCGGACCATCTTGGGTGGAAGCAAAGTCAATTTTGACGTCAGTGCTGAATGCAGGTGCTTGAATATCTAACGCTGGACCGCTGCAACTGGTATAGAGTTCGACCGACAAATCAGCTAGAGAATCGGGGGGAACCATGCCCTCAACACGATAGGTCTCTCCGGCCGTTGCCTCAAAGAAGAGCCAATCTACATCGGCTTCAGACTGAAACCCCATGCTGTAGGCTTGACCATTGGCTAAAATCTGTTGTGCATTGTCACAGGTATCGTTGTCACCGACATCCAACAAGGGGAAAGGCGATGGTGTTGGTGTATTGATGGGGGTTGTCGTTACTGTCTCCGTAGGCACATCTGTGGCAGCAGCCAGCTTGCCTGTGCCGAAGAGGATCGGATGTTCCCAAGCTTGGTCAATGATAGCATTCCAAGTCAATTTGTGATCACGTGGCCCACCATCATCATCATCAATTACATGGACATCAAGCCCAAACTCGTACCCGGTAGAAGCATCAATGCCAACAACACTCAAGGGCACAGAAAACTCAAGAATATAACCAGCCGAAGTCGCAAGCATCTGCACCTGGATCTGGTCAGAGACAGATATCGAGCCGTCGGCTATATGCTTTATAGGATCATCCCAACGAAAAAGATAATGGAAATCATCAACCTCATCATAGGTTTGCCCTCTACTGCGATCTCCATCTAGATAAATTTCAACGAGGTCATCGTGCCAGAACTGCTCCGAGTCCGTGATCAGCGTCTCATCAATGACTTCAACAAGAAGATAGAGGTTTTCGCTGTCGTACATCCCCTGGAAGGAAGCAGCAAAATCGTTATTCGTAATAGATGTACTACCGGTGACAATCGTTGAAATGGAATAACTTTGAGCTTCTGCCCAAATGCCCTCCATAGTGCCATCGATAATCGGTGCTGCGGTCGCTTCAGCGATTATGGCGACACGATTTTGGCCACTCCGGCTTGAAGCAGATAACGAGATGACAAGAAGAACGGTTACACAGAAGGGCAAGAACAAGAGGAGATAGTAAAAAAACTTTCGACGTATAGAATTGAACATCATCCTTCCTTTGAGGCATTCTTATCCGTTCTCACAAGATCGAAATGTCAGCGAGGGACGGACCTATCCCTCACTGATATTTCGATCTCCTAATTCTTGTATGGGGGGAAATAAACCCAACTTACTTGGCTCTAGTGTAGATGCGCCATAATTTAGTCGTTCCAAGAAAATAAGTACTGCGGAATGCGTGTTCTCTAACGCCGGCGTCACCCAGGTAGAGCCGCATTCGAGAGTATTTCCTCCATTGATTTGTCGGGATTCAATCTCTTGGAACAGCCTTACTAGATTGAAATCATATCGACTTACTCTCATCCATGCCCAACCGCAGTCTACTTCATCACGGTCGGCAGATAAATAATACTCCCATTCTGAATCTCCAACACGACCGGATTGCTCTCCAATCCATCACCATCCTGGACCTGAATCACCAATCGATAGATCCCAGGCTCAGTGAAACCGCTGTACCGGCCTTCGTATTGAGCTTCACCGTTGGGCTGTAAAAGGACGACCTCCTGGGTCTCTTGCACAAGCTGGTTCCCTGGTTCGGGCGGCTGATAGGAGGGTGGATAAATGGTGGCCCAAACCGAATCGACGCTGCTGTTATCATGCACCTCTGCTTGTAAGATACCGCTTGCCGTTTGGCCTGTCGCCAACTCACCTGTTGCGCCAGCAATATAGGGAGGCCACTGATCACCAAGCGTTCCAGCGTAGGCAAACCCTCGTTGGGCTGCCACAGCGTAATCTTCGGCCTCATTAGCTCGCCCATCGCCATCACCATCAAGCCACGGCTCCTGTCGTGGATACAGATTTTGGACCCTATTTTTGGCCTCCAAAAAGCTGGTGAAGAGATTGCGCCCTTGCTGCAGAGATGTGATGAAGTAATCAGAAAAGTGGGCACCCCGTCTGGACGCGTAGGCATCCCACCAGACGTTGCTTGATGTAATAACGACTCGGTTCTCCCGGCTGATGCCTCCGCCGTTTGGGTGGATAAAGCTACCCGAATGGCATGCCTCCACCATGATGTTGATAGGGATGTTAGGAACAGCTTGCTCTAGCTCTGCCAACCAACTATCTAGCTCTTCTGACGTTACCCGTTCTCCATTTGGTTCATCAATATAGATGACATTCCGATCGCCGTGATCAACCAGATAAAGGGTAAGAGGCTTATTGGCTCCAACCCGACTTTTGGCCCAATCCACAATGGCTGTACGCAATCCAGTTGCGGTTGCTGCTGCATCATGTCCTGCCAAGGTTGAATCCGTTGTCAGATAGGTGATGTCGTCTGCGCTGTAGCCGTTGGCTTGGAAGAGCGCGTGAATATCGTCGGTGACATTGTGGATATTTTCCTGAAGCGGATCCGAATTTTTGTAGCGACCCGCTAGAATAATCACGGCACCGGTTGACGGACTTTCGGATAGCTGACGGACTGAAAGCGCATAGCTCAGGTTTCCAGCCGCTTCATTCTGATCTTGATTGGTCATACGCAAATAGATCGAACCCGCCCTGAGTGGTTTAAACTCGAGCCGCACGCCAGGGGTGAACGTCTCATTCCACGTCTCTTGAGGCAGGCTGCCGCATTCACTATGCAGTTCAAGGTAGACATCCGCTTTGGAGCCGATGGGGATCTGCACTTCTACCAAATAGGTGACGTTGGCTTCGGCGGCAAAGGTGACCCAATCTAGGTCATCTGGTTGATGGAAGGTATGGAATTGGCTAGTTTCTCCAATGGCAATAGCTGATGCGGTGTCGCAGGTATTGTTTTCCTCATAGGTATCTGCTGTTCCCTGATTAGGCGGTGCAGTAGTAGGCAGAGTCGTCGGGGTCGGGGTAGCTGTAGATGGCGTCGACGGATCAGTCGGGGTTGCCGTAGGTGTAGCCAATGTTGGCCCTACTGTTGGTGGGACGGAGGTTGTAGGCTCTGCCGTTGGTGGTACAGAAGTTGTGGGTACAGTTGTTGGGTCAGGGGATGATGTACCAAGCTCAAACTCAGCACTGTTGCTGGTGGCTTCATCCAGATCCCGACAAGCAATCCGTCCTAGATAGATGGCTCCTTCGGATAGACCGGATAGCTGCACTTGGTGCTCAATTAGAAATTCATCCAGGGCGGCTTCATGATCGAGCATACCAGAGGTAGTACCATACGTAAGGGTGCAGATGGCAAATTCAGTGGTAGACCAGTTGACAACGGCGTTGGGGCCAGTGATTCGACTGGTTATGTTACGAATGGTGGGCGGTTGGTTGCTCGGAAAAATACCTTTGGGATAGGTCAAAGCCAGTGAGCGATTACGAGAGGCAGATTCGAACATGATACGCTCAGCAGTGGTGGCAATTAAGTCTTCCAGTTCAGTCGGTATGGGTAGCAGCGAGATAGTCGATGCTCTGCTGGCAAATTCAAATCGTACGCGCTCGCTGGCCTGTCCTAGAAGCACCGTTAAAGATTCGGGCAACGTTTGGAGTGCAATAAAACGGATACGACTGGATGCCCGAACCATTGGGCGTGTCTTCACTGTATCTAACCGGGTTAGCAGATCGGATGGCGGCGATGCTATAGGTGGGTAGACAGTGCGGCTAGCGGCCTCTACGCGTATTCTTTCTATAACTGAGTCTAAGATGCTCTGTAGCGGTGACGAATCGGCTACAGATTCGGTTCGAACGTCAATCGCACCATTCACCACAATTTGGTCCTGCCCAAAGGCACTTTGGTGTATCAGCAGGCCAGCCACGACCCAAACCCAACAAAACACAATGGGTATCTGTTGTCGTTTCATGGCTTATTCCTGGTAGATGAGGGCAAGACCGCCATAGACTCGATTGCTGCTTGAACAGCAGCCGGTGTAAAGGGAAATCGTATTGGATTGATTCGGAGGCAGCTGCGAACCGGTGAAATCTCCGTAGCCGGCCTCGAATCCTGGGCCAGTAGCAATCGTTTCGCCATTTAGTTGATAATTTATTCTTTGATCATCACCAGCAAGAGACCAGCTGCGCGAAAAAAAGCCAAACCCACTCGGTAGCGTTATATCAAAAGTATCTGTAGCTTGATAGCCACTTCGGCCATCTGCAATTAACATCATGTGGGTTGCATTGGGATATCGGAAATCATAGTACGTAGCAGAATCAAAGGAGGTTCCTACCAATCCGGTGATAGCGATAATTGTGTTTTCCAGTTTGGTGGTGATTACACTTGTCTGGCTAAAATCAATCCAGTCTAAGATCTTCGCCACGGGTTCATCTTTCATATAATAAGCTAAAATCCAGCCATCTTTGTGAATGTATACGTGAACATCTTGCGCTTCTGAATAGCCATCAAGCGGCACAGAGCCAAGCAGATAATCTGCTGTCTCAGTCTCAATTGTACGATAAGCGCTCTTCACGTTGGTGAGGTTAATCGGTCCATCCGTCTTAAAATAAGCTGATATCCCCGCTTCATCACTAATCACAGATTGGATGTTGTTATCTGCCGCGCTGGCTACGCTGATGAAGGATGGTGCGGCAAGCGCAAAGACACCATCTTCATTAGTGGATACATCGGTTGACCCAACATCACTCTGCCATAGCACTAGGCAGAACACCAACCCAGTCAGCAGCAGCAGCAGTAGGAAACGACTACGAAAGAATCTTTGATACATGTTTTGTTCTCCTGATTTTCAGCGTGAAAAGATGAAGTGAATATTAGAGCGTGAATATTCAAATACGCTCTTGTATTATGTCAAGTTGATTGCAATTGAGACGAATGCATATGTGCCAAAAAGTAGATGATCGGTCACACTTATGGACATGAATAAAACAAATGATGAAACTAACAATAAAACAAA
>JBCCHB010000185.1:0-29840 GCA_039028975.1 Chloroflexota bacterium
AAAGCTTGATTCCTTGACACGGACTATTTCGGCCTCACGTTCTTTTATCGTCATCAGAGATCCCCTTTCTTGGTTTCTCTGATAAGTTTACTCTATCTTTTTACTAACTCGACACTGGCGAATAATCCGTGACACCAACCAAATTCACAAATTAATTATTCTCTAAGTAGCTCCTTGAAACCCAATAAGAGCCAAGAATTTTAGAACGCGGACCAACCCACCACAGACCAACCAACCTATCGGCTCCCATTCATCCCTAACTTGTCTGCAAAGTAGGCAAGCGTCTCTTCCATCCCCTGATCCAGAGAGACCTGGGGTTCCCAATTCAGTACCCGCTGGGCTTTGCTGATGTCAGGCTGACGCTGCTGCGGATCGTCCTTAGGGAGAGGATTACGGATAATGCCGGCGCTGTTTCCGGTGATTTCGTTGATCTTTTCGGCAAATTGGAGAATGGTAATCTCAACTGGGTTTCCGATATTGGTTGGCTCGGTCTCATCGCTGAGCAACAGCTTATAGATTCCGGCAATGAGATCGCTATAGAAACAGAAGCTGCGGGTCTGGCTGCCGTCTCCATAAACTGTTAATGGCTTTCCTTGTAGGGCTTGCTTGATAAAGTTGGGTACCACTCGACCATCATTCAGACGCATCCGAGGACCATACGTATTGAAGATGCGAACGATCCGAGTTTCAACACCGTGGTAACGATGGTAGGCCATGGTCATAGCCTCAGCAAATCGTTTGGCTTCGTCGTACACGCCGCGCGGCCCCACCGGATTGACGTGTCCCCAATACTCTTCAGTCTGGGGGTGAACGAGGGGATCGCCATAGACTTCGCTGGTACTGGCGAGAAGCAGCCGTGCGCCTTTGGCCAGAGCCAACCCTAAGGCGTTGTGGGTGCCCAAGCTGCCGACCTTCAACGTCTGAATAGGTAGATCAAGATAGTCGATGGGGCTGGCCGGGCTGGCAAAGTGGAAAATGGCATCTAAATCGCCTTGAATGTAGATGTAGTTGCTCACATCGTGGTGGATAAAGCTGAAATTTTTATTTCCGGCCAAATGGGCTATATTGTCTGTGTCACCTGTAACCAGATTATCCATGGCAATGACTTGGTGACCATTGGCCAAGAGTAGATCACTGAGATGACTGCCTAGAAATCCTGCACCACCCGTAATAAGAATACGCATAGAAGAATAATTCCTTTCAAACTCGAATCAAAATTCTGAGAATAGCATAGTATAATTGAAGTTCCCCTTCAGATACCTTACGAATTCATGTCATTCAATATTTGGGTGTGGATTGTGTGTAGTCAACTTTAGCCAAGTAGGCTTTGGAGAAATGGGTGTGATGTATACTGGTGGTCGTGATAAAGTAACACTGCTACCCGAGAGAAAAAGGGTTACTTTATGCAGAGCCTGAGTGTATACCGCTCGAAACAACGACACAAGATGATGTCTCAAGAAGATGCATAAATCATACGGAATGTACTGTAGCAGATAGCTTTTGAGTTGCCAATTCGGAAGCAACAGCAAATGAAAAAGGTTGCCCTCCTTTTTTGGATGCTTTAGGCTAAATCGGACGAAGGGCAGGGAATTTTGCTGGCACGGTATCTTGCGACCCCACAAGTTAGTAAAATGGAGATTCTTCGTCTAATCTGATTGCATTTGAAGGAAATTGCCTCACCGATCCCCTCAGAATGACGGTCTTGAAAATTTTATTGGATAGTGAAGCAGACTAGGCTTTTTTGGATTTCATGTGGTTGACAACTTTACTGAACAAGGGTTTTAAAGATTACGAAGAGTTCTCTCTTCTAATCTTAGAAATCTGGCTAATCCCTGTTCATTTTTTCTGTCAACCACGTGAGATCCGGTTGAATCGCAGACTATTACAAACCAAAGGAACCAGGAGATTCATATGACAGACAAATTAAAATTAGCGCTTGTTGGTTGTGGGGCCATTGCACGCTACCACCTTGATGGGATCAATGAACACGCTCCCCGCATCCAGGTAACGGCGGTCATTGACCCAGATATGACGAGAGCCGAGAGCTATGCGGCAGAAACTGGGGCAACTCCCTATGCCTCACTGGGCGAGGCCCTACAAGAGGGGGATTTTGATGCGGTGGATATTATGGTGCCTCACGATCTTCATGAAGAATTAGCATTGCTCTCTTTTGCTGCAGGTAAGCATGTGCTGCTAGAGAAGCCCATGGCCCCCACGTTGGACGCCTGCCAACGCATCTTGGACGCCGCTGCCAAGGCGCGAGAAGAGCATTCTGGGTTGGTATTTATGGTAGCCGAAAATGCCCAATACTGGCCCGAGATTGTGTTGGCCAAAGAGTTGATTGATGAGGGACGAATCGGCGAGATCATTACCGCCCGGGCGGCTTTTGTGCTGGAGTTGGATCCCTATTTTTTCAAGCAAGATGACAAACCGTGGCGCTACGAATTATCCAAAACAGGGGGCGGTATCACCATCGATGGCGGTTCCCACTGGATTCGCCCCCTGCGCATGTGGATGGGCGAAATCCAAGAGGTCATTGGCACCTTGGGCTATCCACTGAAGCAGATGGAAGGTGAATCATTGGTCCGTTCACTGGTTCGTTTTGAGTCAGGCAAGGTGGCCATCTTCGATGCACTCATGGCCGAGACAGTGATGGCCCCTGAACCTTGGTGGCGTATCACCGGAACCAAAGGAGAGATCATCATCGAGGATGGGCTGGATCAAGGCGGTCTGCTGCTCTTTGATGAAGAGCATCGCGAAGGGCTGCGGGTACAAGAGTCACTAGGGTATGCCCAATCCTTTGGCCCAGAGCTAAGAGACTTTTCCCATGCGGTGCTTGATGGTACGGCTTTGGCTGCTGGTCCCGAACATTCACTGGGCGAATTGCGAACTGCCCTGGCACTCTATCGATCGGCAAAGAGTAACCAGTGGGAAGCCGTTTGGTAACGCCTAAGGCCGGCAGAAAGTTTTACTGGCGGACTATATCAGGCTCTGGTTTCGCGAGCTGCAGACGTGGCATCAAGAGCAGTGCAGGAATCAACATAAGTATGGACAGACCAACACCAACCCAGTAAGGCATAAAGGGAGAAAAAGCAAAGAGTGTGCCGGCAATGGCAGTACTGATAATGGTGCCTACACTGGTCACTGACTGATAGATACCTAAGATCCCACCGCGGACAGAATCATCAACCGTTTTGGTCGTGACGGACTGAAGTGTAGGCATGAGTAACCCCATACCTGAAGCAAAGAGTATCGAGGCAATAGCCGCCAGCCATGGCGATGCATAGGCAGCTAGCAAAAGGAAGCCAATCGCACGCAGGATTATTCCAACAAGAGACGTACCCAAATCACCAAATTGTTTCAACAGCGGCCGTAATAGGGCTACCTGCGTAATAAGCTGTGCCAGCCCTACGGTTGCCAGCAGCAGACCAATCCCTATGTTAACCGTCTCTTCACTCGCCTCTGGAAAAAGTACTGCTTCACCATAAAGTGAGAAAGTGGCAGGGAGTAGCCCAAAGGCGAACTGACCCAAGAAACCCGTAATCAGTACCAGGACCAGCGACCTATTTTGCAAAAGTTGCCTCGTACTTAGCGTCGCCTTAGGGATGCTGCGATTGTCCAATAGTTGGTCTTTTGTCAACGACTCATCTAACACAAACCATGTAATCAATACGGTAATCGTTGCCGCCCCAGCCGCAATAAGATAAGGAATCCTTGGACCAAATCCTGCTGCCAGTAAGCCACCCAAGGCAGGACCGACAAAGAAGCTCACGCCAAAGGCAGCCATAATATATCCTAACGACTCTGTGCGCTTTTCTGATGGCGTGATATCAGTGACATAGGCCTGTGCAACGATGATATTCCCACCCGTGATGCCATCCAAAATACGGGCGGCAAAAAGAGTGCCAACGTTCGGAGCAAGAGCCAGCATGAGAAAGCTGATCGCCGTCCCAATTTGGCTTACGATCAGAACAGGCAAGCGGCCAATCTTGTCGGAAAGACGACCCAGATAAGGGCCAGCTACGAATTGCCCAGCAAAGAACGATGCCGCCAGCAAGGTAATGAACTGGGGTGACATGGCAAACTCACGTTGCGCATAGAGGGGCAGAATCGGTAGGATCATGGACGCCCCCACCATCTGCACAAAGACAATAAGCAGAATGGTCAGCAGACGGCGGTCTAGTTTTCGTATGTTCACTAAATGTTCACTTTTGATTTATAAAATTTACACTATTTCAGAAAAATTTTATCAGCAGATGCTATGGACTTGAATATTGCACTTCATTGTAACAGAATTGTAACAGATAGGACGGGGCATCTCAGCAGGTTCGACACCATTGTGGCATTAACTTTCGTTTTGTGCAGAGCCATTTGAACGTGCAACAGCAATCGCCAAGAGAGCCGCAATAGAATAGACCACAAGACCAGCCGTAAAGACGCTACGCAGCCCAAACCAGACTGATATGGCAGCTCCAATCATGGGGGCAAAGATACGAGCCGATGCGTTCATGCTGTTCTCTAGCCCAAAGGTGGCACCCTGGGTTCCTGGCGGCGTCCGCAGATTCATCAGAGCCGCAACCGAGGGGAGCATGGCCCCAATGGCGGCACCAGAACAAGCTTGTAGCAGAACCAGTTGCCAAGCGGACGTTACAAAGGGTTGCGGAATGTAAAAGAGTACGGTGATAAACGCACCCCAAACCAAAATGGGGCTATGTCCGATCCGGTCACCGAGCCGACCAAGCCAAACCGAACTCAACGCGCCAGAAATCGAAGCGGCTCCGATCATAATGCCTGTCATCATCGCCGCGTCATCATCAGCACCCAATAACTCGGCCATAAAGAATGCGGCAAACGGAAAGACCAGAGTCTGCCCCAAGCTGCGCAAAAAGGTTAGACCATAGAGTCCCTGCATGCCCGGAGCGGCAAAGAGCGCCCGATAGCTTTGCAAAAGTCCTGGCCGATCCTTGCCTTGGGCCGGTTTGAAATCTTCGTCCACCCAAAAGACGACCGCTATCCCAGCTAGAGCCAGGAGCATAGCCGTAATCCAAAAGGTCTCCCGAAAGCCAAATAGACCACTGAGAAACCCACCCAAAAGGGGACCAACCCCGATACCAACCCAACGGCTCATCTGCATGAGGCCAAGAGCATAGCCAGAATGTTCTTTGGGTGCAATGGACGCGGCAAGTGCATTGACGGCAGCGAGTATGCCAGTAAATAGCCCTTGTATTGTACGCAGAAGGACAAGCTGCTCTGCGCTCTGGGCAAATCCCATCAAAGCCATAAAAATCGCGCCAATGAGTGTGGCTCGTATCAACATGAGCTTGCGCCCGTACCGATCCCCAAGCGAACCCCACAGGGGCGACGCAACCGTCATGGTAAATGCTTGCCCAGAGAAGACCATGCCCGCCCAGAATTCAATAGAGCCGACTGACGAGACCCCCAATTCCCGTATGTAAAGTGGCAAGAAGGGAAAGACCAAGCCAAATCCACCGACCGATAGAAGCTGAACGGCGAAGAGAATATAAAGAGTGCGCTGCCATTTTTTCAAAATAGATCACTGTTGTTGTCTTACCCAGCCCGTTTGAAAACAGACGTATAGCATCTGATATAGTCTGCCAGAAAAGTCTTGCCCCGACTCTAGAGCAGTCCCACCCTGGGAAGTCCGGGAGGAGAGGACAGAAGTGTTCTGGCCACCTATATAGCAACTGTGGAAAATACCTGCTTTCAAATCGACCGCAGTATAAGTGGGGAAGATATTGAAGGGATACTATATGGGTCAATGTACATGATAGATAACAGACAAGCAAGTTGGGCACCTGTCGTTGTGGTCGGGTAGCCGGGAGCCATTGCTGACCCCAAGCCCCCTAAGAACGGCCCGTGCGCCTTTCAACGCAAGCCGCTCAAGCATCTCAAACGCCCGATGAAGGACGCAGCGGTGGACCGTTGTATTCAGGGTTGTGAACTTGCCGATGGCAGTTGGGATGAAGCAAGATACGGTTATCGAGTTCATCGGAGCCACCATAGACACGCCACTGGATGTGATGGTTGTGCCATCCAGATTTCATGGTGATGAGTTCGTCACAGACTGGACAAATACCTCGTTCTCTGGTCCAGAGATACTTGAACCAAGGTTTGTCCCAGAAGTCAGTATGGATATAACAATACTGTCGTTCTTCAAAATAGAGTTCATCCTGCGGGTCAAAGGGATTGGCGCGACTGCGTACTTTGACATGACGTCGAATAGGAAGCCTGGCAGCCGAAAAGAGCCGATAGGGAATCCGTTCGCCTTTGCCATTGACCGTGAAGGTATGAAAACCATTATAAGGAAGAGCGGGGTTGCTGAAATACTGCTGGTGGATCCACGACTTTGACTTCTTTCGATGTCTGCGTTTGGCCCATTGCCAAAGGATCCCATAAATCTGGTTGTCGATGGACTGAAAAGTCTGTTTGCTGGCGGCATGTCGATGATAATTGGCCCACCCTCGGATAATCGGATTGAGACGACGTATCAGACCGTAAGCAGATAGAGAGCGCCCCTCGGTTTTGATAAGCGTTCTAACCTTGGTCAAGAGGGCCTTTTGGCTTCTGGCCGATGGCTTGGAGAGATACTTGCCATTGTACGTGCGGATATTCTGGCCTAAAAAGTCAAATCCATCACTGATGTGTGTGATTCGAGTCTTCTCAGGTGATAGAGCTAGCCCTCGTTCTTGCAGAAATGCCTGAACAAGGGGCATAACTTGTTCTTGTAGAACTTCCCGAGTCACTCCCGTGATGACAAAGTCGTCAGCATATCTGACCAGATTAATCTTGTGACCACGATGACCAGGGAAGGTCTTGCGGAGAAGGGGTTCTAGCCCGTCCAAGGCCATGTTTGCCACCACAGGAGAAATAATTCCTCCTTGGGGTGAACCGGACTTGGTTGGGTAAAGAACGTCTTTCTCCATGTATCCAGCTTTAAGCCATTGAGCAAGATTCCGTTTATCGGTAGGGATGTGTGTTAGCAACCAATCGTGAGACAGTTCGTCGAAACAGGCTTTAATATCTCCTTCCAGAATCCATTGAGCCGCATGTCTTCTCGCCAAAACGATGTGGAGTTGTGTAAAGGCATCGGCAGCAGAGCGATTTTTCCGAAATCCATAGGAGTTCAGGTCACCTGTTGTTTCTGCCACAGGTTCCAACGCCAGCAGATGCAAAGCTTGGTATGCTCGGTCAATCATACAGGGAATGCCGAGGGGCCTGAGCTTGCCATTTGACTTTGGAATGTAACATCTCTTCAGTGGTTTGGCTTTGAAGTACCGCTTTTGAAGACAGTACAATGCGATTGCCTTCTTGTCTGGAGTGTCCCAGATTTCTCCGTCCACCCCAGGCGTATTCTTCCCCTGATTTTCGGTCACCCGTTTGACGGCCAGTACTTGACCGCTGAACGAGCGGCTTAGCAAACGCTGCAAGGAACGGACTTTGTGTCGTTTACCAGCCTTCACTGCTTTCACAATACGCACTTGGAGCCGCCGCACGATACTGTTGGCTTTACGCCAGTCAATGGCGTGCCACACGGGTACATCGTGTGAGGGTGCGTCAGCTAACGCTGGACAATTGATTGTCATGGTTGCTGTCATCCTGCATTCCCTCCAAAGGACGGATTACCAGACTCTCTTGTGATGAAACACCTGCGAGGAATGAGAGAACAGCTTTTCTCACTCCATAGGAAGTCAGCCTGCTTTCGCAGAGGATAATGTTGCATAGGCTCAATCCCTATCTATCCCATTACACGATAGCATTCGCTTCTTCCAGCATCCTCTACCCGCAGTCCTAACGGCTTGCCTCACGGCTTGCTTTCCTAGCCGAACTGAACCAGGAGAACTACGGGCTTACCATGTTCCGTGTGAGTGCCAGGAATAGGTTAGGTCTCGCCTCTCCGCCGGTGGCGCAACATCTGCGACAGAAGACCGCCGAGCTTCTGTACCTAGCCACTTACCTTTTGGTCCAAGCCTGTCAGCACCTTTGGCTTGTCGTGCGTGACGACGTTTATCAGCGATTCACATAAATTGACCATACCATTCAACCCTAGCTCCTGGCCGACTCGGTGCTTGCGGCCACAACCGATTCTCACGAATTCGATTGTCATCCCAAAGATGAGGCTACGTTGTCCCATTTGCTTCGTACACCCATTACTGGGGAGCACGCTCTGGTAGGGTACTGATGGCAGAACATCAGGTTACATCAACTTACTACTGGGCTGTGTAACAGCCACTCACACGACTTCATGTCACACCGGCGGGTTACACCAATGGCCGATTAGCTTCTATCGGCTCATCAGGCTCCAAGAGTTGGGGCAGAATTTTCCTGGAGGAGCATAGATTGTCGTTCTGCCGACAGACTTTGTGCTTTTTTTCACTATACTATCAAAGGTAAATCCAACAAGGATTTTGTATGAAACACTTTAGAATTCCTAGTATTTGAGCCAGTTTTTCGTCAAGCCGTCATTTGTCATATGACCCAGGTCATTGGCGCTCTGGTGGCAAAAGATATATAACAAAAACAAGCGACTACCCACGACGTATCGGTCTGAAGAAAAGCTCGCTAGGATATTGAAAGGTACTGTTGGCGAATTGTTTGTGAAGTGAGCACGGCCCCATGCGACTATGCGCCAGAAACCGGCACGAGGCGTGCCTACTTCCACATCGTATGGGCATTTTTGAATTCGCCAACAGTATCTTGAAAGTACAAATAAACCATGACAGCAGTTGCGTCGATTCAACCAGAAGGTGACAAAATTTCTTCCATCATACAACTTCGTACGCTAAGCAAATCCTTTGTGGAGGGTGGAACCAACCGCACTGTGCTCGATGAACTCAATATGGAATTTCAGGAGGGAGAGTTTATCTGTTTGTTAGGAAAGTCGGGCAGTGGGAAGAGCACATTGATCAATCTGATTGCGGGATTGGATGCGCCATCCAGCGGTGAAGTCGTCATCAATCACCAAGGACAAGAGGTATCCATTACTACCCTAAGTGAACGAAAACGTACTCTCTTTCGCCGCAACCATATTGGCATCGTCTTCCAATTTTTCAATTTAGTGCCCACATTGACAGTTCTGGAAAATGTAACGTTGCCTCTTGAATTGGCTGGTGCAGACAACAATTTGCAGGCCCAAGCCGCGTCCCTGCTAGAGCGAGTGGGGTTAGGTGACCGGCTTTCTACCTATCCAGACAAACTAAGCGGTGGTGAGCAGCAGCGGGTAGCCATTGCACGAGCGCTGGCCCACGATCCCCTGCTCATATTGGCCGACGAGCCAACCGGAAACCTTGACGAAGAGACTGGTCAAGTTGTCCTCGGCTTACTGTTAGAACTCACCCGTGATGCAGGCAAAACCCTCATTATGGCGACCCATGCAACGGATGTAGCTGAGCAAGCAAACCGAGTGCTCCATCTCGTCCAAGGCAAGCTGGTTTAATTTACGATTCACTATGAACCACTAACTCTGGACCCTGGACTCTGGACCCTGGACTCTGGACTTCCGACTCTGGACCACGGACTCTGGACCACTAACTATGTTTTCATCAAAATCACTCAATCTATTTATTCGTCTCGCCTGGCGTCATTCATGGCGGCGCCCATTGCAGAGCCTCTTTTTGGTGCTTGGTGTAGCCATCGGTGTAGCCATGATTGTGGCCATTGACCTAGCCAATGGTTCGGCTAGCCGAGCTTTTGAATTAGGGACCGAATCTGTTGCAGGCCGGGCCACCCATCAAGTCCTTGGTGGCCCAACCGGCCTGGATCAACAGGTCTATGTAGATCTCCGCCGCCAAGCCGACTTCCGGCAGAGTGCACCAGTGGTAGAAGAGTATGTGACGGCCATCGAGCTGGATATGCAGCCCATGCGCGTTCTTGGCGTGGATCCCTTTGCCGAATCACCCTTTCGCAGCTATCTGGGAACGAACGACAGCCAACGTGGTCAGGAAGGTGGGCCTCTCGCCTCCGCTGACTTTCTGACGGGATTGATGGCTCGCCCGAATACAGTGTTGATGAGCAAAACCGTTGCGGATCAGTATGGTCTCTCGGTAAGTGACGAGCTTACTATTCGTCGTTCCGGTACAACCCAAAAATTAGAGATCGTCGGTCTTCTTGACCCAGCTGACGAACTAAGCCGGCGGGGGCTAGATGGATTGTTACTTACGGATATCGGGACAGCTCAAGAAGTGCTGGACAAGGTAGGCCGTCTGACTCGCATTGATTTGATCATTCCCGATGGGCCTGAGCACGATACCCAGTTGGCAAAAGTAGAATCGATCTTGCCCCCTAGTGCACGAATTGAACGAGCGTCGGCCCGATCGGGTACAGTCGATGAGATGACGTCTGCCTTTCGCCTGAATTTAACTGCATTGAGTCTATTGGCCCTGGTGGTGGGTATGTTTCTCATCTATAACACTGTGACCTTTAGTGTCGTTCAGCGCCGGGCTATTTTGGGTAGTCTTCGTTCGTTGGGCGTTACGCGGCAAGAAATTTTTGGCTTAATTCTGGGCGAGGCGGCGCTACTTGGCCTGATTGGGACCCTCTTGGGTCTGGGATTGGGCGTTCTGTTAGGAACGGGGGCGGTCCAATTGGTCACCCAGACGATCAATGATCTCTTCTTTGTGGTGGCTGTGCGTGAGATCGAGATTCCTTTCTTTACACTCGTAAAGGGAACCATTATTGGCATTCTGGCAGCCTTGATTGGGGCAGCTGTCCCAGCCTTGGAGGCCATGAGCGTGACGCCTGCCGGTGTAATGAAGCGCAGCAATATGGAGGAGCGCATGATGAAGCTCATGCCTCTATTGGCCATCTCTGGGCTTGGTTTATTGATTTTGGGTGGAGGGCTACTGATTCCTGAATGGAATCTGATTGTTGCCTTTTTTGGCCTCTTTGCCATTGTCGTCGGTTGTGCGCTGCTAACGCCAGGGCTAACCTTGCTGTTTATGCGCTCTATCAGTTGGCTGGTTGACAGAGTGACTGTCACGAGACGGTCGGCAGGTGTGCTGGGTCGGATGGCCCCTCGTTATATTACCCGGGCACTAAGCCGCACATCTGTGGCTGTGGCAGCGCTTATGGTAGCGGTCAGCGTGATTATTGGCGTGGGCCTGATGATCAGCAGCTTTCGCACGACTGTAGAGCTGTGGTTGGAGGATATTCTGCAGGCCGACATCTTCATTACACCAGCAGCTTTGAATAATAGCCAAGATGTACGATTTGATCCCGAAATTTACCAGCAGCTGGCCACTTTTGATGGGGTTGACCATTCTGCCACTACCCGCCAGGTCAGGGTTGCTGCATTCTTATCGGGGAGCGACGAGGGGGGGCAGCGTGGTGACGCAACCCAGGTGAATCTTATTGCGCTTAACAGCGATGTCGCAGGGGAAAGTCGGCGCTATCATTCAGCAGTCGGTGACTGGGAAGAGACTTGGCAAGCGGTTCAAGAAGGCAGTATCATCATAAACGAACCCATGGCCCATCGTACTGAACTGGGTGTCGGCGATGAACTGTTGATACAGACCGATCAGGGCCGGAAGCGATTCCCAATTGTCGGTGTCTCGGTCTCCTTTGACGTCAACTCCACCGTCATTGTACATGATGCCGTCTATCGAAAGCTCTGGAATGATACGGAGATCTCCGGGGTTGCGCTCTTTGTGGAACCTGGGGTCGACGTGGACGAAAAAGTGACCGAAATCCGCCAAGTAATGGCTGGTAAGGCGGAGCTGGGTGTGCGGTCAAACAAAGGGTTGCGAGAAGAGGCATTGATTGTCTTTGATCGAACCTTTGCCATTACGGTTGCCCTGCAGCTTTTGGCTACGCTGGTCGCATTTATTGGCATCCTTAGTACCCTGATGAGCCTGCAACTAGAGCGAACCAGAGAGATCGGCGTGTTGCGTGCCAATGGCATGACTCGTTTCCAGCTTTGGCGGCTCTCCCTGTTGGAAACCGGACTTATCGGTGGGACGGCCGGTCTCATTGCCATTCCTACAGGTCTCTTACTGGCATTGGTTCTTATCTATATCATTAACCTGCGTTCATTTGGTTGGACGTTGGAGATGCGGCTCCAGCCCCAGCAGTTCTATCAAGCGCTAGGCGTAGCCATCTTTGCCGCCCTGCTGGCAGGCATCTACCCTGCATGGCGGATGGGTCAAATTGAGCCGGCTCGGGCGCTACGGGCTGAGTAGGCCGTTGGTCTGGTGGTAGGTCGGTAGGTCGGTAGGTCGGTTGGTGAGTCGACCTACCGACCTGCAGACCTGCCTAACAGACCACGTTGCTATACAATCAGCATCTGCTCAATCTTATCCGCAACTTGACCCGCGGCAGGTGAATCACCACCGCCAAGCCGGATCTGATTGGATACTCGGCGTACGAGTCCTGGATTCACTTCTGCTAGATCCCGAGTTAGATCGAACCAGAGGCGGCTCAATTCTTGATTTTCATAAGTGGCTGCTGCAATGGCGATTTCTGCTGGGCTAGAGGTGCTGGACATATGGCTTCCGTTACTCAATCCCAACTCTCGCCAAGCATTGATCCAATAGTATGAGAGCATGGGATTGATCAGCCCCCTCATCCGTGCCCAAAGCGGATCATCCTCTTGAACAAGCTTGAAGAAAGCTTTGTAGTAGGGGCGAGATTGGCTGTAATCTCGATGAATTTGAGAGAGCTCTCCAGCCTTAACCGATGCATAAGAGGCCATGTACCAGCGTAGCTCCTCCAACGTAGCACCCATCTCACCATTGATAATGGCATCCCACTGTACCCGACAGGCAACCAAGTAACTACGGGCCGACGCTGAAAAATCTTGGGAGCGTTGCAACATGGCCGTTTTGGAGATTGAGCGAGCTTTGTCCGCCGTTCTCTGAATGTTCTCTGGAACTGGTGCGATCTCGATGTCTTGACAGATGGGCTGCATGACCGGGTCAGAAGCAAAGGGAATCTGACTCTGCCCTGGCAGAACGTACCGATCCTCATCCGCCAAAATCAGTTCCCGATTTTCCAAATCAGTCAAAAGGCTTTCGATATAGTCCACCTGCTCCCGGTCATTGAGCAGAATAGACGCTAGCTCTGCTTCATCGATGGCTACACCTGCGTTGATGACAGCGTAGACAAAGCCAGACTCGGCACGATGAACAAAAGAGGCTTCACTGTCAATATCCTCTGCTAGCTGAACGGGTGCATGGACCGAAGCGATTTCGCCGCCATAATCAAAGGCACGCTGCCGAAAACCCATCTGCCAAATCTGGCGCAGCGTCGTTTTACTACGAATTAATCCTTGGGATTCATAGCGCTCACAGAGGTGTTCCAATAGTTCATCAGTGGTATGGTGCCCTGGCCGGTCCGTCAAGATCCGATAGATATCACGCAGCACATCACGACGAGTGTTGCGGTCCACTCCTGTCATCTTAAGTCGACTGAGTATTTGCTGATATTGGGTGCGGAGAGAAACAGAGGTCTGGCCGGGCATCTCGTCGTGGGCAACAGGTAGCCCGGCCTGAATCATGGCTGGCAACTGCTCAGTTTGGCGCACCCATGGCTGCATATCCGTTTGCTCATAGACATTAAAGCCCAAGGGTGCAGCGTAAAGCTGCAGGTCCTTTAGAAAGAGATCCAGCAGATCATCATTTGTCTCTAGCCAGCTCTTAAATTGAGAAAAGCCGAAATTCGCCTCATTAAATGCAGAATCCATTAGCAGCATGGTCTGTTTTAGCTTGGCGGCTAAAATTGGCACTTCGCCCCGCTGTGCATGAACGCGCAGCGCTTTGGTCAGTAAGTTTCGGGCTGTTTCATTGTCCGGCCCGTGGTGATGTCCCATAGGCTCCACTGGGCTCAGCTCGCTAATCACGGACTCCAGATAAACAAACTCATCACATGCTTTGACCAACAATGGATGGGTCACATCCCGTGGTCCCAACCCCAAAGTATATCGGCTGTACTCACGAAGCTTTGAAACTAGAGGACCAAAATCGCTATCTCCGGAAACAATAACAAAGGTATTGATCTGTTCTCGGGTAATCGCTGTTTCAACAGCATCAAGAGCCATCCGAATATCGGCCCTATTTTTCCCAGCTCGTATGCTATAAATCTGGATCAGATCAACTGAATTGTTCATCAACTCCTCTCGATAACGAGAGAAGCGCCCCCAATCACCATAGGCCCGTTTGATAACTACCGGCCCTCGGCTTTTAAGATATTCCATTAAAGGCGTCAGTTCAAAATCTAAAAATTCTTGTTCGGCCCATAAAGCCACGTTTTCAAAATCAATAAATACGGCTAACTGCTCACTCATTAGAGTCTCCTAATTGCCAGCAATGACCTTTGTTTCTATCAACCGCTCAGATAAAGTGGTTCATCAAGGGCCCGTGTGATTCACAGGATTGTCGTAGTGACAAGATAGCTCTTGCCCTTATAACACCCACTTAAAATCCCCAAGAGACGGTAAAGTTTGAACCGTCGATATTCCAATTCTCTATCATGAGCATGGACCATTTACATATTATAAATGGTTAATTTACGATCGTAACGGATCGTATTCAAAAGAGAATGCGCTGAAACTGAACCCAAGAGCAATGTCGATAAAGATTTTTTCGATGACATCTCGCTACTTCCAACAACGCCTACTGCATAAAGCTGTATACAATCCACCTACAGAAAAAGTAGGCGAATCGATCATACCATAGTATTAGAGAATAACACAGATTGAAAACGGAATATGACAGACCTATTCGATTACCAAAATATGAGGAATCTTTCGTACTTTATGGTATACTGTCGTTCAAAATAGTTGGCAATCATCAGGAACAAAAGAAACTCAAGAAATCTTCTAGCTTATGACATTGTTGAGTTGGACCAATTTACACCCTTCAGGCCATGGCCCATTGCGCTTGGCCTATCATTTTTGTAACCCAGCCATACTTTTTCGCTGGATAACAAGCAAGAAAGCCCAATTTTTATGGTTCATCATGCTTGCTACATTTATCTTAGTTGCGTGTAGTGGCAACCGTGCAGAACCCACACCGACGCCAACCAAGACGCCCATCCAAGCTGCACAAGTGATTGTTGAAGCGACCCATACTTCACCGCCTCCAGAGCTCCCAACCCAAACAGCTACGCCCACTATCGTTGAACCCACATCGACCCCAACAGCTCTTCCTGACAATATTGCACCCTATACAGGCCTGACTGTTGATGATGTCTCTAGATTACAGCAGCGCCCCATTATTGTCTGTATCAACAATGACACGGTAGGGCGGAATGCTCATTTTGGGCTAGGTTTGGCTGATATCGTTTATGAGTATATTGTTGACGGCTTCACCATAACTCGACTCACGGCTATTTACCATAGCCAGCATATTACACGGAGTGGCCCCGTACGGTCGGCTCGATTCCCTAACGTCTGGATGGCCTATATGTACGATGGGGTTTTAGCCTGTTCCGGGGGGACGGATGAGATTCGGTATATTCTAAAGAATGAGGTCGCATTCCCTTATTTGGATGCCGATATAGATGATCCCACCAACAATCGCTACTTCCAAAGCCTGGGGACAGATTACCGGACGCGTATGCAAATCAGCACCGATGGCGTCTACCGATGGTTGGCCGATACAGGTAAGTCAAGTGCAGGATGGTCCCGCTCGGGGTTTGAATATAGTCAGGATCCTCCCCCATCGGCAGGCAGTACAGCTACCATGCAGATCCGCTATCCAGGGGGCAACAGCGTTGAATGGCGTTATGACGCGAACCTGGGCGGATATCTACGATGGCAAGGTGGAGAACAACAGAATGATCCGGCCACCAGCTCACCTATTCTGGCTAAAAATGTTATTGTGATGAGCGCCGTTCACGAAGAGACAGATATTGTTGAAGATAGCCTGGGCACCAAGAGCATCGATATTCAACTCTACGGTTTTGGCGATTTACGTATCTTTAGAGACGGGCAAGTCTATGAAGGCACATGGCGTGCCGATCCAGAGAATCCTCCTCGTTGGCTTGGTCCCGGTGATGCGATTATTAAATTGAAGCCAGGTCAAAGCTGGATTCAAGTTGTACGCGATAGAGGCGAACTAAGTTACTAGTAAATCTCGGAATAAATAGCTGCACAGATAGATTCTGGCAATAAGTCCAGATAGTCAGCTATTATCTGTCTAAGGATTTACACCCAACTGTACTAGTACAAACGCGCTTTAGGAGAACCAAAATATGAATTTTACACCTAAGATTTGCAATGCTCTGTTTTCAAAGGGGACGAGTCCCGTTGCTTCCTGTCAGCAGAGTATTCATCTGATTCTACCGGCACTATTCCTTGCTTTTTTGCTGTTTTTCTCTAACTCTCCAGAGCCGATAGCCTATGCCCAACAATCCGCTGATGGATACTATTATACTGTCCAGCCCGGCGATTCGTGGGGACTGGTTGCAGAAATAACGGGTGTTCATGTTGCTGAACTTCAGGAGGGGAACCCCGATTCAATTCGCTACAACCAGTGGTTACGCGTCGGAGAAAAGCTCTATATCCCAGCAGCATTACCTGCCAATGCACCGACAGAACCTCGTGTTCATGTTGTCCAGTCTGGTGAGTCCTGGGGAACCATAGCCAACGAATATGGCCTGACGGTCCGGCTAATCAAATCGGTAAATGGCAAATCGATTCGCTACAACGATGTGCTTTATGTGGGTGAACAAATCACTATACCTAGCATCGTTCAATCCAATAGCGCTGCGGCTTCGAGTACAAGTGCATCAGCCCCAGAATCGTCTGCCTCGGGATCATCTGCTCCAGAATCGTCTGCTCCAACACCTCAAAGCCATCAAGTGGGAGGCGGTGATTCATGGAGTATTATTGCATCTGTCTACGGCGTAACGATTAGCGAACTCAAAGCGGCCAATCAAGGAGCCATTCGCTCCGGAGATGTGCTCTATTTGGGAGAGACATTAGTCATTCCCTCAACGACGACGTCTTCAAGCGTATCGGTTGCGGAGTCTACAGAAATAGGAGCCACAGAGTCAGAAGCAGCAACACCATCTGGTGACGGCAGCTCGACGACTGACGGTGCTGCAACCGAAAGTAGCGCACCTGATAGTACCGCAGTAAGCACGACAACTGACAGCACTGCATCTGACAGCACGACAACTGACAGCACCACGACTGACAGCACCACGACTGACAGCACCACGACTGACAGCACCACGACTGACAGCACCACGACTGACAGCACTACAACGTCTACAGAGACTACCGCAGCAAGCGATGCAATCACATCAGCCAGTGTTGCTAGCCCTGCACCGACATCCATGCCTACACCAGAACCCAGTGACGGTGAGGTAGTGGTCGAAGTCGAGCCTGAATCAGTGGAACAGAGTACTTCTACTAACCCGTCTTCTGCGCCATCTACTGGATCACAAGCACCGTCAGCAACACAACCTAAAGCTGATACTGAGGATGATGCCGAAGCTGACACAGAAACCGATGCACCGACCGAAACCGAAGCGCAAGTTATGGAGACCGACGAAACCAGCACTGAAGACACCAACGCAACTGTAGATAACGAAGAAGCAGTTGATACTGATGACTCCAGCGGCAATGTTGGTTCAACAGACACGGGTTCAACAGGCACTGATGTAGTCGAAACCGACGCCTCTCAGGTTGATGTCACTGCGACCGAAGAAGATGTGCCTGAAAGTGACGAGGGCGAAACGGATGAAACAGACGGCACTGAGGATGACACAACCGAGGCGACCTCAACTGGGACTACCACGGATGACCCTGAAACGGATGACCCTGAAACGGATGACTCTGAAGCCGTCTCTGATGAAGTTACTGGTACTGTTGATGCTGATTCAACTGACACCGGTTCCACTGACACAGATTCAACTGAAGCTGACGTAGTTGAGTCCGAGGGCGCTCAGATTGATGCCAATGTGACCGAAGAAGATACACCTGAAAGTGACGAGGCCGAAACGGATGGAGCTGACACATCTGGCGCAGATGTCATCGATATTGGCGAGGAAGGTGCGACTGGGGATGCCGCAGCGGAGGGTACTGCAGATGGCTCTGAGGCGACGGCTACTGATGCTACTGATGCTACTGATGATGGTGATTCAGATGACGTGGGTGCAACTGACACGGGTTCAACGGACGCTGATCTAGTCGAAACCGACACCTCTCTGACAGATGCTGATACAGATGTAACCCAATCCGATTCTACTGAGGCGGAGAGTGATTCTGAGACGACAGAGAGCAATGATAGCACAACTTCTGATACGGAAACAGATGATACTTCCGATGACGCCTCTGCTGGAGATGCCCCTGCCTCTGCTCCAACAGTTGTTGAAGTGGGGCCTGAAATTGATCTGACGATTTGTCCAGAGATGCTCTCTGATTATGCTGATTGGATAGAGTCGTCGTTAAATGATCCGGATGTTTTGCCCAGTGCTTTGTTCAGTGCAATTGAGACATGTGGCGTCTTCAAGCGATTGGAGTCAGAGGATTGGACGGGTGATGGCATTGACGACACGATTTTAATCATGGAAGACCGAAAGACCGACTTTATCTCACCCGAGGGGGATCTTTTCATCCTCAATGGGTTGGGGGACGAGCGGTTTGAACTTAGCTATCAGGCACGTTCTGCTGGGAAAGTCGATCTGTTGTCTACCGAGGACCTCAATGAAGACGAACAATCTGATATCTCCTGGGTCGATACAACATGTGGAGCCAGCACCTGCTTTGCAACTGTCAATGTACGTTCTTGGAGCGAGGGAGCGTGGCAAGATTGGACTGATGGCACACTGACCATGGCTTATCCAACCATTTCTTTGGAGGACATCAGCGAGGAAGGAGATTATTACGAGATTCAACTGAGTGGTGGCATCTACGGTAGCGTAGGAGCGGGACCCCAACGCGAGCGTGTAGAAACATGGGGAAGCATTGATGGCGCGCCCTATACGTTACTTGAACTGGCATATGGCGAGAGTCCGTGTCTGTATTTTGCGTTAATCGATGGCAATGACGCCCTCCTGTCTGGCACAGAGGAAGGGTTAAGCGAGGCCGAGGAGCACTATACTAAGGTTCTCAATGATCCGGACCTCACAACATGTTGGACCCGCGAAAATGAGGAGGAGGAGTTAAAGAGCTTTAGCCAGTTTCGATTGGCTTTGATTGCTGCCTACCGCGGTGATGCAGATGGTGCAGCCAAAGAGATTGAGGAGCTCAGCAGCCAATTCCCCAACTCAATCTATGATCAGCTTGGCCAAACCTGGCTTGACTCATACAACACAAGCGAGGATGTGGCTACAGCCTGTGTTGCCGCCAATCTTTTTGCTGAAGATAGCCCAATAGCCTGGAATTTTCTAGCAGAATACGGATACATTAATCCGACCTTTAGTGCTGATGAAGTCTGCCCGGCCATCGAGCTAAGCGCGGCAGATGAATCTAATGGGGCTGACTCTGAAGAGACGAGTTCTGAAGAGGATGGTTCTGAAGAAGCATCCTCTGACGATGCTTCTTCAGACGATGCAGCCGATATGTCCGAATCCGTAACTTCATTGAGTGATACGGAGACGAATGATTTAGGTGCGTCAGAAGAAGGTCAAGAGAGCAGCGATGTAGAGTCTGCCGATGCAGAGACAGATGGTGATGACCCTGAAGTGGCTGAATCAGATGCCACTAACTCTGACAGCACATCCTCGGATGAACTGAGCGACGGAGCAGACGCTGAAGATTCTTCAATCGATGAAGAGAGTGCTGAACAAGCTGCTCCGAGTGAAGAAACGAGTAAGCCAGAGGTTGCACTAAGTGAGTTGCCGACCTGCCCAGAAGAGCTAGACGAGTTTCTTGTTAGTGCCGAAGAGGGAATCAATGCAGCGGCTGGACATGCCGAGTCTGTTGAATTGTGGATGCGTGCCTGTGGTCTGATTACTGATGAGTATGGTGCCATGCTCCATCAAGATCTGAATGACGATGACGTGGCTGATTTTGTGCTTTTCCCGACCTTGCCAAATGAAAATGGCTATGGACCTGGCGGAACGCAGGGCCTTGTGCTCATCTATCACGCTACGGATGAATCGGGTACTGAATATGAACTCACGGCTGGTCCGGATGTATTTGGCAAACCTGTTCCATTGGGAATCGAAGATTACAATGAAGATGGCAAGATGGATCTTGCCTTTACTGTTGAAGGATGCTCTACGTTTTGTGTGACAGAAGTGCAGGTTTTGAGCTGGAATGGTGATGTATATATTGTCTACATTGCCCCAGGCGCGACCATTGCAGAGGGTGAAATATCCTTTGCGCCCGTAGGTGAAGAAGAGCCTGGGGCAGGGCAAGCGATTGTGCTACGAGGGGGTGTGAGTGGTACACCCGAAGGGGGCCTAAACGTACCACATGAGGAAATTTGGCAAAGTATCGATGGGGGGCCTTACCAACGCATCAGCTGGGTCTATGACCGCTCGGTTGATGGATCAAACTGCCTGGGACTGCGCCTTGTTGAAGCCGATATGGCCCTTCAAACGGCACCTAGCCTTGGCTATGGTGAGGCCATTGACCACTATACAAAGGCTATTGATCCCACCTTAGAGGCATGCAGCATTCACGGCCTGTCGGCTGCAGACGAACTGATACTTCTCCAAGGCTTGGCCAGCTTTCGCTTGATTCAATCTCAGGCATTGAGCGGTGATTTGGGAAGCGCCAATTCAACCATGGATGCACTCTCTCTCGGTCAACCCGACAGCCTGTATACGACGATTACATCAGAATGGCTGGAGACGTATAATAGCTCAGGTGATGCCCAAGCAGCCTGTGATTCGGTACGGCCCCTCATTGAGGACAATCCAGAGATTTGGCAGATTACGGATCACTACGGATACAACCACCCAGCCCTAGCCGCTCAGCAGATCTGCTTTATATCCTAACCTCACACTATGGAACTTCTGCCCACCCAAATAGGCCCATATCAAATCGAAAAAGAGATTGGTCGTGGACGGATGGTTTGGCTCTTCCAAGCCTATGATACGCTCTATGAACGGGCGGTGGCGCTGAAAGTTCTTCCACCCTTTCACCATGCTCACTCTGAGCCGGAATCCCAGCACCATATCATAAGACGCTTTATCTCTGAAGGAAGAGAAGCAATCCGGCTGCGCCATCCCAATATCGTAGAGACCTTTGATGCGGGTTTAGCCGATGGATATCACTATACGGCCTTGGCATTGGCGGAAGGAGGTACGCTAGCGGATCTTTTGGCGGCTCAACCAGGGTATATGCCCATTGAGAGAGCCATTGAGCTTCTTCTGCAGGTTGCTGCGGGGATCGATTGGGCACACAACCAAGGTAATTTGCACAATGGCATTAAGCCGAGCAACATTCTTCTAACCCTGGACGGTGCGCCACAGCTAACAAATTTCGACCTTGTAGGACGACGTGTCGAAGAACATTATCACTGGTTGGCAAATGGCAATCTGGATGATTTGGGCTATCTCTCTCCAGAGCAGGTCAGAGGGATTGAGCAGACAACAACCTTCACAGATATCTATGCGACTGGGGTGCTGGCCTACCGACTTCTGACAGGTAGGACCCCTTTTCAAGCCCCAAATGGTTTAGCCCTCTTGTATTTGATTGGAGCAGAACTGCCCCAACTCCCCTCCGAGGTCAACCCGATACTACCAAAGTCAATAGACCAAGTGCTCCTTCATGCAATAGGCAAAGAACCCGCCAATCGCTGGCCAACGGCGCGCGCTTTGGTCCACGCACTAGAACAGGCTAGCCACAACAATCTCCCCATGACGTCGCTGGATTCTACAGGTCATGATGGAACCACTGATAACCAGGAGGAAACCACCGAGCATGTCGCTAGCCCATTTTCTCCCCCCCCACTTGCTCCCCCGGTGAATGACGATTCTGCCGTGGTTCTGCATACGCCATTACAGAACAGGGTTACCCAGGATAGCCAATCCCAAAACACAAAAGCTCATAGAGCATCAGCTAAGATCTTTTCCACTCTGATAGGTCGCGACAAAGAAAGCCACGAGTTTTCCACTGGGGCAAAAAACCAAGATGGCGCTAGAGGAGTATCCCCTATAACGGTGACTGAGTCTTCCAAACATATGCGAACTAGTCAGCACCGCTTATGGCAACAACTCTCCAAGGAAAAAATTGCCCTTGGTCTAGCCGGCATCATCGTAGGGTTGGTAGCACTGGCACTGTTGCTTGCGGCGGGAACCAATTTTTTTGGCAACCGCAGCCCACGGCTCACATTGCTTCTTGAGCAAACCGCTGACGAAGGCGAATCAATCGCACCCGATGAAGTGCTACTGAATATTGAACCAACCCTCGTCGTAACAGAAACGTTTCCTGCTGAGGAACCAAAGATAGCGAGGAATGAACGTTCCGTACCCAACCAAACTTTAGAGATTCAAGGTCAGGAGTCCCAAGTTGTTCCCGTTCCTCTGATTCCTTACCGCGGGACAGGGGATGGCTACAGAATCTCGCTGCCTCCCAATCCCATCGTCAACTCAAGCAGAAATAGCATTCGTTTTACCTATACCGAACTGCCATTTAGCCAAGAGCAATTATCCTTTACACTTCATCATTTGCCCTGGACGTATAAAAACTCTTCTGAACAAAAAGAGCTAATTACCTATTTGGAGGAGCACCTCCAAAAATCCGTAGAGCCGCTAGAAAATCTTTACTTCGTCGACTCGCTCAATGATGACAGTCAGACATTGAACGTGCTCCGGGGCAAAGACGGAGAAAAAAGTGAGAACAATGATGGGGATGCTCAACAAGAAGTGGAGCGCATAGACAGTTCCCAAAGCGTCGAATTCCGTTGGGAGGCATGGATTGACAAGACACCCCAACTGTTACGGCTGCACGTTACTCCTCTCAACGAATCAATCTACGTGCTGATAAGCCAGATATCCTTGGCTGAAGCCCCACAAATGGAAGCGCTAATCGATTCCGTTTTCCTCACGTTTCAAGCCGTAGAACCGATTCCACTGGCCATATTGGCACCAACATTTACCCGCACACCGCAACAGACGGCAACAGTCCCACCAACAAAGGAGCCACAGCCAACTGAAACTCAAATTAGCCTCCCTACTCCAAGCCCTCTACCCCAAGAGCTGCTTCCTGCGGCAACGAATTTCTTGGCCGAACAGGTACGGTTGACCTCTGCGGAGCAAAACAGTACAGCCATACAAAGCACGTTAGCAGAGGCAGAACCTATTGACGAGGCTGGGAGCAACACCGGGACTTCCGATTCAGGTATTGATAAGAGCAATCTAGCGCCCCAAGTGCCGGACAATGCACCACCTTTGGGAGGGCGCATTGCTTACGCGATTTGGAATCCACTGACTTTGGGGATGGATACCTACATCTATACGATTGGCATTGGTCTTGATACCTTGCCAATCCCCAACAAGCGGCAGCCTGATTTTCGCCATGACGGCTGGTTGGCATTTAATAGCTTGGGTGGAGGAGTCGATAATCTGGTCCGTTCCACACAAAATGGCCAGAACTTGGTGGTCATTAGCGCCCACCCAGAAGATAGCCGACCGCACTGGGCGCCCAGCGGAAAAATGTTTGTTTTTGACTCAACCTTGATGGGCGACAGAGAGCAGCGCATTTATCTCTCAGCTGATATAAACGAGAAGGAAGAAGAGAAACCGATAGAGCTGCGTCCTATGATGTATGATTTCTACCAGCTTTTTGGACGCTATCCAATCTTTGTAACGAACGATCTGGTCGCTTATAATGGCTGTAATGTCTGGGAAAATGGGGGAAGTTGCGGCATCTACCGCGTCCGAATCGACGGTAGCATTCCTTCTCAGGTTACTAGCTGGCCCCGGGATTTCCCAACCGACAATTTAGGTAGCCAGATACTATTCATGTCAGAGCGTGACAGCGACTCACAGGTAGACAATTGGGATATCTATTTGGTCAATTCAGATGGCGCAAATTTGCGGCGATTAACCGAGCATCCAGCCCATGACGGATTGGCCACAGCATCCCCTGACGGTGAGTATATTGCATTTGTCACAGATCGAGAGGGGCCATGGTCCGTGTATGTTATGCGTAGCGATGGCAGCAGCAAACAAAAGCTTTTTACCATAAACGGAGAGTTTGGCCCCGGAACCCAATATTGGGAATATGATTGGAAACAAGAGCGTCTAAGCTGGGGAAATTGATATACAAAACAAAATTTACCTGACAAATAATAAGTGGTACCCAATACATTGATGCCCTCCACGAAACTCTCAAATTGAGAGTGGACTCCACTCAGTAATGCCAAGTTCAGATAAGACCGTTCAAAAACAGTATGAGCGGTCTGCGAAGAATTGACTGAAGAACCGTCGCTTGGCTTCTCTGCCCGTTCACCAAAAACCCATAGCACCCAGAAATAACAGAGGCAATTGAACGTCATACTTAGCCCTGTCATAGATGAGAATAATCTACTCGACTAAAATCCTGTTGAATTATTCTAATCTATGCCCAACCGCAGCATACCTTACAGATTGTGAAAAACCTGTAAGATTTATGGCCCTGTCTATCGTTCATAATCAGTAGATCTACTGAACTCAGAGTTTCTCGCAAGGTGTTTTGCTCTTTTTAGAAGCTACGTATGGCATAAGGAAAATAGGATAATGAAGTTACCAAAGCAGTTTCAGACTATTACTCATCGAATTACGTTTAACCAGATCGTTATGGTCACCGTTGTTGCCCTCTTAAGCTTTATGCTTACGCAGACAGCAATAGAATTTTCAATTGGGCTAGCCCAAGGGGGAAATTCTGATGGGGGTGACACGGTCGATCCACCTCCCACCTACACGCCAACGAATATACCAGCGGATACCCCGACAAACACGCCAACCGAAACGCCAACAGAGACGCCAACGAACACATCTATTCCACCAACTGATCCGCCAACAGAGATTCCAACGGACACGCCGACGAACACAGCAACCGATACGCCCGTTCCACCGACTCTTACGCCAACAGAGACGCCAACGAACACACCCATTCCACCAACTCTTACGCCAACAGACACACCAACAGAGACTGCGACTGATACACCGATTCCACCGACTCTTACGCCAACAGACACACCAACAGAGACGCCAACAGAGACGCCAACGAACACACCCATTCCACCAACTCTTACGCCAACGGACACGCCAACCGATACACCGACCAACACACCCGTTCCGCCAACCGATACTTCCACTAATTCGCCTACACCAACCTTTACATTTACACCGACCAGTACACCGACGCCCCTGCCGGCCACGCTAACGGTGATCAAGCGAATTGAGCGGCAAGGTGATTCAAATACGGCTGACCAATCGTTTCGTATCTGTATCCAAGGACCCTCCTATCCAACGGGGGATGAACGTGGAGCATGTCAAGGCTACTCGTCGGATAGAGAGAGTCACAGTTGGTCTAATCTCATAGCAGGCACCTACAGCATCCGCGAGATAAACCCTGGTACAGATTGGGACGTTGAAATTGTAGGCTCACCTGTTAACCTGGCTCCCGGAGAAAGTGGCCGTGTGACGGTTACCAACACCCTACTCAGGGGTATATTGAATGTTGTCACAACCGTCGATTGGCTGGATATCGATCCGATATCGGGTATCTTATTCCAAATCTGTATCAGTGGACCATCCTTCCCTCAGCCTAATTGCCAAAATGCCAATCACAATGGATCAACACTCGTCTGGTCTGATCTTATCCCTGGGAGCTACCAGATTACGGAGAGCAGCAGCAACAATTGGAAGGTAGAAACGGCTAATATCCCAGCCACCGTAACGGCCAACAATACAGCCAGTGCATTTATCCATTACACGCTTAAGTCATCAGCCATAAGGCTCTCTGTTGAGGCCACGCCCAATAAGATCTTTGCCAATGAACTGGTGTACCTCTCTTACGAGGTTGAAAATATCGGCGAGACAACCCTTGCTGATGTTGCAGTGAGTGATCTTCGCTGTCCTACACTACCTTACATAAGCGGTGATGAAAATGAAAACCAGCTTTTGGATATAGATGAGATTTGGTTATTCCAATGTGAGAGAATCATCTCAGCTGATGTGGAGCAGACCGCCATTGCCACTGCACGAAACCTATTGGGGGCATCGATTCGCAGCAACGGCGATAGTGTTTTCGTTGACGTAAGACCAGCTATTCAGTTAATCAAAAACGTGTCACCCATTGTTTTAGAGGAGCCAGGAGGAACCTTTACCTATGAGCTGACCTTACAGAACCGCTCGGGTGAAAGCATCGTTATCCAGTCCTTAAGTGATGATCTACCCCTCTCCCCTATATGTGAAGCCCTGGTATCCATATCAGTAGGGGTGGGACAATCGGTCCAATGCTCATTTGAAGCCGAACATCTCCTACCGGAAACGGTCGAGAGTACAGCAATCGTTGGCGTCACAGATGACGAGGGCAATCGAGTAGAAGCGTCAGCCACAACGTTAGCCAGCGTCGTCGACATTCCATCATCAATCAGTGTTACATATACCAACCCGGGTGCCGTCCCTCAATCTGGAGACACGCTCGTGTTTACTGTTGTCATACAGAACCAAAGCCGTGCCGATGAGGTCATCATTCAAGAGCTGACCGACTCCATTTTTGGTGATATTACAGAAGTCCATGGTGCCATCCAGGCGACTGATTGTTCAATACCCCAAACCCTGGCAGCCGCATCGGCGAATGATAATCAAGATCTGTACACCTGTACCTTTGAGTCTTTTGTCCAGGCCGAAAATGGCACGCTGTTTACCCATGATTTAACGGCTTTGGGACAAGATGATGACGAGGCAACGGTTTCTGCCATCGGTCAGACAACGGTACTGGTCTATGATGAAAATTCAGTGCTTCTGCTCGATGCTGATCTTCAACCCGATACGGTCTCGGAACCTGGGGGAGAGATTGAATTTACCATTCAAATTACCCATCAAGGTCCGATAGGTTCTTTAACGCTCAACCAGCTCGTTGACAGCAATTTTGGTGATATAACACAATTGAGTGAGCAGATCCGTCGCACGACCTGTAGTTTGCCTGTAGAGTTGCAACCCAATGAAACTTATGAGTGCCTCTATACAGCCCAAGTGACCGGTACGCCTGGAACCAAATCCAACCATGTAATCGTGGTCTCTAGCCAGAATGAGGAAGGTGCGATCAATTCCGCCTTTGATCAGCTCTCAGTAGAGATCACTGACCTTGCTGCTCAGTTAACCGTCCAAGTAGAGGCGGTTCCAACTTCATTCCCAGAAAGCGGTCAAAATGTTGACTATACACTTTTGATAAAAAATAGTAGCTTGGTCGATAACATAGTCGTTCATACTGTAGCTGATGAGTGGCTGGGGAATCTCTCCGCATACTGTACTGAACTCGCTCTGCCGCAGACGCTCTCTCCTGGGGCACAACTAGATTGTTCATTTACGGCTTGGGTAATGGGAGATGCGGGGCAACCCCTGGTGAGTATTATAGAAGCCAGTGGTATTGACGATGACAACCAATCGGTTGTCGGTACGACTAACTCCACTTTCGAACTTACAGACGTACCAAGTCGTATGAGTATTGCAGTCGAAACAGACAAACCCGCTGTCATTCGCTCGGGGGAAGCAGTGACCTACCGAATCGAAGTTGAAAACCAAAGCGTAGCAGACACGATAACGCTCACAGGTCTCAACGATTCCCTGAGTGCATCGGAAAACCTATCCCGGAATAATGGCTTACTTGAAAGCAGTTGCTCCTTTCCCCAAACGGTGTTACCAGGTCAGCTCTATCAATGTGAAATTGTTTGGCTGATCCGCGGTGTGTTGGGTGAGAACATTACCCGCAAGATCACCATTGAAGCCATAGACGATGACGACACGCTGTTGAGTGCAACTACTCAAATTGCTGTAGAAATTGCTGAGCCGATTCTTGATGTTGTGCAATCGGTCTCCTTGGTTGAGGACGAGGATGGCATTGCCAGCCCAGGGGATAGGCTACGTTATCAAATAGTCATTCAAAACCAAGGCAATGCTCCCGCTCAGAATGCCTTTGTCAGCGAGATCCTTGATTCCCACACATCACTCATTGCTGGTACGGTAGAGACAAGTAGTGGTTCTATTGAAAAAGGCAATAACAACCAGGAGGACGCCGTTCAAATTACCATAGAGACCATCAACGTTGCTGATGAGGTGACGATTCAATTTGATGTGGTGATTGATGCTGATTTGCCTAATTCGGTTCATTCCGTTGCCAACCAGGCATTGGTCACCGGGGACAACTTCCCTGCTCTTTCTAGCCGTAGCCCTGAAGAGGAAGGACCAACCATTACCCAGATTGGCTTTGTTCCTGTGTTAACGGCTTGGAAGAGTGTCTCTCTGATTCAGGATATCAACCAAGACGGGCGTGTTAACCCTGGAGATACGATTATGTACGAGATCATCCTGAGCAACAGCGGGCAAGCATCAGCAACGAACGTTATGTTAGATGATGTCATTAATACAAATCTGGCGGTCGTTCCTGGCACGGTCAGCACAACCCAAGGTGCTGTACTCTCTGGGAACCAGGAAAATGATGCACTCGTACAGGTGCAGGTAGGTACCCTTCCTCCCCGTCAACGAGAGACCATTCGCTTTGAAGCAATCGTTCAGAGAGAATTGGATGTAGATGTCTCGCAGATTGAGAATCAGGCCCTGATTACAGCGGATACCATTGCCGCTGTTCTGAGCGATGATCCAGAGACCATTGCCATCTCGGACCCCACGATTGTGGTATTAGAAGGTCAAGCCCTTCTTGAAGCTACAAAGAGTGATCGGCTCCTTATTGATAGTGATAGCGACGGCTTTTTCTCCCTGAACGATACGATGGTCTACCAGATTATCGTCCAGAATCGAGGTAGTGCATCGACGGCTGGTATCCAGATTCTTGATACACCAGACCCTGGTACTACACTGATTCCTGGCACGGTCCAGACAGATGAAGGAGAAATTGTGGCGGGGAATGGGCCGAATGATGAATCTATAGAGGTTGTTATCACTCAAATGCCACCAGACGAATCCATCAAAGTGAGTTTTCAGGTTCGCATCAATGGGCGTATGACGCAAGGGGCAGCGTCGTTGAGCAATCAGGCCATTGTCCGTAGAGATGGCTATCCCGATCTTTTGAGTGATGATCCAGACGTGGCTGGAATTGGCAACGCAACCCTAACACCTGTCAATCCTGGCCCTATTCTCTTTTTAACAAATGAGGATATTCACTTTATCGATGCCGATGAGAGTCGAACCGTGTCACCGGGCGATACATTGCTCTACCGCCTAACGCTTGAAAACGTTGGGACATCGGCAGCCGAGGAGATTCTACTTACGGATACGCTTGACAGCAACACAAAATTGATTCCTGAATCGATTCAGATGGATCAAGGGCAAATTCTCTCCGGCAATCAGGAGGGGGATACGTTGGTTCAGGTTGCTATAGACAGCTTACAAAGCCGGGAGAAGATAAGCATTAGTTTCCTTGTACGGGTCATCGAGGGAACCATGGTCCGAGTGCTTATCAATCGGGCCACGGTTGAGTACGTGGATCCATTGGCTCAGGCAAGTGCTCAAACACCCGTTGCCTCAGATGATCCATCGGCACCTGGAACAAATGACCCAACCATTACAATCTTAGAAGGATTTGACTATTTGTATCTGCCGTTGTTTCAGAAATAGTCGTTTGGTCCAAGGTCCAAGGTCCGGGGTCCAAGGTCCGGGGTCGATTGGTCTAAGGTTTTATAGTCCCCAAAGACCAAACGACTCTGGACTAACTGACTCTGGACTAACTGACTCTGGACTAACTGACTCTGGACTAA
>JBCCHB010000186.1:0-29645 GCA_039028975.1 Chloroflexota bacterium
ATGCGATAAACTCTTGTAGTCCATTTTTGTCTCCAGTTGGTTAACGAGCGGCCCACTTCGTTAGCCAACTGGAAACTGCCGCATAAGTCAAACTTTTATAGTCTCCCCAGCAGAGCTGGGGGTTTATCGGGTTTAATTATTAAACTGGTTCTTGGTCTCGAAGATGTGAGGCCAATTTGGCTAGCCAGCGCCGCTCACCGCCAATTTCCAGGGTAATCCTTTCATCATAACCAAAATTCGCTAACATGCCCAGTTCCCATGCTAAGTCAATGCCGCCGGAAGAAGGGGTGCCGGGCAACAAATGGTCGTCGGTTGTACCATCGTTGTCACTTAGATGTACGTGGACCAAATGCTCAGAGAGGGCAAAGAGATAGTCCCTCGTCGTATGTTTGGCTATCGTCAACACATTGGCATGACCAATATCATAGGTCAGCCTCAGGTTAGGCTGGCGATGAAATATCTCGCGGAAGTATTTTAACTGATGCTGATTGTGGGGACTATTTTCTAAGGAGATAGCCACGCCCGCAGAGTGCCCATGTTTGATGATCACCTTGAGGAGTTGGCTGGTATATTCATAGCCAACTGACTCAGATAGGTAGCTAGGCCAACCTTGAAACGTAACCGTCAGAATTGGAGCATTGAGTTGGCAGGCCACGTCAATGGAACGGCGAACCTCATCTAGTGCGGCTTGGCGAACCAGCGGAGAAGGGTTATTCAAGGGCAAATAGTGGGCAGATTGGCAAACGACTTCAACCCCGCCGTCGGCAATGGCTTGTGCAATCGCACGCCAATCAGTACTTTCAATAGCGGCTCCTGGTGCTTCCAGCAACAGGTCTACAAATTCGAAGCCCTGCTCGACAGCCCAGCCAATCTCGTCCACCACGTTATTTTGTGGACGGGTCATTACCCCTAATTTCATCGTCTTCTCTCCGCAATTGCCCAACAGCCGCCAATCAATATTATCAATCCCAGGGCCATCACATAAAGACCCCACCCAGCCACGATATTATTCTGATAGAGTGTTCCAATAGTAGGTAAGATACGCCAGAAGTTTCGGATGGGAAAGAGCATAGCCCCTATCCCCAGAAGCGACACGATACTCAGCGACAGGCGAATGGGAAACAAGGCCAACAACGGGCTGACCAAAGATGCGGCCAAGCAAACGCCAATTGCGCCGCTTTGCAGGCGAAATTCATCCGTCATCAATCGGCTGGGTGACCAAGCAGGTGGTAACATGTTGAGGCTGGCAACCCAGGCGATGAGTAAGAGGAGGAACCGCACGATCCAGTTGTAGCCACACTCGCCACGAAACGCAAAAAGGCTCAACGTCAGGCTGACAGTTGCTAAGGGCAAGTAAAAGCCCTCCCGCCACAAAGAGATAGTCCCATTCCTTACCGGCACCAGGAATTTAACATACTCCCCCAAGTCCAGCCCAGTGACCACCAAGGCTGCGGCGTTGTGATCCACCCAAGGGCCAAAGTAGCCAAATAGGGTTAACAGCGCTCCAAAAGGAATTAGCCAGCGAACAGTACGCTCGTTTTCAAACGGAGCCAAGTACAGATTAGATAGGGCTTGCATATATTCCTACAGTACCTTCTTATAGGCACTTAGAAGCTGCTCTGCACTATTGGCCCAAGAAAACTGAGTGACATGGCGTAACCCTGCCACTTTCAACTGCTCGCGCAGCGTCTTATCCATTGCCAGCTGCACAATTCCATCGGCAATACTCTCCACATCTTCGGCGTCCACATAGATAGCCCCCTCGCCTCCAGCTTCTGGCAGGCAAGAGTTATTCCCAGCCAAAACGGGTGTACCACAGGCTAACGCTTCAACAATAGGTAAGCCAAACCCTTCGTACAAAGATGGAAAAGCAAAAAAATCGGCGGCTCGGTACAGAATAGGCAGATCCTGGTCATCAATAAAACCAGGAAAATAGACCCTCTCCTCCAGCCCTAATTCCTGCACTTTGGCAAAGATAGCATCATATAGCCACCCTTTGCTTCCTCCTATGACGAGGCGATGGGGCAAGCTTTCTTGATTGACTGCCATGTGGAAGGCTTCGATTAAGCGAGCAAAATTTTTGCGCGGCTCCAAGCGACTCAAGCCCAAGATAAACGGTTTCTCGCCAATGCCATAACGCTGACGAATACGTAGCTGATTCTGTTTATCTGCATCGGCTGGGACGGGCGCAAATCGCTCATGATCCACTGCACCCTGAACTACCGAGATAGAGGTCTTGGGAACTTGCCATTGGGTATGAAGATCGTGGGCGGTATGGTAGCTGTCGGCCAAAATATGATCAGCCCGCTGTATGCTCCGCGGCACGACCACATTCAGGTAACGATGCAGGCTTGGCATGGCGGCTTCAGGGTAGAACAGGAAGGCCAGATCATGCACTGTTAGCACTTTGCAACGCGCCCGGTTAGGAGCCATCACAAAATCGGTTGCATGGAAGAGATCCAGCTTGCCGCCTGTAAACCACTCTACGTGAGGCAAGGGGGAGTTCAGCCGATGCCAAAGACGGACCATGTTGCGCTCACTAATGGGCGTTGTATGCAGCCGTTGAGGTGCTTCGGCCTGTTCGACTGCGCCTACTGGTCCAACAACGAAGAGGCGAAAGTTATGCTCCACGTCTTTGGCTAAAAGGGCTTGAATCTGCCCGCGTATGATGCGGCCAATGCCAGCTCGCTGACGAATGGCTGGGGTGTAATCGATGGCAATCTTCATTAGTTGGTCGGTTGGCTTGTCCCCATGAAGATGGGGATCGGGTGATCAGGTTACTGATTCAACGGCTACTGACTTACTGACCTACTGATTACTGACCTACTGATTACCTATAACCCTCGATAGGTCCAGAAACGATTGGCAGTGAAATTCCAAAAAAGGACAACGCCAATAGCAAAAAGCTTGGCGAAATTGAGACTGATTACCATGGCCCAATCTGTATCAAAGACCATCGTCTGCCAGAAAGGTTCCAGTAAGGTAGAGACGTAATGGAATACCACCGTATTGATGCCCAATCCAACTGCACTAACGATAGCAAATTTAGAGAGTTGCTTACCAGGGGTACGCTCCTGGCTTTCGGGAAAGGTCCAACGACGATTAAGTAGAAAGTTCTGTATCACAGCAGCACAAAAGCTAATGGCATTCGCGACCAACGGCATGAGCGATGCCCAAAAGACCAAGCCATTAAAGACTGCAAAATCAGTTACTGAGCCCAAAGCACCAACGGTGGCAAATTTTACAAATCGCTTAAGTTCTTTGGGCTGTTCATGAGCAAAGGCCCGGACTTGAGAGATAATCAACAGGAGATTCACCTTATAACTTAAATAGAGTTATTTTTCTTGTATGGTAGCGTAACCAACCATGCCTTATTCAGAATCCAAAATTGCTAGCCAGAAGCCTAAGTGGAGATAAATCCCCTGGACATAAAGGTTATCAAAGAAATTATGCGTGGCCAAATGGGCGAAGACACCTAGTATGCCTAAGGCCAATACGCTTTGACCACTTTTTAGCCCAACCCAAACTAATAGAGAGCCAAAGAGTGTCAGATAGGAAAGTAGGCCAATCACGCCAGTCTCTGCCAAAATATTTAGATAAATATTATGGGCATGACCTAACGGATTCTCCCAGAGCAGCAGCCGCAAGTCTTGTTGAATGGCCTGAGGATATGCAGTCTCATAGCCACCTGCCCCAACCCCAACCCACCAGTTTTCCTGCCAGATCAGGATCGCAGCTTTCCAGTGAGCCATCCGTTCAATGACAGAAAAGTTTCCGTCGTGAACCTCTTCATTCAGAACCTCTTCTAAACCAACGCCCAAATAGACTGTAACGCTCCCCACTCTTTCTTGCACAGCGGACGGAATCAGGTCCATATTCAGACTACTAACCATTAACAGTAGAATGAGTACCCCTCCGCCCACAAGACTCCACACCACAGCCAGCCGACTACGCAGAATGAGCACCGCGCCTAGCCCTGCCATCGTTCCTAGCCATCCCCCTCGGCTCCAGCTTGCCAGCATACCAGCGGTGATGGCGGATGCAGCAATTATAAAGAAGAGAAGTTCCATATAATTCAGGGATTCAGCCTCTCTCTGAACACGCCGGGCCTCTAGAAGGCGATAGAAAGCAAGGCTGAGAGCAACAGGCAATAAGGTACCCAGGTAACCGGCGTAAGGGTTAGGCTGAGCAAAGGTTCCACTGGCTCGCATAAAGCGATCAAAGAGCAGAAAATTGATAGGGCCAATTTGGAAAAGAAATTGAACTACACCCCAAATTCCCTGTGAAATACCAGCGCAGAGGAGGGCATAGATTACCCATGATCGTCTCTTTGGAGGCATCATCCCCTGCAGTAGGAGCAGTACCAGCAGAATTTCGACCCATTTTAACACTTCTGGGATGGCTTCCACCAAATCGACAGCAAAAGAGAGCAGAGCCAATTGGATCATCGCATAGCAGAAAAAGAGACAGGCAGGGAAAGAGAATTTAAGCTGAAGAGACTCCCGCCGAACCCCATCCACAAACCACAATATAACGGCTAAAAGAAGCAACACCTCTGTCACTGAAGCGGGGCCAATGGAGATGGCGCTCGAAAATGGTAATGCGAAAGCGAGCAGAGGCCAAATCACCCACGGAAAGCGAAGCAGGAGCACAACACCCCAGCCGCCTGCCACCCCAAGAAGTACCCACGGAAGAGGGACCAGCGCAATTAAACTCGCCAAACCAGCCAGGAGCAGAAGCTGAGGCCATCGCTTAGGCCAAGCGTCAAATGTCGTCATCATGGACAGATGCCGCCCCCAAGTACTTTATGTAAGCAACTAGACATATCGATTCATCCACTCGAGAAGGGCCTCATTTTGGGCGCGGCGCATCTTAGGCGGACCAACAATACAGCTGCCGTGAGAGCCGCCGGGAATCCGTAGCATTTCGACAACGCAGCTGTTGGCCTTCAGCACGTTATAGAACTGTTCACTCTGCTCAGCCGGGCAGCGCCAGTCTGATTCACACTGAACAAGCAACGTGGGTGTGGTACAGGTATGGGCATATGTAATAGGTGAGCAACGGCTGTACACGTCTGGAATCTCGTGGGGATGTCCGCCCAACTGTTCTACGCCAAACCAAACGCCGATATCACTAACACCATAAAAGCTATGCCAGTTGGTCAGCGGATTCTCCGGGACTGCGGCCTTGAATCGGTTGGTCTGGCCGACAATCCAACAGGAGAGGTTACCGCCGCCTGAAAGGCCACAGACGCCCAGGCGATCGGGATCCGTTATGCCAGAGTCAATGGCCGCATCGACGCCTGCCATGAGATCCGCATAATCGAGGTTGCCCCAATCCCCTTTGATGGCTGTGGAAAAGCTGTCTCCGTATCCTGTTGACGCGCGGTGATTCACCAGCAGTACAGCGTAGCCAGCCCCAACCAGCATCTGGGTATCAAAGTGGTAGACATGACCAAAGCCGCTGTGGGGGCCTCCATGAATGTAGAGAATTGTTGGGTAGGGTGCTTTGCCGCGATTCGGATAGAGTAGCCAACCTTCCACCGCCACGTCATCTTTGGAACGAAATTGCAGGTGCCTCACAGTGGGTACCTCCAGTTCAGTCAAAAGTTGAGCATTCAGATGAGAAAGTCGGTATTCTTGCCCACCTGTAGCATCTCCAGCTGAGGTATCGATAGCAAGCCCAGGTTCAGCTCTACGCTCTACTTTCTCCGCAAAATTTGATTTAGATTCAGGCAAGGTATCCGATAAACTCTCTTTAGGTATATCGACAATCACCAGTTCCAATGGCATATGCATGGTACTTTTGCCACAGATCAATCTGGATCCCTCTTTGGCCATACCAATGGGAATGTAGCTGTAGGCCGATGCAGAGATAAATTCAACTGATTCTGGTCCCTCTAGCGCCACTCGAGCCAGACGAAGTGAGCCTCCATCTTGAATTCGAGTATACACATAGCGACTGTCTGTAGATATGAGAAGCCGGGGAGGTAGGTGGAGGAGACTGGTTGGCATATCGGCCTGAAGACGACCGCCGACACCGATTGGAGCGTTAGACGAACGACAGATAGGCGTTGACGATCCGCTACTATCCGTTACATACAGATCTTCCTTGGTGCCTATAGGCAATCCACGAGGGGTGCCAACGAAGACTATGCGCTTGCCATCAGGGAGCCAACTTGCACTGCCCATCAGATCGCCCCACTTGTCATCAACGACGATCGTTACAAGATGCTCGGGCTTAATCTCGTCTGAGTTACTATCACTTGTATCAATGTCACTCAAATCAACAATACGTAAACCGGCGTAAAAGGCACAGGGTGTATCTGATGCCATTTGCACAGAATATAGAATCTGTTTGCCATTAGGTGACCAGCGTGGATACGTGTTATGATACATATCATCAGTTATCTGTTTCACCTCTCCCGTAGTCACTGAGACTAGATATAGATCCTGTACGTGTTGATCCAAATAACCCATCACATCAAAACGATAGACCTGTCGGGTTATCCGGTAGGGTTCGGTCGGATCCCACTCAGTTTGTCTCAGTCGATTAGCACCAAAGGCAATCCATTCACCTGTTGGTGACCACGCCAATGGACCTGCTGCTCCTTGCGGTAGCGCTGTAAGCAGACGCGCTTCTCCCCCATCAATAGGCAGAAGGTAAATTTGGGATTTAGTTCCCGTATTACTGCTGGCATTTATTCCAGTGCGGCGGTCTGAGAGAAAGGCAATTTGCGAACCATCTGGCGACCACGTTGGTTGGCTATTGATACAATAGCCGTGGGTTAGTTGGCGTGGTAGACCACCATCCAGTGGGTAGAGCCAGAGATGGTAAATATCTGCATCCTCTTTCTCAGAGTACTCGGAAACAATGCCACAGATCCAGCGTTCATCGGGCGAGAGTTCAGCGGCTTGCAGAAATTTGAATTGAAAGAGATCCGTAGCAGAAATTGGGCGTTGGGTCATGATTGAGTATGTGTTTCTTTGGGTTTTGTTTAACGCAATGCTCATTAGCAGATGCTTTGCCCTTGTGACCAAATGCATCTATTCAATACGGCTGCCGTATAGCTCGGAAAAGTTCGCCATGTTCAGTATAACCGCCAAGTGAGAAAGGTTAAAATTGCCGAGCAACCAACTCAGGTCGCTCTAGTGGCTGGGGCAGATTGACAATCATAGAGCTCTGCCCTGCAGGAAAGAGAGCAATTATTATTTCGTAGAACAATCGTAGATAATCATTAAAATTGTTGTGATATAGTACAGTAGAGTCGAGAATTACATAGAATTAAGGATGATACCAATGAAACACGCAAATATTCGTAACACACTTTATTTTCTAACATTTATTTTGATGCTCTCTGGGTTTACCACTGTTCTGTTTGACAACCAGGTTGCAGGCGGTCGGAGTCTTCTTCAAACAATTCCGCCCGACAATGATACCATTCCACCTGGCACAATCCCGCCGGGTACGCTGCCATTGCCGGACTGCCCAGAGGGAGTGCAGGCCATTGATAGTGGCAAAATTATGGTCTTTTTGGAACCCGTGGCGATCTATTCAGGATGCACCCCCCCAGTACGGGCGTCAGCACTTATGACTGAAACTGGTTTTGTTCCTACCTTACTCTATAATGTTCCAAGTAGTGGTTTTCCAGATGCGCTTGGCTACATTGGTACGGTCTACGCAGTATTCGATTATTCTAGTAGCGAGCTAGATAGACTCATAGCTGTATTAGAGTCCTTCCAATGCGAAGACATAGGTAGGCCGCTGGAAGTCTGTAATCAGGTAAATGGCATTCGGGTTTCTCAAACGGGAGTCGAATACGTGAGTGCTTCAGTTATGCGGTCCGATGCAGAGAGGTCGAACAGTTTACCCGACGGTGGGGAAAATGAGACCCGGCTCTACCTTCCGATTGCATCAAATTGAAAGCCCACAGAATGAATTCTGTGCCTGTCATGGAAAACCTGTTCAAACAGGTTCAATGCAGCGACAAGGATGTGATGAAATAGTTCCTATCCGTAGTGGGCCAGGAATCCATATCTAGCCGTATCGACGATGAGTAAGTAGCTGACCCTATAGGGTTTGACCCATACTCCGGTTTTCAAACCGAGCTTGAGTATAGAAATAAAAACGACCGTCCTTTGAACAACTGTGGTTCTGGGCGGTCGTTTTTGATTGGAGTATTGGCAAGTATGAAAATTGGCCTCGAAATACGGCCCAATTCTGGCTGCTCAGGCAGTGGTTGTACTGACCTGGCTGGCGGCTAATTCGCTGAAAGCTTTTTTACCAATTGCCGAATACTGATGCTACAATCTGATCTCATATATGTGTTGCTCGCAATTGTTTGCAAAATAATCCCCCTACAGTGTGCATCGTGCTCCATGAAAACTATAGAGTATAATCCGCAAAAATCGGAAGGGTAGTCATGACTGAATCTACATTGTTGTTCGATCAAGTCGAGGATGGATACGCTGACAACGGTGGCGTCAAGATCCACTATGTAACCATAGGCTCAGGTCCGCTCCTGGTAATGATTCATGGTTTTCCAGAATTTTGGTATTCATGGCGCAATCAGATGCCTGCCCTGGCTGAACAATTTCGCGTCGTGGCAGTGGATCTGCGGGGCTACAATTTGAGCGACAAGCCGATTGGCGTGGAACAATATTCTATGCGTCACCTGGTCAGCGACATTGTGGCAGTCATCGAGCATCTAGGCGAAAAAGAGGCGGTCATTGTCGGTCACGATTGGGGTGGCATGGTCTCATGGGCCTTGGCTATGTTCCGGCCCGACTTAGTTGAGCGGCTCATAATCTGTAATCTACCGCATCCGAACGGATTAGGACGCGAGCTAGCCCATAACCCTGCTCAGCAGAAGAATAGCCAGTACGCTCGCAACTTTCAGCAAGAAGGATCCCATGACAAACTGACGGCAGAAGGTTTGGCCGAATGGATCAGCGATGGGGAGGCGAAGCCCCACTATTTAGCCGCCTATGAGCGCTCTGACTTTGAAGCGATGCTAAATTACTACAAAGCCAACTATCCTCGGGAACCTTATATCGAACCAGATCCAACCACTACAACCAAAGTCCAGTGCCCTGTTCTGATGATTCATGGCTTAGAGGATTGGGCGCTATTGCCTGGTGCACTGAACAATACGTGGGAATGGCTGGAGAAGGATCTAACGCTGATTACTGTACCGGGTGCAGGGCACTTTGTACAGCAGGACGCGGCAGAATTTGTAACGAAATCCATGTTAATGTGGCTGAATCGGTAGGTGACAGATGAAAATTTATGCTTCAGTATTCATTCTCGTGCTGTCCATACTTCTTACAGGCTGCGCCCTTGTTTTGCCACAGGCTCAAACTTTTCCAGATATTGAAGAGTCTCCAACTGTCGAAGAATCTACGAATACCAACCAAATCGTTGAGAATGACAGTGAAAAAGACAATTCTCTCCCCATCTTTGATACCCACGCCCATTACAAGCAGGAAGCTTGGGATGTCTTTTCTCCTAGTGAGATCATCCAGATCATGGAGCGGGCCAACGTCCCTCATGCCCTAGTATCTAGTACGCCAGATGAAGGCACGCGTATGCTCTACACCGAAGACCCGGCGCGAATCATTCCTTTTTTGCGGCCTTACCATGGTGAAATCAATTCCAGCAATTGGACCACGGATCCAGAGATGTTGACCTATCTGAATAGCCGATTGGAGATGCCCATCTATCGCGGCATTGGTGAATTTCACTTACATGATATAGGCAAAGCCGACTCACCTACCATGCGTGAGACAGCACGTTTGGCTGTAGAGCAGGATCTCTATCTCCACATTCATTCCGGTGCGGCGGCAGTTCGAACGGTCTTCGAGTACCAGCCTGACGCAAAGATTCTTTGGGCACATGCTGGGATGAGTGAACCGCCAGCGGTGGTTTCGGCCATGATGGATGAGTATACTCAGTTGTGGACTGACATCTCGATTCGCGAATTTCAGATTGCGCCCGACGGCAAATTAGATCCAGCATGGGAGGCGCTCTTTTTGCGCCATCCAGATCGGATCACCGTGGGCAGTGATACATGGGTCACACCTCGCTGGCGAACCTACGAACAGATTATCGAATTTGACCGAGTTTGGCTCAATCAGCTCCCACGAGACATTGCTGAAATGATTGCGTTTGGCAACGCCATGCGCCTTTTTGGAAATCGATAAATCAGCCCGATACTTTGTCCCCTACCAACTATACTCAGCTCCGTTTGAAAACAGGTGTTTTGTCTTCCCCGGTAGAACTTCCGAAAACAATTGTTTCTAAAATGACCGTAGTTGAACACAATCAGAAAAGAGGAACCTAACCATGTCTGCTCAACCTTCACTCAAATCACGCATCAATCGCGGCGATCTAATTATTGGCGTTGGCATGCCGCTGACGACCTCGCGCGACAAAATGGAAGAGATCTTATCCAAAGACGACTATGCTTACATTGCGGCCGATAGCCAACATTCGGCCTTCAATGAAGAGCGTTTGGCAGAATTTTGTGGCTATGCGGCTGAGTTCAATATGCCCGTGCAGTTCCGAATTAAGCATACTCGCCACACCTATCTCATCGGGAACATGCTCGATCTGGGGCCAGCCGGCGTGGAGGTTCCCCAGGTGGAAAGTTTAGCAACGGTTGATGAAGCCTTAGAGTTCTTCTACTATCCTCAAAAAGGCAAACGAAGTTGGGGAGGCCCAGGCTATGGAGCGGATCTGGGGCTGGATCGCCTTGGCTATGCGAAGTACTGGAACGAGACTGGCGTCCTCTGGATACAGATTGAATCGATTAACGCCGTCACCCAAGCTGGTGCATTTGCCAAGGCTGGCGTTGATTGTCTCTCTTGGGGGCCAGCCGATCTTCAGTTCAGCCTGGAAGCCCATCCTGGCCATCCCTTCCAAAGTGATGATGATTGTTTACGCCACGTGCTTCAGCAGCTTAAGGGCACAGGAATACAGGTAGCCTATCGTAGCTATGATCCGGGTCTGCGCAACAAGTATATTGACATGGGTGTAACAGTGTTGCTGGAGAGGGCGCAAATCTAAAGCGCACCAATTTGGGTGCGCTACAAGGATGTAGATAACGGTATGTGGGCTGCGAATTTTGGTGCACGCCCAACAAATTCAAACGGATTGACAAAAAATCCAATATCGTTCACAATGGTAAGTAAGCCAGTAACGATGGCATGCTCCCCGTCCCCGACATGTTAGCATTCAAATTTTTACTGAACTCCGTTTCAAATCTGATTTTGGTCTCTCCAGTCAAAGCTATGGAACTCTGGTTTTGAGAATGACCGCAGTAAAGCTCACAAAACATTTTTCAATAGTATGACCAAATAATTATTCAACTCTAGAACTTGGAGGAAATTCCATGAAGAACGACAATCTCTCGCGACGTCGCTTTCTACAACTCTCAGCCGCAATGACGGGAAGTACACTCTTAGCAGCTTGTGCGGGTGCTTCGGCGCCAGGTGGCGGCTCTGATGCCAGCTCTGACAGCACTGACTCATCCGCATCCTCAGATAGTGCTGAACAACCCGCTGCTGAGGCAGTGAGCATGGTCTACCATTCATGGACGGCAGAACCAGAAGGCAATGGGGAAGCCATTGGTATTGGCCTGTTTGCCGAAGCCAATCCAGATATTGATATTGAGCATCGCATTACACCTTTTGGTGATTACTGGAAAGCCCTTCTAACTGATGCTGGTATCGGTGAGCCGCCTGATGCTTACTTGATGAACAACTTCAACTGGCAGCTTTACATTGATGCTGGCATGGGTATTGATCTAGCGCCTGCTGCGGCTATACTCGACACGCCTGGTACCAATGTTGCAGAGTATATCCCCTCTGTTGTGGAAGGCTGTAAACGTGAGGGCAAGCTTTACGGTTTCCCCAAAGCAATCAACGGTTCAGCTTTTATCATTAACAAAACCCTCTTTGATGAAGTGGGTGTCGATGTGCCGCCAGAGGATCGGGACTGGACCTACGCCGAGTTTGAAGAAGCCGCGGCGGCCATGACGGATACCGAGTCCAACGTTTTTGGTTGTAATATTGCTACAGGCCATGCGTGGATTCCTACCTTCCTCTTTACCCTAGGTGGACGATACCTGGACCCTGATGAACATAAATTTGCCGAAGGTTATCTCAACTCTGAAGGCAATGCCGAATGGGTCGGTTGGATCAAAAACTTGGTTGACAATGGTTATCAGCCAGCCCCTGGTGGTTTGGACGCCTTTGGTGGTCAGGTCGGTGGTATGATTGGTGGCAACATCGCCGTTAACCACACAGACGGCTTCCAACAAGTAGCCCAAGCCATGCGAGCTGATGCCCCCTATGAATGGAGTGGGGCACGCACGCCTATTCCAGCAGAAGATGTTGAGTTGAAGCCACACGTTGCCCTACACGGTGTCATGGTTCCTCAAGGCGTCAAGGATGTATCAAAAGCTGTTGAACTGGCTGGCTTCGTCAATTATGGTGCGGGTACGGACATGGATCGACCATCCAAGATGTCTACGCGTTTGGACTTTGCAGAGAAGCAGGCCCTCACCGACTATCCTCATTTCCGAGCGCTCTACGATCAAGTCTTTGCCGATGATGTCCAGGTTCATGAGGGTGCCTTTATTACCCATGTTGATATTCTGGGCGAAGAGTGGACCCAGATGATGGAGCGCGTAATCCTAAATGACATGGACGTTATGGAATCCCTCAACATCGCTGCGGCCAACTTCGATAAACGAGTTGCAGAGAAAGAAGCATAAGAATTGATGATTGTTGATTGACAACTGTTGGTTGACGAAGGGTTGTTTGTAGCTGCACAAGCATTAGATACCATTCGGTCATGGAGTAAACAGATGCTTGATGTTTGTGCCGTTACAAACAGTACCGGTTTCCACAATCTACGACTCAACCGATTACCGACTCAACCGATTACCGTCTTACCGATTACTAACTTACCTACCTCCTCTGTCAAATTATCAGAATTCTCATGAACAGCTCTTCCAAATACACCTCACGCCATTGGCAAATTCTACCTTACCTGCTACCGCTACTGGTCTTTTTAGCATTAGCAGCCATTGTGAATGCTAGCCAGCAGCGCGTCTTGGCCACGGCGGAAGAATTATCCTTCGAAGATATATCCATCCTGAATTGGTGGCAGGTCAATCAGCGTGAAAATTTGAATACGCTGGCAGGAATGCTGGCAGCACGCATCACTGCTGATTCTTCTTTGGACCAACTTGCCCAAGAAGTCGGCATGGCTGAGTTTAATGGCTATGTAGCCTGGGTAGATGGGACCATTGCTGTTCGCAGTGAGCTGAACGGAGAGGCCAAGATCGGAGCGCCTGAGGCGAATAAGCTCTTTCAATTCGCTCCTGCTGTAGGCTACCCCAGTGCAGATTTCTGGCAGGAGGAGGGTCAGGTCTTCTGGATGAGCATGGCTCCAGTCCATCCCGATAAAGGAGGGGGCAATGTCATTATCCAGCAGCCTATTGATGAAGCGGTGGTGGCAGATCTGGCAAACCTGACGGGAAGAGATATCATTTTTTACGACTATGCCGAAAAGACCCCGCTTCTTAGCTCCGATCCAGCGTTGCTCTCCGATCCACCCCGTATAAGTAGAGGTTGGATGGAGGAAGTTGCTTCTGGTCAGCTTCCCAAAACGACCACCAGCAACAATAGCCAAGGGGCTCAAATTGTCGGCATGACAGGGTTTCCCGATTTTGCTGGCATTAGCTATAGCGGATATGTAGGGTTGGTTGAAGAGTCCAGCCTAGTCAACCAACTAGTTCCCCAAAGGTTATACTGGATTCTCGCCCTTATTGCCACGCTCATTATGGGTATAGGCGCTTGGCTGCTTCACCGAATGACGGGAGCTTATCTGGATAACCGTGGCAATACCGAACATGCCACTCGACGCGCCATTAAGCTACGGATGATTCTGATCACGCTGCTCTTCTTTTTGCCTGCGCTGGTCGTAGCTGGGTATATGATGATTCAGACAAGCAATCAAGCCATGACATTAGACATGCGCACGGCTGACGTCGCCAAGGAGATCCTCATACCCGGTATTACGGCACAAACCAGCCACATCGCTGGTTTTGCTGAAGGCGGCACTGCGTTGACGCTTGGTGAGGGTTTGAGTGAAGAGTTGACCAAGGAAGGCTTAGCCGCGGCCCTGCGACAGGCTCATGGGCTAGAATTTGCGGTTATTGATGCGAATGGTGAGCTAACCCAGGCTGGGAATGAAGCGCTCTCCCCAGAGATGTTAGCATCCCTGGCCCAGGTAGAGCCGGGAACGACCCAAGTCGTTCAGTCAGGGCGGACAGTCATGTTGGCAGCCAGGCAACTGGGGCCAGATGGAACCACTGCAGTAGGTGGTGTTCGGCTCAACAAAAGCTTACCCAATGTGGAAGACATTTCCGGGGTTGATGTAACGCTGCTAAATGGCACTGAATCTTGGGTCACCACATTGGCCGAACTAGAGATCAATTCGCTTAATTTTGATGATGGGGTCCTTGCAGAGCTTGGCGAAGAGGGAGAATCGACATTCCTACAGACAGTGGGCTGGAATCCTGGCAAAGTGACCATATCCCAACTGCCCTTAGCGGATTCAGATGAGTGGCAGCTGGTGGTTTCTCAGGCAAGTACTGTTTGGTCAAACGCGATGCGGACATTACAGGGGTTTGGTCTCGCCAGCGTTGGTTTAGCGGCCGTGTTGGGATCCATTGTATTGCTCACCCTCCTCAATCTGGATCAGCCGCTGCTTCTACGGAGGATGTACACAGGATACCTATTCATTCTGCCCGCGGTTATCTGGCTGGTTTGGTGGCAGCTAGGGCCAGCTCTCTTTGCTGCCTACCTCAGCTTCCATAAGTGGAGCGTGCTGAGTCCAGCTAAACCCTTTGTTGGGTTGCACAATTACCGACAGATTTGGGGGGATGATGTCTTCTGGGGAGCCATGTGGAACACGGTCATCTACGTGACGCAAATTCCACTGGGTATCGCTTTGGCGTTGGCTTTGGCCTTGGCCCTCAACCGACCGCTGAAAGGCATTCGCTATCTGCGCACCATCTACTATATGCCAGCGGTCACCTCGGTCGTCGTCGTTTCGTTGATGTGGAAGTTGCTCTACAATAAGGACTTCGGCATATTTAATTACTTGTTCGATTTTGTTGGATTGGGTCCCTATGGATTCCTTCAATCCACGGCCATGGCTATGCCGTCAATTATGGGGATGGCAGTTTGGCTGGGTTTGGGTGCTCGCATGCTGCTCTTCTTGGCTGGCTTGCAAAGCATCCCCAACGACTTTTACGAAGCGGCAGATGTAGATGGGGCGGGACGTTGGAATAAATTCCGTCACATCACGATTCCTCTTCTGGCCCCTACCACCTTTTTCGTCTTTATTACATCAATTATCGGCTCATTTCAAGTCTTTGGTCCCATTTATGTGTTGACTCAAGGGGGTCCGGCCGGCGCAACCGATGTGGCTGTCCACCGCATCTATTTTGAGGCGTGGCAGAACCTGCGCTTTGGCTATGCTTCGGCAGAGACCGTGATCCTCTTTGCCATTCTCTTTATAGTTACTGTCATTCAATTTAGATACTTTGGAAGGAATGTTTCGTATGGCTAGCGACAATCTGGCTCTAGATTCACAAAAGCTAGGTTCACAACAGCCACAAGAACCTAAGGTGGTGGCTGCACAAATTGCTGGGACTGAACGATCCTGGCTAGATATGCTGGGGCGTGGTACCGTCTACGTGTTGATGGGGTTTTTGGCCTTTACGACACTTTTCCCTTTCTACTTCATGATCAATACCTCGCTCATGTCTCTGAACGAGGCATTTACCTACCCACCGCACCTAGTGCCGCCCAATCCAAAGTGGGGCAACTATATCCAAATCTTCGACCAACTGCCCTTTGCCCGCTTCTTCCTCAATTCTACCATTCATGTAGTGGGAGTGATTGCTGGGCGTTTCTTTATTGTGACCATGGCGGCCTATGCCTTTGCCCGCATCGACTTTCCAGGGCGCAACAAAATCTTCTTGGGTTTTCTGGCATTTATGATGATTCCCAACGCGGTTACCCTGGTATCTAGCTTCATTATTTTGCAGAGCATGGGCTGGATCAATACCTACATGGCATTAATCATCCCTGAGTTTAATTATATTTGGGGCATCTTCCTCATGCGCCAGTACTTCATAACCCTACCAGTGAGTCTGGAGGATGCCTCACGCATTGACGGCGCATCTGAATTCAGAACCTTTTTTAACATCTTCCTTCCACTGGCTAAACCAGCCCTTATGGTTGTCATTCTCTTTACCTTCTCGGATACGTGGAAGCAGTTTCTTTGGCCCCTGATTGTGACACGTTCTATTGAGATGCGTACAGTTGAAGTAGGTATTGCGCTGTTACAAAATCAGTATTCATCTGACTTCCCGCTTCAGATGACTGCGGCGACATTGGTAGCCCTACCCATTATTATTATTTTCTTCTTTACACAGGACTACTTTATGGAGGGTATCAATTTGAGTGGGACGACGAAGTAGGTATCTATTCATATCTATACTCAGCACCGTTTCAAAACCATGGCTTGATCTCTGGAAGAACGTTGCAAAACATCTGTTTTGAGATCCATCATAGGAATACTACCTAAACATCTCGGCTGCCTGACTATCCACAAACGAAGCCACGCTACCCACAACTTCGTCGCCTTCGTTTAGCTCAGCGGATTGGACAAGGATCCACTCTCCTTGCAATTCACCAGTCGCTACTTCGATGATTGACTCTGTCTCTTCGCGCACGACAGTGACTGTACTATTGCCATCTACCTCTTGAATCGAATTCTGAGGAACCAACCAGCTATTGGCGGGCAGTTCTTCATTCGCCAAGATGACAGTGGCGGACATATTGGGGCGTACATCAGTTAGATCCGTCACATCCAATTCAACCGTGACGGGATAAGTGATGACGCCATCGGTGCTCTCGCCGACTGGGTTGATTTGGGCAATGGAGCCATCAAATGAGGAGCCGCGCAGGGCATCCAATTGGATCTCAGCGCGTTGACCTAGAGAGATTTTGTAGACATCTGCCTCAGCTACGTTAATTACAACTTTTAGTTGAGATAAGTCAGCTATGGTTAGCACTGTCTCGGCGCTGGAGATGCTCTGTCCCTCTTCTACATCCAAGGAAATTACCGTTCCAGCCGTCGAAGCTTTAATCTGGGCATTAGCAAGGTTAGTCTGGGCTTCAGCTAGATCGATAAGTGCCTTTTTCACATCTAGTTCGGCTGTCTGGATATCCACTTGACTAGAGCCAGCCTGTAGCTCCGTCAATGTCTTTTCCGCCTGGCGCACCGTGGCTTCTGCCGTTGCCAGCTCTGCCACAGTTGGGCGGACCAGTAACTTATTGAGTTCATCCTGAGCAGATTGGGCAGTGCTGAGTGCCTGTTGCAAATCCGCGGTGGAGCTTGGTCTATTGACTTGATCAAAAGAAGCTTGAGCGGCTTCAAAGTCGATGGTCTTTCTTTGCAGCTCGCGGGCAGTACCTGTACCTGATGACTCGGGCAACCACTTGATCTCGTTGTAGGCGCTTTGGGCTTCAGCCAGATCCACCTCGGCTTTCTTCAAGGTAGCTTGCGCTTCGTTGATTTGAGCCACCGTAGGGCCATCGAGCAGATCGTTGTAAGTGGCCCATGCACCAGCGGCATTGCTTTCGGCGGCTCGGATCTCCTCAGCAGTCGGGCCTGCCGAGACTTTGGCCATCTCTTCTTGGGCAGAACGCAATTCAGCTTCAGCAGCGGCAATCTCGCTGGCAATATCTTTGCTTCCTGCCTTGGCAAAGGAGAGCCGAGCAACGTCAAAGTCAATTTCAGCGCGAACGAGATTCCGCTCTAGTGTCGTCGTATCCAAGGCCACTAAAAGCGCATCGAACGCGACCTGATCGCCAACCTTGACTTCAACCCTAGAGACAATGCCCTCCACCAACGACAGAATCTTGGTCTTTTCTACTAATTCAATTGTGCCCGATGCGCTAAGCTTTCCCATGAGGGCATCGGCAGGCATAATCGGCACAGTCCCAAAGATATCTGCACCTTCTAGCAAGACAGGTGCGCCACCGTCTTGTTGCGATGAGGCCGCAGTTAGCGTATTGGTATTCGGGGAGATTAGACCGCTACGAAACAAAATAAACCCGGTCACGCCGACCAGAGCCAATAGTACAACCGTCCAGATTAACAATCGTCTCATGATTGACTCCTAGAATGTGGTAAGTGATACGTGATTCGTGACTCGCAATGGTTAGAAGCAGAACCGATAGTGAGCTAACCTTGTCAACTATCAGTCGACCGCAACGTGGCCACCAATAAGTCCAAGTGACTCTGGACCACACGACTCTGGACTACATGACTCTGGACTACTGACTATTCATATCGCAAAGCCTCGATTGGATCCAACCGGGTAGCGCGAATAGCTGGGTAGAGTCCAAAGATAAGTCCGCAAGCCACGCTGACACTAAGAGCTATGAGCAATGCCCCTAATTCAATATAGACTTTCAGAGGAAAATTCGGAATCAGGTTGAGCAATGCGCCAATCCCAAAGCTGAGGCCAATGCCCATGGCCCCCCCGATGGCGCAGAGAACCAATGCCTCAATGAGAAATTGAGTTAGGATATCGCCATCTTGCGCACCCAATGCTTTGCGTAGGCCAATTTCTCGGGTTCGCTCGGTCACCGAGACGAGCATAATATTCATAATACCGATGCCCCCTACAAAGAGGCTTACTGCACCAATACTCCCCAAAAAGACAGTTAGGACCGCCGTAAAGTCGCCTACGAAGCCTAGGAGTCGCCCCTGATTGATGATCATAAAGTCATTCTCATCGTCAGCTTCCAAGTTGTGGCGCAAGCGCAGAGTGCGCTCAATTCGGTACTCAGCCTCTGTGAGCAGGCTTTGCTCACGTACTTGAACCGATATCTCAGAGACAGTTGTTTCGCCTCCTACCCGCTGAGTCTGAAAGAGTAAACCTTGGGCAACGGTTAGTGGGACGTATGCCGTAGCACCAAACGAGATACCGAAGCCGCCCTCTTCGCTAGCCTCTAAAACGCCAATGACTTGAAAAAGCATGCCGCGAATTCGCACTTCCTGACCGATGGCTCCACGAGCACCGAATAATTCTTCTGCAATGGAGGCGTCGATGATCACCACTCGGGTGTAGTTATCCACCTCTTGTTCAGTAAAGAAACGTCCGGAAGCAAACTTCAAATTACGGGCACTACTATAGGCCGAGGTAGTCCCAATCACCTGACTATCAAAGCCCTTGTCCTCAAAGGCTAAATTGGTAAAGCCAGACTGTTCTGGGATGACTTGGGCAAGCTCAGGATGCAGCCGCGGGTCAGCCAAGGCTGCAACATCACCGCTGGTCAACGGCTTTTGATTGGATGATAGCCAGTTGGGAGAGATGGTGAGCAGATTGACGCCCAGCTCCTCGATCTCTTGGCTGAAGCTCCGCTGAGCACCGCGCCCCATCCCTACCGTGGTTAAGACAGAGGCAATACCAATCATAATGCCTAGCATAGTGAGGAAAGCCCGCAACTTATGGGAAAAGATGGTCTCTATGGCCACCTGGATGTAGCGAACTGCTTTCATACAGTTAATTTACCCGTCTTGCTCATCTTAGGAAAAGGCACAAAAGTCACTAACTGCTCTTCGGTAGCACGCCCTATGAGTAGACTGAACTTGCTATGTGACTTGGGCGAAACTGCTATTATAGATATCTTATACAATTTGCCCATCACTTAGGGTGATAATGCGATCAGCCTCCTGCGCGACTTCGGGATCGTGGGTGACAACAACAATGGTTAATCCCTGTTGATTGAGCTGTCTGAAGACGTCTAATACCTCTCGCCCGGTCTTGGTATCGAGCGCACCGGTCGGTTCATCGGCCAGCAGCAGGCTGGGCTGATTCACCAAGGCTCTGGCAATGGCTACCCGCTGCTGTTGACCACCCGACAGCTCTTCTGGCTTATGATCAGTCCGATCACCCAACCCTACCAGGTTGAGCGAGTCTGTGGCACGTTTTCGAGCTTCTTGCCTGGGCACGTTGGCATAAAAGAGAGGTAATTCAACCTGACGTTGGGCTTTGGCCCGAGCCAACAGATTAAAGCGTTGAAAGACGAAGCCAATCTCCTTGTTGCGCAGGGTAGCTAACTGGCGCTTGTTCAAATCTTTGACTTCGGTATCATGTAGGCGATAGCTACCGTCGGTAGGTCGGTCCAACAAGCCAATAATGTTCATGAGCGTACTCTTACCCGATCCACTCGTCCCCACAATGGCTACATATTCGCCCTTCTGCATGAGGATGCTTACCCCTGCTAGAGCGTAGACCTGATTCTGGCCCATGGTATAGACTTTGGTGACATCTGAGATTTGGATCATGGTTAAGGTAGCAAGTGGGCAGGTAGGCCAGTGGGCAGGTAGGCCAGTGGGCAGGTGGCCAGGGGATTGTCACCCGAAAACCTGCAAACCTGCTCACCTGCAAACCTTCCCTAACTATTCATCAGTGCCATCAACATCTCCAATGGAATGACAAATGCACCATCTGGCGGTTCGATCGTTAGTTCCTGGTTGACATTGTGATTGGATGTTAATGTGTTCAGGGAGAAGTAGGGATTTCCATCCGCATCAGGCTGCAGTGAAGGGTCATTTAAGGAGGCGGTCATTAAGGCAGCTTTTAAATCCCAATCAAGGCTGAATTCTCCACCAACCATATAAGCATTATCAGCGGCAATCTGTTCGACGACTTCCATTTGCAGATCGGCTAGGTAGGGTGGTGCCATGATCTGAGCTAAAGTTACTGTTTCATCCAGTTGATCGGCCGTGGCGGTCGCACCGTCTTGAGTCATGATAGCGTAGACAAGCTCTCGAAAGGCGTTGCTCTTTAAAAATGCGTTGTAATCTATAGTCGTACGGAAAGCGACAACATTTTCTTCCGTAGCGCCTGCGTCTTCAAGCCGCTCGATACTGAGATAGGTGGCAGATTCGTCAGTGGGATCCAGTTCATCTGCGACTGTGACCAATGGACCCGTTTGATTCATGGAAAGACCAGCAAAGGGGTTGTTTGTCAATTCTGATGTAGAATCCATCTGGAAGTCTTCATCAATGCCCGCTGCCGCCATTTCGCTCATGGCCATCTCCAAAAGTGGGGCCGAATCGACACCAACCCAACCCTGGACAAACATGCCGATCTCCGGTACCATAGCGGCAATGGTCGTCATATCCAAATAGACTATACCATCGACAAACTTGAGGGCCAATCCTAGATCGGCAGGTAGATCGACTCCAAATTCTGAGCGTACTTGCTCATTGATTAGATCCAACAGCTCATCTGATAGTTCCAGATCCATCTCGACAGAGAGATCCATCCCAGTGAGAATTGTCTCTAAATATTCAAAGGCGTAGAGCGGACTACTCATCCGCTCTTCCAACTCCAGCATTGTCATTCCTTGAAATTCTTTCAAGAACGCCAAGGTTTCAGGCTTAATAGATACTGAAGAATATTGGTCATACCGTATGTTGAGTTCCTCAAAGGGCATATTCGGGAAGTCAGTCAGGCTAAGAAGCATTGTCGATTCAGTCTCTACGGACTGAATGTCCTGCATGGCTTCGGCAGAGCTTGCCAACAGGGCACAATCTGCAGCGTCAAGCTGTCCACAATAGGCAGGGGTATCTTGAGCAAAAAGAGAGCTTGCAGTGAAGATGAGGATAAGCGAGCTAACGGTAAAGGCACCGAATAATCTAGTAAGCATTTAGACTCCTTATGAATCGTTTTGGTTCATTGGCATGAACCGAAGGCTTAAGTTGATCAGTAAATAAACGCTGTTGTCAGCGATATCCTTTCTCCAGTTGCGATTGAATTAGGTTTTTGGGCTATTGAGAGTAGGATGATAATTGTGCTGAGAATCACATTTGCATTCAATCTACCCCAAGCTTAAGATTAGATTGAATGCGTACTATAGTGCAAATATCGTTTCATGTAAAACAAAATGTTATACTTATTCAACGACAACTTTAGTGTAAATGTTTCTCAAGACAAGCATCTATTCGCATTGTAGCGTACGCTAGGTTAATCTTGTTCGGCTTTTTTCTAATTTTATGAGAACAAGAGCTGTATCTGGTGACCTATACAGTACGAATAGATGCCCACTTAAGTTTCGCTGTGATCATTTTGACTATCTATTCTTGTTCAATGCACAAGCCCAGGATCGACAAATTTCGGAAAAGCCCATGACATCCAACACCCGTCAACTCAATTGGCCGAACTGTTACAATGTCCGCGATCTGGGTGGTTTACCCACAACGAATGGCGACACCACCCAATTTGGCCGCATCATCCGCTCGGACATTCCTGCGCGTCTGACCGCTGAAGGGCGCAAATTGATGTGGGACTATGGCGTGCGCACCATCTTAGATCTACGCACGCCCTGGCAAGCGATCGAAGAGCCATCCAACATAGCCCAAAAAGAGGATGCGCCCCGCCTCCCCACTTACGTGAATATCTCCATCGAGACCTATAAGCCGGAAGTCAGCACGGAAATCATGAACGCAGGATCACGCCAATCCATTTACTGCATCATGCTCGACCACTATCCAGAGCAGATCAGGTTGATTATGGAAGCGATTGCAAATGCCCCCAAGGGTGGCGTGTTGATTCATTGCCACGCTGGCAAAGATCGAACGGGAACGGTTAGCGCGCTTTTGTTAGGATTGGTTGGCGTATCTAACAGCGACATCTGTCATGACTACGCGCAGAGCCAAGTCTGTTTATGGCCACTGTGGGAGAAGATTATAGAGGAGGCTGGCGGGATTGATGAGAGTAATGTCTTACTCAGGCCCGATGCCACAGCAGAGGCCATGCAATTCGTCCTCGATCATCTTGAACGTAGATATGGTGGGATCACTCCCTATCTGCAGACAACGGGTTTGACTGAAGGGACAATGGCAACGTTGAAGAAGCGACTTATATAGACGTCCAGAAAAGTTCTGTCCTCCCTCCTCGGCATTTCTCAGGGTGGCTTGGGCAGCGGTCGGGACAAGGCTTTTCTGGCGAAGCATAAGTGAGCCACTCTAACCATCCACCAGCCCTACTCACATTGGCTCATTAATTCAAGCACTCACATTTTTTGGAGCAGGAAGATGAAAATTCTAATCACTGGTATCTCCGGGCGAATCGGTGCCAACTTGGCAAAACAGCTAGTGGAACAGGGTCACTCGGTTCGTGGGCTGATTTGGCCTAGAGATCCACGGAGAGAAAAGCTAGCTGCTTTCAATGTCGATCTGGTAGATGGTGATCTGACTAGCCGAAGTGATGTTGCTCGGGCCATGGTGGACATAGAAGCAGTCTACCATCTGGGTGCAGCGTTTCAAGGTGGCGGTCCCTTTACTAATGATGAATACTTTGAGATCAATGTGCGAGGCACCTTCAACATGTTAGAGGCAAGTCGGGAACGGGGAAATGCGCTGCGTCACTTCTTCTATGCCAGCAGCGATGCGATCTATCAGAAATATGTGCTGGGCGGCATCCCAGAGCCAATTCATGAAGACACCATGCCTGTATTACCGAGCGGTCTCTATCCAATGACCAAGAGGCTGGGGGAAGATCTCTGTTTGGACTACCATCGAACTTTTGGGCTGCCAGCAACTATCTTTCGCTTTGCTCTTGCCAGGGCTGGTGATGAAATTTTGGACTTTCCTCAATTCTATATTGAGCACTGGTTACAGGTTTATGCGCACAAGACAAGCAGTGCAGGGCAAGCAGTCTACAGTGAATTAAAAAAGTTGGAAGAAGCTGGGGTTGAGTTGCTTATCGCCCAAGACGAAAATGGCAAGTCCTATCGTAAACATATTGTGGACGTACGGGATATGGTTGCCGGAATGCTCTGTGCTCTAGGGAATAGTGAAGCCAGTGGTCAAGCATTCCATTTGGCCGCGCCAGAAGCGTTTACGTGGGAAGCAACCATTCCCTATTTAGCCTCGGCCCTGGGATTGAAATATGGTCAGGTCGCTCTACGTGATCAAGTGCCTACCGACTATTCGTTCGACTTGAGCAAAAGCCGAGCCATCCTGGGATATCAGCCCCAGTATGACATAGTGACGATGATTGATGATGCCATAGCTATTCGGCGAGGAGAGAGTGGGGACGTAATTCCTACGTAATTCCCATATAATTCCCACATAGATGACATATGAGTGATACAAAAAAACTAACCAACAAAACAGCTTGGGTGACTGGCTCCTCAAGAGGAATTGGTCGGGTTGTGGCGGCACATTTGGCAAGCTTAGGCGCCAATGTGGTGATCCATGGCACAAGTCTGACTTCGACCCAAGCCTTTGGCGAGGCACCTTCATTAGAATCGGTTGCCAATAGAATCCAAAAAGATAGCGGGCAAGAAGTTCTTTCAGTTTGGGGTGATCTATCTGATGAGATTACTGTCTCTCAGATAATTGAGCAGGTTATTCAGCGCTTCGGACAGATCGATATCTTGGTTAACTGTGCCGGTGGAGATATTGGCGCCCAAGGCGCTATGGGTGAGAATGCCGGGAAGCCAGTGGTCAATGACGCGGTGTTCATCTCGCCTCAGGACAGCCGTGCGGTGATTGAACGAAATCTCATGACGTGTATTTTGGTTTGCCAAGCCGTCGCCCCACTGATGATAGAACGCAAAGAAGGCTGGGTTGTCAACATTGGCAGCATTGCAGGATTGTATGGGCGAGAATCTGGTGCAATATACGGCGCTGCCAAAGCGGCTGTCCATGCTTATACGCGAGCACTAGCAGCGCAACTTCGCTCCAACAATGTCTATGTCAATTGCGTAGCACCTGGACCTATTATAACCCCTCGCTTCGTTGCCAGCCGTCCTATTGATGAAAGCAAGCAGCATACAGATGGCACGCTAGAGCGATATGGCGTTCCGATAGAGATTGCCAAAGCAGTCGAATTTTTTGTTAGCAGCGATTCATCGTACGTAACCGGACAAGTTTTGCGGGTCGACGGCGGTGGTCAGCTATGGCCTGCTTAAGTACCCCAGTGGAGCTTCACTCCCATTTAGCGGACACCTTACAACAGGGATGTTGGCTTTCTTTGGGATCCACCAAGGGTATGTTTCTTTACGGCTACCCAGGCATGTGACAAATTCCTTCTTCTTTCCTCATCAATTCTGTCAATAATCATTCGAAAGTCTTTTACTCGCTTTTTCTGACAGATAGATATTCCACCTTTGACACCGATAGGATAGCTTAGATACAAGCTGTCAATAGTTCCCCTTTTCCTGACAGGTACATGACAGGGATATTGCCCGCTTTTGATGATAAACTGCAATTACGAAATCTTAAACAAATTTACGACCAGGTTTCACAACATAAATATCTCTCGTCATCACGACAACTCACTCTTCTTTTTGAAAAAATTGATCATATTTACAGGAGCAAACACTATGTTTATGAACATTCTCTCTATCGCTAAATCTTATATTCCTTTCCTTGTTAAAAGTGAAGAAGGTCAGGATCTAGCTGAATATGCTTTGGTTCTTGTCTTCATTGCCATTGTCGCTGTGACAGCAGTCCAGGCTCTCGGTACTGGCATCGACGGCATTTTCGACAATATTACTGGCCAACTGGGTGGTTCTGGCGCTGCAGGTGGTACGGGCGATACCGGTGGTGATACCAGTGGTGGTTAATCCGTTCTATAGTTTTTAAGAAAAAGATTTTCCGCCCTTACCCTTCGACACGCTCAGGGGGCGGTTGGAAAATCTTTTTCTTGATGTCTATACTTATGATTTTGTAGCTTACTATACCAAGTTACACTACGAAGTTCTAGGCTTTTATGCATTTCAAGGATCTATCCCTTCTCTATAAATAATACACTGAGAAGTAGCAGATCCTTGGACTCCATTTTGGGGCAGGTCTAAAACTGATAACAAAATAATTCGCATACAAAAAAGACTCTCTGCTATTCAGGCTTACTATCAATTAGGTAACATTACTCACTACATTTCACAGGAGCACATACCATGTTTATGAACATTCTCTCTATCGCTAAATCGTACATCCCATTTGTTGTTAAGAGTGAAGAAGGTCAGGATCTAGCCGAGTATGCTCTCGTTCTTGTCTTCATCGCCATTGTAGCAGTAACCGCAGTTCAGGCTCTTGGTACCGGTATCGACGGCATTTTCGATAACATCACTGGCCAGTTAGGTGGTTCTGGTGCCGCAGGTGGTACAGGCGATACTGGTGGCGATACCAGTGGTGGTTAATTCCTAATTTCACATAATTTAAGAAAGAAGCAAAAGAGCCAAGGAGTTTCCTTGGCTCTTTTGCTTCTTTCGATATACAAAGTACTTCCAGTCAGGAATACACGCTTATTTATAGATCACATAATCCTCTAGGTTATCCGCAAAAAGATGGTCCACATCGACCTCGCGGTCAGCAGACCAGCCCATAGGTTTATAGCGATGCTGTCCAAAACTACGCTCGTTTTGCGAAATAGGACCTAAGTCAGGTTCATCTTCTTCTAACTCGGGAAGCATAAGATGTATGGTTGTGCCATCACCTTCTTCAGATTCAACCCAGATGTGGCCGCCGTGCTGCATAATAATCTTATGGCAGATCGCCAGTCCTAAGCCACTTCCAGGATATTCCGCTCGGCCATGAAGTCGCTTAAAGGGGGAAAAAATTTCCTGATGATGTTTAGCATCAATGCCAATCCCATTGTCTCTGATACTAATATGCCAAAAGTTACCAACTTGTCTAGCATTTAGCTTTATTTCTGGCTTCTCTCTACTGCAGTACTTTAAGGCGTTACCGATCAAGTTCTGAAAAAGCTGCGCAAAGCCTGAGCGATCACCTGAAATAGTCGGTAGGTTTTGGACGATAATGGATGCGTTGCTATCAACAATTTCACCTTCGAAGACCAAAAACACATATTCAACCAATTCCTGAAGATCAACTTTTTCAAAGAGCGAGCTGCTATGGCCTACTTGAACGTATGTGCTTAATCCATTGATGAGCGTTGTCATGTGATCGACAATAGAGAGAATCGATCTCATGTTCTCGGTCGAGCCAGGAACGGACTGTTCTTCCATCTGATCTTGCAAGTGCTCGACAAAGAGGGCCAAATTATTTAAAGGGGAGACCAAATCATGAGCAGCTCGGCTGGCGAATAATTCTAGTTCTTCTTTTTTATCTATAACCTGCCTATCCAGTTCCATCCGCTCTACCGCATTATGAATCGTCCACCCTAACTGTATAGGTGTAACAAATTCCTTTAGCACGTAATCATGTACGCCCAACTTGATGGCACGAATGGCTGAAGTTTCATCTCTAGCGTCTGCCAAAAGAATGACGGCAAGAGGAAGTCTGTTTTCTGTAGCCAATATCCCTTTGACAAATTCTAGGCCATTGAGATCAGGCAGGTCATAGTCTAGTAAAATACAGTCTGGCTCAAACGTATGATAGGCATTGAGCGCTTTACTGACTGTATCAACATGGAATAACTCAAACGGAGGAATGATAGATTTTATCGTACTAGAGGTGAGTATGCGACGAAGTTTCTGACTATAGGTAGTAGGACGATCAACAACTAGTATCTTAAGGTGTGGGACATCGGACATTATATTTGGCCTGTTTGGGAACATATCATCTCCACTTCAAGATTACTTGCATTGCACCCAATCCAATTGACTATTAGGTACCTACGCTATTATACAGGTGTATAACAAGAGTTAAATAGTACTATAGTCCTATATGGAATATATTTGACAGGCAACGGTCCAGCTATTGTACGCCCAATGCACAGCAATTTTATGAACTACGAATGACTCTCCTGCAGAAAGAGGTTAGTAAGAAAAGCTAGAGGATGCTTGGTCCGGGCGGGTAGTAGTGGAAGTCGTGGGTAAAGAAAGATGGTGCTCGCATGAAAAGTGACACAAATGGGGGACCAGATAGGGAAAAGAAGTCAAAGGGAGCGCGAAAAAGGAGGAAAATGTGCCAAAAAGCGAGTTGGAAAGCGTCATTATCTGAGCGGAAGCGGCGGTAGTGGGATTAGATTGCGCAGCTCGATGAATGCGTCGAGCATTGACCATGAAGGCGGAGGCAATGATGGAAGAAGCGATGCGAAACTTGCCTCGAAGGAGAATTTTTCCTTGGCGGAAGGGATGCTTGATGGAGCGGACGGTGGACTCGACGACCGGTCTGAGATTGCGAAGGTGAGGAGGTAAGGCATCGAGTTTTTGTCGTTTGTCAGCGATCAGAATCTGGCGCTGGTTGAGATAGAGAGCCGGAGCGCAGTTCTGCTGCTTGGGTCGGACTGGACAGCGAGAGAAGAAGAGGCAGGCCTTGCAGATATCCGAATCGGGACGTCCGATGAAGCGGTCCTCGGTCCGGCCGAGTTCAATCGGGAAGGTTTGACCTTGAGGACAAGTCGCCTGAATCAGCTCATGCTCCGAATTGAAGGCAAAGGTAAAATCAGCAACACTCACTTGGTTGGGGTCCGGCTTACCACCACGGATAGCTGTTTGGATATGGTCGACGCCGTACTCATCCAGTACGGGGTCCGCGTTGGGACTATTGTATCCCCCGTCAGTACAAAGGGTATCAATATCGGTACGCTCCGCTAATTCAGGGAGCGCCTCGACCATCATGGCTGCATCATCGGTCACATTGGATTCGGTTTGGCTCTTGGTTATCAGTTGGAAGTCGTTGTCGGGGTTGCAGGTCTCGGTTATGTTGGCGACATAGCCCTGATAGGAGACGCCATTCTTGCGGCGAAAGGTTGCCTCGGGATCGTCGGGAGATTGCAGACTTGTTGCCGCTACCTTCTCGGCTGGTAACAACTCCACTGCTTCATCTTCAAGGATGAAGTGTTCACCAAAGACACGCACCAGCATCTCATAGGTGGGTTCATCACCATAGTCGGTTGACAGTGCGTTGACCAGTTCATACATGACCGGACCGATGGCGGCCAAGTTGCTCTCATACTCATTGCTCTGGAGACGATAAATATAATGTGAGGATTTCCCTTTACAATACGGAGCCAGCAGCTCTTCATGGCGGATTTTGTCATCTGGCGTTAACATCCGTTCCACTCGCTGCAATACTTCGACTACTAGTTGGAGCCGACTGTACTTGCGGATATCGCTGGCGATTTGCGTTGAATCCATCCGCTGCTTGTCCGTGGCTATCGCAAACGCCCTGAGTTGCTCATCTGTCACTTGCTCAAACGCCTTATCTAACAAATTCTCGCCCGTCTCTTGCATATGAGTACTCAGACTATCTCGAAAATTGTAGACCGTTCGTATCCCAAAGTAGCCATCGCCTAGATTCTCATAGCCCACTGCAAAACGTACTTGGAGATTTAGCAGGAATTGCTCATACATCTCCTCATCGCTCCAACCGAAGCCGGCTTTCAATATCTCTAGGCCCACTAGCACATTCACTGGCACTAAAGTGGTCCCCAATGTCAAGACCACGAAGTGCTAAAAACAAGAAATAAGTAGACATAATGTTGAATGATAAAGGTAGGCTCCAAGTATCCGCCTCCCCTCACTTATTTTGCTTGAGCCGCCTGATAACGAAGCCGG
>JBCCHB010000187.1:0-29499 GCA_039028975.1 Chloroflexota bacterium
CTTTGCGACAGAAAAAATGGAACAGAATGTCAAAAATAACTTACTTGGGCACCCGATTTACTATGATTTTTTCTGAACGTCCAGTTTTCTACCCATTTTTTCCTAAAATTGCCATTTTGGAATTTATTTATGCAAAACAATTAAAAAATACTCTTTGCACTTGATGCACAGTAGTATTAGGCTATTCCACAAAATAATTACCCATAATCTGCTCAGTTAGCACGCTCCAGGCGGGTCGCGCCGGCGCGAGAGCGTGCCTACTGAACGAGTATTTTATTCTGGAATGGCCTTTTAATCAGCTTCTCTTACTCGCCCATCGTCCCCACAGGTGCGTAAGTAGCTAGGCTTGGCTCACCTAGAATACCGTAGGGTGTAACAACAAAGTCGCTCAACGCGGGATGGCTCATCACAGCTTCAGCCAACTCACTTTCGGCAAACGCAGTGGCATCTTCTGGCGTATCAAAGAAGAGGATGCCGCTAAATTGAGAATTCTCCTCATCCAGCGCCCAGATCTTCCAGCGTAGACCTTGGGCGGCAGCAAACTGTTCGGCCAGAGGTGAGACTTCAGCAATGTACTCCTCAGCCGAGACGTTGTAGCTGAAGTTGATCTGAAGCATGGTGCCGATTCCCTCACCATGATTGGCAATCTCCCCTCCAACAGGTGCAGAGGTAACCATGGATTCAGCAGCCATGACGCTGTACTCTTGGATACGGAAGTCGCTTAGCGCAGGGTGGGCAGCAATGCCAGCAGCTAGTTCGCTCTCCAGGTAGGCGGTGCGGGCCTCAGGATTGACAAAGAGGTAGACAGCCCCAGCCCGTTTTTCCTCTTCGTTGTGGGTCCACGCCTTCCAGACCAGTCCCTCCACGTCAGCATACGCATCGGCCAAGGGTGAAACCTCAGCAACATACTCTTCACCAGTCTCGAAATCATAGGTGAAGTCAACTTCCAGGATAGCACCCGCTTCGCGATTGGCAACAGCAGTCATGGTTTCGTAGGAGATATCAATCTCTGTGGCTTCGACAAGCGTGTTGTAGATGGGGCAGCGGTTCACCCACTCTTGAACCAGCATCTCTGCTTCCTCATTGCTCTCCGTACCTACGTGCCAGTGGACCCGCATGGCCTGGATGGCGGGGTCGACTGAGCCGTCTCGAAGGCCTTGGGCGTCAAAATCAACTTCGATCATACCTGCAGCACCAGAGAAAGGAATCTCCATATCCATAGCCGCTTTCTCGAAGATGAAAGTGCCACAAGTACCTTGGGCAGCCAACATCAGATCCATGGGGTTCACCTCTTCATTGGGACCACCCAACGGCGGAACTGAGTCGATGTTGAGGAAGTTCTCGCGCACGCCGAGGATGGCACGCCCAGGTTGGTTAGAGAGGCTAGCAACGACGGTTCCAGTGGCCAGACCTTCAGCAACTGGACCACCTATCTCTTCATCATTGTGGGTAATCACCACAGGTGCTGCTTTGACCAGCGTGGTATAGATAGGACAGCGTGTTGCATACTGCTCTTCCAGTATCGCAATTTCATCATCGTTTGGCCCTTCCAAATTGGCGTGGACCCGGAACTGCTGTACTTTCGGGTTCACATCCTCTTCACCTGTGAGACCTTTTGCGTTGAAATCACCCTGTACCGTAAATTCAGCAGCGGTCAGGGGGATGTCCATTTCATTGGCGGCTGCTTCGTAGACAAAGAGACCACAGGTTGCCATTGCGCCTAACATGGCCTCGACTGGATTGGTCTCCTGAGCAGGGTGACCGAGAGGTGGCGCGGAATCGATGATAAAGTAGTTTCCACGTGCGCTGACTAATGCACGACCAAACTGGTTGGTCAGGTCGATGGTAGCTTTGGCTGTGGCTAAGGCTGGTGCCTCAACTGCTTCTGTTGCGCTCATCTCTTCCTCACCCATCATGGTATGGGTGACTTCAATCGGTGCGGAACGCTCAAAGGTCGTATAGATGGGGCAGCGAGCGGCATAGTGCTCGGCCATCATTTCAGCTTCTTCTGCGGTTGGACCATCCAGTTCAAAGTTGACGCGGAACGCACGAACGCGTGGATCCACGTCCGCACCAGCCACGCCACGTGGATCTAGGTCAGCCTCTACAGTGGCTTTGGCATAATCTAGCGGGATTCCCTCATCACGGGCAACGGCTTCGTAGATCATCAGACCACAAGCGGGCAGGGCACCGATGAACATGTCCAACGGGTTAACCTCTTCGTTGGGTCCGTTGATTGGCGGCACAGAGTCGTTGATAAATCGGTTGCCGCGGGCTGACATCAGGCTGCGACCAAACTCCATCATCTGACCAGCCGCACCGGGCATGGCCAGTTCAGGTTCTTCGCCTTCGATGTCCTTATCGACAATGGGGTTGGCCGTAGTGCTGAATGGCTCCTGCTCCTCTCCATCGACAACGTTAATGACGTTGATGTCAGCAGAGAGGGCAAGCGTGGTATAGATGGGGCAGCGTGTGCTGAACGATTCGGCCATCATGGCGGCCTGGTCTGGGGTGGGGCCGTCCACATTGATGGTGACATGGAAGGCGCGAACCCTTGGGTTGACGGGCGCACCGGCCACGCCACGGGGATCAATTTCGCCCTGTACAGTGGCAGAGAGGTTGTTGGTCTCAATATCTTCTTCGATGCCCACAGCCTCATAGATGTACATGCCACAGCCGATCAGCGCGCTCAACATGCCGTCCAGCGGGTTGACCTCTTCATTGGGTCCACCTAGTGGTGGAACTGAGTCATACACCCAGCGATTGGTGCGGGCGTGCATGAGGACACGGCCTTCCTGAACAATCTCGGCCGAAGCTTTGGCTGTTGCCAACTGCACATCCTCTTCCGAGTCTTGGGCCAAGACAACATGCTCCGGCATCATAAACGCTGGTGCAACCAAGCCCAAGATGAGCAAAAACGTTACAACTTTCTGCAAATGCATCATTGTGGAAAATCTCCTTACTGTTGAAATGGTAAAACAAACGAGCTGAACTGAAATTTAGTAAACAAGGCGTGGTAGGTGGCGAAGTGGAAAGTAGGCAGGTATACAGTTTACTTCTGTAGGCTTAGCCATCACCCTGTCACCTCCTCATCTTTTTATTGTATGGGCAACAGGCTAACTGTGATCTGGAGGATGTCTCAATGGCACCTATCTGTACCCTATCCTGACACATGGTAGCCCGTTGCTGCCTCAAAGATCATAGGAACATATTGTTAAGTTAAGGGGTGCCGTTCCAAGTGCAACGCACGGGGGAAAAGCTCTCTTCAAGGACTATCGTCCTTGAACCCTGTGCATCGTACTTTTCGCTTAAGTTTACGGAAATGGGAGTTGAATATGATATTGTGGGGCGTTTGAGGAGAAGAATCAGGGGCAATTTCAAAAATATTTCGATAACCATACCTCTGATTAGGTGGCACCTCGGTCATTGATCAGTGGGGTGAAACTAAAACATGGTGATGTTGTAGCCCGTCCTTTTCGGCTTACCTTTAACCACATCTTTTTGGGGTAGAGTGTACAGATTTCGCAATAGAAGAAGAGGTGCTTCATTGTCATTTCGAGCCATCTGCTCGCTATCTGGCCGCTTGGGCGGAGGAAACACGGGGAGCCAGCCCGAGCGATGGGTCCCAAGCGAGAAATCTTGGGCTTGTGGCACCCAGATTTCTCGCTCGGGGCGAAACGCACTTGTGGAATTCAGCTTGTTCTGCTCTATAACCCTCTTTTTGGCTATAGGTTGGCTCGAAATGACACTGCACATTCTGTACGGTTGGCTACATTTTCTCCCCACTCTGGACTTATGGGTAAAGGTAAGTCTTTTCAGGCGGGGACTCAGGCACACCAGATGCCTCCCGCCCCGAAAAGACGGGTTATACTCAATCGACCCCACAATTCCTCAGAAAACCATTGACCTAACAGTCCATGAAGCGAATTTGCATCAACCCTGTCTCTGGCTAGGGTCATTGTGCAGAAATTTCGCGGGCATAGACGTCCCCTGAATCATCATTGCGGTCCATTCTGCATAACTCATCGATCATCTCTGCTGAGGTCATCCACTGTGCGGCTTGAAGTTGATGGCGCTCACCGGGTGACCAGTTAAATTGGTATCGCCCCAATTCGTTGATCCGATTGATACAGTTTACGCTTATCGATAGTGCTGCCGGAATGTACTCGAAAGAGATCGTCCGTATCGGTTGAGAAAGGCCTTTAAGTACTTCGTATTCGTACCCTTCTACATCAATCTTACAGAATGTGGGAACGCCAAAACGTTGGATCAAGTCATCTAAGGTTGTTACGTTGACGGTCCCCTGCTGATCCCAACGAACACTGGCAAATGAATCAACCTGCTGCACCGCTTCCTGCCACTCGGGCGAGAGGGTTGTTACAGTTGGTGTGCGCCGGCTAATGAAGATGGGGTGCTTGCTTGGCTTAGCGCCCAGCGCCATATCCAGAAGTGTTACGCTCTCTTGGTGACCATACCACTGCTGTAACAGGGCCATGCAGGCTGGCTGGGGTTCGACAGCCACAGCCTTAGCCCCGATATCTAGCCAAGCCTGCAGTCGGTTCCCCACGTGGGCACCAACGTCAAATGCCAACGCTCCAGGAGCAATAAACTGACGATAAAAGGTTCCTAACTGATGTCTGCGCCCTGGAATTCCATAATACATCATTACGGAACGCAGAAGTCCCCACCGGGTTGGCCAATCGGATATCGTTGTGAATACGGATAGAAAGCGCATAGTATAGATATAAAAATCGCGGTTATATTGAGTAGGGCTTATTTGAAATGAGTTTTGTGGTCTCAGCAACACCACAGAGGACGAAAATCAGTCCCTAGTCCAGTGTCTAGAGTCCAGGGTTTGTATCCCATGCAGCTGACTTCGGACCGCGGACTTGAGACTTTGGACTATCGTCAAGGGAGATATATACTTCGCCAGAAAAGTCTTGTCCCAGCTCATGTCCAATCTACTCTGGATAATGCCAAAGAGAGAAGACGGCCCCATCTTTATGAGGACAAGCTTTGTTTGGTCATCTATAAGTAGAGGATAAGAGTGGCAAGAGAAGAGAAGACACCGATTATTTATCTGTTGGCAATGGCTACAATTTGTCTACTAATGATAAGCGCCCGCCAGAAAGCCAATGCACAAAGCATGGATTGTCTGAACGGCACATTGCCCAATGCCTGTACCTATTTACCCGTCATGGTTTCCCTTGGTGAAGAGATTCCCCCCGCTGTTTATAATGCGATCCCAGTGGATGGGCCAGCCATCGATAGGCCCCCTGCGGAACATGGCGATCTCAATCTAGCGCTACGGGGATATCAAGCGGTTACGGCCACATTGGCCTTAATCAATATCAATGGTCCAACAGACAGTGATGCACCTCAATTGGATGGGTTATTTGCCGAGCCGCGTCTGCCAAACTTTACTGAAACGTACCAAGTACATGACTGGGACTGGATGTGTGGAGAGAACGGCTGCCGGGGTGAACCATTGACCCAACGACAGGTCACGCTTCTGGGTATAGAGGCTGCGCCAGGCGAACCCATCCACATCCCTTCACGGAATCCGGAAATTTACAGTAGCGGCTATAAAGCACTTGTTCTTTATGCGGAAGCAGAACGTATAACGTTGGTCTATACCCGTCAGGATACGGCTGCCTTTGGGTATGTGGCCCATTTGGAAGATGTGGAGGTCGATCCGAGCCTGCTTGCTCTATATCAGGAATTAGATGCCGCTGGGCGCGACCAACTGCCCGCGCTACGGAACGGGGAGCGGTTGGGGTATGCCGGTAGCACTACGCTAAAAGTTGCCATCCGTGACACAGGTACGTTTATGGATCCAAGATCGCAAAAAGATTGGTGGATGGATTATTAGTCGTCCACAGTCTTCTAGTCGTTTAGTCCAGGGTCAGCCTAGATCATCTTGTGCGTATTGCAGCGCTTCCTGAATAAAAGATTAGCTCTCTCCTGCCACACCCAGTTCATCTGCAATGCCTTGCATGGCTTCTAGCACTCGGGTGACGTGCTCATCAAATGGAACACCGAAATCTTCAATAAACTCCATATTTTCAGGGCGATTGATGGCGGCAGTGAACGCTTTATCTTTCCATTTCTTTTTGACAGACTTTAACTTGACGCTGCGAATGTCCTTATCTGGCCGAACATAGGCACAGGCCATGATTAGCCCTGTCAGCTCATCACAGGCTAAGAGGGCTTTGTCTAGAAGGGTCTCACGAGGTTGATCCAGGAACGTAGCATGGGCGCGTACTGCTTGGATCAGCTCCGGCGGATAATTGTTCTCGGCAAAGTAGCGCAGCTCAAAACGGGGATGGCCGTTCTCCGAGTCTTCCATGTCAGGAAAGCGCTCATAATCTGCATCGTGCAAAAGCCCTGTAATACCCCATAATTCTTCATCTTCACCAAAGTGTTGGGCATAGCTACGCATGGCTGCCTCAACGGCCAACATATGACGGCGCAGGCTTTCAGATTCTACCCACTCGCACATCAGAGTGTATGCTTCTTCTCGGCTTGGTAGTGACATAATCGCTGGATCCTAATTAATCATTCACAAATTTAACAATTCATAAATTGATGGCTGAAGATTGCCCCATTCATAAAAAATCTTTCAGCTAATCAGCCATTAGCGAGGTCAGAGCGACCACTGCGTGAGCGGCTAGAATTCGGCCGGATCTCGGGGTCAATTTTTATACTTTCTATCCTATAAAAAAAGGGGCTGCTGGGCAGCCCCCTTTTTTATTACACAAAAGTTAGATTACATCATCCCGCCCATACCAGGGTCGCCAGCAGGCATTGGCGGCTCTGGTTCTGGAATGTCAGTGACCAGGGCTGCAGTTGTGAGGATCATGGCAGCAATCGAGCTGGCATTCTCAACGGCACTGCGAGTAACCTTAGCGGGGTCGATGATGCCCGCTTCGAGCATATCAACATAGCCGTTGTTGAGAACATCGTAACCGGTGGTCTTGGCACCGTCGCCATGCAGACCACGAACTTTCTCGATAACAACAGCGCCATCAAGGCCAGCATTCTGAGCAATCATGCGCATTGGCTCTTCCAGAGCACGGCGCAACATGTTCAGGCCTGTAGCTGAATCACCGTCAAGATCAACGCCATCCAGAGAGGGAATTGCATTGATCAGAGCAACACCACCACCGGGGACGATGCCTTCTTCAACCGCTGCACGGGTTGCGCTCAGAGCGTCTTCTACTCGGTGCTTCTTCTCTTTCAGCTCGGTCTCGGTCGCAGCGCCAACGCGGATGATAGCAACGCCACCAGCCAGCTTCGCCAGTCGCTCTTGCAGCTTCTCACGGTCGTAATCGCTGGTGCTTACGTCAATCTCAGCACGGATCTCATCGATGCGACCTTTAATGGCATCGCTTTCACCAGCACCGTCAACAACCGTGGTTGCATCTTTGGTGCTCACCATCTTGGCACAGCGCCCCAGATCTTCCAGGGTCGTGCTCTCCAAGTTGCGGCCCAATTCTTCAGTGATAACCGTACCACCGGTGAGGATAGCAATGTCGCGCAACATAGCCTTGCGGCGATCACCAAAGCCGGGAGCTTTGATAGCCAGAGCGTTAACCATGCCACGCAGCTTGTTCAGTACGAGGGTAGCTAGAGCTTCACCATCGACATCCTCTGCAATGATGACCATCTCGCGCTTGCCAATCTGAACCAGCTTCTCAAGTACAGGGACAATATCCTGGGCGCTAGAGATTTTCTTGTCTGTGATCAAAATGTAGGGGTCTTCGATCTCAGCTTCCATGCGCTCAGAGTTGGTGACGAAATAGGGGCTTAGGTAACCGCGGTCAAGCTGCATACCTTCTACATATTCGGTCTCAAATTCCAGACCCTTGCTCTCTTCAACAGTGATAACGCCATCTTTCCCAACCTTATCCATAACCTCAGCAATCAGGCTACCAATCTCTTGGTCTGCAGCAGATATGCTAGCAACTTGAGCGGTTCCTTCTTTGCCAGAGACGGGCGTAGCCATGCCTTGGATGGCCTCAACAATCGCATCGCGGCCAGCTTCGATACCACGCTTGAGCAGCATAGCGTTTGCGCCAGCAGCCATGTTCTTCTGGCCTTCTGTTACAATTGCTTGTGCCAGAACAGTTGCCGTGGTTGTGCCGTCACCAGCTACGTCGTTGGTTTTGGTGGCAGCTTCTTTGAGGAGCTGAGCACCCATGTTCTCAAAGGGATCTTCTAGCTCGATCTCTTTGGCAACGGTTACACCGTCATGAGTTACTGTGGGGCTGCCCCATTTTTTGTCTAAAGCAACGTTGCGTCCCTTGGGACCAAGAGTCGTCTTTACAGCATTGGCTAGAGCATCTACACCAGCCTTAAGTTTCGTACGAGCATTTTCTTCAAATACGAGTTGTTTTGCCATTTTTCACCTTTATCTTTAAAAAATCTAGCAGAAAGTCTACCGGATGGAGCTTTATCCAACAATAGCCAGGACGTCGCTCTCTTTGAGAATGAGAACTTCTTCACCATCAACTTTGATGCTTGTACCAGCATACTTGGCATACAGAACTGTGTCACCAACCGAAACTTCCATAGGAACACGATCTGCACCGTCGCGCGCGCCAGGGCCAGCCGCTTCTACTTTACCTTGCTGTGGCTTTTCCTTAGCTGTCTCTGGCAAGAAAATGCCAGAATTCGTTTGCTCATCTTGCTCCGAGGGTCGAACAACCAGACGATCACCTAGAGGTTTTAGGTTCATTGATTTTTCCTCCTAAGTTAAAAGAAGTTATACATACGTAAGTTAAAAAATGTGACAGGGTACTAAATTAATGGAACTTGATTTTAGTGTTTCAATCGAAGTCATATAGCCGAAAGTATTCTTCAACCACTACGAGAGAGCCGATTGAACCATTTTATTTTACGCTCAGCACGATTTGAAAACGGCTGTAGCATAACGAACATAAGCAGATATACCGCATTTTTCAAACAGAAGATATCTGTTCGCAAATTAGCACTCTCGCGTGGAGAGTGCTAATTCGTGCATATAATAACGTAAAGAAAAGCGGTCTGCAAGTTTCCAATTGACTGGAAATGAGGATAGAGGAGGTTTTTCGTCTGAAGTATGTATGATTTTTGTTAGCGTTGTGTTAGCGCGTTACTTATGTCTCAACTGCAGCATGCTGCTCGTCAATATATTTGAGCAACTCTTCTTCTTCAGCCACATAGTCGATTAATTCAAAAGCTGCGTATAAGTCTCTACTTTGGGTGAAATACTCTTTGGCTCTTTGCAGATCCCCACTGTCCAGGGCAACATGTCCCAAATTGTGGAGCGTAGCGGCCATATCAGTCCAGTTGCCCTGAGCCTCGGAGAGCGTTAAATCAAGCCCATACCATTTGGTTGCTTCAGATAGGTTATTATTTGCATAGTAGACTGCACCTAAGTTGTTGTAAGAGATGCTGATCCCAGCCGAATTGTTCAAACGGCGAAATTCTTCCAACGCCTGTTGATAGGCTTGTTGCGCATCGACCAGATGCTCCATGCCTTCGGCAGCCAGCCCCATATTGTTGTAAGCACTAGCAATCGCATGTCGGTTATTCTGACGTTGGGCAACCCGAAGCGCCTTGCGATGTTTTGCAATTGCCTGCTCAAAATTGTTTAAGCTATAGTGGGCACTACCCAAGTTCATATAAGCAGTCGCTAGGCTTTGGGGATTTCCCAATTCACAAATGGTTTCAAAGGCTGCATTAAAGTGGTTCAATGCCTGCCTGGGTTTATCTAGAATACGGAGGGACGTGCCAATATCTGTATGGGCATAGATTAGCTCTTCTAGAAAGTCGTGAGCCTCAAAGAGTCGCTCTGCCCGCGTTAACCACTGAAGTGCATCTTCGACTTGACTGCGAAAGAATGCCTGACGCCCCATGCTCAAAAGAAGCCAACCGTAATTTCGCATATCGCGCAGGGAAAGGCAGGCCACTGCCCCAGCCGCCAACCAGTTCATGGTATTAGGTGGATGACGCCAGAATGCATAATGGGCAATCGAAAGGGCATAACTACGCGTCAACTGGAGATCTTCACGCAACTCTTGACTCTCAACGGCCAAAACAAATTCGCCACTATCAATCAGCTTATCCTGGAGTATCTCAAGGGGATGCTGTTGCCAAAGACGCCGTAACCGAGCTTCACACCAATCGGCTCCTGAATAGATATTCCCCCACTCTATATCAATCTCTGGCCACCTTTCTAGAGGGGAGCGCAGATATTCGTCGGCCACATGGACATAGTAACGGGCGTGATTCCGCTCCCAGTCCTCCCCCAACATAACAACGTTCTGGCTCAAGTAGCGTCGCACGATTGGGTGCATGGTCAACCGCTGCTGAAACAGGTCCGTGTCAACCAGGCCCCGCACCAGCAGCGCATTTAGCGTCTCTTCATATCCTTCTTGTGACCCTAGATCAGACCAAAATAGATTGCGTAGCGCGCTCAGCGATGCCCCCCCAGCTGCGCGAGTGAGGCGATTGAGAAAAGGGCCAGCGTCGGGATACATCATGGCCAAATTCTCGATGGCAACAGTCACCAAGTTTGCGCATTTGATGAAGGCAGGGGTTCGGGCCATGGTAGCGGGTTGTTCAACACCGCCGCTGACCAGCACCCCCGACGATGGCTCATTGTCACTTAGGCCACTGTCTTGCCACTCTCCCTCGGCCATGCCTGCAATATCCTGTACAAGTAGCAGGACTTCGTCCCAAGAATAATCGAGCAGTAGCCCCAGCATGACGCGCAGCAGAAAAGGATGACCACTTGAATGTTCATGGAGGGCCTCAATATGGGCTTGGGCAATTGCTTTGACCGGATCAGGCGCTCGCCTATCCACAAACTCGCGGACACCTGCTAAACTGAGTCCCTCTAAATGCAGAAACTGGAATTGGACCAATTTGGCTATCCCAGAACTAAAGTTGCGGTCGATGAGAACAACTCTAGAATCGCCCCCGTCATGGTGCAAATGGCTAATGATATCGACCAGCGTATCGAGATCTTCTTCTGCCATACCAGAGAGATCATCCACAATCAACAGCCGTTTGCGTCGGTAGAGTTGCTCTAAGATGCTGATCCCCCACCGTTCTTTGCTAAAGCGGGTCAGGGTTGTGCCAAAGACAGAATCCATGGTACGTACAATATCATATAGGCGCAGGCGATTGGTACCCGCTGCGGCTACTCGAATAATTCCGTCGCTAAAATCATGGATATGATTCCATGCAGCCGCCGTCGCCAGGGTGCTCTTGCCAACCCCTTGTTCGCCGCTGATACAGATAGCTGGCAGATCATCACCGCCCGTCATCCATTCATGGAGCGTTAAAAGTTGTTCCTTTCGGCCGCTAAATCCTTCTAGACGGTAGAGGCCAAGATTATTCGGTGTTGGTTGTGAGTGATGCATTCGTTTGGTTACCTCTTCCCCGTTGCACCTATAGAACACCTACCCTGAAGGTGAGAGAAGATAGGGAAGGGTATGAGTCGTTCAATGATTGAAACAATGACCAAGTCATGGTGTCATCCAAGTGGCACTCACATATGGTAAATTATGCTAGTTTAAGATTGGCGATTTCATCGCGTAGGGACGCATGGCTTTAGAACGAAATATAATAATTCTTCTTCTAAACTCAGGTGTCCCTACGCGACAAAATGGAATTCCCCGTTTTTTCTCTTGAAAATGAGTGCTCGGCCATGTTTGCGCAGTTGAAAACAGTGCCTACGGTTAAACTATCATAATTTATCGAACACTGACTATGGACGAATCGATGAGCGTGAGACGACCAAGCAGGGATAGTCGCTAGAGGTTGAAATCTCATAGTTGAGTGCTTCAGACAGGGCGACGCCTCCGGTAACATTGCCGAAACTATGTGATCCGGCACCTGTTGAAATTAAAATCAGATCAGGGCGTATCCGTTTGGCCACCTGGTTAATATTCACCGGTGTAATTCTTTCTACGATATCCACCTTGTCTAGAATACCGTCCTGAACGGCCTTAGGCTGCTCCTGCGGATCACTAACAATCACTTCTATATCAGGGTTCTTTTTGAATTGATTCAATACAGATGTGCCAGCACGGCCAGCACCAATTAACCAGATTCGCATATTAGATCATCCCTATCCGTTGCAATAGTACAAAAAAGCCGTAAATTGTCAGCACAGAGGGGATGCCCACGATGAGACCCGAGCGCACCATATCCTGTCGCTCAACGGCACCAGTTACTGCCACCAAAGTCATACGCGCAGAGGCGGCGGGTAGCGTATAGGCCAGCGCTAAAGAGATAATAGCAGGCATGAGCAGCGTAGCAGGAGGAATACCGCTGGCTTCACCCAATTTGATTAGAATTGGAGCAAGGATGGCCCCCAAAGTCACGTTGTTCATAAATTGGGTCAGCGTAAAACAGATCCCCATCATTGCGGCAATCACAACCGAATAGGGCAACCCCTCTAAAAAGGGCGCTAACTGGTTGGCGAACCAAGTGCCTGCTCCAGTTTGCTCAAGTGCGTTGCCCAATGTTAACCCAGCACCAATGACAAAAAAGACACCCCAATTGACGCCCTTTAGATCATTCCAATCAATTACCTCTTCGACCGAAAGTACAGCTACAGCACCGATGGCTACCACGGCACTGCTCAGAAGATTTTGCGGTAAGTTTAGCACCGCCTCTAGCCAGGATCCGCTAATCCAAAGAGAAGCTGAGGCAAGTAAAGCCATGACAATCTTTTTCTCGGAATTGGTCAACACGCCGAGGCGTTCAATCTCTTTGCTTGCCGGCTCTGTGTCGATTGTAATCGATGGTAGCCGAAAGGACTGCATTAGCAAAAACCAGCTCAGTGGCAGGAGGATCAGTACAATCGGTAACCCATAACCCATCCAGGTTAGAAAGCTGATCGGTGGTTCGGATTGCCCACTAGCTATGGCATTTTCACCACTTCCCATAATTGTAGCAATGGCCCCAAAGCTAGAGCTGTATGCAATACCCAAAATCAAAAGTTTGAGGACACCTTGAGCATCTTCGGGCCGCTCCACTTGCTGCGCAATGGTAATCGCTACTGGAATCAAGACCGCAGCCGTTGCTGTATTTAGCACCCACATACTGAGAGAGCTGGTGATGAGCATCAGGCCAAAAAGGAGCATCCGCAAATGACCACCGCTAAAGACGATTGCATAGAGGGCCAAACGACGAGTCAGCCCATGCTTACGCAAAGCCTCTGCCAAAAAAAGGCTTCCCAAAATCAGAAAGAGAACAGGACGTCCAAAGGGTTGCAGAGCTGCATCCAAGGGTGCAATCGAGTTATTCATATCAATTTGCAGCGCAACCCGACAGATGGGAACCAGTAGCGCGGCAATGGGAAGTGGGGCTGGCTCCAATGCCAAGATGCTGCCAGTAAAAACAAATAGAGCTAATGCTCTATGGCCTTCAACACTCAGACCCTCTGGCTGGGGAAGCAAGAGTACCGCGCAGGTTAACCCAATAACAATGAGCAGCTTACGCAGGTCAAAAACTTTCTTCATGCCGGCCTGGATAGGCTGTTGGAGAACATCCAACGTAACGGCTCGACGATGAAGACGGCGACGAGTTATTTGAGTTCGTTGTCCTGTTTGAGTAGATGACCGCTCAGATGTCTGGGGTTCATTCACACTCCCCAAAGGATCCGTATGGCCATGGGAAGACTCTTGATTCGCTTTATCCTCAGGCAGAATACCATCAGGATCAACACTGCCTTCTGAAGCTCCATCACTTCGCTGGCTGGGGGGGAATGACGTAACTTTCTTCGGTAAAGCTGATTTGAGCCGCGTCCGTTTGAAGCTCATAAGCTATTTGCTATTCTCATTGTTCAACTATGTGACCAGCTATAACGGGTACAAGGCTATCTGTACTGGAGCGGTGTGTAGCTATCGAGCGCCACATAGAGACAACCCTTCAAGAACAGGGAGAGAAGTTGGTTCGATCTCGAATGCCTGTTGGAGCCACAATACAGCCTTCTCGCACTTTTCTTCTTCGGTCTCTATTGGCTCTCCATCATCATTTTCTAACGGCTCTCGATAGATGTGGGCAAGCCCCAGTGAATAAATGTTCTCAATTCGAGCAGCCTCACCTAATATAGTAATACCTGTCTCCAGTGGTGCGATAGAGTCTTCATAGTTACGTAAGGCATAATAGACCATGCCCAAATGAACTTGAGCCAGACCATTCTTTGGATCCATTTCCACGGCATCGCGTAGTACCCGTACCGCCGCCAGATTGTCTCCCATATTGTAAAGGCCATACCCATATGCATCCAATGTCTCAACAGATTCAAAGATAGAAGCTGCTTGCTCATAGGAAGCCAAAGCCGCCTCATAATCATTGAGGCCAAAGCTCTCTTGTCTACCCCGTTCAATCAGGAGATCATACCGGTGGGGGGCCACTTCTATGGCTTGATTGAAATATTCAATTGCCTTGGCATACTCACCCCGGGTCTCTTCCATGTAGGCCAGATTGCGCAGAACAAGCACGTCTTGAGGATCGAGTTCATAGGCACTTTGCAGGAAAACTTCCGCCCTAGCCCAATTGCGATAATCACTGTATATCTCACCCAGCACTGCAAGGATAGTCACATTCTCTGGGTCGACATCCAGTCCTTCAAAGGCATATTGGCTAGCCGCCTCGTACTGACCTTGCCAATCCAATGCCCGGGCCAATTGGGCCAAGGCATTTGGATTTTCCGGATCCAACTCTACAGCCCGTTCGGCAGCTTGACGTGCATCCGGAACTTGGCGTAGGATCATGTACAGCTCTGCCTGCTCAACCCACGGATCGGGGTTCTCTGGCTCCAGTCGGGACACCTCTTTAAGAGACTCAATGGCTCCAGCAAAATCGCTCCTCATCACGAACGACTCTGCTTCACTTAGATACGAGATAGCTCCCCTCGTTGGCACCGGCGTGGGTTGAAGCGTATTAGGAATCAGCCAACTTGGTTGCTGCTCATATAGGACAATTCCAATGATCGCTATCAAAAAGATAGGCCACCATCGAAATCGGCTTCGGCGCCTTCTGCGAGGCGTATACGATCGATCAAGGTACATAGTTCAGGATGATACTACGTCAACCTATTCAAAAGCCAGCATGGCTTTGACTACACCCGTCTCGGGATCCAACCAGCTCTCAAACTCATTTAGCATAGTCTCTGGCGTTGCATGATGGGTAATCCAGGGTTCGATTTTGATCTTCTTCTCCTCAAGAGCTTGGACCACCGAATCGAAATCTTGGCGCGTTGCATTGCGGCTGCTCTTCAATGTCACTTCCCTGCGATGAAACTCGGGATCAAAGAAGGTGATATTGTCTTGAACCAAGCTGATAAAGACAATCTGTCCGGCTTGTTCCACTAAATTGAAGGTATTATTCATAGAGTGGACATTCCCTGTTGCGTCAAAGACCGTCGTGGGCAGTTCTCCTCCAAAGAGAGAACGCAGATTAGCCACCACGTCCTCGCTTTTGCCATTGATAAAGTTCTCTATGCCGATATTCTCTTGGCAAAAGGACATTCGCTTGGGACTAATCTCCATAACGGCTACATTGGCACCGGTCAGCCGAGCAAATTGAATGGCACCTAATCCAATGGGGCCGGCGCCTACTACCAGCACATTTTCATCTGGCTGAGGCTGGGCACGGCTGACTGCGTGGGCACCGATGCTGAGCATCTCAACAGTCGCTAGATGCTCATACGGTAGAGTAGATTTGATGAGCTTGTCTGCTGGCAGTCGGTAATACTCTTGCATTCCACCATCGATGTGAACCCCCAGAACTTTCAAACTTTCGCAGCAGTTGGTCCGTCCGCGACGGCAGGCACTACAGGTACCACAATTCAGATACGCTTCAATGGCACACGCGTCGCCTACCGTCAGCCCCAAATTTGCCGTATCGCGGCCCAAGGCTACGATCTCTACCCCCAACTCATGGCCCAAAATTCTTGGGTAAGAGAAAAAAGGTTGGCGACCTCGGTAAGCATGGAGATCCGTACCGCATATCCCCACCCGATGGATCTTAATCAACGCCTCGCCAGGGCTTGGGTCGCCGGGGTGATCTCGCTCTGTCAAGGTAAACGAACCTGGCTCATTAAGAATAATCGTTTTCATAAAAGTATCCTGTAGATCCCACTACGTTAAGGAATGAGTCGCAAATAACTTGAGTTTTTCGGCTGGGTGTAGCCCTATGAAATGCCCAAGTTATTTCGTTCTTATTCCCAAATGATTAATGATCCAGTAAGTAACTCGCATCGGAAGATACGTTCCCCTCGTATTGCGAACTACTCACAATAATTTGAAAAGTTATAAATAATGTAGGACGAACCAATTGAAGGTAGATGCTCACTCCTTACTTTTACACAGTTTACTTTAACACAGTGTATGAAGCTGGGCAATGCTGCTTTCATGAGGGGTTGATTTCTTCTTCATGTATGATTGGATTTTGGTCCATACTCTGTAAACTTTAACGCAAAGTGGGATTCGCAGGGCTTTATTTGGGGAAGAATAAATCCGCGCCGACCTTGAGCCGCGACCCTAATTTTTCTTGCCCTAATTCCGGAATAATCCCGAAAGAAAACGTAAGCTTGGCAAAGAGGCGAAAAAATGGTAGTATATAGAATAAGATTTATTCAAGTTGCGCTTGGCCAGATATCATGTTGCAACAGAGTTACGCTATGGTCGATTTGAGACAGGAGTATACTCAATTTTCGTTCCTTAGGAATCAGGATCAAATAGAGCCCGAAACTTCGACGTTGCCATCTCGAGTACCTGAGAGATCTTTCATTTGGTTTTATAAAATTCTCGTTCCTTAGCAGATCAAGTTGCACCGAATATAGTCTGCCAGTAAAATTTTACCCCCAACTTTTGTCCAGCTTAGCCTGAGGCAGTCCAAAAAGGTAAGAAATGCTTATCTTTGTGGGGACAAGTTCCGTCATCACGGATACAAGAATTTTATCTGGCCATCTATATGGGGAGAGAACAAATGTCTGAACGTTGGGCAGATGAGGCCAGCCGCGGGGAACAACACGCGCCCACATCACCACAACCTACAAACGAGTCACTGGCTTCTTCAATGCGGGTGAATGGAGCCAATTCTACTTCGGCTGGATATGAATCACAGCGTCCGAATGGCTATTCCCCTTCTCCCAACCCCTATTCAACCGATTCGCGTCAGTTAAACCAATACGAAGTTAGTCAACTATCTCAGGCTAAAGTATCTGATTCATATAATAGTACCTATACTAATAATACTTATACCAACGGAAGTCCATCAAGTAGTGGTGGACAGTACGAGAATGGCTATCCTAGAAATGACTATACGGAGAATGGATATGGCCAGCTAAATGAGGAGAGTCCTGAGCTTTTGCGTTGGCGAGCGGAGTCACTGCTCGATGAAATGATGCTTGGCGGTGCCGATGGCTCGGCCACTTCCAGCGACTTCAGTGCTCAAAACAATGGCCACCATCATTATGGTGAAGGGCCAGCCCACGGTGGCCAATCATCGGCACCGCCACTTCCTTCTCGACCAGGTACACACCAAGGAGACGGATACCTCGAACCACCTTTATCGGCTAATTTTGGAACAGAAAATGGGCCACCTCCTGCTAATCAGCCCATGCGAGGGCAAGATACCTCAGCTCAAGGTTATGGTCCTATAGCAGAATCCCAGTCAGCACCTTACCCTCAAACGCGTACTCAATCCCCCCGCCAGGAGGATGCTCATTCAGCCCTCTCCTCTTCTGGGGATGGTCGAGGAAACCCTCCTTTCCCAGCATACGCACAACAGACGTCTGCCCTGGCGCATCAATCTGGTGGACCGCCCCAACCGCCTGATGCTCAGCTCTACCAACCTTCGTCTACGAGGAGTTACGGCGAACACGATGCTCACGGATATAACGAGCAAGGTTACAACCAGAATCTACCAGGCAATGAGTATTCCCCTCATCAGTCAGCACAACCTATGCAACCACCACAGGCGGGGTTGCCCCTACAGTCTCCGCAGCAGGCAGCACCTCAGCCCGTTCCTAGAGGGGCTCCTCCTTCCCAACGTTCGCCGCTTGACTGGTCAAATGAAAACCCATTCGGTCAACAAACCCAAGGCCGTTCAGGGGAAGAGGAGCGCAATTGGCCTACAGATCCAGCGACATACTATGCTCAGCAGAATGCATTTCGACGCGAACTAGAGCGCAAACAATGGGCCATCTCATCAGGAAATTCGAATGATTATTTGACAAGCGTTCCACGATATGAAGAAGCCCAAAATCGCACAGCTTCTTATGCTAACGCTGTTGCGCAGGGATATCAAGCACAGGATCACCCGACACAAGGCCATCAAACACAAGGGTTTCAAGGATCACAGGGCTATCCTTACAATCAAGAGAATCAGCAGTCTGCCCCATGGCGCACGCCGACACCGCAGCAAAACGGATATGAAAACCCTTATTCGAACTATGCTGATTCGAGCCATAGTGGGGTGAATCAGCCTGGACAATATGCACCTGCACACCAACAAACTACGCAAAATCAGGCGATGCAAAACTATGCATCCCCAAATCAAGCGCCTCCGACATATCCAAGTGGACTTCATACTGGCCAGGATAATGCATCCTATGCTCCTGAGCTAGGCCCTCTTGTATATGACCGAACATCTGTAGAGCCACACGGTACATCTTTCGGACATCTACCCCATCAACAATCAAACCTGCCCTTTGCGGACAGTATGGCTGTTGGATCTCATGCAAGTGCTCGGTCAAATTTGCTTCCCCGACAAACGCGAGCTAGTGTTGATTCATTATATGAAGAGATGACTGTGCTCCAATCGCAAGTTGACAAGGCGTTGCCTATCTATGGCGATTCAGCAGAACGTGCTCGCAATCTGCTAGAAAAAGGACGGATTATTTTAGAGCAGACACCCCAACGTTCTGCTGAGGTTTCGTACTATGTACAACAGGTCCGGGGCATCATCCAAAGAGGGCAACAGCGTATTCAATGGTCTAACCTCTATCGAAGTCGTCTCTCACGCTATCTGACGGGCTGGCTTCTACTCTCCATAATCATGCTCCTATCCAGTGCCGCATATGGTGGCCCAATGGCTGAGACGGTCGCATCCTGGTTTCCAGCCATCAGAACGATTATCCTCAATCATTTGAGTCCACTTATCGTTGTAGTAGCCACTGGTACCTTAGGCAGCGCGGCGGCAGCGCTCTTTAATATGTGGAGCTACAGCCGTAAGGAGTACGGTTTCTTTGATAGAAAATATGGCTTACTGGGTATTATATTGCCCATCATTGGGTTGACGGGTGGGCTGCTTATTTATGGTCTTCTGACAATTGCTTATGCGCTACTCGGTTTGGTAGCTGGCAGTAGCGTATGGCTACAGATGCTTCCAGCAGTTTTGGCACTTGCTTTTGGCGCTATGCAAGAGAAGATCTACGGGACTTCAGAGTAAGGAACTGTACACGTAGTGCGCGCCGTCTAGCCTCTGGTGAATCGAGTGACAGTCCGCACTGCGAGAGTAAAACTTAAAGTAAGATGCGATTTGCTGAAGTAGCCGTCAACGTGCCTATCCGCAGACAATTTGGCACAGCCTACGAAACCCCTCCACCTGAATCTGAATTGGCGCTTTTCGAGATGCCTGATCCAGGCATGGACGAAGCACCAATCATCATTCACTTTCCATCCATTGCTCCGCAAGAAAAACCGAAAGCAAGCCGCAACAAGAGCTCTGGCAGCCGCGGACTCCAATCTTTCCATTACCATTTACCGCCTGAATTAGAAAGTATTGTTGAACCTGGACATCTTGTCTGGGTACCGTTTGGTCATCAGGAGCTACAGGGAATTGTGCTTCGGCTTTCTGACAATGCACCAGTTCAGACTAAGGCCATCCAGTCTCTGGCTCGTCCGAACGCGGTTCTGAATCAGGTTCAGCTCGACCTGGCGGAGTGGATTGCCAACCGATATATAGCGCCCTTTAATGAGGCGTTGAAGCTCTTTTTGCCGCCCGGCCTGCTCTCTAAAAACCGGGATGAGGGAAATCGAGTTCGAGCAAAACGAGAACTAAAAATTGAGTTACTGATTCCTGAAGCCCAGTGGGATGAATCTTTGCTTGGGCTGGGGCGTACAACCCAACAGAGTGAGCTCCTAACTTGGCTATACCACCACCCAAATAGTCAACAAACGTCTGGGGAGCTAATCGCTGAATTGGGCCTTCGCTCCATGAGCGGGCTTGAGGGATTAGCGGCAAAATCCCTCATTGTTTTGCAGCCAGGTGAATTAGGGCTTAAGCGATTGACTATTCCCACGCTCGCTCAGGAGAAAAAAGAAACGTGGCAGGCACTGCTGGAATTGCAAGGTGTTGCCAAATATATTCCCCTTCTGGAAGTGCTTGCCCAAGCTCAGCAACCATTATGGAAGAGTGAACTTTATGCACGAGTAGATGCCAATCTAAAGATGCTGCAAGCACTTGAGTCGGTTGGCTTGATCCAGCTTACCGAAGAGATCCGCTTTCGCGATCCACTAGCAGGACGGATCTATGCAAAGACAACGGCTCCACATTTTACTGACGATCAAGAAAAGGTTTGGCGACAAATAGAGCAGGGGGCATTCCAGTTACCGATCGCTGAGGATAATCAGCAGGATGGTGAGCGGAATAATCAGTGGGATGGCACGTGGCATGAGCAAGAGAATGGTGCCGCAGAACCCCTAGGCCTTGGTTTGACACCGCCACCTCAACCGAAGCAATCTACCTCGGAAACTGCGAAATTTCTATTACATGGCGTTACGGGTAGCGGCAAAACGGAGATCTTCCTGCGGGCAATTGATGAAACCCTGGCTCAAAATAAGCAAGCTATTGTACTCGTCCCAGAAATTGCCCTGACGCCCCAGACCGTTGCGCGCTTTGCTGGGCGGTTTCCGGGACGAGTGACGGTCATTCATTCTGGTCTGAACCAGGGGGAAAGATATGATGTCTGGCGTCGTGTTCAGGATGATGAATTCGACATCGTCATAGGACCACGTAGCGCCCTTTTTGCCCCTTTAAAGCGATTGGGCTTAATCATTATGGATGAGGAGCATGAGTCCTCATACAAGCAGAATGCAGAAGCCTGGGGCAGCTTTACTGTCTTTTATGATGCTCGGGATGTGGCCAATCGATTAGCAGAGCTGACGGGGAGCGTGCTTATCTTGGGCAGTGCAACACCAAGCCTTGAAAGTTATTATCGGGCCACCAATCAAGCCAGCACGAGTCTTTCCCAAATATACACACTCCTGGAAATGCCTCGTCGAGTCATGGGGCATGGTAGTTCGGGCGAGACGCTCTACGCGGAGTTGCCCCCTGTAGAACTTGTGGATATGCGTCAGGAGTTGCGGGCAGGGAACCGCAGTATACTTAGCCGTACCTTACAGGCTGAATTACATGCTACCTTAGACAGGGGTGAACAGGCCATTCTCTTCTTAAATCGCCGAGGAACTCGTACCTTTGTCATGTGCCGAGATTGTGGAGAAGTAAGCCAATGCGATCGCTGCGATGTCCCCCTCACCTACCATGAACGGGCAGATGTCTTGGTCTGTCACCACTGTAACCGCCGGGTACCAATCCCAGAAGTATGCCCGGAATGTAATAGCAAGCGCATAAAATATTTTGGTAGTGGAACCCAACGGTTAGAGGAGCTGGTTGCCCAAATTGCGCCACGAGCGCGGGTTCTACGCTGGGATGCTGACACAACTGGCCACCGAGGCAGTCATGAAGAGATCTTGAGTCGCTTTACACGAGGCGAGGCGGATATCATTGTGGGGACCCAGATGATTGCCAAAGGGCTGGATCTGCCTATGGTGACCTTGGTAGGTGTCATTGCGGCCGACAGTGCGCTCTATCTACCGGATTTTCGGAGCGCCGAACGGACGTTTCAACTGTTGACCCAAGTAGCTGGCCGAGCTGGACGTAGCGAATTAGGTGGTCAAGTGATTATTCAGAGCTATACGCCCGAACACTACGCTATTCAGTCTGCTAGCCAGCACGATTTTCAAGCGTTCTATGATCGGGAACTCCGCTTTCGTAAGGAGAATGGCTATCCCCCTATGGAGCGCCTGCTTCGGCTTGTCTACTGGGATAAGAAGCTAGAACAAGCCGAAAAAGCAGCCATTGAGATGGCGACAACGTTACGACACAAACTGCAAAGCCTAGGTTTAACGGATAGCACCCACCGGATTCTTGGCCCAGCACCCGCATTTTTTCCACGCTTTCGTGGATACTATCGCTGGCAAGTGATCATAAAGTCTGCCAATCCGGCGCAGCTATTGACCGATTTAGCTATTCCGTTTGGCTGGCGTGTTGACGTGGATCCGATTTCTCTATTGTAAGATTTTGTTTCTATTGTACCAAATTTGAATGATTGACCAGGGGCAAATAGAGATATTCATTGACAGGTACGGCAACGGGAATGAACGATGTTACCTGAGCCAGAACAATATCAGTTTGTCCGTTGGGGTCAGGCGTCGTTACTGCAAATTGATTCGGTATCGAGTTTTCGGTGATGTTGCTATTGATTTTGAGAATATAACTCAGGCTAACGACTTCGTCACCACTTGCAAGTGAATCAACGGTCAAAGAGACCTGAGTGCCAGATTCTACATCGTTGGTGTTAATAGAATTTTCAACATTTGTCTCTAAGGTATTGGGGATTAGCTCTGTATTGACGGTATCGATCTCTCCACCTAATTCGATGTTGATAGCATCACCATTGCCAATATTCTGCATCAGAACTTTGCAAAATATAGTGTCGCCTGCAGAGATAGCCATATCGGAATCTGCGTCAATCAACCGTACACACTCGTGTGACAGCTTTAGGAGCGGGCTAGCCGTGACGCTAACTTCAGTGGGTTGGCTTTCACCAGGGATGTATGGATCATCCGTCAAAATGTCATTCGTCTCATTACTACTTACTATTCCCTGAAAGGTTACTGATTGAACTGAGTTAGGTAGTGGATTGTTAATCTGGACCTGAAAGGAGACCCGGACAGACTCCGTAGAGGTTAGATTGCCTATTGTTACAACAACGGACGAATCGTTTGCTCGGTATCCTTGGTTGATAGTCCCCTCTGATGTGGTAACAGTACCGGGTATAAGCGTCGTATAATCGTCAATAGGAACTGTTAGGACAACGCCAGTTGCCGGGGTAGTGCGTAGGTTACTGACTTCAATTTGCAGAAGAAGCGTATCTCCTGGCGTGGTTCCGCCACTTTCATCAGCATCACGAAATAGTTCATCGGTGAGCGTTGCATTGAGTACTGGCAGACGTCGGTGATAGATAGCACATTCAATACGACTTCCTTCTTCAATCTCCAAGTTGACAGTCGTTGCCACCTGATTGACAAGAATGGTATTGTTATGGTTAATACAAATGATTGTCGTTTCATAGAGCGCCAGTGAGTTCTCCGTTCCTTCTTCCACGGAAATCTCATAGTCGCCGACGGCAATCATCAATGGCTCAGTCGAATAGCCGCTCTCAACATCCCGGGCGATAACACTCCCATTTATCAACAGATTAAACTTCTCATCACCTGGTTCAGGTTCTACGGAGTTAGAAAGAATCAGGACAGGTACAATAGGAGTTGTCTGTTTTGTCGATGCAGCATACAAGCCATCTGCAGCAAGCAATAGGATGCACACAGTAATCAATCCTGCCCAACACGCGTTTGGGATGACAACGAGCGCGCTCCGTAAGCCGTTAGCCATTGTTTCTTCTCTCTGAAAGACTCTTCTATAGAACATGGAGTTCTCCCTTTGTCGGCATGACGGACTGTCTACTCTAAACATCTCCGTCCAGTTTCTTATGGTTCGCTAGAAAAGTCTTGTCCCGGCTTTTGCCCCGTCTGCTCTGGGAATTTTGAGAAAGGAGGGCATACCCATCTTCGTGGGTGCAAGCTTTTCTGGCCATCTTTACGTGCAGTTTTGTTTGAAAATATAGTTCACTATACTATTTAATACGATCTGGAATTATGTTCAATTGTACAAGTACGTCATAATTGTCGGTATTACATTTACCTAACAGCATTCTTACCTTGTTATACTACTGTCAATCTCAAATGAGCCAAGATTTTCCCGACGCTCTACCAGAGACCAAACATTCACTTTGAACGGGAGAATAGCTCCACCTTTACGAGGATAAGCGTTTTCTAGCCATCTATAGTTGCGTGATAGCATGACTCTAAATTCAAACTATCAAATCTTGCGAAATCGTGCAGAAGAGACCCTGGAACGTATCTTATCGCTCTCTGCAACAGATGCCCATGAGGCGCTACAGGAGGTCGACCCTGCCGTCTTTGAACACCTAACTGCCATGGTCTTTGAAGCCAGAGGCTATCGAACCGAGGACATTGGCAATAGGCGAAACGAAGGCATTGCTCTACTGTTGCGTCGAGGTAGAACGCTAAGCGTCGTGCAGTGTAAACGTTCTAGCGATAGTGTTGGACAGCCAACGGTGCGTGATCTCTATGGCACGATGATGCACAACGAAGCTGAAGAGGCTCTTCTTGTTACAACAGGAACCATTACCCGTCAAGCGCGCGAGTGGGCTTTTGGCAAACCCATTCAGTTGGTCGATGGCTATACATTGGTCGAATGGATAGAATCGAGCAAACCTCAATTATCTAGACGTTCCAGCCAGGCCATAAGTCACGGCAGAATCAGCCAGAAGGGAATCACTCAAGACAGAATCAGCGAGGACGTCAGCCAAAGTCGATCGTCTTTCAAATGGCTATGGCCAGTGATTGTTGTGGCTCTGATTCTTTTTGGTGTTGCCGCGGGGTTGGCTCTAACAACCTTTACCGAACGATTAGGCGACACACCAAATGTAGACATAGAACCTACCCAAGGTGAACCAGTGCAGAGTGAACCGGTTGCGGTAGAAAATGGGCTAGAAGATAATACCCCCGAATTCCGAGAGGAAGATGGCTCATCGAATGTAGATGAGACCAGCACGCCTGACGAGATAAGTATACCCGAAAAGAGTGAAACATCAACGCCGATGGAAGCACCTTTACCAGTCTGCAACCGAACGGTTGATCCACGATTCCAAGCGCTCTATCGCCAAGAAGGTATTGGGTGCCCCAACACGGATCTGCTGGTGATCTGGTCTGCTTGGCAACCCTTTGAGCGCGGCTTCATGTATTGGCGCCAGGATAACGATACCTCCTACGTCCTCTTGGGTACAAACGATGGCAAATGGTTTGCCCCAGAACTTCCATCCGGTGTACTTAACGCGAATCGAGGCGCAGCGCCCCCGGGTGGACAAGCACCAGTCCGAGGATTTGGCTACATCTGGTCCAACGACGATGCTGTGTTTAACAGTCTGGGCTGGGCCACCGATAAAGAAAAGGGCTTCTGTTCGGCCGTGCAAGGGTTTGAGGCAGGCATTATCATCCAAAGCATTCCGGTCGATTCCTGCTCTGACCAAGGTCACTATAATCAAGCCAAAGCGGCAGATTGGCAACCGCTTACCATCGTGGCCAACCTGGACGGGCGCTGGGCCAACAGTAGTAATTTGCCTCCGCCAACGAGCGGCACAGAAGAAGAACACGCCACGCCCCCAGTTCAGCTCCTCCCTGTGAATACCACGCCCACAGATAGCACAGGTACCCGTACCCGCCCGGCGGCCCAGGGAACTTTTCGCGCCTCTCGAATTACAGGCTTGGTATTGGATGGAGACTTAACAGAATGGGAAGCGGGTCAGTGGATTTCTTTGCAATCAGTGGTCTGGGGCAACGATCAATGGGATGGGCAGACCGACCTTTCGGGTACTTTTCAGGTACGGTGGTCAAACGATGGTCTGTGGCTTGCCATTCGAATTACCGATGACCGCTATCAAAGTGGGCCATTCGGCACCAACATGTGGCAGGGTGATGGGCTAGAGATTCATCTGGATCGGGAACTAGAAAATGACTTTACCGACAGCGAATTGAGTCCCGACGACTATCAGATAGGCGTCAACTTTGGACCGAGCTTGAACCAAACCACGGCTTATCGTTGGATTCCCTATGAAGAGGAGGGGACCATTCCCATCTCCGGGGCCAGCCGAGAAACGGATGATGGCTACCAAGCCGAAATGCTGCTGCCGTGGGAGACCTTTGGTATATCATCCAGCCAGCGCCAACCAGGGACATTGATTGGATTTAACCTGAGCGTCAACGACAACGATAGCAACTCACCCAGCCAGGAAACCACGCTTTCCGCTTCGCCAGCCCGCACCAATCACCATACACCAACGGAATGGGGGACGTTAATTTTAGAAGAGGGGAGATAGAAGTGAAAGGTAGGCATTATCGTCCCCCCGGTGAATCTACTCAACAGATGTCTCTTTCCAACCACGCCAAGGCAAATCAACCAGGATCTGAATCACAAAAAGAATGGCTACACCTGTAACAACTTGGGTAGGCGTCCATGTTGCACCAAAAATTGCGATGAGCAAAACTCCGCCTGCTGCTCCAAAACGCCAAATGGCTCGCCGATCATTGCGTAGCGCACCATCCTCGCGTTCCGTCACTTCGTCGATCAACGCCACAAAGACCAAGTATAGAATTATGGCCCCAGCATAGAGCCAAAGATATTCGGGTTTCGCCACTTTACTCAAATCCGAAAAGATGAGCTTTTTGGCCGCTACACCAAATGCGGTAATGCCAATGGCTAACGGCAGATGGGAATAGACCCAGACAAACATGCTACGTGTCTTGTTTACTACGACATGCGAGTCGGCCACATCATCAAAATAGAGCCACCAAAGACCATAGGTTACGATCAGTCCACTACAGCTAAAGAGAAATATAGGCCAAGTCATCGCCACGGCTGCATCCTGGGAGACGATCTTGATAAAGCTCTCCCCTAATACGATGATCGTGAATATCCCATAACGTTCGGCCATATGCTCCAGATGGGCAGGTGTCTGCTGGAGGTATTTGCGGATGTTGGGCAGGAATGGGGTGGCCATATCCACAGCCATACCTATGGCCCACAGGATATAGTTGAAGGGCGTAGGCACAAAGGCCGATATAAGCCAAAATAGTGCTGAAATAGAGAATCCTTGTATAAAGCCCCACGTGACAGAGCGGGACGATTCGACATGAAACCAGGCCCGCACATACATGAGAATCAACAAAACCCGAATAATTACGTAACAGAGCGCAAATTGACCAGACAGATCCGTAAACGCTCCTTGTATACTCAAGCCCATGGTGGCAATGGCGAAGATTTGAGCGAAGATTAGCAATCGATGCCAGATATCATCTACCACAAAGCGGTTCATATAGAAGGTGATTCCCGTCCACGACCACCAGATGGGAATAAAGAGGGCGATGAATTCAAGAAAGCCGAGCCAAGAGACATTATGGCTCAGCAGGTTGCCCAATTGGATAACCGTAGCCACATAGACTAGATCATAGAATAGCTCTAGCCAAGTGACTTTCCGTTCCTTTTCTTCGGAGATTTCTGTGTGTAAGAGAGGTGGTCGCCAAATAACGTGCATATGATTCGTTCTCCTGCTCTGATTAGTTCATTTGCTCTTCAATTAACTCCTCTACCTCTTGCGAAGCATATAACCCGACCAACCGCGAAATGATAATCGCCGTATAAAGAACGCCAATACAAGCCTCCAGCGTAGCCGCAGAACGCGCCCACATGGTTAGCGGCAAGATGTCGCCGTAACCTAACGTGGTTAGATTAACAAAGCTATAATAGGCCAGATGCTGCCAGGGAAATATCTCCCCTGACTGCACAATGCCGTCAGTGAAGGCATGGCCGCCATCGGTTCGCAAGAATGTTACCGTCTCAATTATACCAAAGGTGGGTACAAAGATGGCACCCAACAGGAGGTAGACAGCACTGGCAGCCTAGAGCACATCACGCGTCACCGACTTGGCCCGAAAGATGAACTTCAACAACACCCAAACCACGGTCAACTGAAAGACGGCGATCGAACCATAAGCCGCAAGCTGCGCCCAAAGTGCCTCTTGATTAAAGGTGTAGGCCGCACCGGCAATCAGCCAGATAAAGCCCAAGATGATGAGCAATCGCCTTACTCTTGGATTGTCTCTTGCCACCAGAATGCCGGAAACGATCAGGGACATGTAGAGAAGTTGATAACCCAGCAACCAGAGTGGAGAGTTGCCCTCGGTCATGGGGTAGCTAAACTGGACAATCACAACCAGGATCAGCAGATAGAGGAGATTGTCATTGGTTGCAAACCGGTTTAGCCAAGTTCTATTTTTCGGCTCGTCGTATTTCTGAATAGCAGGTGTGGTTTGGGTGCTCATATTGATTGCTCAGATAAAATGGCTACGACTGTTGGCTAGAAACTTCCATAGAATACGCGGTTTCCATTTGCCGCTCAGTAAGTCTAGCCCCCTTTTCGGTGCCGTATGCTAGCCAATCAGAACCACTCCGCTATTAAGAGATATCATCTTGACCAGTGTTGTGATAAGATACCTGATCGGGTGTGAGAATATAGCCTTATGCAAAATCAATCATTTATTCCAGAGCAACTATCCGATAGCATTATTGAGAATGTGCATGTTTGGTTGAACGCACTGGATATCAATCTTAATATTGTTTTGTGGAATGCAACCGCCGAGAGACTGAGTGGTTATGGCCGTGATGAGGTGCAGGGTCACAATCAGATCTGGACGTGGCTCTATCCTGATGAGACATACTGTGACCAAATCACAGCTGAGGTTCAATCCGTGCTCTCTACGGAGCGAGGGTATGAAAACTATGAAACGACCATTTTGTGCAAAGATGGTCAGACACGCACCATGTCATGGAATACCCAAAGCTGGCAGGATGAAGATGGCCACATCCAAGGTGCGCTCTGTTTTGGGTACGATATTACTGAAAGACGACGTGCTCGAGAGGTCCTACAGGATGCCCCTAGTGAATTATCCGTTCTCTATGAGATTGCTTCAATTGCCAGCTCTTCAACAGAGCTAAATAGCATATTAGAAAGCTCGCTAGAGATTGTTTTGTCCACTATGAGGAGTAGCAAGGGCATTATTCACGTAGTAGACAAGCGTACAGAATCCCTGCGATTAGCGGCTCACATGGGGCTGCTGTATTCAGACATTCGCCAAATAGAGACGCTACCCTTTGATAGTGACTTGATGGGTAAGGTCGTTAGGCAGGGCATACCACTGGTATTACCAAATTTAGCGATTGAATTGGCAAATTTAAAATCGGTTCCAGCAAATTTATTGCATAGCTACCTTGGGGCACCCATGCGGGCCAAAGGCAAGGTGTATGTGATCCGCTAGCAATGTTTTGCCCCGGCATTTTATATCCACGATAGAGCAACATGACAAAAAGTCAAGCACCACCGGTAAAACCGGTGGCTTGAGTTAATGCACCTAGAAGGTGCTCTTTTACTTATCTAATCGAACAACTTGCCTTGGGTGGCATCAGAGTCTTGGTCTCTCTTGTTTTGCCACCGAACGTACTTTTTGA
>JBCCHB010000188.1:0-29447 GCA_039028975.1 Chloroflexota bacterium
CGTTGTCCTCGTAGGCCTGATCGCAGGTGTTCCCGCCCGCGCCCGTGGTGGTGGTGGTGGTGGTCGTGGTCGTCGTGGTGGAGGACGATGTCTGCACCGGCGTCCCCCCGACGCCGACCGGCACCCCGCCGAACCCTCCCGCGCCGACCAAGCCCTCCAGTTCCGGCCGCGGACCGCCGTCGTCGGGCGCCCCGAGACACCCCCCGAACACGAGCAGGGGGCCCATGACCCCGAGCCCCAAAGCTGTCGTCCGCCACGGCATTCAGGCGCTCCTTGTTCTGCTGTTGAGGTATGGATAGACTTTGACATAGTGGGTTCCCTCTTGGGTTGCTACAAAGCTTGCCCCAGCATTTGTGGTTCCTCCGCCAGTAGGGCGATGATCCGTCTGTTTGGCAACCTGGGTAAAATTTGCGTCATATACTTCTACCTGCATGGAATATTTATCCAGGTGGATGGCACCCGCAGCATTAAAGGTTTCGATAGCGTAGGCAATGCCTTCTTCGGCTTCAAAGCGAAACCAGTCTCGATCCGGGTTCTCCGTTATATAAGAGCTGTTGAAAGTTTCGATAGAGGTAGAGATGGCATGTGTACGACCAATGGAGAGTTCGAAGGCATGAACAGCCCAGTTATTTGGCTCATGCTGAACATCCCAACTAGCTTCAGGCTGATCGCTTTGAGGTAGGATTCGGATATTGTAGGGGCCGCTTCCAGCCCGGCTGTTATATGGGTTGACCAGAATATAGTAGGTTCCACCTTTTGTGGCTTGGAAATTTATGCTCGAGTTTGTGTTGCCGCCGCCATTTGAACGGTGATCGGTATCCTCAGCCACTACAGTGAAATCGCTGTCGTAGATTTTGAGCTGCATCGCGTATCCATTCGGATGAACTGCTTTGGCCACGTTGAAGGTCTCGACGACATAGGATTGATCCTTTGCAGCCTCAAAACGAAACCAATCTCTATCATGATTATTGGTGATATAGGATGAGTTCCTGGTTTCAACAGAGGTAGAGATGGCGGCTGTACGTCCGACATTTAGTGGGAAGGCGATACCGGAGTAGTTGTTGGGTTCGTGATTCGTGTCCCATACCGTCAAAGCGTCATTGCTGTCGGGCACTATGCGTAAGTTATAAGGTCCAGAGCCTCTGCTGCTCCGATAGTGGGTTACTTTGACATAGTGGGTACCGCTTGACGTTGCCCCAAATTGAATGCCTTGATTGGTGTTGCCAGCACCGTTTGAGTTGTGGTTTACTGCTTCTTTAAGCTTGGTAAAATTGAAATCGTACAGGGTTAGGCCGGGTGAATAACCTCTGGAATTCGTCGCCCCAGCCACGTTAAACAATTCGACAACGTATGTTTCTCCCTGAACAGCCTCAAACTGAAACCAATCTTCATCTTCGGTATCACCAAAGTTGGCACGAATGGGATTTTCCGTACCAAGGGTTGATATATGTTGGGCGGTTTCGGCGGTATTGTTGGGTTCGGTTTCGTCAATTGGGGCTGCATGGGTAGTTATAGCTGGCGTGAGGCAAAAAACAAGTAGAAAAAAAAGCGAGGACAAAATACAACGGGCAAACATTCGCATTTGGGTCTCCTTGAAACTGAGGTGGAAGGTTGTGACAATCAGTCAATGGAATTGGTAGATTGACTCTATTTATCGTGTTTCCAAGATACCACGAGGAGAATATGATCAATCTACACAATTCCTATTGCTTTGCTATATTCGCAATTGGTTTTTACAATGCTATCCGAACAGTATGGTCAATCATCAGGATACCTGATTCAGATTCATAATATCCTGAGTGTCCTAATTGCCATCTTTCAGTCGCTGGTTTGACGAGTAGTTCACTTGCAAATTTTGAAATCATATATTTTGCCAAGTTGTCTACAAATGCATTGTCAGATATCTGGATAAATTTACCGCTAGCATAGCTCAAGCCGAAGGGCAATAGCCAATCAGTTACCAAGTGAACCAATTGCGCTTTTTGGATATCTAAAGGTGCCAGGACCAGATTCCTATAGGTATTGTCATCATAAGGAACGCTCCATACTCTAATGTATCCGTTGGCGTCACAGACGGCGTTTTGTGGCCCAACTGGTAGCCTAATAGGATTATTGCTACCGACTTGTGTGACAGAAACAGTTGTACTCCGGTGTTGTGGAACGATTTGTAGGGATGTCATACATTGTCTCCAATTTTGTTCTTTAACAGCATCAAATATATCTATAACTGTAAACGGTTGAAAATGAACATTCTTAGTCAGGCCAAATGTCCAGCTTTAACCTGTGCAGAGTTTAACGAAATCAATGGCTCAGATTAGACCGGCTATTCTCTTTACATCGTTCGAGAGGTATTTCGCTTTCCGAATGAACCTTTTGCGATACTCTGGGTGTAATTCAAACCAGCGGTCCGGCGGCATATTGGACTTGGCAGAATTACAGGACCTACAAGCCGATACTTTGTTCGATTTGTTATCCAAAATCCGACGCTTGATTCGGTATTCTCGCCACCGAGAGATTGGCACCACGTGATCAATGGTTGGCGATTCATTACTTCCGCAGTAGACGCAGTTCATCATTCCCTCCTCCGTAGGAGGATAACATTCCGCGGGAAGAATGGTATCCAAATTGATTTTGTAATGGTTTGCTAGATTGATATAGATGGCCAAAAAAGTTCTGTCCTCCCTTCCCGGAATTTCCCATAGCGGATAGGTCAAAAGTCGGTACAAGACTTTTCTGGCGAAGCATAAATAGCCGCTGTTCTAGACAAACTGCCAGTAGCAATCCATGCAGCAATTCGTGCCATTATTTACTAGATAAGATGTCTTACTGGACAAATGGAAGAAACACTTTTACGGGCAGCACGTTCTGTTCATCTATATCGGACTCTGGCTCTGGTACGATTTCAAGAGGTGTAGGCGCTACAATCAAAATGTCTGCGCTAACTGCCGTTCTATCTGTTGCGTAGACAGTGGCCGTAACGGGCAAAGGTAGCTGCACAAAAATCTGAGGAATTATGGTGGCCCATTGACCGACCGCATTCAGTGTTGTTGTGAGCGTACCGCTTGCACCAGCCACAACCTCGACACGGTCAATATCATGGGGACGAGTGTTGGGAAGCTCAATACGTAATTGCGTCGGGTCAGGCACTTCCGTACACGTACCACTCGTTTCGTCAGCAATCGTCCGCAAGGCTTCCCCTTCGTCACAGCCCGTAGCACCAGAGCCAATGGAATAAGTGTGAATGACTGTACCGGCAGCCTTGGCATCTGCTAGCGGACTGTTATCTCTCATATCGATATTACTTTGCCCATCGGATAAGAAGAAAGTGACATTGTTACCTAACGCAACCGGGGCAAATGCTTGGTTTACCGATTCAATCGCGTCATCAAAATCCGTGCTGCCGCCAACAAACCGATTTGTGAAGAGGCTAATCGCGCCACCAGTTAAAGACTTGGCAACCTCAGCAATATCCGCATCACCGTTGCTGTTGTGATCGACATTGAGGGGCGTAGTAAAGTTTTGGTCACCGTCCCTTGGATCAATGTCGGCAATCGCTGCTGAAGAGCCAAAGAGGACCAACCCAGCAGAAACAGTGGCATTACTCGTCAAGCTGTCATTCAGTGCAAGCACACCGCTGATTTCACAGTCTAACGTATCGCCGATTGAGCCATTACCATTGAAGTCATCAGCATTGTCAACCACGCCACTGCCATCACAATCTTGCCCCGTTGGACCTGATGCGCTACCGGATACATCAACAACATAGAGTACATTGGCTTGCCCCTCAAGTGAACCGATGGCTGTTGTCCCATTGATAGGCAGCGTCTGCCCTTGCCAGTTGACAGCCGCTCCGATCACTGCTTCGTCAATCAGGATATTTAATTCTTGTCCTTGGGACGTTTGGCCAGTGCCGGGGTTGTCGGCGTAGGCGGAAGCAGGCGGTAAGGCAAGAAGTACGGAGAGGGTGGCCGCGCCCATTATCTTATTAAGCATCTGATTAGCTATTGATTGCTTTGCCATAGTAGATTTTCCTTTCAAGAAAAGGCTCATCAGGATCTCATATAATTAACAGAGTCTTGGTAGGGGCAAGATATATCTTGCTCTTGCGAACACCGTCTGAAATCCCAAAGAGCAAAAAATAAACGATTTGAGGTAAGTTGAACTAGATTACGGTGACTATCTTCGCAGAATCCATGTCGGGCTGTCGCTTACCATTTGAGGATCTCACCTGACATTTTGGGAAATTGACCAGACATATAGTCCTGCGATCGATTTCAAATTAGGGGATGGTTCGTCTGGTTAACGTATCCACACACTACAGCGAATTCCGATTGGTGTTAATTTTTGCCTCGCCTACAAAATTTGACCCATTGTCCGAGGAACTTGGGGCAAACCAACCGCAAATTTGTTCAATTCATCATTCGCTGTAGTGTTCGGCGTATACAAATTGTAAATTTCTTTTCATTGTCGCGTGGGGCATTCTTCCTGAACTTTACCCATTTTGCTCACCTCCATATGAACCCACTGTAGAGGAGATTTCATCGATTACGCGTTGAACATCTTCTTTAGAATGAAGCACCTGCAGCTTAGGCAGGTTTGCAAAGAGTGGCGCTCCTTGGATATCCCCTTCTAACAAAAGCCCAATGACAAACTGAATATCTGTATAGGCGGCTTTGCGGTAAAAGGTGTGTAAACCTTGATTTTGCTCGAGTTTCTTCAATGGGGGTGAACCACAAGGAATGATCATATAGCAGCACTTTTCAATCTGAGAGATAGCTTGAGAGAGTGTCAGGTCAGGTGTGAGGGTCATACCACGTATACCTACCTGTGGGCGACCGTAAATACCCACAAGCTTGACGCGTAGCCCCACGTTTCGTAGTTGGGTGATAAAGTCAACGGCAAGGGCTTCATCAAATAATGCATCCCATAGGACAAAAATGGACTTGATTGGTTTGGTCATATGCTTTTATCGAGGTTTATATTCCACTCACATTGAAAACCGCTACTTCCCTAATCTCTACCAGAGAGTCCGAACACCTGCTTTCAAACGGGGCTGAGCATAGAATGCATTAAGGCTAGGTTTCATCTAAGCATATACCCTATTAGGCTATCGCGGCCTACCCAATCTGTAGCTGACTCATTAGCCATTTGGCAACCCTCTCACTTATGCGTAATTCCCTATCTCAAACCTATTTTGTTCCTCTCATTCCTATTGCACCACCCCATCACTTGTGATAGACTGGCTAGCGCAGTCGCTCTTCTTGAGATGTCCTTCCCTACAACACTATTGATGCCACCAATTGATTGCTATCGAGTGCAAAATGGAACCCGTATTTTCTCTTCCAGAAAGTGAACTCTATAATGCCATCCAAAGCAGTTTAAAGAATTGGCACAATGACAAGAGTCAGCCTGGGGTCTTGCAAAATTTCACTCTCTATCAACAACAGCTTGCCAGTAGTGGCGAAACCGAGCATGGATGTACCAAGTTTCTCTTGAATGAAGGTCTAGAGGCGCTCCGTTCATCTCATCCTCAATACAGCCATCTTCTCTCCAGACGATATATCGATGATGAACTGGCCCATAAGCTTGCCAATGAACTCAATCTGGCCGAGAGTACCTTGTTTCGAAAGCAAAAAGAAGCGATTGACGAACTGGTTAAGACGCTGCGGACGCTAGAGCGGAACGTGGCCCAAAGCCAACAAAAGTTGCTCATGCAGCGATTAGAGGAGCCGACCTACACAAATCTCATCGGCGTTGACGATCATCTGGACGCGTTGGGAAAAGAGATCTTAACCAGTGGCCCGCCCTGGATCATTGCCTTAGTGGGTATGGGTGGTGTCGGCAAAACTTCACTGGCAGATGCATTGGCTCGCCGTCTCATTACAGAGCAATCTATCAGCAACCTGGGATGGATAACGGCGAGGGCAGAACGGCTGACGTTAAGAGGACAGATCCAATCCACTAGCCAACCCTTGGTTTCAGGCGAAGGATTATTGAGGGCATTGGCCGAGCAGATTGTGCCAGAATACGCATCTGATAATGATGGAAACGCATCTCATACCTGGGATGAGGTTCTCAATGCCCTGGAAGAGAAACTCAAAAAGGTTCCCCACGTCGTCTTTATCGACAATTTAGAGACGGTAGAAGAAGTTGAAGAACTGCTGCCCCACCTGCGCCATATGGTAAATCCGACCAAGTTTGTTTTGACGAGCCGAGAGATTCTCTATGGCGAAGGCGATATCTTTCACTATCAGATCCCCGAACTATCTCAAGCAGATTCCCTGACGTTGGTGCGCCATGAAGCCAAGCTGCGCAATCTATCGTCGGTCTTATCTGCCTCCGATCAGGATCTGTTACCGATTTGGCAGACGGTGGGCGGAAATCCTCTGGCATTGCGCTTGGTGGTTGGGCAAACCCACATTCACGCCCTGAACCACGTATTAGGTGAATTGCAGCAGGCTCGGGGCGACAAATCCGAGCAGCTTTACACCTATATCTACCGCCATGCGTGGGAAAATTTAGACGAATATGCCCGCCTTGTTCTATTAGCTATGCCTTTGTTAACGGCACACGGCGGTAAAATGGAAGCACTTCAACAGATCACCCAGATGGGCTTGGCTGAAATTGGCCAGGGATTGGAGCAATTGGTCGCCCTGAACCTGGTGGACAGCCGGGGTGGACTCAACAACAAAATTTTCACCATCCACAACCTGACCCGCACCTTTTTGCAAGAGCAGGTCGCCAAATGGACGAAATAGTTAACTGCATGCATTGAGATCCAGCTAACCATAAATGCCGTCCTACCCAGACACGTTTAGACGTTTTATCACCCAAAGCACCCAATCAACCTTGGAACAAGTGAGGGCATCGGGAGCTCTATTCGACGCGGGTCAGCGCGAGCACGTCTTACACACGCTAGAGTTTGCCTTGGATTGTGCTGATGCCTGGAAGGATGGATGCAAAATCCTACTGCTGCTGGAGCCCGAGTATCGACGCACGTCCATTCCTGGGCAGTGGATTCTCCCGTTGGAACGAGCGATAGCATACTGCCTCCATAATAGCGAAAGGCAGACGGCTGCATCCCTCTATTTTTATCTTGGTTATATTTATCAGCGACAGAATAACTTGGGGAAAGCCCGCACCAGCTTTCAGGCATGTGCCGATATCTTTGAGGCGCTATCCATGTCGTGTGAACAAGCCAATGCGCTCAACCGGGTAGCCTTTATTCTGCGTTTAAGCGGTGAGATAACTGATTCAGAAGCGCTTGTCCAGAAGGCACTTCAGCTGTTAAAAACCGATGAAAGACGCGAGTTTAGCTACTTTGTCCTTGGCATGATTGCCTATGACCGAGGGGAATATGACAAAGCGTTAGAGGCGTTCCGGCAGTCAGTAGAAATTGTTAAGCTGTTAGGCAATCCATTGCTGTATGGGCAACGGTTGCGTAATCTAGGACCGCCCTCTCGTAAGCTTGAGCAATTTGAAGAAGCAATTAGCTGTTACGAACAAGCAATTGAATTATTTACAGAGATTAACGACACGCACGAAATTGCTATCACAAAAATGAATCTAGGAAACGTCTATACAAACGTAAATCGGTTGGAAGATGCCCTGCAGGCATATACAGAAGCAGAAGCAACGCTGCGTCATTCTCAACAGCACCTACAAAGAGCAAACCTCGATCTGAATATTGGTATTGTGCAACGCATGTTAGAGAATTTTCCACTAGCAGAGCAGTCAATTCAACGAGCTGTTTCCTCGTTTAGAAAGAATCAGAATACCCGCTCTTTGGTCAATGCACTGGACGAGTTGGCCATCTTGTACATTGTCCAAGAAAAAAGGGGGTTGGCTGAAGAAGCCCTACAGGAAGCCAAAAGAATCTCGAATCAGCTTGATAGTTGATTCAGGTGTAGTACTTGAAAGAACTATCGATGCTTGGTAATGATAGTCGGGTGAGGCGAGTCACCCGACTATCCCTAAGTCATAGTTGCCTAGCCGTTACCAAAATCATCTGCATTGTCGCTAACCGTCGGTAACTCGGGCGTGATAGCATTGAAATCCGCTCTTAGCTGTGCCCCGAAGTACAGACCTAGAACACATACTGCAACCAACAGACTAACTTTGATACGGCTTTGAAACTGACTTGCGTCCATGTGTGAATTCTCCTTCACTCAATGAGCCATCGAGTTTAGGGATCCCACTACCGTTGGTAGTACACGCGTGTTTCCTCAATGAACGCTTTTTTGGTTGTTAAGGTACAAAATATTGATGAGTTAGAGATATACATCTTCTCATCTTGAGAGAATTATCGACTTTTCTTCTCACTATAATTAGACGAACTGAGCAACATATTCTTTTATCAATCGAATCTTTTTTGAACAAGCTGAAAATATTATTCGATAGGTAAGCAAAGTAACCAATAAAAAACAGAGTGCACGGTGCTATCACCCATACACTCTGTCTCACTTATAAATGAGGTCAATGTAGAACGAACTTAGAGGCGCTTCAAAGAGTTACATTTATCTACGTATCAGCGGCAAGAAGAGCTTACTCATTTGAGGCGTTTGTTCTCCATTTACCTCCATATCATAGTATTGACCCTGATTTGTATCAACGGCAACGTTGCCTTCATTATCAACTGATTGCACAAGGAAGTAGCCACTCGTCATGTCAGGTAATGTCCCAGACCAAATATCAGTATCACTGGCCCTGACCAAATCCAACGTCTGCCATCCACCAAGCCCATCTGTCCAAGTAACAGCAACCCGATGAATACCTGAGGGATCTCCTGTTGAAACTTGCACATCTCCATCGACGAGCGATACAGAACTGATGGTTGGTGCATCATGCTCCAATGCATTGGTGTTGCGATAGATGGTAAATGCCATCTCTTGGTAGAGTCGCTGGGTTTGGGCGGCGGCGGAATATTGCCCAGTTAAGAGCGACCGTTGTGCGAGTCCATTGTCAAGCTCGGTATCCTGAAGAACATTTAAGGCTACCGGGATATGAGGATACCAGCCGCTTCCTGAATAGGAGGGTTCATCCCCCGAGGCGAACTTATTTGTATTGAGTGCTTGCGCAATAACTGGATCAATATTTGGCTGATCAGAGTACTGTGCACCCTCAAATACGATCCCTGTCGGTTCACCTGTGGAATCGCTCACCAAGTCTGTTAGGCTGGGCTGTATTGGGTAACCTGATTGTATGTGTACCGATCCGCTCTGGCTAAAGTAGACCCCAGAATAGAATTCATGCTGTTGCGGGGTATGTTCCAGGATATCTAATGAGGTGGTTTCAGAAGAGAGATTCTCTGGCAACGAATCATTTACAACCCAATTACTTGTATCCAGACCCTGCTGTTGCGCCCTTAGTAACACTGCGGAATGAGTACCAACTGTTGTGATAGACGAAACTAAGCTGGGTTGCTCAATAGCTGAAGCCGCGAGCAGCCCTTTCCCATCATCTGTTTGTTGGATGCGCAACATGGGTAAGCCATAGAGAGTCGTCGTTGCCAACGTCTTTTCATCATAATGAACCATCTGTACCTGAGGATTGCCTAAACCAGGTAACTCAGCAGCATACTCTCGTTTGGCAAGTCGCAATGCATCACCGATTGTTATGCTGGGGCTGTTGACAAGTTTTTGCGTGTACAAGAGCATCAACTTCTCCATATAGCCAATCTCGCCAATCACGCCATAGGCCCACCCTGTGCTGGCAACATAGTGTATACCTTGGCTGGCAAAGCTTTGAGTCAAGTCCGGAGGAGAGTCTTGGCTGTCTTCTGACGGTGGCAAATTTAACCCTGCTTGACAGCCAATAATATAAAGCAAGCTACCACTCAATTCGGCTGTTGCGTCGAGTACATCTTGTGTTGTCAGAAGGTCAGTGGGGTCCCCTAGAGCTGACCGAAATGAAGTATGGTTGGCATGACTGAACAGCGACGTGAGTTCATGACGCTCTCCCAGTAATTTGTCCTTGAGATCTGCGGCAGTCCACCGCCCATCTCTATCGCCAATTAGGCTACAGTCTGTGTTCAGACCAGATTGTTCGAGCGTGTCGCAGATCTCATACCCACTATCGTTGCCAAAGTCGTAGCTGACCGCTAATGCGTTTAGCGCATTCGTCTGTCCATCACGTTCTATGAAAGAATCAATAACCGTCATCATCTCTTGGGGCGTCTCGACAAGGCGACCTATAGCCACATCGGGTATGTACAATTCACGCCCAGGCGATGAAACCGGATTCATTTCGGCATAGAAATCATCAGTCAGGGTCATGTCCTGTTCCAATGCTTTAATCACTCGGTTATTGGGTATGTTGTCTAGATACGGTTCAATATAGGCAAGTTCAGGCAAAAATTGAGGGTCACCGGTTTCGCTAATATCATGCCGGTAGAAGGGAATGATGCGGTCGTCGCCAACCAGAACAACGTATTTACGACCGCTGTAGCTCTGAAACTGTTCTTGGATAAATGTGCGGATCCGCCGTGCCACATCATTTGCTTTTTCAGAATCGAAGGGAGCCGAGTCCCAATCACTATAGAATCCTGGTAAGGAAATATCCTTCTCCAGCGGAAGAATAACGCCTTCCACTTGTGGATGATTGGCAAGCTGATTCAAATGGGACATCAGTTCATTCGTGGCGTCCCGCCCGTGAAAATCATTCAATCGTTCCTGATTGACCAGAATCAAAGTCTGTATGGATTCTGGCTCAACCTGAAAGAACGCGGCTTTGATTTTATACGGTTGTTCACTCTGTGAACCGTTTATGCTGCTTACTCTCACCCAGTAGGTGCCCGTATTGGGACCAACGTTATAACGAACGGTTTTCGCTTCACCTACGTGCCAGCCTTGGCCTACATGCCAGCCCTGACCGCTATCATCTGGACAGCTTGAGAAGAGAACCAGGTTATATTTCTGTGTTGGATGGTTCACAGTTACGCTGATAATCGTATTTGGCTCGGTGATCTCAATGGTATAGAGATCTGATAGATCGTCACCGTGAATCACCCCTTGTTGTTCTTCATTTGGCGTCAGTAACGTTGCGGGAGGGCAAGTGGCTTCCGTCGGCGTAGGGGGGACGGTAGATGTATCAGTCGCAGTAGGAGTAGGAGTAGCAGTGTCAGTGGGCGCCATGGTTGGTGTCCAGGTAGCTGTGTTAGTTGGCTGTTCCGCAGAAGCCACAGTAGCGGTCGCTGTATGAGTGGGTGTTGGTTCAACCGCGCTAGTCGTCGCTGTCGCTGTGGGAGAGGGTTCTGGCAGGGTAGATGTCGGCGTTACGGTTGGGGCAGGTGCCGATACCTGTGTGGCTGTTGGTGTAGAGGTAGGTATCGCCGTTGCTGGTGCCCCAGTGGACGGGAAGAATCCTTCGGCTGTCTCGGCTACATTTCCACTGCGATCAGTGCTGCGCACAACAAAGTAGTAGGTTGTGGTCGATGGCAGATTGCCTAATGAAATTTCATGCTCCAGCGTAAAGAGAGAATTCGACTCCGTCTCTGTATAGTGACCCGATTGGGTACCCCATTGTACAACGCTGTCGGCATACTCATCGGTCGTCCAGCGGATAACCACCTCCTGCTGCTCATTGTCGCCGGGCGCAACCCCAGTAATAAGTGGAGAAGTGATATCACCTATCATGGCACTCGGGTAAGCAAGTGGGTAATACGCTAACCCGTTGGCCCAGCGGACAATAAAGCGATGCGGAATCTGACGTAGAAGCGTCACAAGCGGATCGGGAATCGAGCCCAATGGGCGAAAGCGCAACTGATTGGCCCAGCGCACAACAAAGCGCGAGTCAAGCTCTCTCAATCTATTCTGAAAATCATCCGGCATGGGGCCGACGGCAAAGTTTTCCTTCTTATCGTCGGCCTCTTCCACAACAATGGTTGTGATCTGCCCCGTTACTGGAGCCGAAGACAAGTGTAGTCCAGCCAGAATGGTCAGTAGGAGGGCAAAGAATCCGTAAATCTTCATTGCACCTCCCGATAGAGAATGATGAGGGCAGCATAGTCTCCACTTGTGTAGTAATCATATAGTCTAACAGTATGGGGTTGACCGATGCTCAATTGGGCTTGGTTTATTATTGTAGAGCAGTCCCAGCAACCATTACTTCCTACATCAATAATTGTGGCGCCGTCAATTTGCAATGCATCATGGGTGCTATTTGCTCTTACCACAGCACTCAATTCAAAAAATTCATGACCTGCTGGGGGTAACACAATACGAAAAGAATTACCATCCTGACCACTGATCTCTGAGACAACAAGCATCTTTTCTGCATTAGGATATTGGAAGTGATAGTAGACAACATTATCATCTGTTAAAGAGGTATTGGTATAGGGCGCTACCGTATCTAACACATCACGGAGCTTGGTGGTAATCGAGCCAGAACTGGCATAGGTTGCCAGATCGATCATCTTGCTGGTTGGCTCGTCCTTGTTGAAGTATGCTAGCACCCAACCATCTTTGTGGATGTAGACATGGGGGCGTTCCCACTCAGCTGTATAGATGGTGCCAGGAATTTCGCCAACAATATAGTCATCCGTTTCGATCTCCCTTGTGGCATAGAGACCGCGCACTACATTGAGATCTATTGGGCCGCTTGCTTGGAAATAGGCGGAGATGCCAGCCTCGCTATCAAGCTTAGAACCAATCCCGCTTAGAGCGGCACTTTCGACATCACTATCTTGGGCAAACACAGGCGGAGCCAGCGACAGCACCCCAGGTGTATTGGTGTCCGAAGCACCATTGGCAATATAAAGAGTGCTGCCTGCAAAGATCAGTGTAATGAGCAAGCAAGCGTAGATAAACTGTTTGGAACGTTTTCTGCGTTTCATTTACATGTTTCCTTTCCAAGATGTTAAAAATCAACTGCAAACAGTATGAAGGGATGACCGGAATTGGGTAGGTCTTAATCGGCATTGGGCAAACCTAGACCCATTCCGTTTATCCCCCAGGCCACCTATATCAAGTCGATCCTATTGAGATCGATTGAGAATAGAAGGCTCTTATTCAGGTTAGACGAATGAGTCGTAAGAATCTTTTATCTATCTACAAAATTGGTTAGTTTTATTAAATTTTTGTGGCTTTTCTACTGGACTTTTGACGATGAATAAAAGATATATGAAGCTCAATCGTCTAATACAAAAGAGTAAAAGGAGGCAGCAGTGAGAACTTGACCTACTGGTCTATCGAAAAGGAGCAAATCTAGAATAGCCCAAGTCAATTCTAGATTTAAGTAGTGACAATATTTATCTTTTCTTTTGCCTACTCGGTTCTGGTATAGATGAGAATGATATTGACCTGTTTGATGGGTAAACTATTTTCATCTGCGATAAACCGCAGTATACTCACATGATGGAGAAAGACAGTGACTGCCTCTAATCACCAAAGAAGCAATAGCGAATGGATACAAGCCCTACGTGGAGACATGGGCTATCAGGAAAGAGAGAATGCTGCTGCGGATCTATTTCAACTGATCTACTTACGTATTTATAACTATCTACGCATACAGCATCGTAATGGAAATTCGCTCTTTCGAGGCTGGACGATAGATGAACTTGAGGAAGAAGCCAAAGAACATACTCAAGAGATAGTTTTGAAGTTCTTCTATCAACAGCTTTACGAACACTTTAGAGATGATGCCAGATTTTCAACGTTTGTCTTCCGCATAGCCACTAACCACTTAATCGATGTGTTACGACGCAGGGGGCTAGAAACGAAACGCGGGTTTGTCTCTAGTGAGACAGAAAATAGTGGGGAACCCACAGAGGATAGTAGTTCTTCAGATCCAGTCGTATCTCAAATCTTACAAGAGCTATTTTCTGCTATTGAAAATTGTATTGACAACCTAAATGAGCAGCGGGGAACAGTTCTGCGCTGGGCTATATTTGATGAATTGCCAAAGGAAGAAATTGCCCAACGGTTGGAAAAGACAAAAAATGCCATATATGGTCTTTTATTCAAGGCCCGACAGGATATTCAAGAATGTTTAGCAGAGAAGGGATGGACAATTGATGAGATGAGACGACTATTTGATTGACAATCAACACGATTTTGATTCATGCAAGGTAAAAGAATAATGAACAGAGCATATGAGCGATTAATCGAGTCGATTCTTCGTGATGCGGAAGAGATAGGCGAGATAGAGACGTTCGCCGAGGGACTTGCATCTTATATAGAACATGAGCTGGCAGGTGAAGATGTAAAAGAGAGATTTCCTGACTTTCATGGCGAGCTTTCAAGGAAATCGGACCTGCAAGAAAAGTATCAGATTCTGTATACGTTAGTCGCAATGGAACAGGAGGGTGAACTGCTTCCTCCTCCTCATCAGGTGGAGTTTGATTCTTCCTTTTTGTCAGATATACCATTGCCAAAGCCAGCTTCATCTCTATGGCAAGATATGGAGGACCATAAGCATCGACTCGTGGTCGATTTGGTCACTGAGCTGGGCGAAAAACTTCTCACCATGGTTGATATTCCTTCTCTTCTGTTACCACATCATCAGCGAACATTGGTACCAGCTACTCTGCGCCTACGTGAAGGAAGCCATGAAGAAGACGATCTCCAAGAGATGCAAGCGTTGCCAGATCCAGAACGCAACATAAATATCAAACTCTTTATGGGGCCGATACAGGCTCGGCAAGCAACGATTATGGTTCAACTCCAAACAATGGAACCAGTAGCGTTCATTCAAAAAGCAATCATCACACTCAGGTATGAAGATGGTCGTCTTTTGGCTCGAAAAACAACTGATGGTCAAGGCTCAGCTTTCTTTAAAGAGATCCAAACCGGCGGTTATTTACTCCAGATCAAACATAATGAAATGTGGGAGATTCCGTTTAAGGTGATAGGGTAAGCCATCGTGCTACTATATTGAATACGACATATTGACATACAATCCGGTTGACTATGCAAACATCAGCAATCTTATCAATTACCCAGGCCGAACAACAATTAAATTTCTCATTCAAGCGCAATGAATTAGGGTTTCCTTTGCCCATCGTTGGCAGTCATAGATTGACAGATGAAGAACGAGCAGAAATTCATGAACGCCTCTCACGCGTATTGGCCCATCTTTATTATTTCTATGAAAAAGGTAACTCGCAAGACAAAAAAGACCCGCTTCAAAATCTAGGGACATGGCTCTATACACAACTACTACCACAACCCATTCGGGATGAGCTTGATCGCCTCATTGAATGGGGGCGCTTACCACTACTCATCTCTACAAACGAGACATCTATTCCATGGGAATTATTGTATAGTCCGAACCAAAATGTTTACCTGGGAATAGAGCCTGGGGTTGGGCGTGAAATTCTCTCCCCTGGCCCTCAACCGCGTATGGGTTCCTCCTCGCCCAACTGGCAAGCCTTGTTAATCGGAAACCCCTCCGACGATCTCTCCTATTCCAGCCTAGAAGTTGAGCAGATAAGTGATCTTGTTTTCTCATACGCACCGGATCCAGACATCACCATCTTAAGTAGAGACCAAGCAAGTATACGGCAGGTGCGTGATGAGTTAGCTTCTGGGCGCTATAGGCTCATCCACTACTCAGGACACGCCGTATTTGATCCCAGCAACCCTGAGATGAACGGTTTGGTCTTGAGGGATGGTGTGTTAAGTACACAAGAAATTGTGGATTGCCTCCAGGGGACGCCCTGGGTTTTTCTCAATGCCTGTTGGTCGGGACAGGAGATAGATTATGCAACGCTGAATGATACGTCCGTAACCGGGCTCGCCTCTGCCTTTATCCTTGGTGGTGCGGAAGTAGTCATAGGGACATCCTGGGCTGTACCTGATCAAGGCGCGATGCGCTTTGCCAAAGCGATATACGCTGACTTGCTCAATGGCTCTTCAGCAAGTCAGGCACTATGCAAGATTCGGCGTCAATTCTTACAAGAACGACCTCATGATTCTATATGGGCAGCCTATAGAGTATATGGTGACTTCCATGCGCATCTGACAGACATCAACCGCTGGCAGCGCTACCTTGCCAGCGTCTGTCATTTTCGTCTTCATGCCGATCAATCATCTCTTCAAATTGCTCGGCAAATTAGGCAACTTCATACCAGGATGCACCATATTGTTAGGCGTTTTGGCGGTGAAATTGTTTATGATGATTACGTAGGATTAACCGCTCTATTTGGATTACAACCTAGAGAAAATAATGGTGACATTCCTTGGGCTGAGAATCATGCAGAACGAGCTTTGAGAGCCAGCTTAGAGGTTCTAAAGACCATTCGCAGCGCCATAAACATGGTAACGGCTACAAATGGAGATTCTATAAGTGCTTCAATCGGGATCGCGTCTGATTTTGTTATACACAGTAGTAACGATGATTTCTTGTTAGGGCAGCCTTTTTTAAGTGCATCATGGCTCTCATCAGAAGCGAAGAAAGAGCAGATATTAGCCGCAGACACCGTCTTAAGGAATACACGCAATGCATATGATGCCGCGCCCTGGCAGCGGCTTATCGTAGGAAATACGCCAGAGGATTGGGAGAATCGAACTATTTATGAAATTTTGGGTAGGAAAGAATCTTCACCAAAGCCAGGTACTGATGTTGAAAGATCGCAGATAATTGAGCAACTCCATGATCTGTGGGAGAGTGTTCAGCGCGGAAATGGAAAAATCGTTAAGGTATATGGTGACGGCGGTATCGGGAAAACTCATGTTATTCAAAACTTTTGTAGCAAGCTAACACTTCAGCCAGTACAGCCTATTGTTATTCAATGCCAAACCTATGAGAATCAGGTCGGATACGCAGCGATTGCATCTCTATTCCGCCAATTACTAGAGCTAGAAGAAAAGGTTACTATAGCGCAAGTCCGTACTTTTCTCGGTACCTACTTTACTTCGATAAACCTTTCGCCAGAGAGAGTTGAACAACAGATAAATATGGTCTGTCTGACCCTAGGCTTAGAGATTGACGAAACACAAATGCCATTACCATCCGATCCTAAGCATCGCCATAGCCTGCTGGCGGGGACTATTGACCGTATTCTCAATGTAATTGTTCAAAAAGTAGAGAAGCTATGTTTAATTCTAGATGATTTTCATTGTATAGATGAACTTAGCTTAGCCGTATTGACCCGGTTACAGAAACGAATTGAAAAGCTACCCGTTCTGCTTTTAATCTCATATCGAACAAGATTGGATCCTGTCCTAGAATGGGCCAACTATGCCCATGTTTTTTCCATTCATATTAAAAAATTAGCACGACACGAATGTATAACACTAATCGAGAAATCTATAGGCGGGTCAATTCTACCTTCTCATGCAGAAGAAATTGCTGAATGGTCAAGCTTTAACCCCTTTTTTGTTCTCGAAACGTTACGAACTCTTCGCTTAAAGGATATTCTTCGAGATGAAGCAGGCTCTTGGGTCCTAACTGGACCACTGGAAGCCAGTAAAATACCTCAATCTATTCAGGGAACTGTCCTGGCACGCCTTGATGTACTACATGAGTCTACTCGTCATATCGTTCATCAAATGGCGATACTAGGGATTAAAGTTGATAAAAAATTCCTGACTGAAATGGTATACAACTGTGATACAAATATCCTAGACGAAGAATTACATCAACTTGAACTACATGATTTTGTTGAAATTGAAGACGATTTGGACGGCATTAAAATCCAGTTTGTGCATGCACTTGTACGTCAAGCAATTTACGATAGTATTCCACCTGAGCAGAAACGCAGCTATCACAGGCAAGCAGCACAAAGCTGGCGAAAACTGTTCACACAAAAAGATGAGTATCTTCAGGTATTGGCTCACCATCAATATCAAAGTATTCTGTCGGAAAATAATCATGTACTTTCTCTTGATAAAATCCAACAACCTACTTGGTTAGAGGAAGTCGCTAGTACACTAGCTAAACTTGGAGACTTGGCAAAAAAGAACTTTGCAAACCAGAATGCCATCGAAGCTTACCAACAACTCAACAGAGTCATTTCGCAGCTACCAAAAGAATCGGAACGAAAATGGGTACGCTGTTTTGAAGGCTTAGGCGATGTCTATCAAAGGATTGGTGACTTAGACAACGCTATCGAAAAATTGCGTTACTCGTTTGGATTGTTGCGTTCTGAACGAATGACCCCAAGTGAACGTCGGCAAGCAGCTCATCTTGCTCGTAAGCTGGCCAGGATTTATATGGTTGTGCCTAACTGGGATGAGGCTATTGGCTGGATGGAGGAGGGGTTGGATATTTTAAATGCTCTTTCAGAGGAGGTCATAATGATGCTTGATCATGACGATCAAGCTGTTGTTGCATGGTTACAAATCCACAAAGGCGCGGTTTATTTCTATCAAGGAGATTTGGCAAAAACACAATTTAATTGTGAGCTTGGTTTGCAAAAAGCTGAAAGAGTAGGCGATCAGCTTGCATCTGCAGAAGGGTACAATCTGTTGGGAGCTGTGTTAGGTAGGCAAGGTCAGAGCAAACAGGCGGTACAGCAGCTTCAGCATAGCCTAGAATTATTCGGTAAGTTAAAAGATAGATTTCAACAGATGCGTGTACAGAGCAACCTAGGAAATGCATTTGTTAATCTTGGGCAGTGGGACCAAGCTTTGCAAATGTATGAGGAGCCTTTAGCTTTTTGGCGAGAGGAAGTTGAAGATTGGTACAAAGCTGCCATTGATCTGCTCAACGTTGGTGCCATTTATCATCACCGCGGAGATTGGGATAGTGCAGAAGAACATTACCTTCATGGTCAGGCATTATGTCGCAGAATGGGTGATATTCGAATGCTAGCCCTATCTTACACAAACTTAGGAATGCTATACGTAACCCAGGGCCAGATCGAAAAAGGGCAAGAAGCCCTAAATGAAAGTCTTTTATTGTTAGAAAAGAATAAAATTCAGGATAGTCAAGCAGAAGTATTTTGTGGACTGGCTGAAATTGCGATTGCAAACGAAAATAACTCAGAAGCCATCGACTTGACGAATCGAGCATTAAGAATAGCCACCGCAGGTGAATTGGAGCATGAGCGGTGTATTGCACTTCGCCTTCAGGGAATAGCGTTCTTGCACAGTGGCAACCTATCACAAGCACGCACGACTCTTGAGAAAAGCCTAAAGATAGCTAGAGACAACAATTTAGTCTTTGAAGTTGGGCGTACTTTACTTCAGTTAGGAGAACAATTCACTCAGGTAAATCAACCAGAGGAGGGCTTAGAGTATATCTGGGAGGCACTAGAAATCTTCGAAGAAATCAGGTCGCAACTATATACGGATCGTGCAAAAGAAATCAAAGCGAGACTTTTAACTTTAACTGCTAACTAACCCCCCTCTTCTAACTCTCAAACAATTCAGCAACGGCAACACGGATATCCAGCACTTCATCAACCAACTCATCCGTCATGGAAAATGAACGCCACTGATCATTCGATGAGTAGACGTGTACCGTCTGCGTTACAGGATCAACCAGCCAACATGATTGAACACCTAGAGCGAAATAAGCACGAAATTTCTCAACTAGCGATGATGTAATCTGTCGAAACGAAAGCACCTCCACGACCATGAGTGGCATATCCGTCATCTTCATAATGTCATCAGCTTTAACCAACTGACGTTTCGGATAAATACAAATATCAGGAATTAGCTCGTCGGTGACGTTATAAATGTCTTTATCTAAACTGCTGCTGTCAAGGCTCAGTTCAACAGACACAGTGTATTTACCTGTTCGTTTTAATACATACGCCACGTTTGCCTGTACCGTTGCATGGTTAAATGACCCATATCGTCAAATTCCTGTTCTTCTTCCAATGCTAATGCGAACTCGCTCATGCTCATTTTCTCCAGCAATCTTTTGAGGTATAATAGCCAGACCCTACTGCAAAAAGGGTAAATTAGCATGAATTCGTGGAATACTCTGACTGTGAAATTTCTGTAATCTTTGTTTCTGCAGCGGACTCATAGCCAAATTGTATCATGAACAATCAGCGAAATAAAGGGTTGGAGCTGAGATAGCGTAAAAAAGGCTTCTGTCCGAGTGGACAGAAGCCTTTCAACTCACTTATTATGTAGCGTAATCAATTGTCTTCGGAACGGCTCACCGACTAACCATCCCCTATCCATTCCCTACCCCTCAACCTTCGACCCTCTCCAACGCTTCCAAAACAAGCGTATGGTCAATCCCATCACAAAAATCATATTCGCTGCTGACATCAGCGGGATGAAGAGTGGTTCAATCTGTCCGCCGAGAAGGCTTAGGTCAAAGGTGCTGATGGCATTCAAGGCGACCAGGGCCGAGTCGTGCCACATGGGCAGGTAGACGGTGAAGGCCATGTAGATCATGGGTACCAGGGCGACTAAGAGTACAGGCCAAATGGCTAGAGAGACGATGACATAGGTCCAGATGGTGCGGCGGACGATTGGTGGCCATTGGCTAAAGGCGGAGGGTGCCGGTGGCTCGTCTCGCTGACCGTTGAGCCAACGGAAGTGCTGCCATAGCTCTTGAACCTTTTCAATGGTTCGTTTATGCAGGTTGGCCACACCGGTCATGTCAGAGAGCAGCCAGTAGCCGTCGAGTTTCATAAAGGGTTCAAAGTTGCCCAAGGCCCAGACGTCGCTGATGACGATGAGAACCAAGTAGGTGGGATCCGATGTCCACAGGTAGAGCGCCCAAAAGACGGGTATCAGGAAAAGCTCTAAGTAGAGGCCGCCCATGTCGATGATGACACGCTGCCATCGTTTGAGCCGCCAAGCGTCGGTCACGTCCACATAGAAGACCGGATTGAGAAAGTAGAGCGCTACGCCTAGCGGTCCATGGTTGCAGCCAAAGCGATGGCAGGCTGCCAAGTGACCGATTTCATGGATTAAGATGCCGAACAGGCCGAGTATATAGACCTTGGGCCAAGAGACGCCTTCCATAAAGATGTTGAAGGGATAGCCCAGTTCCCAGTAAGCCAGGATATGAACGATGGCGATGATGGTCAGCCCGACAAAGGCAACTGGCTTGGTAAAAAAGACAGAGAAGACTTTGGCAATCGGTGCCACGGCGTTGGCCGAGAGAAGGGGGCGGCGACAGGCGAGACCGAGCAGAATGGCGCTCATGTCCTCTGGCTCTTGGCTGGGAGCGACTGGCTCTACACCTACAGGAGAGATGATGCCCTTGCTTTGCAGGTGATCGCTGATCTCGGTAAGCTGATCCATCTCGATGGCCTGTCCTGTATTCTGTGCATACGTCTCACGGAGGTCGGCCAAGGTTCGAGGAATGTCTAGACAGTTGAGAAGCCAGTAGAGCTTTTCATTAATTTGGAAGTGACGTCCGTCACCCATCTCAACACGGTAGGTCTTGGACAATGAACTGCTGTCAAATTCAGCCAACTGGATTCCTGGAATCAGTTGTAGTTCCGGTAAGCTGAGTTCGTGAGTTGCAACATTTGTCATGATAATCCTCTCTGCATTTTGATTAAGTCAGCCATCATTATCTTTGCTCGGTGGGGTTGCTGGCCTCTGATGTCATAAAGTTGATAGCCAAATTATATCGATTTATACAAAAGAGAGTGAGAGATGGATTCTACTAATTCATAGGCACTTGCTATAGGTTTGAATAAGTGAGGATAGAATTTCGGAATTACTCACCGGATTCTAGCCACGTATGTTTGTGGTGCCATACCTGTGAGTTTACGAAATGCCTGGCTGAAAGAGCTGGGACTGTTATACCCCACTGAGTAGGCAACGTCTAAAATGGATGAATGGGGCTGAGTTAATAATTCGACGGCTTTCACAATACGGGCGATACGTAGATAGGTACCAAAGGTTATCCCGAACTCATGACGAAAGAGCCGCATTAATGTACGACCTGAAACGCCATGAATATGGGCTACCACTTGGATATTCAACGGCTCTTCCATATGGTCTAAGATGTAGCTAGTGATCTCGCCTAGAAGACCATCCTCGGTAACTGGCAAGATCAGTGAAAGCGGCTCCTCACACCACTCGGTTGCCAAGAGTCGAATTGTTTCATAGAAGCTACCTTCCAACCTGCTGATGCCTTCCTCTTCTTGTTCTTCTTTCGTTCCAGGTATTGACCAGCGTTCTGTGTAGAGCAGCATTTCGCGCGCTAGCGGCGAAATACCAAATACGCGTACGTTCTGTAAAGTCGCTATCTCATCACTTTGTGGCTGGAAGTAGAGCAACCAGAGTTTGGTTTTTTCCGATGGGGATAAAAGTTTATGGGTACAGTACGCGGGAACCCAAGCTCCATGGTAGGCAGGCAGCAGAAATTGTGACTCAGACGTTAGGACATAGAGGACGCCCCCTTCTGCATAGATCAGCTGATGCTCTGCATGTTGGTGCCAACCCGTATCAAGGATACCGACATGTGAGAAGGTTCTTCGATTTATGGATTTGACGAGTGCTGGTTCTTGTACCGAGTACGCTGCCATGCTTCCATTTTGTCGCTTTGGGACAAATTCTTGTCAGTTTATCGAAAGAAGGACGCAAAGAAATCGATTATACTCTTTGTAAGCCTTCACACGAAAACGACAGACAATCTATTACACTGTACGGTAAATTATAATAAATTAGGCTGAACGGAGATTCTTCGCCTTTCTCGCACAAAATCGGTGAGATTCCTGGACGTAATTGCACCGATTTGCCTGGTTGGGCGCCCGATGGCTCAGAATAACATAAAGTATCAAAACCTCGAGTACACTGTACTACAAGCAAGGAGAACCATTGATGATAACTGCATCAGCTACTGTGCAACCCATAGCTCGCAATCGAACGCTGCTCGGTATCTTATCCCTTGGCCATCTGGTTAACGATTTCTATGGCCTCGTCTTGCCTTTTCTGTTGCCCACCCTGATTGTAGTCTTTCAGATGGATTTCTTCACTGCTGGCTTACTTTCGCTGGCGACAAACCTATTTGGTGGTCTGTTGCAACCGGTTGCTGGATATTTGGCCGATCACTACGGAATGCGTAAACGCATAATCATTGCTGGGTTCCTGCTCTTTGCTTTAGGGCTTTTGCTAGTGGGCCTCTCTACTTCTTATCAGTTGATTTTAGTGGCCTGGTTTGTTTATGGATTAGGCATCGCTACATTTCACGCGCAATCGACCAGCTTTATCACGAATGCATTTTCACAAACTAAGGGGAGAGCGATGGGGATTCACGGAATCGGGGGCGCAATTGGCAACTTTAGTGTACCGCTTGTCGTAACATATCTCATTACGGCTGTAGCTTGGCGCAATACGGTCTTTATATTGGCAGTACCAGGTCTGTTTGTGGCTATCATTCTAGCGAAGGGTTTAACCGAATTACCCAAGACGCAATCCAAATCTCTTCGTTTACAAGTTCCTAAAGAGCTATGGATTTTGTCTCTAATCGCTGGCCTATTCGGTATGATGTATTCAGGGTTTCTGACCTTTTTGCCGACGTATCTAATGGAGCAGGGCATGAGCTTGAGCCAAGCAGGTTTTCTTTCCACAATGATGTTGTTTATTGGCTTCTTTGCTCAACCAGGTGGTGGCATGATCTACGATCGCATTGGGGGGCGCTGGCTTTACGTGATCTGTGCTTTGGTCGCAGGCACGGGTCTTTTTCTCTTTACCAGCAACGTAGAATTGCCTCTACTCTTCTCTGTCGTGCTGATTGGCGCGGCAGTTATGGCAACCTTTCCTTCAACATTAGCCATGGCTAGCGATCTGGTCAAAGGTAGCCATGTGGGGATGAGCGTTGGCATTGTTTTTGGGACATCCAGAGCAATGGCGGCTCTAACTCCTGCTCTAACAGGCTATATGGCAGACCAATTTGGGCTAAGAATCTCACTACAGTGGCTCATTGTTTTTGCTGTAGCGGCATTAATTCTAGCCTTCAGGTTGCCAGGTAGTCAGGCAGATTCATAACGGCCAATCATCTCTAAAATTTCGGCCCGATGTTCATCTAGGTGAGGGGGAGATGCTAAAGAGCGGGGAGATATCCCCTCGGGCAGACTAAAACTAATCGCCCGTACCCCACGAATCTCTCGTCCATCATCGAGCTGAACAGCACGAAGCATTCCTTGAGCGGCAGGTTGGGCAAAGACGTCATCCATTGTACGCACGGCACCCGCCGGAACCGACAGTTGGTTAAGCGTATCCAAAAGCTTATCCCGTTTAAAGGTACGAATTCGCTCTGCCAATATTTCTTTGAGCAGAGCGTTGTGAGCAACCCGCTGGATATTTGTCAAAAATCGTTCATCAGTGGCCAATGCTTCACAATCCAATGCTTGGCACAACTGGGTAAATTGGCCATCTGTCCCCACAGCCAAAATTATGGCTTGCCCATCGGCCGTTTGGTAGACCGAGCCATAGGGAGACACATTGGGATGGTCCGACCCAAGGCGAGTTGGCACCACATCGGCAGCTAGGTAATTGGTCGCTTGGTTAATGAGTGATGCAATGCCACTCTGAAAGAGGGAGGTTTTGACTTCAGATCCTTTGCCGGTCAGATTGCGCTCCATTAAAGCCAACAGAACCGCCTCTTTGAGTTGATGAGCAGCTAACACGTCCACAAGCGCCACCGGCATTTTGGTAGGCGGGCCATCAGCGTCCCCGTTCAGTTCCATAAAGCCTGTTTCAGCCTGCATAACCGCATCAAACCCCGGTCGATTATTCCCTTCCTCGTAGGCAATTACCTGAGCCGAGATCAGCCCTGGATTGCGTTGACTCAATTCAAGGTAGGTCAAACCGAGGCGTGCTTGTACATCCGGGCGGAAGTTCTGCAAGAGGATATCGGCCCGATCCACCAGTGCCGCCAGGACTTGACGATCCTCCTCGTTGCTCAAATCCAGCGCTAACGATTTTTTCCCCCAGTTAGTGCAGGTGAAATAGGCCGAGATATCGGTATCCGGATCCTCACTCTTTAGTTTCCAGACTCGGGTTGTATCGCCACCACTCCTCTTATTCTCCACTTTAATGACAGTGGCCCCCAGTTCGGCCAGGAACATCCCAACGGCCGGTCCAGCCAGAATGGTAGCGGTTTCAACGACCAGTAAATCCTCAAAAAATGCCTGTAAAGTTGACAATCAATTTTGTCCTATATCTTGTTAGAATATCAGTAGTCCGCGTCGCTTGGTCACTTAGTCCAAAGTCGGCACGGTCGATGTCAATTCCATTACGGTCTACCCTATAGATAAAGATTAGAAGATTGCAAAGATAGAAAATCTGTGCAATCTTTGTTCGATTTTCATCCCCAGTGGTGCAGCCTGTTGCATGTTTAACCACAGGGGATCGGCCGATGTATCAGCCTTATTTATTCCTGGACAATATAGATGGCCAGAAAAGCTTGTACTCATAAAGATGGGTATGTCCTCTCTTCGCGGGATTTCCCAGAGTAGATGGGGCAAGAGCCGAGACAAGACTTTTCTGGCGAAGTATATACCTATAGTCTTTAAGAAAAAGATTTTCCAGTTGTCCCCTGAGCTTGTCGAAGGGCGGCTGGAAAATCTTTTTCTGGATATCTATAACTCAGGCAAGCGGCTTCAGATCATCCAGAATCCAAGGCATCAACTCGGCTACGGTCGGATGGGTCAGTACGGCTCGTCGGAAGAGCTTGTAGGATTGCTTTGTGTACATAAATGGTGTAAACATGTTAATCACCTCATCCCCACCCACGCCCAAGATGGTTGCGCCTAGTATCTCTTCACTATCCGCATCGACCAGAATCTTGACCAGCCCATCCGTCTCATCCTTCTCTTTGGCCCGAGAGATGCGCGCCATGGGTCGGGTCGCCATCAACACATTACGTCCACTCTTGCGGGCATCTTTCTCACTCATGCCAACGCGACCCAGGGGCGGGTCGATAAACATGGCATAGGTAATGATGCGGTCGGAGAGCTTGCGAGCCTCCTCATCAGGTACATCTGGACTGTAGTGGTCCCACATAATTTCACCATCATTGACCGAAGTATGGGTGAAGGCAGCCTCACCATTGATGTCGCCAACGGCATAAATGTGGGGGATATTGGTCTGCATGGTTTCATTAACGGGAATAAAGCCTCGCTCATTCATTTCCACGCCAGCCGCAGCCAGATTCAGCTTGTCAGTGTTGGGGACCCGCCCCGCAGCAACCAGAAGATGGGAGCCTTGCACTGACTTGGCTTGACCATCCTGGGTAAAGAAAACTTCAACATCATCGCCATTGTGAGGTGCGACACGATCCACCTGCATATTAAACTCAATGTTAATCCCCTCTTTGAGTAAAACCTCTTTGGAAATCTCAGCAACATCCGCATCCTCGCGAAACATGAGCTGGGAACCACGTTCCAAAATCGTTACTTCGCTACCAAAGCGTCTAAATGCCTGGGCAAACTCCATGCTGATGTAGGAGCCGCCGATGATGACAAGGTGCTGAGGCAGTTCAGTGAGGTCGAGTAAGCGCATATTGTCCAGCCACTTGACCTGCTCTAGCCCTGGTATGGACGGCACGCGCGCTCTCGCACCAGCATGGATGACGATTGTCTCTGCGCGAACCACTTCATCACCGATGTGAACCGTGTGTTCGTCCTCAAAGTGAGCATAGGCTTTGTAGAGATCGACCCCCTCCATCCCTGCAAGCCAATTCTCTAACCCTTGGCTGCCACCATTGCGAATGGCATTCTGGCGAGCCATCACCTTGTCAAAGTCTATGGAAAAGTTATCAATATTGACGCCAAAGTCTGGGCCGCGTCGTGCCATATGGGCAGCTCTGGCACTGGCCACGATGGTCTTTGTGGGCGTGCAGCCGTAATTCACACAAGAGCCGCCAACACGCCCGCCCTCGGCGATTGCGACAGTTTTTCCAGCGTCGACTAGTCTCGGAATGACTGTTCCGGTGGCCTGCCCCGTACCAATCCAGATAACGTCGTACTGTTTCATTGAAGTTTCCCCATTTATATTCTGTCCGTTTGAAAACCGTAGCCTACTCTCGCTAGAGGTGTTTAGGAATCAAGATGAAGTAAAACCCAAAACTTTGGTCCTGTCATCTTGGGTACCCGAGAGATCTTCCATTACGTTTTATTAAATTCTCGATCCTTAGAAAACTGCGGTTTTGAAAACAACGGCACTATAGTTTAGTAAGAGCATCAAGAGATATGCTTGAAGACATACCTGTTTGGCAGTGCCTATGTGGATTTCATCCATTCTCTCCATTCTTTGATGGGGTGAGGAGCGAAATTCTTACAAAATAGTTGCTGATGCATAACTTGCCGTTACGTGTTATAATCTTCTTATCGGCCTCTTCAGTTTATAGCCACTTTATTTTTGGGGTAGCTTAGACCGGTTGACATTTTTGGTTCGTCATGCCTGAAGGCTTCCCCGAGGGTTGTCACCGGGGAATCGGGCATCCATAACACAAGTACATGATGGATTTCCGCTTACTACCTGCGGAAATGACACTTGGCAACTCCCGTTATTAGGCTGAAATACCTAGTTACGAAAAATGTCAACATAACTTCAAAGAAGGTTGACAGATTTTGCCTGACCATCTGTATGCGGAGCATTAAAATGCCTTATCCATTTCCTGGTATGAATCCTTGGTTAGAGAATCGACGTTTGTGGAAAGATGTACATGCGAGATTGATCACATCAATTGGTGACTCGCTAGCATCTGCGTTAGAGCCGCGCTACTTTGTTGGTGTGGAAACCCATACCTACATTTCTACCTTCCCATCGGCACCCCCCGCATCCCGCTACCCGGATGTTACCATTTTGAATACAGGTGGCGCAGCCGTAGCTGTTCAACCATCAGCCGCCACCGCTATGCCGATAGTCGTAGATTTGCCCCTGAGTGACAATATTGAAGAACCTTACCTGGAAATTCAGCTGCTGCCATCGGGTGAAGTTGTTACGGTCATCGAGCTACTCTCCCACACAAACACGCAAGGCGGCAGAGATCGAACCAGCTATCTCAAAAAGCGGCAGACTTTTTTGGATGCCAACGTCAATTTTGTCGAGATTGATCTCCTTCGTTCTCATGAGGCCATGCCTCATACAGAAAAAGCCCACGGGAAAGATTATCGTATTTTTATTCGTCGCCGGGAGCAGATGAATCAAGGCTGGATTTACGGCTTCGATGTACGAGAGGCTATCCCCATTTTTCCGCTACCTCTCCAATCGGATGATCAGGAACCTTCTCTCAATTTGGGGCCACTCTTACAAGGCGTCTATGACCGGGCACGCTATCGGTTGATTATGGATTATAGTCAACCACCTGTTCCCAGAATGGATGAGGAAGATGAAAAGTGGCTTGACTCGCTGATTCATCAATCGTCCAATTGATTCTACTTTCCCCGAAATACCGGTTGCTTCTTATTCACAAAGGACGCAATAGCTGCTTTATGATCCTCGGTCCCTGCGGCCACAGCATAGTGGGATGACATCATATCGAGATGGGTTGTTAAGTCTGAACGAAGTCCTTCATAGGTAGCCCGTTTAATCAGACGTAAGGCAACCGATGGCCCCTCCGCCAACTTTCTGGCGAATTCGTAGACTGTCGGCATTAACTTGTCATGGGGAACCGAATGATTGACCAGCCCCATCCGTTCTGCCTCTTCAGGTGAAACCCACTCTCCAGTCCACAACAGCTCCAATGCTTTGGCCAATCCAATCAGCCTTGGCAGGAAAAACGCACCGCCGTCCCCCGGTACCAAACCCACTTTGGCATAGGTGGAAGCCAATCGCGCCTGATCCGAGCAGAAGCGCAGATCGCACATCAATGCCATGTCTAGCCCGGCCCCGGTGGCAGCACCATTGATGGCACAGATGACTGGCTTGTCCAGCCGTTCCATGGCCTTGGCCACCTCATGGACCTCATCCAGGAATCCTTTTTGGGCAGGCGCGCCGCCCTCCAAACGGTCGATCATATCCTTGATGTCACCACCACTGCAGAACGCTTTTCCCGCTCCGGTTAGAACAATTACATTAACATCGTCTCGCTGACGACAATCCACCAACGCTGCAGTCCAAAGGGCAAGCATCTCTTCGTTAAAGGCGTTACGGCGTTCTGGCCGGTTGAGAGTAAGTGTAGCAATTTTATTTTCGACGGTGAATAGAAGTGGTGAAGTCATGAGTAGTATTTTTATAAAGTAGATTTAACATATCTTGAGATCAAGTTAACCACAGCAGCGCCAGCAAAAGGTATCCTATCTGCAAGGCAACAAATTCAGCGCTTGCCCTAAGCTAAGGAACGAGAATTTTATAGAACCCAATGACAGATCTTTCGGGTACTCGGGATGACAGCGTCGAAGTTTCGGGTTTTATTTGATCCTGATTCCTAAATTAAGGAACGAGTCGTAAATGATTTACGCGTTTCAATCGGATTTAGCCCTATCAAATGACTAAGAGGGCATTTGAATATCTTATGTCAACCTGTTGAGCATAGTAGAAATAGAAGCAGCGTAAATGACAGCCTCGCTGCTCTTGGTGCAGCGTTCATAATCTTTGCTAAGGCAGCGATAGCGGTTCAACCAAGCCAAAGTA
>JBCCHB010000189.1:0-29391 GCA_039028975.1 Chloroflexota bacterium
CGTCCTTTTCGTGGGGTTCACAAACGCTATCTTGCCCAATATGTCGCTATGTTTGAATGGACTCACAATCTCAAATCTGTTTCCGATGACTATCTTCGGGCTCTTATGATTCCTCATTTCACCTACTTCCCTACATGAGCCCCAATCTTTCCCCTTATCTGCGTCGCTTACGTAAGCTAGGGCTAGTTGAACGCCGGATTCCAGCCACGATTCCTCATCACGAGCGCAAGTCTACAACTCGAAGTCGTTATCACTTAAGAGACTCGTACCTACGTTTCTATTTTCGCTTCATCGAGCCAAATTTGGAGATGATCGAGCAGGGCTTGGTTGACCTATTGTGGCAGCGAATGGGCGAACAATTTCGCGCCTTTATTGGTGCAACGGCTTTTGAGGATCTTTGCCGAGAGTGGACGCTTGTACAGGCTCGTCAAGGTGAATTGCCGCTTCAGCCAGAGTTAGTCGGCAGCCACTGGGCACGTGATGCTCAAATTGATGTTGTCGCCATAAACTGGAGGGAGCGCGCCATCTTACTTGGTGAGTGTAAATGGGGGGATGACCCAGTTGGGCTGCCTGTCATACGCAAGTTGGTTGAACAGTCAATCAAAGTTGTGCCTGGAAGTGACTGGTCGATTTTCTATGCATTCTTTGCCCGTACTGGTTTTACAGCACCTGCTAGGGAGGAAGCAAAAAAGCATCAAGCCCTTCTGATTGATCTAGTTACCCTAGATAGAGATCTTCGTGAAGATATGCTAAGAGATAAATTTAGGAACGAGAATTAGATCACTTGGTCATTTGATGGGGTGAAACCCGATTGAAACGTACAGGTTATTTATGACTTATTCCTCAATCAAACAGGATCCCACCATGAACAAACCATTAGAACTGTGCCCTCAACGCAAACCCAACGTCATCTGGATCTTTGGCGACCAACACCGTGCCCAAGCCCTGAGTTACCGAGGCGACCCCAACGTCTTTACGCCCAATATCGACAACTTGGCCCGAGATGGGATGCGCTTCGACAATGCGGTATCCGGGACGCCTTGGTGTACCCCATTTCGCGGTGCGTTATTGACTGGCACCTATCCCCATCAAAATGGTGCAACCCAAACGCCGTCCCCTCTTGACCCAGCCCTATTGACTGTGGCCGATCCCTTCAATGATGCTGGCTACCATACAGCCTATGTTGGCAAGTGGCATCTGGACGGATCCAACCAGCGAGAGCACTATGTGCCGCCGGAGCATAGGGGACGATTTGACTACTGGATGGGCTATGAGAATAACAATAATCAGAATGAATGTTATATCTACGGAAGTGATAGCGAAAGACCAGAACGGCTGTCAGGGTATGAGACGGATTCGCTCACGGATCTTTTTATCCAGCATTTGCGAGGTCATGTTGGCGATAGTCATTTAGAGAACGGCAGTGAATACGATCCCTTTTTTGCCGTCCTGTCAGTGCAGCCACCTCATAATCCTTATGTTCCCCCTACCAATCCCCCATATACCCCACGGCGGATTCACCCGGCTGAGATTCAATTTCGACGCAACGTCCCAGAGGTGGCTTGGGTTCGGGAAGAGGCTGCAATGGATCTAGCAGGCTATTACGCGATGATCGAAAATCTAGATTATAATGTCGGTCGCATTCGTGATGTGCTGAAGCAGATGGGGATTGATCGGGAGACCTATATCGTCTTCTTCTCTGATCATGGGGATATGATTGGCAGCCATGCCCAGTGGGGAAAATCTACGCCTTGGGAGGAATCGATTCGTATTCCATTTATCATTGGAAAGGTAGGGGGACCGGACAATATGCGGGTGGGACAAACCGACGCTATTCTCAATCACGTGGATATTGCACCGACTACGCTTGGGCTGTGTGGCATCCCAGTTCCGCCAGAGATGGTAGGGTATGACTATTCCAGCTACTGCATTCGTCCCGACGCGCCTGAGTATGTAAGCAGCCCGAATCGTACCCAAGAGCCAGACTCGGCCTACCTCCAGCAGATTCCCCGTAAGATGCACAGTCACTCAGTGAACAGAGCTTGGCGCGCTGTGGTAACCAGAGATGGCTGGAAGTATGCCTGCACACCGGATAATGATTGGCTACTCTTCAATACGGTTGAGGATCCATACGAGCAGGCCAATTACGTCTATGATCGGGATTTTCAGGCGCAGAAAGAGCATTGTCATGAGCGACTTGCACGTTGGATCAACGAGACAGGTGATACATTTGCGTTGCCCGATATTCGCCTAGGTGGATAGTCGATAGTGGCTGGTGCATAGCGCAAAGTTAGCCTTGGATATGTCGATACGCATCAACCAGGTTACCTGAAGCCTCTTCAATTTCAACGCCCGCGGCTTGTAGCTCAGCTAAAATTTGCTGGCTGACTTTACCCATCACGACAACCCGCTCTGCCGTGCGGGCCGTCTCCAAATTGCTGCCAATTTCGGGCTGATTCTTGGCCACGTACCGCAATACAGCAATGAGACTATCAATCGTCTTTTTGAGATCGGCGTCACTAGAGTCTTCAATAAATAGATATTCAGTGATCGCTTTTTCGGCCTCTTCAGCGGCCCTTTGCAATGAGGACAATGGTTGATTTTGTGAGCTATCTAAAGGGGGACGTGGGCCAACGCTAGGCGCACCATCATAATCCATGAGATAGTCATTCTCATTGCTCGGTGTGTAACCCTCATTCTGTGTTGTGTTCTCTACATCTTGCTTCATATTGGATTCCAACTGGCTACTCTGTAAATTTGTTGTACCCTCTTTGCTATGAGGGTGTATATGGTGTAATTGTTCCTCTGACGATTGGCTGATCGTTGGATGATCGAAGTGGGCATTGTCCGGGAGCTGAATTGTGTTTGCATCAGCCTCTAGGCGACCCCGATTATCTTGACGACTCCATTTGATAGATGAGGTTTGCTGATTTTCCTGCTCAGTCAAGCGCTGCTCAAGTATGCCGCGTTCTGGCAGCAGCACTTCTTGCCCACTGTTTTTTACTTCCTCTTTCTTCTGTTGGGCATCTGGTGATTGTGGCTTGTCTGCTTCAAGGTCTCTATAGCCATGTCCCTCCGCTGATTCAATGTTGCTCTCGGATGGTAGATAGCTACCATGGGATTGCTCATCTAATGGTAAAACAGCATTGGGGTTGCTGGGTATCTTCTGTTCCCAAAAACTTACCCAAACTGCTTCTAATCCAGTCAGGTCAACGCTGGCCTGGACATCGAGTTCACTGGGTTGAATCACGTATCTGCCTGGATCCAGTGGACTGAATTCAAGGCTATACTCACCTAGATCCGGACGACTTCCTGTGATGGCTTGAGTCTGCTTCTGATCTTGATCGATCAGGTAGACTGTATGTTGATTGCGACCTCGTACCTCCACACGGACGGCACTAAAGCCTGGCATGGAGCCTGCTGCATTGACTTCTGATGTCCAGCGAGAGACCAGAGTCGAGAAAAAGACTTCCAATCCATTGAAGCCATCTACGGTCAACGCTGTTTCGCTAAATCCGCCATCACCGCGAAGGGTATAGCTCCCAGCTGGTAAATTCTCAAATCGCACATATTCATCCGAGCCAATTACCTGGCTTTGCTCGTTGCCCATGGCATCAACTAAGTAGGCCATACGCCCGGCGGCTAAGGGAAAGAGGCCAAATATACGGCTTCGCTGTCGGTTTTCTCGACTTTCTCCCAATCCCTCACGCGGCAGCACCATCTCAGTAAAGACCTCGTTGGTGCCGTCCAGGGCAATGTCACTGACAAATGCATCGCTTTCATACCCATCAACCACAACAGTGTAGGTTCCCGCGGGTAGGTCGTGAAAGAGATAGGTTCCGTCTAAGCTCACCCGCTGTTGTTGTTGCTGTGCTCGGTCGTCAAAGAGGGTTACAGTAATCTCTTTTGCACCCAGTTCCTCTCCACCTACCGCGTCTCTGCCGATTCCTTGATCTTCGTTGGCGTTTTGATCAAAAGAGAGGCCATAAATCCGGCCACGAATCTGCGCCCGGCTCGGCGTTATCGTCTGGTGGGTTTCCTGGTAGATAAATCTCACGGTGGGCCGATGGTCTGGTTGCAACATAACGGTGGCCTCTAACGGTATGGGGACACCTCGTTCATCGACCACCCCATCTGCAACCACAAGGTAGGTTTGGTTATGGGTCGCCGTACGATGACTAAGCAAGTCAAGAACACAAGCAAATTCGCCATATTGGGGGGCGCTGCCTGTTTCAACAACGGGGCTCTGCCAATCTCCAGCCTCGGCGCGAACGCGTACATTCTTGTGGCCTTCTACCGAGCAACGGATAACGGCTGCTCGTGAGGAATGAGGCGAAATCTCATCGTGGCTAGATATTTCTTGGTTGGAAATATCCTGGCTGAGGGTATCCTGATTGAGCGTATCCGGGCTGGAGTTGCCCTGCCCAGGGTTATCCTGGTAGGTCTCCTCTACATCTGAATCTACCAGGACATATTCTGTAATCGGTAAAAGTTGATCAGCATTCTTTTTAAAGGCATCCTGATGGACTGTATAGCCCCATCCCCATACGGCCAAAGTCAACTCATGACTATCCTGGCCATTTAAGATAATTCCATGCTCTTGGCTTCCACTGGGATGGATGCGAATGTTGTAGATGCCTGGTGGCAGATCCACAAATCGAAAGGTACCATCTGCGCGAGCCATGGTCACCCATTCCTCACCATCATCAGCACGAACAAGCATAATGACGGCATCCGCACCACCGCGTACCGTCCCACTTAGGGTACTACGACCAATGTCTTGGTTCAAGACAGCCAGATCCAAGTTGAGCACCCGTTCTGTTTCCCCAGGATGGAGCGTGACAGCTTCCACAAGCTCTGTGCCATCAACTCGAACAGTGTAAACGCCAGGTGGTAGATCAGGGAAACGATATTGATTCGCGTGGTTGACCTCAATCCGAGCCAGCTCTCTACCATGTTGGTCTAGCACAATTGTTGGGGGACGACGATTGATCAGACCGTCTCCCCCCAGACTTAATAGCGTACCCATGATCGAGATCCGCTCGATCGCTGGTTTGGGCGGTGGCGAGCGCAGCACCTTGGGTTCCAATTTAAGTGCCCTTGCAACGGGTAACATGCCCCCACGCCACTGCCTACTATACCATGCTTGGCCCTCCCACCAATTACTTGGGCTGCCCAACTGCATGTTGGCAATGAGGGTAAAGGCTGTACAAAAATAGTAATCTGGCGCGTTCTGGTATCGTTGGCTAACGCCCATCATAATGCGGCATGCTTCTAAGGTTTGGGCCATATGTAAATCGGGCGTTGTGGCTGGATAGCGCGGATCCGTATTTTCACCGATTAGGTAGCCATTTTCTGTAGAGAGGATGGGGATACTGCGACCCAGATGGTGCAGATTGCGCTGGTTAAAGAACTCATAGGCAAGCCAGCAAGCATGATCATCAGAGACCGTTGCCCCATGGCTGGCGTACTCTCGACGTAGCTGGTTGATTTGGGCTAAGGTACGGCCGTGCCAAGCCGGAAAGGAAAGGGGATCATTGGCAATTTCGTAAAAAAAGCGCTCAGTGTAGGGGGCACCTTCCTGATTGCCAATGTCGTAGGGATAGTCCAAGGGACGGTTACGGGAGTAATTATGAATCGCTTGCCAAACGGGACCCTCTAACAGATCTTTGCGTCCGGCCTCAATCATACGCCCAATGATGTCCCATCTGCTGCCCGAAGAGACGGCCGGAATAGCTGGCATCCCCCCTCGTTCTAAGACGGCTTCCATGTCTCCGATGGTATCTTCAACAACAATGTCCAACCCATTGGCAGGAACTCTTCCACCTTGCCATTGACCGTCCTGATCGGGTTCGTGGTTTAACTCGAAGTAGCGAACGCCAATGCGAATAAACTCGTCAACTGTGACGAGTTCTCTGATACTCAGCCGACCTGGGTTGGGGTGCGGACGATAGAGTCGCAGGATCGGCATAAACCCTTCGGCAAGCAGCAGTTCGGAAAAATCCTGGGCACCATCATGATTAAATATTTTGACCCATTTTACACCTAGAGACCTAAGCTCTGGAAGCCAAACATCACGGATTCGAGCTAGGCCAATTGCTGCTGCATACCCAACACTCCAGTGGATGCCGATACCCGTATCATTAGAAGGACGCGGATATTCATACAGATCCATAAAGCGCATTATACTCTGGAAAGTGGTAAATCATAAAGATTTGTCGAGCGTTTTTTGCCAACAGTAATAACAGGCACTTCAAAAATATCTTGTTTTATGCTATCCTGGTAACAATGATTACCTACCTTTTACTTGTACGTCATGGGGAAAACGAGTGGGTGCGTTCAAACCGTCTTGCTGGTAGAACGCCAGAGGTCTTTCTGAATGAACGTGGACGACAGCAATCTGCTACGTTAGCCAAGGAACTTGCCAAGCAGCCTGTAAGCGCTGTCTATTCTAGCCCACTTGAACGTTGTGTGGAAACAGCCCAGCCGGCAGCAGAGGTGTTGGGCTTGCCGATTGTGATTGAAGAGGGTGTTTTGGAAGGGGATTTTGGGGATTGGCAGGGTCAAAAGCTAAAAGATTTAGCCAAACTACCTGAATGGAAGTTAGTCCAACAGCATCCAAGTAGCTTTCAATTCCCAAAAGGGGAAAGTTTCCGCGCTATGCAATTTCGGGCCGTTGCAGCTATCGAGCGGATTCAGCAGAACCATCCCAACGAGATTGTGGTTATCTTTTCTCATTCCGATATTATACGCATATCTATGGCTCATTACCTTGGGACACCCTTGGACCTTTTTCAACGTATCATGATCAGCACGGCCTCTGTTAGTGCCATTGCATTTCATGACAGAAAGCCAAGTGTACTCTTTGTAAACCGGACCAGTGAATTGCCTGTCTTCGAACTCAAAAAAGATGAGAAGCCAGCAGAGACGAATGCTGAACAAGAGAGCACAGCATAACATGCATTTTGACTACGACTTAAACCCTGTTCAACACATTATTGCAGATGCCATGGGCGAGCCAGGCAAACGCACTTTTTTCATCCAAGGTAGCGCAAATTCTGAGCTGATCAGTTTGGTATTGGATAAAGAAGAGGTGGCCAATCTAGCCTTGAGTATCTTACAACTTCTAGAGGAATTAGAGAAGAAGTATGAAGATCTGCCATCCGCCAAGCCCCATCCAGGTAATCTCTATCCCGAGCACCCTGTCGAACCTGCTTTTCGGGTGGGTCAATTGGTTATCGGCTATGATGAAGAGGGAGATAGGATCTGGTTGATTGCCAAGGCCCTGGTTGTCACCGAATCTGGCGTTATCCGCGATCCAAACGACGACGACGTACCTGCAGCCCGTTTTGTTGCCACCCGAGAACAGATGCGAGCCATGAGTGAACATGCCCTGGAGGTAGTTTCTCGCGGGCGTCCTATCTGCCCGCTTTGCAATCGATCGATTGATCGTAGCGGCCATTTCTGCCCACGTACAGATGGACACGCTACCCCGATTATCTTTTAGGAACGGGAATTAGATAACTCAGTCATTTGGTAGGGCTAGGTCCAACTGAAATACGCACGTGATTTCCGACTCATTCCTTAGACATGCTGACGGTCGTTATAAATTAACACCACTATCAGAGAGAACAGTGTTGATTTATGCGGAGCCTGAGTATAATGACTTCTTTACCATCTGATTCCTATCCATCTGATTCCCATCCGCTGAGTAAAGACGAATCCCCAAGTGAAGAGGGTCTTTCAACCTCAGAAGAGAGCGGTGAGACATCCTTGGCGTCACACGCTGAGGACGTAGACTTAATCTCCACTCCCTCAGCTCACCAAATGACCGAAGGCGAGATCTGCCAAATCCTCCAACATGGCGAGATGGATGATATCCAGATGCTTCCTTACAGCTCTAACTACAACCTGCTGACCTTGGTTACCCTGGACGGTATGGAGTTAACTGCTGTTTATAAACCGCAACAGGGTGAAAGCCCTCTTTGGGACTTTACGAGCGGTACCCTCTGTAAAAGAGAGGTCGCCGCCTACGTGGTGAGTAGTGCGCTCGGCTGGTCCTTAATCCCACCAACCATCCTCCGCGATGGAAATTATGGCATAGGTAGTGTGCAGCTATATATTGAGCATGATGATAGCAAACACTATTTTACGGTTCAGGAAGATGAGCGTTTTGCTTCAATCCTTCGCAAACTTGCACTTTTCGACTTTATCACGAATAATGCGGATCGAAAGAGTGGGCATTGCTTAATCGATATCGATGGGCGTTTGTGGGCGATTGACCATGGTATTTGCTTTCACCATGAATATAAGCTACGTACAGTCATTTGGGAATTTAGCGGCAATCCAATTGAACCAGAGATTCTGAACGATCTCGAACTTCTGAGAAGCGTCCTCGATCAACCTACCAATTCATATACGGCCAGTTTAAGTCAGTTGCTTAGCTCCAGCGAACAACTTGCTATGGTTCAGCGGCTGGAACTCCTCCTCGAGTCAGGAACCTATCCCACGCCCTTGCCCCATCGACGTAACTATCCCTGGCCTCCCGTCTAATTGAGTGCTTAAAATTTCATAGTATATTGGGGCTGTGTTGAAAATAGTGATTCCTAACCCAACCGAACAAAGAGTGTGAACTACGGTTTTTGAATAAGATTCACAAAGATATAGCCTGCCAAATAAATTTGTCTCAACTTTTGTCCAATCTGTTTAGGCAAGATTTTAGGAACGGGAATTAAATAACCTGAGCACTTGAAGGGGTTACACCCAATTGAAACGCGCAAGTTATTTTCAACTTATTCCTTAACGCTAATGACAAATTTTATTTGGCCATCTATAATGTGTGACAGGAGTTTGAATGAAAGCAATCGTCATGGCCGGTGGTGAAGGATCCCGACTACGCCCATTAACGGTTGGTCGACCCAAACCCATGGTATCTATTGTCAATCAGTCGGTATTGGCTCACACCCTGGCGCTGCTTAAAAGCCATCAGCTAACCGAGGTTTTTGTTACCTTGCGTTACATGGCGACTGCAATTCAGGACTTTTTTGAAGATGGGTATAACTACGGCTTACAGCTTCGCTATAGCATAGAGGAGATTCCGCTTGGTACGGCAGGAAGCGTCAAAAAGGCAGCCCATCGGCTTCAGGAACCTGTTTTAGTTGTTAGTGGCGATGCCCTAACTGACTTTAATCTGACCCAAATTATTGAACATCATAAAGCCTCTAAAGCCATGGCCACCATCGTGTTGACGCGGGTACCAAATCCGTTGGAATATGGTGTTGTGGTCACCGATGATGACGGGTTTGTCAAAGAGCTATTGGAAAAACCAAGTTGGGGAGAAGTTGTCTCAGATACAGTCAACACTGGAATTTACGTTCTGGAGCCTGAGGTATTAGAGCTAATTCCTGATGATGTTTCTTACGATTTCTCTCAGAATCTATTCCCACTTATGCTAGCCCAAGAGATACCGATTAATGGGTGTATTGCTGATGGTTATTGGTGTGATATTGGCAATATAGATGAATATCGAAGGGCTAATTCGGATCTACTCGCAGGAAAAGTGAACCTGCCTATACCCATTGGTAAGCATATTGGGGGTGGAATCTGGATCGGCGAAGATGTGGAAATTGCGCCCAATGCTCAACTTTTTGGCCCCATTTACCTAGGTAATCATGTTCGTATTAAGGGCGACGTAATGATCTATGGTCCTAGCGTTATCCGAGACTATACGATTATCGATAACTACACCCGTATTGAGCGAAGCATTATCTGGCGAAACTCTTATATCGGAGAATCTTGTGAAATACGAGGGGCCGTCATCTGTCGCCAATGCAGCATCAAGGCCCAAGCGGTTGCCTTTGAAGGGGTAGTTATGGGCGAAAAGTGCATTTTAGGTGGCGGGAGTGTACTTCACTCCAACGTCAAGCTGTGGCCGCGCAAAGAGATTGAGGCGGGTGCCACTATAAAAGATAGCATTATCTGGGGAAATCAGGGGCGACGGGTTCTATTCAATCGTTTTGGCGTCTCAGGCATTGTCAACGTGGAGTTAACACCAGAATACGCTGCCAAATTAGGTGCAGCATTAGGCGCGACGCTCCAAAAAGGCTCATACGTTGCTATTAACCGAGATACCCATCGAAGCTCACGTATGTTAAAGCGAGCTTTGACCAGTGCGTTAGCCGGTGCCGGCATTCACGTTTGGGATACCGAATCGGTGGCAATTCCCATTGTGCGATATTTTGTACGAACACAGGAAAAAGCGACAGCTGGGATCCATGTACGCCTGAGTCCCTTCGACCAGCGTGTCGTTGACATTCGTTTCATGGGGGCAGATGGCGTTAATCTAAGCAAAGCCGCTGAGCGAAATATCGAACGTAACTTTTTCAGAGAGGATTTTCGGCGTTCTTACCTGGATGAAATTGGCCAGATTCAGTACGCCCCAGACTCCATTGAACAGTATACGACCCACTTTCTTCAAAAGGTCGATGTCGAACGAGTCCGTAGCGCTCGATTTAAGGTCGTTGTAGATTACTCCCATGGGTTGGCCGCTTATGCCCTAGCCGACATTCTGAATTATTTGGACGTAGAGGTTGTACCTTTAAATGAACGCGCTGACGAGACCAAATTGGCAGTGTTGGAAGATAAGTTTGTCGCTAACCTTGAGCAAGCCTCCAAAATCGTTCGAGCAGTAGGTGCCGATTTGGGCATTCAGCTAGATGTAGGTGGCGAAAAAATGTTTGTCGTTGATGAAAAGGGGGGGATGCTGGATAACTATACATCCGCGGCCCTTATGTTGGAGCTGGGCCTCTACGCCCACCCTGGCCGCACAGTGGCGACACCAGCTACAGCCCCCAATGGATTTGATCTGATCGCCCAGTGGCACGAATCTAAGATGGTACGCATTCACAATAGCCTGCGGGGCCTGCTTGCTGTGAGTAATGCGGAAGATATTCTTCTATCTGTAGACGGCTCGGGAAATTTCGTATTTCCTGATTTCCTACCGGTCATCGACGGGATGATGGCCACCGTGCGGCTGCTCCAATATTTGGCCATTCGGGCCTTGACATTGAGCGAAGTCACAACGTACTTGCCACCGTTTCATGTGGCCCATCGCCGTATTCACTGCCCATGGGAAGCCAAAGGTAGAGTCATGAGGCTTTTGAATGATTACCACGGGGGCGTCAAGTTAGAAAAGATCGACGGGTTAAAGATCTACTTGCCCGATGCTGAATGGGTACACATTGCCCCCAGCCCTGAGCAACCGTACTTTGATGCAAGAGCAGAAGCAGGAGATCCCAACCGAGCCGCTCAACTATTAGACGAGTACGACGATCGGATTAGTCATCTAATGGAGGAGAATGGATGAATGGAATGAAACGATCTTTCACATCTCATTCCTTGGAGCAAACTCAGTCACTAGGAGAGCATCTAGGCCAACACATTCGCCTCTATTTCTCTCAACAGGACAACTGTCCAAACGATTCTATTGTCCTGGCTCTCTCTGGGGAGCTGGGGGCGGGAAAGACAACCCTTACCCAAGGGATTGCTAGAGGGCTCGGTTTGACAGAGCCGGTCACAAGCCCAACCTTTATGCTTGTGCGTGAATATGAATTGCCACCCGCGAATTCCCAATACCCTTTAACCTTTTTCCACATTGATGCATATCGCCTGAGTGACAATCCTGAAGTGGATGCGGCTACTTTTGGTTTAGAGGAGATCCTGGAGACGCCATGTAGCATTATTGTAGTTGAGTGGGCCGAACGAATCCAAACAAGCTTTCCAGTGGATCGATTAGAGGTTCAGCTGGCTTATCTCCAGTTATCAGCCCATGATGATTCCGGGCTGGATGACCTCTTCCTATCAGGAGCGCGCCAGCTAACCATTCGGGCTTGGGGACCAGTAAGCGAGCATCTATGTCACAACTTGCCGATTCAACTATAAACCCGTCATCCTTATCATTCGCCATCAAAGAACAGGCACGACAATTAGGATTTTCTCTCTGCCAAATCCACCCGCTGTGCAATGCCAGCCATGCTGATTTTTTTGAAAAATGGTTGGCTTTAGGGCGTGCCGGTGAGATGAATTATTTGGAAAGGCATGTGGAGAAACGACGAGATCCAAGACTACTCTCAGACGCACGTTCAGATGTTGAGAATGTCGGATTTCAGTCGATCATCGTTTTGGGGGTTGACCATTATCAATTCCCCCTCTCACAAGAAATTTATGACGATCCAAGCAGGGGCATCATCGCCTCTTACGCCTGGGGGGACGATTATCATGAAATTATTCGTCCGGCTCTCTATGAATTAGATCATTTTATTGCCGAAAAAGTCGGAAGAGAAAGCCGAGGCAAATGCTTGGTTGATACGGGACCTGTCTTAGAGCGGGATTGGGCCCAGCAGGCTGGTTTGGGCTTTACGGGGAAAAACTGTTGTACCATTCACCCTCGTTTGGGGAGCTGGTTGCTTTTGGCTACGATATTGATTCCAGAGCAACTAGAAGCGGACCCCCTGCCCCAGGTATTGATAAACCCAACAGCCAATTCTGAGGACGTGATAACAGGCCTCCCGCCAGAACGAGAGTATGGTCGGTGGGCTTTCCCGCTGAAAAAAGAGGGCGCCCCCTTGGAGACTGAACCTGAACCAACTGGGCGGATTGGCACTTGCGGACGCTGCACTCGCTGCCTGGATGCTTGTCCCACTGACGCCTTTGTAGGCCCATTTCATCTGGATCCGCTTCGTTGCATCAGCTACTGGACCATTGAAAGTCGTGAACCAATTCCTCGGGCATTGCGCAGCTCCTTTGGCAACCGGATCTTTGGTTGCGACATCTGCCAAGAAGTTTGCCCTTGGAATCAAAGACAGCCTCAACGCTCTCCCTTGATGCCAGGATTAGCTGCTCAGGCCGCGCGAATTGCCCCACCCCTTCTTGATGGGTTTCACCCAGAAACGCCGTACTGGCTTGAGCAAGATGCCTTTAGCCAACACTTTCGCCGTTCGCCAATTAAGCGCGCCAAGCGGGCAGGAATGTTGCGCAATGTCTGCGTTGCCCTAGGCAATTGGGCTGATTTAGCAGTGCTAAAGCCGCTGACCCAAGCGCTCCATGATGAGCACCCTCTGCCTAGGGGGCATGCAGCCTGGGCGCTCGGCCAAGTACATCAAAAACATGCTATTGAGTCTGTGGTTCAAATCCTAGCAGAGGCGCTGCTTACAGAACCGGAGGGATGGGTTCAGGAGGAAATACGGGCGGCACTCAATCGATCATGCCTTTCGGTTGGTTAGGCTATCGGCTAGAGCAGCTAGGGCAGACTCTTGGGCATCTTTTCCTAGGCTCTCTTCTAATGCTTTCATGGCCGCAGCTTTATGAAATAGCTGTTGTTCTTGGGCCACCTCTCGCGATTGGGCTTCGGCCAGCAGTTCCAGAACGCGAGGTAACTGGTTTTCGCTAATTCCACCAGCCAATAAGGTTGTGAGTTTGGGGCCAATACGTTGGTGGTTGAGGGCATGGAGAAGGGGCAGACTCTTCTTTTGGCGCAATACATCATTACCTGTGGGCTTCCCTGTAACGTCCGGATCTCCCCAAATGCCGAGAATGTCATCTTGAATCTGAAATGCCAAGCCGACCGACTGACCAAAGTGCTGCATAGCCTTCACTTGGGCCGAAGAACCATGGCCTACTAGAGCACCGATGGCCGTGGCACAGCCAAGCAGAGAGGCCGTCTTGCCTTTGATCATGTGAAAATAGTCATCGGGCTGGACATCATTACGCTGCTCGAAGCGCATATCCAGGTGTTGACCCTCGGTCAGTTCGATACAGGTTTTGGTGAAGATATCGATGGCTTGAAGGATTTGGTTTGGCGAAATGCCTCGGCGCTGTAGGCGAGACAAAGCCGCAAAAGCCAGGGCAAACATAGCATCCCCTGAGTTAATGGCCAACGGAACTCCCCATAACTTCCAGACCGTGGTGCGGTGGTGGCGGGTTTCATCGCCATCTTCGATATCGTCATGAACTAGGGAGAAGTTATGTAAGATTTCGATGGCTGCGGCTGCAGGCAATGCATCGCCTGGATTGCCGCCTACTGCTTCACAAGCCAATAGGCAAAAGATGGGACGCAAGCGCTTGCCAGATGGCATCGTCTGTGGTTGCAGATTTGCATTTGCCCATCCCATATGATAGTGCATCATTCCATAGTGCTGCTTCACCCCTTGCCCCACTTCATCCCTAGCTTGTTCTGATGCAGAGAAGCACAAAACCTCTTGCATCTCCTCCTCGATTTGGGGTAACCAAACTCCGACAAAACTGCTCAATGACTCTTTCAATGCATTCACCTTTGGGTTAAATTAAGCAAGTCCGAAATCAGAAAGGCGTAAACAAATTAGACAGTCTATCCAATGGGGCAATCCTGCTCTATCTAAAAAAGTACAGGCTGATGACTGCCAAGCCAGCAACTAGGCAATAGGCGGCAAATATATATAAACTATATTTGCGCAAGTAGGCCAACATAAAACGAATGGCTGCAAATCCTACAATGGCGCTAACGATAAAGCCAGCAAGAAGCCCAGGGGCTTCTGTGGCCAACATACTGCTATCTTCTGCCAGTGCGTCAGCGATTTGAAGCAATCCGGCACCCAAGAAAGCAGGCGTCCCCAAAAGGAAGCTGAAACGAGCCGCATCCTCCCGCTGTATGCCCCGTGCAAGCCCTGCTGCTATGGTGCTGCCGCTGCGGCTAACCCCTGGTAGTAAGGCCAACACCTGAGCAACACCAACAAATATCGCGTCACCCCAACTCATCTTCTGGAGCGGCTTAGCTTGGGATAAGCGCTTTGTCATCAATTCACTACCGCTTAATAATGCCGCCGTTATCAATAGCGAGATGCCGGCCACCAGAGGCGCAGCATTGCCTTCAAAAAGCCCTTCAATAAAGTCCTTGAATAGTAGTCCAAATAGCGCGGCTGGAATGCTGCCAACAACAACAAACCAAGCTAGCCGAGCCATCGGATCATCTAGGGAAAAGCGCAAAATACTTTGAATGCCTGCCACTATCATCTGCCAAAAATCTCGCCAGAAGAAGAGCAAAATCGCCACTAATGTCCCCCAATGGACAATGGCGTCAAATAAAAGCGAGGAATGGGGCCACCCCAATAGCCAAGGGACAATGACTAGGTGTCCGCTGCTGCTAATCGGAATGAATTCTGTAGCCCCTTGAATAACTCCAAGAATAATCGCACGAATAATTTCCATCTAAAGATTACCTCAAAAATAACTGTCGTTACTGACTCTTGGGAACGATAATCAAGTAGCTTGGTCATTTGATGGGGCTATACCCAACCAAAACGCTCAAGTCATTTGAGGCTCGTTCCTTAATTTTTTTCTTTGTTTTTCCATTTCTCCCGTTGGGCATGGCGAACTGATTGATCGCTAATTTGGTAGGTCTCTAAAAATGAGTGTCGAAATGCCTCGAATGTACCCGATGAGATCGCTTTCCGAATTTGGCTCATCAGCTCCTGCATAAAATATACATTATGAATCGTACCCAATCGTAAGGCCGTCACTTCGCCTGCTTTATAGAGATGACGTAAATAGGCACGACTAAAGTTACGGCAGGTATAACACATACATGATTCCTGAACCGGACTAGGATCTTCTGCAAATTGGGCGTTGCGTAGATTGAGCCGACCATTGGGCGTAAGTAGGGCACCATTGCGGGCCGTTCGAGTCGGCAAAACACAATCAAAAAAGTCGATACCTCGGTAGACTGCTTCGATAATGTCTTCTGGGGTCCCCACACCCATCAAATACCGTGGCTTATTCACTGGTAGTGCAGGACAAGTCTCATCTAAGACAGCGTACATTTCTTCTTTGGTTTCACCTACGGCCAATCCACCAACGGCATAGCCAGGGAAATCAAGATCTGTCAGAAATGTGGCACTTTTCAGCCTTAGGTCGGGGAAAATGCCTCCTTGCACAATGCCAAAGAGCGCTTGGTCTTGCCGGGTATGGGCCTCTTTGCAGCGCTCAGCCCAACGATGGGTTCGAGCCAAAGCTTCCTGATTGTACGCTCGATCGAGAGGCTCTGAACATTCATCCAACACCATCGCAATATCTGGACCCAATGCTTGTTCAATCTCCATAACACTTTCCGGTGTAAAGCGGTGTGTGCTGCCATCAATATGGCTCTGAAACGTTACGCCATCGTCGTCCAACTGTCGACGATTGGCCAAGCTAAAGACCTGAAAGCCACCAGAATCGGTCAGAATCGGTCCATCCCAGCCCATAAATTGGTGCAACCCTCCAAGTCGTTGGATCAATTCATGACCTGGGCGTAGATAGAGGTGATAGGTATTTGCTAAAATGAGTGAACAACCACTCTCAGAGAGATCCCTAGGGTCTAAAGTCTTGACATTGGCTAAGGTCCCAACAGGGGCAAAAGCGGGGAGGGGGATTGAGCCATGGGGCGTCTGATAGAGACCACATCGGGCGGCACCATCGGATGCGGACAGTGTAAATTGAAAAGGCGAGTGTGATGTTATCGACACGTTAAATCTAAAGTTTACTTGCTACGGTTTACTTCTCAATATGCTTAGAGGAATTGTTCCCTCTACTAACGTTCCCCCTGTATCATTGGGGCGAGGGGAGTGAAAGGTTAATTTCCCACCAAGAAGGGCTGCGCGCTCATTCATATTGAGCAGTCCAAAGCTGCCTAATCCATCGTAATTGTTGGTTACCTCTCGAATATCAAAGCCGATGCCATCATCTTCGACATGAAAATGTAGGTTCGCTTGATCAACAAAAACGCGAATCCAAATATTTCTGGCCCTTGCATGTTTGCGAATATTATTGACAGCTTCCTGAACGATACTAAAGATAGCACTGGCACCCTGTAATTTTATCTGAAACGGTAGCGGATGCGCGTCTACATGGACGGAACAGTCCATGGATTGGTTTAACTGATGTTGGTATGAGTCCAAAGCTGGAATCAGCCCACGACTCTCTAGAATAATTGGGCGCAATTCAAAGAGAAGGGTACGGATCTCTCGATTCGCCTGCCGGGCCAACTCTTCCAAACTATCCAATTCTTCTTCCACCTCATTGGCATTTTGAGTGGAAAGCATCTGTTTTGCCAGATCTAAGTTCATAATGATCAAGCTTAGCATCTGGGCGGTATTATCGTGGAGATCCCTAGCCAGTTGATGGCGGACCTCTTCCTGGGCTTTAATGATACGTTCCTGCTCGGCCTGCATGCTTTGGTACAGGTCTGCGTTTTGCAGTGAGATAGCCGCTTGATTCGCAAACGTACTAAGAAGATCAATCTGATCATCATCCAAAGGAGTGTTCCCGTCCACAAAAACCATAATGGCGCCAATCACGCGCCCACGATGGGCCATAGGTACGGCAGCAGCGCTCATGCTGTCTAATTGAGGCAAGGAATCTCGGGAAAGATACCGCTCGTCCTGTGCAGCACGGCGAACCTTCACGGGTTTATTCTGGGAAGCACACCAGCCAATAAGCCCATGACCGATAGGGACTCGAAGAGGGGGAACTTCTAGCTTTGAACCAAGTCCAGCACTTGAGACGAGCTCTAAGAAGCGACGATCCTGACTGACCAAGAGTAGCTCACTGCGACTGGCTGACAGAATGTCTAGGACGCTTTCTGTTATTTTATCCAGAATGGCCGATACATCCAGTTCGCTGTTAATGGTTTGGCTCAGAGAATTAAGGGTAGCCAACTCGCTTACCCGCTTGCGTTCTCGGTTGAAGAGACGTGCATTATCAAACGCAATGGCAACTTGGTTCCCCATGGTCACCAACCACTGCTCATCTTCGACCGTAAATCCATTCGGAGCTTCTTTATTGAGAACCTCTAATACGCCAATGGTGCGCTCTTGCAGGCGTAATGGAACGCACAAAATATTCTGGGTCTTGAAGCCAGTCTGGGAGTCGATTAAATCACTGTCGAATAGTTCACTTTCATCGGTGTTGTTGACAATGATTGATTTACCATGGGTTGCCACCCACCCAACTACACCCTGATCAATTGGCATACGTTCTGCTTGCAATACGCTGGCGGCAGCCCCTTTTGGAATCATAAAGATCAATTCTTGGTTTGTATGATCAACTTCGAAGAGCGTTGATGCTTGCGCACCCAACACACTGGCAGCCATTTGTGTCGTCTGATTTAAGACGGTTGTCAAATTCAGTGTACTGGTTAGCTCTTGGGCAATAAGATAGAGAAGGTTACTACGTTCCAGGCTGCGGTTGGTTACAATAACTTGGTTGGCACGTAAACCATTACTTACATAAAGCTGTACTATTTGGTGGACTTCAGCAAGCTTTTTGGAGGAAAGAAGAACAGCGTGTGGCCAGACAATTGATATTGCCCCGCGGGTAATACGATTGAGGATAATTGGAAAGCAGACAACATACCCATCATTGAAGGATGTCTCGGAAGTAGGCGGAAGTGAGTCGTCAGGCAAGCCAGCGGCTGAAGGGAAAGAGACTTCGTCTAATTCCTGTTCCCACGCTTGAATTTGCTTTGCAATCGGTGGCGATAGCGTACCATACTCAATTCCTTCAGAGGCTAAGCCTTGGACTTCTTCTAAGAGATATAGCCGAATCGACTGAGCAGCCAACGGATTAGAGAGTAGCTCAATACCAACTTGCCAGTAGTCAGCAAACAGATGATTATCAATGAAACGATTAAGTCGACAAATGATACGCAACAGCGCATCAGAATCGATCCGCCCTAACGCGGCTGATTCCAACTTAGTCAATGGTATTTTCCGCTTTCTAGTCAACCTCGGGTCAATTCAATGTGAATCGGCTCCGCATCGAGGAGAAAATAATCGACCGCCCTCTCCATATTAAAACATATTTGGTATATATTTTCGTGCGTTCTCAACCAACTCATGCTCCATCGCCGTTTGGTCTTAGCTATGTTCCTGAGCAGCTAACAAATTTGGGTAGAACGAAAAAACTCTGCCCTATTGTGGCCAACCAAGTCAAGAAAAAAATACTGCGTGGGCCTTATTTTACCTTAGAATAACCAAGGATAGCTAGTTTCAAAAGCTTACAAATATTACTGGAATCATTGTGCTGTTACGATACAGTCAATGCACACAGGACCCCGAGAATATTGAACGCCAAATCACGAGGTATTTTCAGTTGCTACCAATTTCAAAGAAAGATTCTTCTCTTTATTGAAAATGGCATTGCGCTCCACGGGTACTCTAGCCTCATCCCCAGTTGGGCCACCCAGAAAAGCCTACTGAACATTCGTTACTGACTTGCGCCGTAGTGTGCAGGGGAACTATAATGCAGGCATGAAAACTTACACCTTCGATCAATACTTAAACATCCGTAGTGCTATCTCTCCCATGGTCTCCCCAGATGGGCGGCGAGTGGCTTTTCTCAGTGATATCACGGGCAACTTTCAGGTTTGGAGCATTGGACTAAAGCAAAACCCATCTGAACAGTGGCCGCGCCAGTTGACCTTTTTTACCGATAAGGTTTGGGAAATCCATGGCACCAAAGTTACCCCTCATTTAATTGCCGTCAGTGATGTCGGTGGGAATGAGCGTCAACAGTTATACTTGATTAGTAATTATGGTGCAAGAGATGTAGATCGTGCAGATGGAAATCACGCTGAAAACGCACTCGGTCTGGAAGGCCACGACGTTCGTAGGCTGACTTCCAATGATGATGCTATCCATCGCTTTGGTGCATGGAGTAAAGATGGATCCCAAATCGTATATACCAGCAATGAACGAAACAATGTAGACTTTGATGTTTACATTATGGATGTGGGAAGCGGTGAAAGTCGACTGCTTCAAGAGTGTAGCGGCAACCGAGCAATTGGCGCATGGTCACCTGGTGGTGAACAGCTTATCTTAATCAATGCTGTTGCTTCGGAGCAAGTGGAGCTGAGTTTGCTTGATTTAGTCACAGGTACAGAGATTGCTGTCACCGCTAATCTGCCCCACGCCCGTTATAGCGCTATAAAATGGATCGATCAGGGTGTTTATTGCTTGACTGATCGGCTTGATGATTGCTTGGCTCTCTGCCAACTCGATCTAAAGACTGGTGACGTCGAGCCGATTGTTACTGCTACAGAACTGTTAAGCCACCACCATGATACGCGGGGTGAGCTTAATTCGCTCGTCATTTCTCCCGATGGCAAGACGGCAGTTGTGGAACTGAATGGAGATGGGTTTGCTCACCTTTATGCCGTTGACCTAAATAGCCAAGCTGTTGTCCCTATTGATGGTTTAGATAGGGGGATATTGTCTGGCTTAACCTTTGGGGCAGAGCATCAGCTCTTTGGCTCATTCCAATCGCCAAATTCAAACCCAGACATTTGGTCAGTCGATTTGGCTCATGGCACAACCAATCAGATCACCTTTAGTAACTATGCAGGTGTAGAGCCTAGCACATTTATCAACCCGTCCCTTATTCAGTTTGAGAGCTTCGACGGGTTATCTATTCCAGCCTTCTTCTACGAACCTAAAATGCCTCCACCAGAAGGGGGGTATCCCTGTATCCTTTACGTCCATGGTGGGCCAGCCAGCCAGCAGCGTCCCGATTTTGACGTACGCTTTCAATTTTTTCTTAATCACGGATATGCTCTGTTGGTGACCAATGTGCGAGGAAGTAGCGGTTATGGACGCCATTACATGATGCTGGATGATCTAGAGTTACGAATGGAAAGCGTAGTTGATCTGAAACATGCAGTTCAGTGGCTTCACAGTCAGGAGCAGATCAACAGTACACGCGTCGCCATTTATGGCCGGAGCTACGGTGGTTTTATGGTTTTGGCAGCACTGACCGAATATCCTGAACTCTTTGCTGCTGGAATTGATGTGGTTGGCATTGGGAATTGGGTCTCTTTTATGGAGCGGACCAGCCCCTGGAGACGCCCTCACCGTGAACGAGAATATGGTAGCCTAGAAGATCATCATGAGTTACTCGAACGCATTTCGCCTATCCATAAAGCGGAGCGCATTCAGATGCCCCTTATGGTGTTGGCCGGCGACAATGACCCTAGGGTTCCCCTCTTTGAATCCGAGCAGATTGTAGAGAAGGTGCGGAATGCAGGCGGCACAGTTGAATTTGTCCATTATGCAGACGAAGGCCACCGTTTTAGCAAGCTGACAAATCGCATCGATAGTTTTACCAAGATGGCGGCTTTTTTGGAGCGCTATCTGTAATGAAGGCCAACGATATCGATGTTCGCAACTACAATCGGGCAGCGTGGGATAAAGCTGTTGAGCAGGGAAGTGAGTGGACGATTCCTGTCAGCTCGGCGGCAGTCGAGGCCGCTCGTCAAGGAAATTGGCAAATCGTCCTGACGCCCACAAAACCGGTTCCCGCCGGGTGGTTTCCCAAACTCCAGGGAGCCAAGGTATTAGGACTGGCCTCTGGTGGTGGACAGCAGGGGCCGCTTTTGGCCGCAGCGGGAGCTGATGTCACTATTTTCGACAATTCACCTCAGCAGTTGGCCCAAGATGCCATGGTCGCAGAGCGTGAGGAACTACCATTGCAAACAGTTGAAGGCGATATGCGAGATCTCTCTATCTTCGCTGATGCCAGCTTTGATTTGATCGTTCACCCATGTTCCAATCTCTTTGTAGATGACGTATTGTCAGTTTGGCAAGAAGCTTATCGGGTACTGAAACCAAGGGGCCATTTACTGGCCGGATTTTGTAACCCGATTCTCTATCTATTCGACCAGCAACTCATGGATGGCACCGGCGAGCTTACCGTTTGTCATTCGCTTCCCTATTCTGATCTCAACAGTCTGCCTCCAGAACAGTTAAAGCAGTATATAGATGATGAGCAACCGCTTGAGTTCGGCCATACCCTTCAAGACCAGATCGGTGGACAACTCAATGCCGGCTTTGTGTTGACAGGCTACTATGATGATTACTGGCCTGGAACACCTTTGGCTGCGTATACTCCTACCTTCTGTGCCACCTGGGCGACAAAAATGTGAACGATTGTGCTATATTGTCAGACCATACCCACCATCGATCTCAATTGTTTGTCCGACAATCATGCTTGCCTGATCGGTGCAGAGCCAAGCCGCTAGATTCCCCACATCTTCGGGAGTGACGAGTCTTTCGGCCGGCGTATTGGCTTGGGCCTGTTCCACCATCTGCTGTTGACGAGGAAAACTTTTGAGCGCATCGGTTAGAACAATGCCGGGGCTTATACAGTTCGCAATAATATTATGTGGGGCAAGTTCAACGGCAAGATAGCGAGTCAATGCTTCTATGGCTGCCTTGCTTGTGCCTACAATGCCATAATCTGGAAATGTCCGACGACTGCCTGCACTTGTGATGGTGAGTACTCGCCCCCAGCCCTGCTGGGTCATAAGTGGAACTGCTGCCTGTACACCTTGTAAAATACTCCGTGCATTGATATTTAGAGTCCAATCCCATGCTTTTGTATCAATGTCCAAAATCGACCTCTGTACGCCACTCGCGGCATTGCCCACGAAGATATCAACACTGCCAGTGAGCTTTGCGGCTTCATGTACGAGTCGTTCGGCTTCACCTTCTTGCCCCATATGAGCCCTGACGGCAAGAGCCTGAACGCCCAAGGCGCCAATTCGCCGAGCCGTCTCTTCTGCCTGAGTACGCTGCCGGAAAAAGTTGACGACGACATTGCATCCGTATTCAGCTAGTGCTAGGGCAATGGCGCGCCCAATTCCACGGCCACCACCGGTAATGACAGCCGTTTTGCCTTTTAGATCCATGCACTCTACCTCCTATGAGATGATTGACAACATACTAATTTTGTAGTTTAAGTATGTGACCGATGTATAACCCATTTTCAATGGCGAAAACACCTATAAGAATAAATAGTTGCGTAACAATCTTTGCTCCGTTTCTGTACAAATTGAGTCTTGCAATTTTATTTTGATTCTGTTATACTTCCACTGTCCCCATAATAAATCCGACTTCCCCCAGTTCTCTTGTATACTCCATGTATAAAAGAGACCTCAGATTCACGTAAAGCATTTGTTTTTACACTAAGCAATATTAGTATACATTGATTGTTTGAACGTAGAACGATAGTTATTCTATTTAATAAGAGAGAAGAGGTTTCTATTTTCAAACAAGATTGAGCGTAGAGGATGCATATATTTGGTAACCAGCTATTCTTTAGGATATTAAAAGGATTTTTAACATTGGGGTATAGCGTTACATAAAACTTTCCTAAAGTACTGTTTGTATTTGTTGTGTGTCCGTTATTCGCATACTTAATGATTGTCGTGAGTGAAGGTGATTGTAGTGCGTATGGCAATTTTTCACATTCTTGGTATAATGTCGTCGTTAATAGAATTTCGCTGTTGATGTCATATCATTTGCTCATAATGCCTTTGAGCTGCTAAAATCACCTTGTATTATAACTATGCGTCATTGAGTCCTTACATAACTCAATGACGCATAAATAAAAACAATTTAAAGGAGATACCGAATGATTACCCGGAAGAGCCTCTTTGTGGTAGCTGCTATGATCTTGTTCGTCGTTGGTCTTTCTGCATGTGCTCCTGGCGAGTCAGTAATGGCACCGGATGTTGAAATTTCAATGGATGATGCCGTGGCTGGTCAGGCTAGCTTCATGGAAGGATGGGCTGCAGGAAGTGTTTCTCTGTCAGATACAGAAGCTAGCAGCTTGATCACGGAACTAATGAAGCAGAATGGTTTGAATGCGTTGCACATTGATTCTATTGATGCTAGCATGGATGGAAATGTAAATAATATATCAGTTAATCTAGGGCAATCTATTGCTGGTATTGACTCTGTTGGTATCGAAGGTAGCTTAATGTCAGATGGTGGCATTCTATCCGTTGATATTCATGGGGTACATGCCGGTGCCATGGGTGTAATGCCTGAAATTTTGGGTATGGTTTCCGAGCAGATTAACGCCCAATTGGCTGGTATCCCGGCCGGATTGCCTGACGGCGCTTACGCTCTAACACCAGAGATGGCTGGTCAGGTTATGGGTATGCTTCAGCAGATGGGCTTGGATTCTGCAGAGGTCGCTGCTGTTAAGACAGGATTTGATGGTGGAAATGTTCATCTCGTTGCCGAACTTGCCAGCCCTGTAATGGGTGTTGATTCTTTAGGCGTGGACGCTGCCGTCTCCGCTGGTGATGGCATGATGAACGTTGGCTTGAACAATCTATCAGCTGGGAACCTTGTTGTTGATGGTGGTATTCTTGGTTTGATTAATGATCAGATTAGCGCTAATCTTGGTAGCATACCAATGTTGCCTTTGAGCGTTGAGGCTGGTGATGGTAGCCTAATGATTGGGATGATGCAATAAGCGGCGGTATAACATACATACGTATGTATAAATACAATTGAATGTGTTATCAGACATATCGCCTTATCTGTTGACGATAGTATGGTAACCTCAAAAGGCCTAAGAAAAAGTATGTAATCTTGGGCCTTTTTGTATGTATGGTATGGAAGCTGGGCCCTCGTGGTTTATTGACGTCTTTGTTTGGTGGTGTGGAATCATACCCTGCTAACGACCAGTACAGTGGTTAATCATGAAACCCACTGAGTGATAACGTAACTGTTCACTTCTACGCCGGTTGAGCTGTCGAAGCCGGATGTCCTCTACTGTCAGGAGGACTGAACGCTCACGCTGAATGTCTTCATTTGGCTCTAGGGGGTGAATATGAGCGCGTCTATATTTGACCCGTTGAAAAGAGGTATGATATACTTTTCCTTCGTCGGCTTTATTGGTTAAAGATTCTATATCTTAATTGGCAAGCTGAGCAATTTTAAAATTTAATTCAGGATTTGATATGCTCTGCGTTAGTGTTGAGGGTCTGTGTCTCTTGATTTCCTGGGCAGAACATTTAGGTTTCTGGATCTGGTAATCAAATAGTTTCATGTCTAGAATTTCGAGAACGAGTGGTGTAGAGATATCAGAATTGATTTGTTCAGCTCGTTGACTGACTTAATTTGTCATAGATTCCATCACACGTATGAATCTTTGGCTAGATGACTGAATAATTTATATTGCTACTTACAGAATTTGTATGTGGTTGACTGTTAAAAAGTAGAAACTAATGCTGGGCTTTATAGTCTGAGTTAGAGCCATAATTGTTTAACCCTTTTCTAAACTGTTGTATGCAGCGCAAGAAGAGGTGATAGATGTATTTTTCTGATAATTAATTTCCCGCCATATCGAGGGAGGATCTGTTGCCAACTATTAATCAACTTGTTCGTAAGGGCCGTAAGACTTCGGCCAAGAAGGAAAAAGCTCCTGCTCTTCGCTTTACTCAAAATACATTGACTGGTAGAACTCGTAGAATGAAACGAGGGAATCCGCAGAAGCGAGGCGTATGTACACAGGTTCGTACAACTACACCCAAGAAGCCAAATTCTGCTTTGCGCAAGGTTGCCCGCGTTCGCCTAACGAATGGTATGGAAGTAACTGCCTATATTCCTGGTGAAGGGCATAATTTACAAGAGCATAGCGTTGTTTTGGTTCGCGGTGGCCGTGTGAAAGATTTGCCGGGTGTGCGATATCATATTGTTCGCGGGGCTTTGGATAGTACTGGTGTAAATGATAGGAAGCGGGGGCGAAGCAAATATGGCACAAAACGGCCTCGATAGTCCTTCGATTTACGACAGTCAGATTCGCCATTAACACAGCTGTAGTATACAGTGAGTATATCTTTATTAAGCTGCAGTAAAGTTGCTAAAACCTGAAAAAATTCGTTAAGGAAATGTAATAAGATGCGTAGAAATCGCAGCGAGCGACGAAAAGTAACACCAGATCCTCGATATAATAGCGAAGTCGTTGCCAAATTTATTAACAATATTATGGAGCGAGGGAAGAAAAGCTTGGCGGCTCGAATTGTGTATGATGCTTTTGATATTATGGAAGAACGCACAGGGCGCCCACCTATGGAGGTGTTCGAAGAGGGCCTAAAAAATGTAACCCCTGTCGTTGAGGTGAAGCCTCGTCGTGTTGGTGGTGCTACTTATCAGATTCCGGTAGAGGTCAATGCAAATCGCCGTATGGCCTTGGCTATGCGCTGGCTTATTTCAAGCGCTCGTGTAAGAAGTGGCCGCAATATGGCTACGCGTCTTGCTAATGAACTGCTTGATGCTTCTCGTAATGAAGGATCTGCCATCAAAAAGCGTGAGGATACACACCGGATGGCCGAGGCTAATCAGGCTTTTGCCCATTTCCGATACTAGGGTATAGCGTCTTTAGAAAATTCGTCTACGATTGTACGACGCCTTTTCTTGGCATACGCTATCACTAAACATTGCGGCCCTCATTGTTGCAAAATGTGATCAGATGCCATTGAAAATAGGCGTCGTATCTTTTTGTCTATAATCTTTGTCTAAAACACTGTGATATCTTTTGGGTGGCTGTGTTTGCTCGGTCTATTCTGACTATTCGTGTTCTTCTCGGTTTGATCGCTCTTCAGCTTCCAAACGCGTTTGCGAGTGGCGGCGTGGGTTACCGGGCGGGATAGGTACATTTGTATAGGATGGTGTAGCTGAAACGTTGGCCAATAGCCTTTGGTTCGTATAGTGCTGCCATATGTATTCCCGAAGAGTTTTATTATAATTAATATTGAATGGTGTAGCATTTATTAAATTTGGACTATAACAAATGACAATTAAATTCCCAATTGAAAAAATACGGAATATTGGTATTATTGCGCACATTGATGCTGGTAAGACAACCACCACTGAGCGGATACTCTTCTACTCTGGACGCATCCATCGTATGGGGGAAGTGCATGATGGTAATGCTGTGACAGACTATATGGCGCAAGAGCGTGAGCGTGGTATTACGATCACGGCGGCTGCAATTACAACCACTTGGACAGATACAGAGCTTGGTGTTGAGCATCAGATCAACATCATTGATACCCCAGGCCATATTGACTTTACTGCAGAGGTGCAGCGTAGCCTACGTGTTTTAGATAGTGGAGTAGTGGTTTTTGATGCTGTGGCAGGTGTGGAGCCACAATCTGAAACTGTCTGGCGTCAAGCGGATACATATGGTGTTCCGCGAATATGCTTTGTGAACAAGATGGATCGAACTGGCGCAAGTTTTGAAAGAACCTGCGAGATGATCGTGGAACGTCTTGGGGCAGTTCCTTTGCCAATTCAATTGCCTATTGGCGCTGAAGATAAGTTCCTAGGGGTTATTGACCTTTTCGCTATGAAAGCGCTGCTTTTTACTGATCAAATGGGCGCGAATCCATCGATTGAAGAGATTCCGGAGGATATGGTTGAGGCTGCTCAGGCGGCTCGTGACACATTGATTGAGCGCATCGCCGAGACGGATGATGAATTAACCATGCGCTTTTTAGAAGGAGATGAGTTTACCAATGAGGAGCTGATGGCAGCTCTTCGGAAGGCGGTCATTTCAAGTGAATTGGTACCCGTTCTGGCTGGGACAGCTTTACGTAACAAAGGCGTGCAGCCATTGTTGGATGCTGTGTTGCGTTATCTACCTAGCCCTCAGGATGTACCGCCAGTAACGGGGACAAATCCTAGGAATGGTGAGGAGGTCATTCGCAAGCCAAGTGCTGATGAACCATTTTCCGCTCTAGTCTTTAAAATTGTCACTGATCCTTATATTGGGCGCCTTGCCTATATGCGTGTCTACTCTGGTAAGCTTGCCTCGGGGACCAATGTGTACAATGCAAACCGCTCTCGGCGTGAGCGAATTGGACGTCTAATGCAGATGCATGCAGAGAAGCGTGAAGAGATTGAGTATGTCGAGGCAGGAGATATTGCTGCGATTGTAGGGCTTAAGCAGAGTTTTACGGGCGAGACTCTCTGTTCTGCTGACGCTGAGATTTTATTAGAAACGATTGAATTCCCCGATCCAGTCATCAAGGTTGCTGTAGAGCCTAAATCTAAGGCAGATCAGGATAAGATGAGTGATGGTTTAATCAAGCTGGCTGAAGAGGATCCAACATTCCAGGTCAATTATGATGATCAAACCGGGCAGACGGTCATCTCTGGTATGGGTGAACTTCATCTTGATATTATTGTCGATCGCTTAAAGAGAGAATTTCAGGTTCAGTGTAACGTTGGTCGTCCTCAGGTGGCATATCGAGAAACGATTACGAGACCGATACGGGCTGAGGGGCGTTTTGTGCGGCAGAGCGGCGGTCGTGGCCAATATGGCCACGTGTGGCTAGAACTTGAACCCAATGATCCTGGCGAGGGATTTGAATTTGAAGAAAAAATCGTCGGGGGTTCTGTTCCAAGGGAATACTTTAAGGCTGTGGAAAAGGGCGTGGCAGACGCCATGACGAGTGGTGTTATTGCTGGTTATCCAGTGGTAGACGTTTGTGTGAAGTTGGTGGACGGTAGCTATCATGATGTGGACTCAAGTGAAATGGCCTTTCAAATTGCTGGAAGCATGGGCTTTAAAGAGGGTATGCAGAAGGCATCACCCGTATTGCTAGAACCTATGATGAAGGTTGAATCCATCGTCCCTGAAGAATACGTGGGCGACGTGGTGGGTGACATTTCCAGCCGACGTGGTGAGATTTCGGGAATGGATCCGAGGAATGGCGGTGTAACGGCTGTCAACGGATTGGTACCTTTGTCAGAGATGTTTGGCTATGCCACAACGTTGCGATCGATGACAAGCGGGCGTGGCAATTTCACAATGCAGTTCGAGAAATACTCACCTCTTAGCCAATCGATTGCAGAGAAAGTCTTGAAAGTTGCTTAAAGTGCGTTTGTGTCCGATAAGATTTGCAGTAATTTTTCATATAAAGTATACTATTCAGGTTTGCTGAAAATATAACTGCTCTGTGCAGTAATTTAAGCACCGCCGATAGCGCTCTCCGGCGGTGCTCTTATGCCACATGCGGGCTTTTCTCCTACTCTGTATAACGCTTGGGCGTTCTGCTTTGTTCCATAAGTTTATATAGAAAAATGGTGGCTTGGCAGTGACCCTGTCCCTGGTTTTGTGACTACTTAAAGTTAATTATTAATTATGGCAGCCCTTTGAAGGGTTGTGTTTATAGTTTAGCAAGATGCTGATTTGTCTACATGTTTTGCTGAGTTTTTATTGATTATAAGACTAAAAATAACAGATGATTCGTTCATCTAGGTAAAGGAGCATAGTAATGGCAAAAGAGACTTTTGAGCGGACAAAGCCTCATATTAACGTTGGAACAATCGGTCATATCGATCATGGGAAGACAACCACCACGGCAGCGATCACCAAGACGCTGGCTATGAAGGGATGGGCAGATTTTTCACGGTTTGATCAGATTGACAATGCGCCAGAAGAGAAGGCCCGTGGGATTACCATCGCCATCTCTCATGTTGAATATGAGACGGAAAATCGTCACTATGCCCATGTAGATTGCCC
>JBCCHB010000190.1:0-29237 GCA_039028975.1 Chloroflexota bacterium
CACAAAGTGCCACCCTACTATATCATGCTCTTTCTCTTTTTGATCTGTATGGGCGTTATGGCTTGGCTCACTTCATCTCGTTTTGGCCTCTTTATTCGAGCTATACGCGAGGATCAGGAGGCTGCAGCCGCGCTAGGCGTTCACGTAATCCGATACAAAGTGATGGTCTTTAGCATCACTGCCATGATGGCGGCGGCGGCAGGCGTCATTCAGGGCCACTATATTGGTATCATCACGCCCAACATTTTGATTATCTTACAGATGAGCCTAGTGATCGCGATGGCCGTGATCGGCGGATTGGAGAGTATTGTGGCGGCGGCGATTGGGGCCTTGATCATTCAGACCCTGTTGGAACTTCTGCGTAATAGCTTCAATATCGGTCCATTTGAGGTGGATATGACCACGTGGCGGCTAGTCTGGTTTGGAGCTGTCCTCATGTTGACGCTACGCTTCCAACGCAATGGGCTGATCTACCCCATTATCAACTGGATTACGAGGGGAAACGTAGCTGCCGAGACGGTCGCCAAAAGGCAAGCCACGGTAGAGAATTGATTCGTCACGAACCATCACGTCTATTTATGATATAATAGAAATAGACGTCTATTTTATACGGTTCGCCAAAGAATTTATATCGGCTTTCTCCCTTTCTGGAGGTGAAATGTCACCACTCGTTTCCAAACAGAAGAACGATACGCTAGGTTCAGCTCGCAATGGCAAGCTCAGTATCCCGCCCAAGCAGGACGAAGAACAGCATCAAAGTGGTCATCGGACTCCCCAAATTTGGCATGCGCCCTACGATGGAATGCAAGTGACCGAGGAGGAATATTGGGCCTACTATTACGAATCCGCGCCAGGAGAGTTTGACGCATCATACGAATGGAACAATGGAATCTTAGAGGCCAAACCCGTGGCAAACCAAATTCAAGCAAACTTATATAATTGGTTTTTTGGGATCTTATTCCAATTTGTACGGGTCAATCGTATTGCCATACTGATGAATTTAGAGCTCGGATTTCGGATAGAGGTAGATGATCCAAACAATCCTGGCCTGAAAAAGCTTGCCGTCCGCAAACCAGATATTGGCGTCATTCTTAATGAAAATGAGATCCCCTGGCTTCCTCACGAACGCACCTATCATGGTATTTGCGATATGGTAATCGAATCTCTATCGGACTCAAACGAGGACGAAGTCAAGCGGGACACGGTCACCAAAAGGCAAGAATACCAGGATGCGGGTATTCGAGAATACTTCATTTTGGATCCCAGTGGCGAAAATCAGCATTTTTACCGTTTGGATAAACTGGGACAATACGCCAAAATCAGTCCCATTTACGGCATCATCCACTCTGAGGTATTGCCGGGATTCCAGTTTCGGTTGAGCGATTTTAGTCAACAACCAGATATGGAAGATTTGGTTGGGGACGAAGTTTACGAAAAATATATTCTGCCAAAATACCAGGCTACAGTGAAGCAGTTGGAAGTTCAGCGCATCCATGTGAAGGAGGCCGATGCTCGCGCCGAAGAGGAACGTCAGCGTGCCGCAGAAGCCGATGCTCGCTCCGAAGAGGAACGTCAGCGTGCCGCAGAAGCCAATACTCGTGCCAAGGAGGCTGAAGCCCTTGCAAGGCAGGAGCGTCAACGCAGAGAAGAGCTTGAGGCATTCGTAGCACAAATGAAATCCGGAAAATTCGATATAGATTAACCTTATGTTCAAACTCGAAGTCCGTAACTTAAACAAAAATTTTGGTGGCCTCCAGGTTCTTAAAAATGTCTCATTTGAGGTGGATGGCCCGGAACTGATCGGCCTGATCGGCCCCAATGGAGCAGGCAAGACCACGCTGACCAACATTCTGGATGGAGCGCTAAAGCCGAGCAGCGGCACAGTCTACCTAAACGGGAAGCGGATCGACACACTACCGCCCTATATGGTGGCCCGGGCTGGTTTGGGTCGCACCTTTCAGGTGACTCGCGCCTTCCGCCGTATGACGGTGATGGAAAACCTTTTGGTTCCTGCCATGGCCATGAATGCCACCGCTCGTCAAAAGGACTTTGAAGAGAAGGCCAACTGGGTGCTTGACTTTCTTACCATCGACCACTTAAAGAATGAGTACGGTCGTGCATTGTCCGGTGGGCAGCAGAAGCTGCTCGAGTTGGGTCGATTGCTCATGCTTGACCCCAATATCATCATTTTAGATGAACCATTTGCTGGCGTTCATCCCAGGCTGATGGAGGTCATCTATGAGTACATCTATAAAGTAAATAACGATGGCTCAGCCATTATTATCATCAGCCATGACATGGATACGATTTTCACCTTGAGCAAGCGGTTGCTGGTGCTAAACTATGGTGACTTGATAGCCGATGGCGACCCGGATGTGGTAAAGAATGATCCGCTAGTGAAACAAGCATATTTGGGAGAAGATGACGAAACGCCCACGTCGTAAAGAGGGAGAATAGCTCTGGTGGCAGTTGTTGAACCAGTGGTGCGGTCAAGGACCATTTTTTCTACCGAGCCTTTGCATCGATTCACGATTGATGAATATCATTCCATGATCAACGCAGGCATCCTCGATGAAGATGACAAAGTAGAGTTATTAGAAGGCTATCTGGTAGAAACAACGCCAAAGAATCCGCCACATAGAATCGCTACTTACTCAACACGCGAAGAGCTGAGAAACATAGTTCCAAACGGTTGGTTTGTGGATTCACAAGAGGCGATTACCCTCTCTGTAAGTGAACCTGAGCCAGATGTGTTTATTGTCCGTGGTAAGCAACGTGACTATGCTGAACGACATCCTGGCCCCGAAGATATTGCCATTGTGATTGAAGTTTCAGACGCTACTTTGCAGCGTGACCGAGTTACAAAAAAGCGCGTTTATGCCGAAGCAGGCATTCCTGTGTATTGGATCATCAACTTAATTGATGACCAGATAGAACTCTATTCTGCCCCATATGGCTCAACGACTGAGCCTGACTATGAGATTCGACAGACTTACAGAAGGGAAGAAACGATTCCTGTTGAAATTGATGGGAATATCATTGGTCATCTGGCAATAGAGTTGTTGTTACCTTAGACCTGGGCTACCAGCAAAGGTGAAATTCATTTTGCCAATAGTTGACATATAGTCGTGGAAGGCAATTTGATGTACAGCTTGATCATGAAGTAATTGCAAAGCTTGATGTAGATAACCTGCTACCTTGAGTATTAAGCGCCACCAAAGCGAAACGCTACCAAATTCAATTGAATCAACTATGCTAGATATAAGAAACCTCTACGTCGGTTACTACCGCGATTTGAACATTCTCCAAGACGTGACGTTGACCGCACAAGAGGGCAAGATCACCACCATCTTAGGGGCCAATGGCGTTGGGAAATCGACAACGCTAAAAGCGATCTATGGCTTTCTTAAGCCCAATGATGGCGATATCATGCTTGATGGGAAGAGCGTCTTGGGTACCCCTACTCATGAGAGGATCAACCTGGGGCTGGCTTACATTCCTCAGCAGCCGGGCGTTTTTCGCTGGATGTCAGTGCAAGAGAATCTAGAGGTAGGTGCATGGACCTTCAAACGAGATCGAAAACGCATCCACCAGAAGCTGGAAGAAAATTATGAACGTTTTCCCATTCTACGGGACAAACGTAAGCAATTGGCAGGCGAGCTATCGGGTGGTCAACAACGGATGATCGAGATCGGCCGCACACTGATGACCGACCCAAAAATCATTTTAGTCGATGAGCCGACTGCTGGATTGGCCAAACTGCTTTCAGAAGAAGTTTATCAAATGCTGGTCGATCTGCGTGATAGGGATAGATTGACCATCTTACTCGTTGATCAAGAGATCCGCGAGGCCCTCAAAATTGCCGACTACGTCTACGTACTTGAGTTAGGGCGCAATAAATTTGAAGGACCAGCCTCTGATTTTACCAACTTAGAAAAGGCATTCTGGGTGGGGGCATAAGTCATTATCCGCAGTTCTGTAAAAGTCATGCATAAGAGCAGAACCGCACGAGGCGTGCTACCTGAACGGGACTCTGCAACTTTTACGCTACAATGAACGTTGATTTGTGCAGGCTTGGAATGTGATAGAAAAAACAGAGAAATTGATAGGAAAGATAATCGATTTGTGGGACGTTTATGGAGAGAATAGAAGTGATTAACGTTGAGTTAACTCTGATTTAACTTTGGGCTGTTATTCTAATGTTATCAACCGAAATACTCTACCCCCATGCGTTATCTGAACCAGGATGATTCTACCCTGCTCCAATTGAGAGCCGCCATGTGGCTTCTCTAGTAGAGCATTGGAAAACGACTGTCCTCAAAAGGACTATACTGTAACTTAAAAGGATTGTACGATGAACGATGGATCGTTTCCCCTTCCCCTGTTGCGTCATTCCACTTTAGTCACACTTAGTAAAAGATTAATCTGTTCGCTCTTCATCTGTACACTGCTGCTTTTAAGCAGTGATATGACCCACCCTCTTTTCGCTCAATCTCACGACGACTACATGGATGACGGTAAGGCTGCTTTTAATGAAGGTGATTATGAAACGGCTCTAGAACTTTTTAATTTGGCTGTCGAGACGGATCCAAGTGATGCATTCGCCTATGGATACCGAGGCAATACGCTTTGGTACCTAAGACAGTACGATGAAGCCATTGCAAATTTTGATCAGGCTGTCGAGCTAAACCCCAAATACTCAGGGGCTTTTTTGTTGCGCGGTCGGACATATTATCGCCTGAATGAGTATGATCAAGCACTGGTTGATTTAAGCCGAGCCATTGCCTTGGATCGGGAATACGATTATGCATTTGGTATCCGTGCTGAGGTATATGTAGATCTAGAAGAGTACGACAAAGCATTAGACGACCTCGATCGAGCCATTGACATCGAACCAGAATATTACTGGGCCTATGCAAAGCGGGCTGATGTCAATCGCATTTTGGGCAACTATGATGAGGCTATTGAAGATGCCACCCAATCGATGGAAATTTCCCCAGAGTACGATTGGGCCTATGCAGTTCGGGGAAATATTTATCAGGAATTGGATGAGTATGACAACGCTGTCGATGATTTCACCAAGGCGATTGAGCTCCGCCCTGATTATGATTGGGCATTTGCTCAACGAGCATCGGTCTACCAGGATCTGGGTGAGTATCGTAGAGCGATTGATGACTATACGGCAGCCATTGAGATCGACCCAGAATATACTTGGGCGCTTGCAGGTCGCGGCAAGACCTATCAGAAGTTGGATGAATATGCCAAGTCCATTGCGGACTTTAACCGTGCGCTCCGGCTCTCTCCGGACTATGAATGGGCGATTGCTCAACGTGGATTGACGTACTTCTACATGGAAGAGTACGAGAAATCAATTTTGGATTTTGATCGAGCCATTGAGTTGGACCCGAATGATGGTTGGAATTACGCTCAACGGGGTGATTCATATCGGCACATTGATGAACTGGAAAAGGCACTGGCCGATTTTAATAAGTCGATCGAATTAGATCCTGAGTATGTCTGGGTGCTGGCTCAACGAGGCAAGCTACTTTCCCAATTAGATCGTTATGAAGAAGCGCTGGAGGATCTGGACAAAGCACTGACTCTATCACCAGATTCTGAGTGGATCTTTGAGATTCGCGGCGAAGTTCATCAGGCGATGGGGAATACAGATGCCGCAATAGCAGACTTCAACCGCTCCGCCGGACTTGATCCAGATACCACATCAACACCTGTCCCTACCCCAGTTCCTTCACCCACACCTCGCGTCTTACCCCGTGCCCAGGCATCAGGAAGCGTCTTTGGCCCAGCAAGAGGTCAATCTTCCGAGGATGAAGAGACTGAGCCAGAGATCAAGCCAGAGACCGAGCCAGAAACGGAGCTAGATACAGGAACCGAAACCGAGACCAGCGACTTGGTAGAAGCAGGCCCGGAAACCGAGCCAGAGATAAGCACAACCACCATACGGGATACACCGAGTGACGTAGATAGTTACCTAAATGCGGAAGCCGCCGTGATTCAGATCGAGGCAACAGGGAGCTATCAACATCCTTACGACGGTGCTCAGATCAATATGGCTGGACGTGGCTCTGGTGTGATTGTTGATCCATCAGGCATTGCCGTGACCAATGCCCATGTCGTTATGGGGGCGGCCATCCTCAATGTCAATATAGCGGGCGAGGCGCGCTCCCGGAACGCGCGGATTTTGGGCGTAGATCCCTGTCGGGACCTGGCCGTTATTCAAATTAGCGGTGATGAGCTGCCCTATCTAGATTGGCACTCTGGTCCGACAACGACCGGAATGGATGTCTACGCAGCAGGCTTTCCGCTTGGGGATCCCGAATATACGTTGATGAGCGGTATTGTTGCTCGCTCTCGCACAGATGGGCATACCCAGTTTTCTGCCTTAGATGATGTAATTATGCATGATGCCACCATACTTCCAGGAAATTCTGGTGGTCCTCTCCTGACCAAAGATGGCCGCATTGTGGGCATTAACTATATGGGCAATAGCCGATTGAGCCGCTACTACGCCATTCCTTATGAAGTTGCTCAAGAGATTACGTCTCGACTGCGTGAGGGAACAGATATCGACAGCGTCGGCATCAATGGCGAAGTCCTCATGACAGACGATGGCGAATCATTGGGCATCTGGGTTGCCTCTGTGGATTCTGGCTCACCTGCTTCCCGAAGCGGAATCAAAGCTGGTGACATTGTTTACTCTATAGAAGGCATCCGCTTGGATTCGGATACGACCATGGGAACCTATTGTGAAATTCTCCGTAGCCATGACCCAAGCGACATCATGACGGTAGCCATCTATCGACCTAGCACCAAGGAAGAGATGGCTGGGGAGCTAAATGGCGAAAAGCTCCAGCCACTTAGTGGCTCTGGCCCAGCAACGACGAATTCAGAGCCAGATTCAGGCCCCTCTTCCGAACCAGATAGTGGAGAAACAGAACCCATTACGTCTACCGGCACGGCATTACAGTGCGACGCCGATACCGACCCCGAATTTGCGGACTTTGTGGTTATGACCGATCAATTCTCAAATGATGAGAATGGATGGGCTGCCGAAACCGAAAGCGAGACCATGGATAGCCGCAACACGGTTGAGGGAGGCAAGCTGATTCGCACATCCACCTTCAGGGGGAACGTGCTCGGTTTCACTGGTATCAGTGAACTTAGTCTAGCCAACTTCTGGTTCTGTATTCAAGCCCAAGTTATGGAGGCCGATGCCAAGGATAATGGTCTTGTCTTTATCTTTCGTGCTACTGAATCGTATGATTCCTACTACGCCTTTAGTGTCTCTGGATATGGGGATTATCTGATGCAGCGCAAGATAGATGGGGAATGGGAGACCATCCAAAAATGGACAGAAGATGACAATATTGATCTAACCGTTGGCAAAACCAATCGCTTTGACCTCATTGGCAATGGGCCAAAAATTACCTTTGCAGTCAACAATGAGATCATAGCCGAAATAGAGGATAGCGCCATTGCAGAAGCAGGCATCCTTGCCTTTGGCACCTTAGGTAGTGAAGATACTGAAATGACGGTTGCCTTTGACGATTTGGTGGTCCTGGGATTTGATAATGGTTCTGCATCCAATCCAACACCCACCCGGGTTGCGGCATTACCTACAGCAACACCACTCCCTCCCACACCCATTCCCCCCACGCCTACACCACAGTCTGTTGCAGCCGTTGCTGTTGTCAATGTACCAACATTGAATGTGCGCAGTGGGCCAGGAACTGGAAATGGTATTGTCGGCTCTCTTAGCCAAGGGAGCCGCGTAGTGGTCATCGGTCGAGCTGATGCAGGCTGTAGCTGGATTCAAATTCAGATTCCGACTGGCGGTACAGGATGGGTCGCAGGCACGGCTCAGTTTACTACACTAGAAGGCGACTGTGGCCGGTTGCCCCAACCGAATGTGACCATAACCCGTGGAACTGGTGGCGGCGGTGGTAGCGGCCAAGGCTGTATCCACTTTGAGAATCACTTTGGTGCAGAAGCCAATGTCACCCTCAACCGTCCTAGTGATGGCTGGAACAAGACTTGGAAGATCGCTGGCAAAGCCAAACATACCGAATGCATGCCACCTGGAAAATATACCTACACAGTTGACGTCCCACCACCGTGGGGATCCATCAACGGCGACTTTGAAATGGGGGCCGGTGATTCATATAGCTTCCCCATTTATGGTCAGTAGAAGAGCACGCCGTAAGTCAATTATGTTAATTTAGAATCGACCAATCGTAGGTGCTGTTTGCAAGCACACAAGCATGGAATGCCCTATCTCTTCTCTTGAAAACGAGCAGTCAGCCACGTTTGTGTGGTTAATAACAGCGCCTGCTCTAACTTCTGATGGATTAGAACTGACTTATCCACTGGCCAAATTCGTAGGAGATGACGGCGGGATCTTCCAACAAGAGCGGAATATCGGGTGCATTGCCTGGCTCTATTTTGACATGCAAAAAGATGGGGCCAGCAATGACATCAATGCTGGATAGTGCTCTTTGCAAGTCTTCTTTATCATCAATATGAAAGGTTACCAAACCAGCAGATTCAGCCATTGCAGCTAAGTTAACCCGGGTGGTATAGGTCACCTGACCACCCGTTGAAGCGTATGATTCATTATCGAGTACAACCAACAAAAGCTTACACGGGCTGTGGTAAGCAATGCTGGCTAATGAATTCAAATTCATGAGGAGCGCTCCATCGCCTTCCAGTACCACTACTCGCTTTACGGCTGATTCCGATAGCGCTAACGCTAACCCCAAGCCAACTGAACTGGCAATCCCCATGGAATCTAAAATGTAGAGATGCTGCTCGGATCGGTGGATGGAGGCTAACTCCCGAGAAGTAGCACCACAGTTGGCGATGATAGGCTGATTGGGCAGATGGTCCAGGATGAGGCGCATGGCTTCGATTCGGGTCATGTCAGTCTCGCTCCCTCAATTTAGATGAGTCAATCAAGTTCCAAGAGGACAACTACTGGCCGATGGGTAATCAAGCCATGTTGATAGGCAAGCGGTAGACGGCGGCTCCACTCATCTGGAGGCAAAGACTGGTCTAGAGGGAATGTCTTAATATCCAGCGCGTCCAGCACAGCGGGTACATGTTCGGTGAAGTAGTGCATGGCCGAGTTAAATTCGGTCAGGCCACCACGGCGAGCAGAAAGGATCAATGCCGGAATGTGATATGCTTTGGCAAACGTGGCCAGGACGCCGCTTGCATTACCAAACCCATTGTCCTGCATCATCAAAACTGGCTTTTTGCCACCCAAAACCAAACCACCTAAGACACCAATACCCTCCTCTTCTCGGGCCAAAGGCAGCTCGATTACATCCTCAGCCTGAGCAAAGTGCTCAATAATTGGCGCTAGCGGACCGCCTGGCACATGTAAAAAGTAGTCGATCTTGGCGGCTTCTAGACCATCTACCACCGCCTGTTGGTAAGGGCAGATTCTCATGTACAGGTTCTACGCCCCTATTCGCTATATACTGCTGTTCGAGATCGATAGATAGACATCGTGTGACGGGTAACTTGAAAGATGCTGCGTTATCGCAAAGTTCGATACATATGATAGCATTGTCCACACTATGACCACTATTTTGTTTGTGGCCCAATTGACCACCACACTCTTCATGACAGGTGTAATCTGGATTGTCCAAATCGTCCACTATCCACTCTTTGCCAGGGTGGGACGTGATGGCTTTTCTGAGTACGAAAATTCCCATTCGTTTCTAATCACCTTTGTCGTAATGCCGCCCATGTTAGTAGAAATTGGCTCGGCGTTTTTTATGCTCTTTTTACGTTCACCACTAGTACCGGCTTGGTCGGCCTGGCTAGGATTTGCCCTCGTATTGCTCATTTGGCTATCAACCTTTTTTCTACAGGTTCCTCAGCATACCATTTTGGCATCTGGTTTTGATGATGCTGCACATCGCATTTTAGTGAGCAGCAACTGGGTAAGGACCGTGGCCTGGAGTCTGCGATCTGTTCTACTGCTGTGGCTGTTAACAAAATTATTGGGGTAAACTTATGGTAAACAGATGCCCCCCTGTTACCATAAGCTGGATACGACGGGCCGTGTGTTTTGAAGGCGCCGCGGCTCTTATTGCAGAAATGCTCGCCTATGGGACGAAGGCTGTGAATACAGAACCATTTATGTCAACGCACAATTCAAAAGGCGTACCGGTCAATGCAACCCACTGATTGCGCTGATTATTCATTCCTGGGTCGGAAAAAGTACCCAACATGCCCATGGTAGAACTGCTCACATAGATAAATTGTAAATCGTAAGCAATGCTGTACCCAACGTTGTTGCTGTCATAAAATGGACCGTACGCAACGCCTTGGAATTGAAGCCATAAACCGTCTGCACGTGGTGGACAAGCATAGTTCACAGGAAGATCATTCCCTGGTTGTACCCACTCATTGGGGTTGACGAGGGCTTCCTGCGTTGGTGCCCCATTATCAACTGAGACAATGGTTGCTTCAATTATTGGCGTAGCTGCTGGGGCTTGAGTGGCTACGATTACAACTGGCTTATCAGTTGGCGGAATAGGATCTTGCGGGGGATTCCCACCGATAAGATTGGCCGCAGCAAGCGCGCCAATGAGACCAGCAATAGCCGTAATGATGGCAGCACAGCCTGTAAGAACGCCAGGAATTGTCGTCCAGAATGACTGTGCCCTGTTAGAATTTCCCGAATCTGACATGAATATCTATCCACATTTCAGTACATAGTAGACCACAACGATCTTGCCCATCAAGCATTGGTACTACTTATTGAATCCAGTGCTATATCGGGTGATTACGACCTGCTGATACTTAGCTCCTTTTGAGAACCACAGAATTTCTTCGCATTATGAGAGAACAAAACATGCTTTTCAAAGCGATCGTCCTTCACTCCAAAGAAGCAATATGTATTAGCTAAGCAAGCGCTCCTCATATGGATATTTGGTCAGCACCTCGTGCCCTGTCTCTGTGATCAGAATCTGATCTTCCAACTTAACACCAGGTCCACCTGAAATACGGCCTAGGTAGCTTTCAACGCAGATGACCATGCCCGGCTCTAGCACACCATCGTAGCCAAACGCTTCCCAAGTATTGGGGAAATAGATGGCGGGTGCTTCATCGCATAACCCAACGCCATGATATTGGACAGTATAGGTGCGATACTCATTTTGGTCATATTGGAGGGAGTGGTGGGTCAGTTCATGGTAAGTAAGACCAGGACGCAGCCACTCGGTGTTGCGTATGATCTGCTCGTGAGCCTTTTGAAAGATATCTTTTTGTTCGGGTGTGGGTGCTTGGTCACCACAGAGCCAGGAGCGAGACATATCCACACAGATTCCATAAGCACCAACTAGATCCGTGTCAAAACAGACCAGATCACCACTCTCGATAATGCGGCTGCTGCATTCTTGATACCAAGGGTTGCAGCGCGGCCCAGACGCCATGAGTCGAGTCTCGATCCACTCACCACCACGTTTAATATTCCCGGCGTGAAGATAGCTCCAAAGCTCTTGCTCCATTAAACCAGGTTCCATTGCACCATGCATCACGCCAATTGCACTTTCGCAGGCGTGGACCGCACAACGCATGGCCTTGATTTCCTCATTGCATTTGATCTCGCGGGCCAGCTCCATCACCTCTTCCCCATTGAAGATCTCAATGCCTTGGTCTTGGAGCGCCCAGATGCCCTGGTGATGGCAGCGGTCAATGGCCAACCGATTATTACCGCCACCATGAGTCCGTACAAGATCGGCAATCTCCCCAGCCCAAAGTTTGGCCTGCTCATCATAGCGATCCCCTGCGACAAAATAGAGCCAGGAGATTGCAGGGCGTGATTCGTCTACATTGGCACTGTGAGCGCTCAGAAAATCGCAGTGGCTAAATTCAAATTGTACAACTGGTCCCTCAGTAGGAACGAATGCATAGCGGGTGTGGTTATGCATAATCCAGACCTGCATGTTGGTCGAATCGGTCGCATAACGCACGTTGAGCGGGTCGTAGAGGACAATTCCGGCATAGTCGAATTTGCGTAGATACTCACGTACCCGTTCCAGTCGGTAAGCGCGAATCTCATCCATATTGGGTCGCTCTAAGCCGGCATCATCCCACTCACTAAAGGCTAACGGCCCCGGCCCTAAATCGTGCATATTGAGCGACTTGGCGTACTCAATTGTCTCTTGAGATGGTTTCTGTAGCGCACCGATCTTGGCTCGATGTTTGCCGACGATGATGTTGGTTGCCATATAAAGTGTACCTCTTATGGAATGGTGGTTAGATTTTGACTTCTTGATACATCACATTAAGTGTCATAGCTGCTAAGGTCATTCCAAACATGATCAACTCAATTTTGAGCGATGACTTTCCCCTAATTTATGGCTTGCCGAATCTGTTCCAATTAAGCTTACCACATTAATGATGCCGCCCAGAATCTCTCAGCCAGTGAGATAATGAGGAATCAAGTCAGGCACGCTGAGTGTTACACCTTAAATAGACAAACAAATAGACTAACATGATCCGTGTCGAATCATTGTATCCCGCGGCCAATTTTCACAAAAACACAATAAGGGGTTGACATACACAAAAACACGTGGTACTATATCTAAAATTCACATTTACATAGGAGTTTGTCCTACTCAACGCCAAAAGCTAAAACAGATCATGAATACCCATTCAGCCATCAAACAATTCGAAGAAAATCAAATCATTCCCCTTATTCGCAGCTCAATTCTGCGTATTTACCCCATTACTCTGTTGGCATTACCAGCCACCGAATGGCGCTTGCGTAATGATTTATGGTGGTTGCCACTCAATAAAGCTTTATGGTCCAGTAAAAGGAAAATTCGTTCAGGATAGCTTTTTCTTCCTGAAATCAGCATTTTCGCAAAGCGGGCCACTCTGGTCCGCTTTTTGTTTTCTAGAACAGAACCAAAAGCTTCATTAATGGTTCCATCTATACTCAGCTCCGTTTGAAAACAGGTGTTCAGTCTCTCTGTTAGCGCTTCAGAAAGCACCTGTTTCCAAAACGACCGCAGTATAAATCTAGCAGTATAAATCTATACGTGAGTAGCTCAATTGGTAGAGCAGCGGCCTCCAAAACCGTCGGTTGTGGGTTCGATTCCTGCCTCACGTGCCTAAGGAGTAAGTAGTTTGTTAATGGTGGATAGCTCAGTTTGGTAGAGCATCACTCTGATACAGTGAAGGTCGTGGGTTCAATTCCCACTCCACCAACTCGATCTAAGTATTTAATAACAGGGTGAGGTGTATTCGGCAGCACACTACCTTTGGGCGGTAGAGGACGGGGTTCGATTCCTCGCACCTTGACTTGGATCACTTGCTGCGGCGCAGGTGACCAGTATGGATACTTTATTTTCTGGAATGGTCATATGCACCAGTAGCCCAATTGGCAGAGGCATCGGTCTTAAAAACCGATTTGTACAGGTTCGAGTCCTGTCTGGTGTACTGCCGTAACCTAATTTTCTGGTTTAGCCTCAACAGTAAGCCGACGTGGCGGAATTGGCATACGCAACGCACTCAAAATGCGTTTTTTGAGAGTTCGAGTCTCTCCGTCGGTACACTATCTCTTCACGGTCACTTGCGACCATTGGCAATCAGCAGACCGAAAACGACTGACAACACGAATGCTTCATCATGCCATGATTCTTGGCTAGTACAGCGCGGCCTAAAGAAAATTTGAAAACGACCACAGTATAGCATTGATAATGCACTAATCAGATTGATGCATCTCCATTGCCTCCAAAATGGGACACTCGCTAGTCGGGCCTTCACCTCCGCAGAGATCGATTAGGTGAGCTAGCGCATCACGCATCTGCTGCAAAGCCAGGATCTTGGCATCGATTTGGGCTACCTTATTCTTGGCCCGCCGGTGCACTTCACCGGCCTGGGCATTTTCATCGACCCGTAACGCCAGTAATTCCTTGATCTCCCCTAATGTAAACCCCAACTCCTGGGCACCTTTGATGAAATGGAGCCGACTAACGCTCTCTGGCTCATAGACACGGTATCCCGAGTCGCGGCGCGGAGGTTCAGGCAATAAACCCTGTCGCTCATAGTAACGCAACGTCTCCACATTAACCCCAGCGGCTTTGGCCAACTGGCCAGATGTCATACCTGATACGGTTTCTGCATCCATAAAGTCCTCCATCTCTACACATAGCTTTATCCAAAACTTTTACTCGTTTTAATCGCAGCACGTTGGCTACGACAAAACACGCAAAATCAGAAACTCCATTGTCTCCGCCGGTTGAATTGGGCGAAGATTAGTCTTGGCAATTCTCTCTTTGTCGTGCAACCAAATAGCGGTAGGACATGAGTCACTCAGCCCCTCATTTGTATTCTCATTCTATATCAAAGTTACTCTGCAATCACCTTTGCTTCCCAATATTATACTCTATGTGGCCAGAAAGAGCGCCGAGCTAAGCACCAGCAACATGGCTCGACTTAGCAATTTTCTATTTCTCTTTAGACTTCATTTTGCTATAGATTCAACTATACCCACTGTAAATGAGCAACATGAATCAACCCAAACAATTGGGACACCATCAACGACTAGTCCGTGCCCCCTTTTCGATCCTATTCCTAGCTGCACCATGCCTGTACCGACAGCCCAAGAGGCGACATCGACCACACCAGCAGCGGAAATGAACTCTCCATCGACCTTTGGCAACGATACATTCACTGAAATCTTACAAGGCTGTGTTGAATCTTACGTTCCCGCCGTCAACTATTTCTCTGATAAGGTCAAGGCACAATATACTGCGTAATGGAGCGTCACCGAGTATAATCACTATAAAGTCATCACGGTCGACTCTACCTAGCTCCAACGCGCCGCAGACAATGACAAACCAAACAGAGGAAATTATGCAAACCGATCAATCTACGCTCATTCCTGTTACCATCTTGACCGGTTTTCTCGGTGCGGGCAAGACAACACTACTCAACCGCATATTGCACGCCGAGCATGGACTACGGATTGCCGTACTCGTCAATGACTTCGGTGCGGTCAATATCGACAGCCAGATTGTGCTGGGCGTTGAAGGCGAAAGCATGGCCAGCCTGGGCAATGGCTGCATCTGCTGCACCATTCGCGACGATTTGCTCAAGGCAGCCACCGAACTGGTGAACCTGCCCGAACCGCCTGAATACATTATCGTCGAGCCGAGCGGCGTCTCCGAGCCAGGCGCTGTGGCCACAACGTTTCGCATGCTGCCTGATCATGTGCGCGTGGATAGCATTATCTCCGTGCTGGATGCCGAGAACTTCGACACGGTGACCGGCTACAACAAGATCCTGGCATTGACTCAGGTCGGCGCGGCCGATATTGTCCTGCTCAACAAGGCCGACCTGGTCACTCGTCAGAAGTTGGATCAGCTACAAGCAAGTGTGCGCCGTATAGTGCCAGAGGCGCGCATTGTCGAGACGGTTGAAGCCAATGTCCCGTTGGAATTGGTGCTCGATGTGGGCACATTCGACTTGGCGCGGCTGGCAGAGAACGAAGCACTAGATGTCCATGTCCATCCCGAATTAGATACCCATGGGCATGAGCACGACGATCATCACGAGCATCATACGCACCATCACGATGATCATACGATCCTCTTCAGCACGTGGCACTATAGCGATGCAGAGCCACTTCTCTTTAAAAGCGTGCGTCAGGCCATCGATAGGCTGCCTCTGGGTATCTTTCGCGCCAAAGGATTTGTCCATCTGCATGACTTTCCCGAACGCCGTGGTCTGCTGCAAATGGTAGGCAGCCGAGTGAGTTTGACGAAGGGCGAGCCGTGGGGAGCAGAGACGCCCCATACCGATCTGGTCTTTATCGGCGAAGCAGGCGCAATTGAGCCGGCAAAACTGCAGGCAGCCTTTGAAGCATGCCGTCCAGACACATCCAACGGGTTGGATGAAAAGTTAGAGGACGCGAACAATTGGATTCGTGAGATATGAGATACTCAGTTATTTTGACTTCACGTACTTCTGTATTATAGTTCATACAAGCCTAATTGAGATTCGATCTCAATTAGGCTTCGTTTTTCAGGGAATTAGCAATGTAGCGATCTTCTGATAATCCAAAACCATCTCTTCGAGAAGTTACTCGTTGAGTTATATGGGAAGAGTAACCTTGAAGTGCACGGCCATAATTTATATCAATCTGGTATCTGATAAACCTGCCCGCCATAGAATAGACGATGACCGTTCGATTTTGAGTGTTATACAGAGTTACTCAGAGAAGGCGCTGAGCCACACAGAGAAATCTAGCATAGAGAGGAGGTTTCTCCGGGGGCCTCTGTGAATCCCTGTGTTGACGCGACTCAGTGTAATGAGCAAAAATATGCCGCTTTATGTCTACGCCTGCCAAACGTGTGAGTTGGAACTGGAAGAGATGCACGCTCTCGGCCAGGCTCCAGAAAAGAGCATTCGTTGCCCACTCTGTGGTGGCTACTTTGAACGTGTCGTCTCTCTCTTTCAAGTTCGAAAGAGAACCGATGGCCAGACAGACCAAAATAGTACAACGCATAGCCAGACAGACCAAAATGGTACAATGCCACCGACCCACGGCGTGGATTGCGTTTGCTGCTTTCCAACGCGCTATAGACGATGACCAAGGCTGAGATGATGAAGACCGAAATAAAGGAAATCATGCAATCTGATCAATTTACGATCATTCCTGTTACCATCTTGACCGGTTTTCTCGGTGCGGGCAAGACAACACTACTTAACCGCATCTTACACGCTGAGCACGGACTACGTATTGCTGTACTCGTCAATGACTTCGGTGCGGTCAATATCGACAGCCAGATTGTGCTGGGCGTTGAAGGAGAAAGCATGGTCAGCTTGGGCAATGGCTGCATTTGCTGCACCATTCGTGACGATTTGCTCAAGGCAGCCACCGACCTGGTAAAGCTGCCCGAACCGCCTGAATACATTATCGTTGAGCCGAGCGGCGTCTCCGATCCAGGTGCTGTGGCCACAACGTTTCTCATGCTACGCAACCATCTGCGCGTGGATAGCGTCATCGCCGTGCTAGATGCCGAGAACTTCGACGCTTTGACCGGCTACAACGAGATTCTGGCAATAGCTCAGGTCGGCGTAGCCGATATCGTCCTGCTCAACAAGGCCGACTTGGTCTCGCGTCAGAAGTTAGATCAGCTACAAGCAAGTGTGCGCCGTATGGCAACACGGTCGCGCATTATCGAGACGGTTGAAGCCAATGTCCCATTGGAATTGCTGCTCGATGTAGGCACATTCGACCTAGCGCGGCTGGCAGAGAAAGAAGCACTAGATGTTCATGTCCATCCCGAATTAGATACCTATGGACATGAGCATGATGCTCATCACGAGCATCATACGCACCATCACGATGATCATACGATCCTCTTTAGCACCTGGCACTATGGCGATACAGAGCCGCTTCTCCTCAAGAGCGTGCGTCGAGCCTTCAAAAGGTTGCCTGTGAGGATCTTTCGCGCCAAAGGATTTGTCCACTTGCACGAGTTTCCCGAACGCCGTGGCCTGCTGCAAATGGTAGGCAGCCGAGTGCGATTGACGATTGGCGAGCCGTGGGGAGCAGAGACGCCTCACACGGATCTGGTCTTTATCGGCGAAGCAGGCGCAATTGAGCCGGCAAAACTGCGGACAGCCTTCGAAGCATGCCGTCCAGGTGCATCCAACCCGTTGGTAGAAAAGTTAGAGGACGCAATCAGTTGGATACGTGAGATATGAGAAGGGAGCCATCTTTGACATTCGCACGTGCCTGTTCAACAGTTTCCAATCGCTTGTTACGACAGCCAGGTGATAGTCAGATGATCTTCTCTGATACGGTTAGCACATGCCGTCACTACGACCGCGGCATTTTCATTCCCACCGCGCCAGATCAGTTACTGAAAGTTGAAGAAGGTGTCGTAGCACAGTTGGTTGTCCACAGCGATGGGGCAGAGGTTCTCCTAGGCTTTTATGGCCCTGGTCAACTGATTGTTCCTCACCCCACCGATAGTTGCTACATCTACTATCGAGCACATACTGATGTGACAGCGCATGCTCTGGCGTGGTCCGAGGCGCACAACCTGCCTGGCTTGGTTGACCAGTTACGTGCTCGCATCTGGCAACAGGAAGCGTGGACGGCGCTGCAAGCTCACCCTGCCAACGAGGAACGCTTGCTAGGATTCCTTACGCTCTTGACGGAGCAATTCGGGCGCGCGACCGAGAATGGTACATTGCTCGACCTTCGTATTACGCATCAACAGCTTGCAAGCGCAATTGGGGTTACGCGGCCCACAATCACTCGTCTAATCAGTATCCTCCGTCGACGTCAGCTGCTCTCTACTGTGGGTGTCGGTAATCAAGAACGCTTCTTGCTTCATCACAAAACCCAGACGACTCACTCCTAACCGACTGCGTCTCTCTATTTCTCAGCTCAACACAAGCTGGTACGAAATCAAACAGAATTGCTGCTTCATTTCGCGCCTCATCCGTCACCAAAATGAGATATCATCTCACTTATGAGGGTTGTGCAGATAGTTCACCACATCTGCGAGGGCGCAGGTATTCAGACAAAACAGGTTGGATGATGAGCACCATTCAAACGAACCCAGCGAAAGCGTGGGCTGCGGAGTTAACTCAGCACGGTTATCACGTAACCATGCCGCGGCTGGTAGTGATCGAGCTACTCGCGCAGAAACAGCAGGCGTTAACTGCAGAGCAGCTTTTTGATCTTGCACAGCAGCAAGATGCACGCCTGGGCCGGGCTACCGTCTATCGTACACTGGAGCTGCTGGAGAAGCTCCATCTAGTCTGTCGTGTGCCTAACGGTGGACGTCAACATGCCTATGTCCGCTCTGAGCTGGCAACACAGCCGCTGGCCATCTGTGAACATTGTGGCGATCTCTTGGTGATCCAAAGCCATCTCTTTGAGAAGTTACTTGTTGAGTTATATCGGAAGAGCAACTTTGAAGTTCACGACCATAGCTTACACCTATCTGGTATCTGCCAGACCTGCCAGCCATAGACGATGACGACCGAAACAGAGGAACTTATGCAACCTGACCAATCGACGCGTATTCCCGTTACCATCTTGACCGGTTTTCTCGGTGCGGGCAAGACGACACTGCTCAACCGCATTTTGCACGCCGAGCACGGACTACGTGTTGCCGTACTCGTCAATGACTTCGGTGCGGTCAATATCGATAGCCAGATTGTACTGGGCGTTGAAGGCGAAAGCATGGTCAGCCTGGGCAATGGCTGTATCTGCTGCACCATTCGCGACGACTTGCTCAAGGCTGCCACCGACCTGGTGAACCTGCCCGAACCGCCTGAGTACATTGTCGTCGAGCCGAGTGGCGTCTCCGAGCCAGGTGCTGTGGCCACAACATTTCTCATGCTGCGCGACCATCTGCGCGTGGATAGCGTCATCGCCGTGCTAGATGCCGAGAACTTCGACACAATGACTGGCCACAACTCGATCCTGGCACTGGAGCAGGTCGGCGCAGCCGATATTGTCCTGCTCAACAAGGCCGACCTGGTTACTCGTCAGAAGCTGGATCAGCTACAGGTAAGCGTGCGCCATATGGTGCCTCAGGCTCGCATTGTCGAGACGGTTGAAGCAAATGTCCCGTTGGAACTGCTGCTCGATGTGGGTACATTCAACCTGGCGCGGCTGGCAGAGAAAGACGCACTTGATGTCCATGTCCATCCCGAATTAGATACCCATGGGCATGAGCACGATGGGCATCACCGTGATCATGAGCGCGCTCACCATGCTCATGGACACCATCACGATGATCACACAATCCTCTTCAGCACGTGGCACTACAGCCACACAGCTCCACTGGTCTTCAAAAGCGTGCGTCGTGCCCTCGACCGATTGCCACTGGGAATCTTTCGCGCCAAAGGATTTGTCCACTTGCACGAGTTCCCCGAACGTCGTGGTCTGCTGCAAATGGTGGGCAGCCACGCCCGTTTGACCATTGGCAAGCCGTGGGGTGCAGAGACGCCGCAGACCGATCTGGTCTTTATCGGAGAAGCAGGCGCAATTGAGCCGGAAAAACTTCGGGCAGCCTTCGACGCTTGTCGTCCAAGTACATCCAATCCACTGGTCGAAAAGCTAGAGAATTCCATTAGCTGGGTCCGTGAGATCTAAGGCTAACCCAAAAAACAAGGCTTATATGGGGCTCCAAGGATCTGGGAATAACAGCCCCATTAATTATTAATTATTCGCTATTTATTATTAATTATTGGCAATGGCTCAGTCAGAAGAGCTCTGAATAATTAATTTTGAATAAACAATAATTAATACTTAACTTTCGCGTTCAATCATGAAAGCAACATACCATGTCAACATCTTTGATCGACTCCCTCTCTTGTGAAACTCAGCAGGAAAAGCGCCTTCCCGTGACGGTCCTCTCTGGCTTTCTTGGCGCAGGAAAGACGACGCTACTCAACCACGTTCTCGGCAATCGGCAGGGCTTACGTGTTGCCGTGATCGTCAATGACATGAGTGAAGTCAACATCGACGCGACTCTCGTAAACGGCGAGACTCAATTGAGCCGCACCGACGAAAAGCTGGTCGAGATGAGCAATGGCTGCATCTGCTGCACGTTACGTGAGGATCTGCTCAAGGAGGTGAGTGCTCTGGCGCGCGCCGGAAAATTCGACTACCTGCTGATCGAATCGACCGGCATCTCAGAACCGATGCCGGTTGCCGAAACCTTCACATTTGATTTAGAAGGCTTTGAGGGATTACTGAGCAATGTAGCCAGACTCGACACCATGGTAACGGTAGTCGATGCCTACAATTTTTTGCGTGACTACGAAGCTGGTGAAGCACTGGCCGATCATGATCTTGCGGTCGGTGAGGAAGACGAGCGAACGATTTCCGATCTCCTGATCGAACAGGTGGAATTCGCCAACGTGCTCGTGATCAACAAACTCGATCTGGTAACAGATGAGGAAGCGGGTCGCTTGAAGGCAATTTTAGAGTTGCTCAACCCGACGGCAACCTTTCTGTCCGCCCAACGGGGCAGAGTCGGCCCGGAGACAATCCTCAATACAGGTTTGTTTAGCCTTGACGAGGCCGAAGGGCACGCTATGTGGCTACAGGAGCCACGCTTCGCACCCTTGCCTGAGACCGAAGAGTATGGTGTGAGCAGTTTTCAATACACAGCAGAGCGCCCCTTCCATCCGCAGCGACTGCTTTCGTTTGTCGAACGAGGTTGGCCTGGTCTCCTACGTTCAAAGGGCTTCTTCTGGCTTTCCTCTCGTTCCGAGTATGCCGGGTACTGGTCGCAGGCTGGCCCCCTACTGACTCTTGAGTATGCCGGCGGCTGGAGTGAGGGAGTGACATCTGAGCCGGACAACGACAGTGAACTCTTCGAGGAGGGCGTAGGGGCACCCCGGCAGGAGTTGGTCTTTATCGGCGTGGACATGGCGCATGAGGCCATGGTGGCCGAACTAGATGCTGCGCTGCTCTCTGCCGAAGAAGTTGCGCAGGGGCCGGGCGCATGGCGGAATTATCGCGACGAGCTGCCAGAGTGGTAGGTGTGTTCTTCAGCCAAAGGAGCTGATTTGATGACAATTCAAACCCGTTTACCCGTCACGGTGCTGTCCGGCTTCCTAGGCGCTGGAAAGACGACGCTTCTTAATTACGTACTCAACAACCGTCAAGGCTTGCGCGTTGCGGTGATTGTCAACGACATGAGCGAAGTCAACATTGATGCTGAACTGGTCGACAGCGGCGTTGAATTGAGTCGCGCCGAGGAAAAGCTCGTCGAGATGACCAACGGCTGCATCTGCTGCACGCTGCGCGAGGATCTGCTGCTCGAGGTAGGCAAACTGGCGAGCGAAGAGCGTTTTGATTATCTCTTGATCGAATCGACTGGCATCTCCGAGCCGATGCCGGTGGCGGCCACCTTTACCTTTCCACTCGACGAGGCCCATACAACCACGTTGTCGGATTTTGCCCAACTCGACACAATGGTCACTGTGGTCGATGCCGTCAACTGGCTGCACGACTACATTGAAAGCAAAAGCCTGCGCGAAAAAGAGATGGCGGTCAGCGAAAGCGACTATCGCACGCTCAACGATCTCTTGGTCGACCAAGTGGAATTTGCCAATGTGATCATTATCAACAAAACCGATCTGGTTGATAGCCATCAACTTGGGGAGTTGGAGGCTATTCTTCGCCACCTCAACCCCGAAGCAACCCTAATCCGGGCACAACAGGGGGTCGTGCCGCTGGGGCAGATTGTCAACACCGGGCGCTTTGACTTCGATCGGGCCTCGCGCGCGCCTGGTTGGGCCAAAGAACTGCGTGGGGAGCATACGCCAGAGACGGAAGAATATGGCATCAGCAGCTTTGTCTACCGCGCATGGCGCCCCTTTCACCCAGAGCGCTTCTGGAACTTTGTCAACTCTGATGGGGTAGAAGGCACCCTCCGCTCCAAAGGCTATTTCTGGCTGTCCACCCGTATGGAGGTTGGCATGATCTGGTCACAAGCTGGCATCAAAGCCCAAGCCCAGCCGACCGGGCGCTGGTGGGTGACGGTGCCGAAAGAAAATTGGCCCACCAGTGCCCGGATTCGCGGCTATATCAAGGAACGCTGGCGCGAGCCCTATGGTGACCGCCGACAAGAGTTGGTCTTCATCGGGATTAATCTTGATCAGGAGACCCTCACCACATCACTGGATGGCTGCCTGCTAACCGATGCCGAGATGGCGTTGGGTATCGACGGCTGGCGCTCATTTAGTGACCCCTTCCCATAACGAATTGCTTCAATCTGATCTTTATCAGCGAAGCAGGAGCAAATGAGCCAGCAAAACTGCCGGCATCTTTCGACGCGTGCAGTCCGGCCGCATCCAACCCAATAGTCGAAAAGCTAGAGGATATCGTTAGCTGGATTCGTGAGATGTGAGTACGATGTTCGACTTTGCTCACCAGAAGGTAGGTGAAATCGAGATGTTCAGCAACACGAGCTATGGCGGCTGATGAAAGGATAGTGAAAAGCGAATGAAGCGTGACAATACGATGACACGGCAATACTTTGTTGATGCTGGTATCACGCCCGGAATGCGTGTGATTGAGATTGGTTGTGGCAACGGGGAGGTTACGCAGGAATTGGCTGAACTGGTCGGTCCTACCGGAACCGTGGTGGCGCTCGATCACAATGAAGATATGTTGGCGATGGCGCGAGAACGCATGACGGAGCAAGGGATCGAGCATGTTCATTTTGCGTCGGCGGATGTAACGGGAGATTTATCGGTGCTCGAGGCCCTGCAGGGCGAATCGTTCGACGCCTTGGCGGGTCGTCGAGTGTTGATGTATTTGCCTGATCCAGCCGATGCTCTTGGCCGCCTGGCCAGACGGCTGCGTAGCGGAGGGTTGGTAGTGTTTGAAGAAACGGATTCGACGATGGTCCCAGCCCGCACGTCACCGCTACCAGCCCATGATCAAGCGACGGCGTGGCTAAGAAGTATGATCGTGGCGGAAGGTGCCAACCCGGCGATGGGGTTCGCCTTGCCGACCACGCTTGCCAAGGCGGGGCTGCGCTTTGAACACATCCGCGCCGAAGCGATTATTCTTGGCCAGGGTACACAGTATCCGCTTTCTGTTCTTGTGAAGATGATGCGGCCTCGGCTGATTTCGTCCGGCATTGCGACCCAAGCAGAAGTCGATTCTCTCGTGACTCAACTGGATACTGAGGGTCACGACCCCACAAGTGTGTATATCTGGGCAATGAGCTTCTGTGCCTGGGCCTACAAGCCTTAATGGTACAAAGACGCCCCTTATTTTACTCCATGTTGATTCAACAGGACTTATGCACCCTGAGCTTGTCGAAGGGTATGATTCATGGCTTCGACAGGCTCAGCCACCGGAAACTGCGCAAGTCCTGATAACAGACTCAACCATGGACAAATTCAATCACATTTTGGAGAAAAAGATGCACAAAATACGTACAATTCTACTTGGCCTGCTCGTGCTGCTTGTTGCTGCGTGTGCGCCCGCCGCGATGGACGTATCGTCTGAGTCTGCGGGGCTAAACGCATCTGCAGCCGAACAGAAGCTGATTCTCGCCTCCGGGCGCAACCTGGGGCCGGGCAACCCTCATGCCTACGATTCGAGTATGGTCTTGCTCGATCTGATCTACGAGCCGTTGGTGCGCTATGCCCCCAACGGCACGATTACACCCGCGCTGGCCGAAGCGTGGGAGATTTCGGACGATGGTTTGACTTGGACCTTCTATCTGCGCTCTGATGTGACCTTCCACGACGGTACGCCCTTTAACGCCGAGGCCGCTCGCTGGAATCTGGAACGTTGGGTAGGAGACGAGGGCCACGGCTGGTTGCCTACTACCATGCTCATTTCCGGCGTCGAAACACCGGACGATGCCACATTGGTTGTGACCTTGGACGATGCCTACTACCCTGCCATGCAAGATTTCACCCTCATCCGCCCGGTACGCTTTCTTAGCCCCGCAGCAGTGGATGCGGACGAAAACTTTGCTCAGGCCATCGGTACCGGCCCCTGGCAAGTGGAGTCGCTGACCGATGAATCCGCCAGCCTCAGCCGCTATGCAGAGTACTGGGGCGAGCTGCCCAGCCTGGAGCAGCTCGATATCGAAGTGGTGCTGGATGCACAGACGCGCGTGGCGGCTCTACAAAGCGGCGATCTGAACGCCATCGGTGGCGAATACCTAGGCAGCATTCCGCCCGAAAGCATGGCAGCGCTGGAACAGAACGAGGACGTGACGATCCTGAGCGCCGAGGGGACCACCATTTTCTACATTGCTGCCAATCAGGAGAACTCGCCACTGGCGGATCGACAGGTACGCCAAGCCATCAACCATGCACTCGATCGCCAAGGTCTGGCGGATGCCATTTTTGGTGGGCGCGCCGAGGTGGCCGAAGGATTGTTCCCGCCAGTTATTCCTTATGTGACATCGGCCGGTGTGGATACGTATACCTATGACCCCGATCAGGCACGTGCGTTGCTGGCCGACGCAGGTTGGACGTTGAACGATGCTGGCATGCTGGAGCGGGATGGGGAGCCGCTGGAGATTGATCTGGTCGTCGATCAATCGCGCTTGCCCCAAACCGCTTCCATGGCCACTGCCATCCAAGCACAGCTACAGGAAGTAGGAATCGTGCTGAACTTGCGGATGTACGACTACAGCGGCTGGCTAGACTCCTTCTTCGCCAAAGACTATGATTTAATCATGCGCTTTAGCTGGGGGCCACCCTATGATCCCCATACCCTCCTGGCGGGCGCGTTCCACACGGTCGATACCGAAGAAACGACTATATCTTACGCCGACGCCGAACTCGACGCCCTGATCGACGCGGTGCTGGTCTCCAACGATGAAGACGAACGACAAGATCTCTATAACCAGATCTGGCAACACCTGGATGCCGAGTCAGCGATCATTCCGCTGGTCTACCCCCAGCGCGTCTATGCTGTGGGTGGCAACGTAGAAGGTTTCCGACTAGGCGGCACCGAATATGATCTCTCCTATGCGGTGCAGCAGGTAACGTTAGCCGAGTAAGCTAGCGTATCATCAATGCAAAAATTCAGGCTAGCTAATAATGTGGATAGTGCGGAGGTAGCATCCTCAGATGCGATTTTGGTGGTCGCAATAAGGACCAAGGACTCAGGACCAAGGACCAAGGACCAAGGACTCAGGACTCAGGACTAACGTCAAGCTCCATGATTCAGTATTTGCTCCGACGCGCGGCCTATTCGCTTGTGCTGCTAATTGGCTTAAGCTTTTTAGTCTATCTGCTGATCTATCTTGCACCGGCTGATCCAGCGCAGATGATCGCAGCCCAGCGGATCGGTGGCGGGCCCAACGCTGAGCAGATCGCCTGGGTGCGTGAGGAGTACGGGCTGGATCAACCTATTCTGGTGCAGTATGGCAAATGGCTCCAGCGCACCTTACGCGGCGATCTAGGTTACTCCATCCGAACAGACAACCCCATTGCGCAAGAGATTCTCAAGCATATCCGCTTCTCGGTTGTGCTGGGGGGACTGACCATGCTTTGCGTCTTGGCAGTGGCTGTGCCCGCAGGTCTCTGGGCAGCACTGCACGCGGGACAGCAGGGGGATCACTTGGTCCGTTTTCAAGCACTGGTGTGGGTCTCGGTGCCTGATTTCTGGCTTGGCTTTCTACTGATTTTGGTCTTTGCGGTGCATCTAGGGTGGCTGCCCGCGTTTGGAGCCAAGAGCTGGCAACACTACCTGTTGCCTATTGCCACCTTGGGGTTGGGCCATGCCGCCCGTCTCAGTCGGCTGCTGCGTTCATTGCTGCTGGACCAACTGCAGAGTGATTATCTGCGCACGGCCCGTTCCAAAGGGTTGAGCGTATCCGCCATCCTGCGGCGTCATCTGGCGCCCAACGTGGCCGTGCCTTTTGTCACCGTGGCCATGCAGCAATTTGGCATGTTGATCAGCGGCACGGTGATCGTCGAGACGCTCTTTAGCTTTCCAGGGTTGGGCAACTACTACATCCAAGCAGTGAACTATCGCGACATTCCCGTGATTCAAGCAACAGTGCTGTTCTTTGCTGGCATGATTTTGACGATCAACCTGCTGGTCGATCTCAGCTATACGCTTTTCGACCCACGCATCCGGTACACCTAACCTGAGTAAGGAATGGGTCGTAAATAAGTTGCGCGTTGGTGACTGGCACTTAACGTCCTAGCGAGCGTAAGACATGGTCTACCAACCAAGGAGCTTCGTGAGTGCCAGTCACCTTGTGTCCGAGTTATTTGATTCCCATTCCTGAGCCAGAAAAGAATAGCTAGGAAGTTTCGCTTGGTTACAGTTGCAGAGCAACCAGGAAAGAAGTTCAGAGAAGGCTTCTCCTTCTCTTCCTTCAAAACTTCTGCCCTTCTTAGCTATTTGCTAAGGGAGAAAATGGATGCCCAGCCCATGCATGAGCTGAAGTTGCCTACCCCGATGGGTAGCGCCCAGCGCGAATCCAAACAACGCAGGCGTCGGTGGCTTTATCTAAGCCACTTTTTCCGATATGGGCACGGCTCGCTCTTGGCATCCCTCGGAATTGCTACCATGTTGCTGATTGTCTTCCTATGCCTGGCTGCACCACTAACTGCGACCCATGATCCCACGGCCGTAGATTTACGCACGGGGTTACAAGCGCCATCGGCTGCTAACTGGCTGGGCACGGATCAGTTGGGGCGCGACGTGTGGAGTCGAGTCGTGTGGGCCGGGCGTGCTTCGTTGCTCGTCACGGGGGTGGTGCTGGTATTTTCCTTGGGCATCGGCCTGATGCTGGGGCTGCTCAGCGGTTACGGAGGCGGATGGGTCGACAACGTCATCATGCGCATCACCGATTTCTTCTATGCGTTGCCCCAAATAATACTAGCGTTGGCACTAATCGGTGCTGTGGGGCCGAGCATTCCTGCGTTGATGGTTACCCTGACCATTGGCGGCTGGGTGAGCTATGCCCGGCTAACGCGTAGTCTAGTGCTTGCCTTAAGCCAGTCTGATTTTGTCACTGCGGCCCGGGCCACCGGGGCCACAGACCGGCGGATTCTCACGCATCATCTGCTGCCGGGGGCCATTGGTCCCGTCTCCGTGCAACTGAGCCTGGACGCTGGTTCGACTATTTTGGCCGTGGCTGCGTTGAGCTTTTTGGGGCTAGGCATTCAACCACCCACGCCCGAATGGGGGACCATGCTAGTAGAGGCGCGGCCCTATCTGAACCAAGCTCTACACCTGGTGCTGCCACCCGGGCTGGCAATCTTTTTGGTTGTCTTTGGCTGCAACACCTTGGGCGAAGCCTTAGAAAACCGTCTGCGGCCTGCAAGCTAAGTAGACTGTAAACAAAGTATTTCGGCATCTTTACTCTGAAGAAATACCGAAATACCTGTTTACTTTTGCTTGGGTACTTAAAGGCCACATGCTGATTAACAACAGCAGCTTTCCTTACAGCATTCACAGGTTTTTTCGGTACAGCAGCGTTTAGATTCCTTAGATGAGCAATCGCAGTTACATTTGTTGTTTGTCATAAAAAGCTCCTTTTTTAGTGGGTTACGCGCGTTGTTCTTCGATTTGATCCGCGAGCATCCTCAGTTTTTGCGCGATTTCAGATCGATTAAGTGAGTAGATTCTCTCTCGACCCTTTTTTTCCATTTGTACAACTCCTTCCTGAGCCAGAACCCTCAGGTGACGTGAGGCAACCGATGAGTCCACGCTGCAACACTCGCATAAACACATCGCATTCTGAGGCTTCTCACATTCACAGAGTTTGTAAACGAGCGAAAGACGATTATATTCGCCCAGTGCCTTTAACAAATCTGCAAGTTCTTGTTGTTCCTTCGAGTCCATAGCCTGATTGTTGCATATTTGCGCAAATATGTCAATTTTGTCGGAACTCAAAATGTATTAAGCTTTCTGTGCCTAGTACAGAGCGGCCTAAAATAAGCCAGGGTTTTGAAGGCGAGATCACGGTTTTAACCAGCTAAAAACCCTGGTTTCTATCTCTTGATCTATTTGAGCCATCTTGTACCAGGTATTCAAATGAACGTGCATAATTCATACAAATATGGGGCTTCAATATGTCGATTACAATGTCTACAACGACAATGTCCACAACCAGCCAATCTACCGACTGGACAAGCTGGCTAAAACGCTGGGATGCACAACAGACCGGCTATCTACCCGAGCGCGAGGCACGCTTCGATGTCATGCTTACCGCGCTGGAGGTGCTGCTGCCAGAAGAGTTTGTGGCAGTGGATCTCTGTAGCGGACCGGGGTCGATCAGCCAGCGGCTGTTACAGAAATTTCCCCAAGCACGCAGTGTAGCCGTGGATCTAGATCCGGTGCTGCTGGCCATGGGGCAAGGGGCCTTGGGTACCATGAACGGACGGTTGCGCTGGGTCGATGCGGATGTAGGGGATCCAGCCTGGGTGGAGAAAGTAGGAGAAAGCCAAGTGGATGCCGTGCTAAGCACGACCGCGCTACACTGGCTGCGCACGCCCGATCTCGTGCGGGTCTATCACGAATTGGGCCAGCTGATCCGCCCCGGTGGACTCTTCCTCAATGGCGACAATTTCCTGCCCTACAGAACTTTTGTTCAGAAGGAGTGTCCCGTGATGTAGCTGATGGTATGAAAAAGTCAGCGAAATAGTGTAGGGAAGTAAGGAATCAGTCATGAAAATTAGTCAAAGGAAAAGTAGAGTGAAGGCAG
>JBCCHB010000191.1:0-29072 GCA_039028975.1 Chloroflexota bacterium
AACAATGATTTAGAAATCGACATCGGCAATATTAAAGAGCAGTATCGACGAACTACTGGCCGCCGTTCTCTTAAGGACTATCTCATGCGCTACGGACCCTACCTTGCCTTCGATGATGACAACGATGATCCCCATGAATTACTGCTTTGGTTTCAGGCCGTTGAGCACAACCAGTATCTTTCCGAAAGAAAAAAGTTGCAGGCTTTGCATCAACAACTTCGCAACATCCATCACTTCCGCGCTCATCCCGATGATTTCTTAGCTCATACTGAGTACCTTTGGACCCTTCCTTACTAAACTTTTGTATGTCCCTTTTGCGGCGACTGTAAAGAATTGGCGGGCAATGGCATGGAGGTATTCGGCACGCATTGTTTTTGCTTGCATCAGATTATTCCCCGTCCGGCAAAGCAAGTCCCACCATAAAGCCGCCATCGACCCGCAAGACCGAGCCAGTAGCGTAGTCCGCATCATCACTGGCTAGATAAGCGACAGCCTTGCCGATATCTTCTGGCAGGCCGATACGTCCCCATGGGATGCGCTTGCCTGCCTCTTGGATCTCTTCTTCGCTAAAGTATTTGCGCTCGCCGGGCGTGTCGATCCAGCCGGGGTTGACCACGTTGACATTGATGCGGTGCTGAGCAAGTTCACCGGCCATGGTTCGGGCTAGATGGTTGATGGCCGCTTTGGACATGTTGTAGCCAGAGCTGAGCGCAAATCCCATCTCCTCATGAATGGAGCTGATGATGACGATCTTGCCGCGGCTGCGTCCATTGAGGGGTTGTCTGGCCATCTGCTGGGCGGCGAGCTGACAAGTGTGGAAGACGCCAAACTGGGTGACATTGATAGTACTCTGGATGTTCTCCCACTTGGCTTCGAGGATTGGCTCCCGAATGGACATGGCCGCGTTGGCCACGGCCACATCAAGGCGACCAAAGTGCTTTACCGTCCCAGAAATCATCTCATCCACTGCGTCTCGGTCCGAAACATCAGCCTGCCAGATGCGTGCTTGACCGCCCAACTTCTCGATCTCTGCGGCTACCGCTTCTGCCTCGTTACGATGAGAGCGATAGTTGACCACTATGTTGGCCCCTTCTGCCGCCAGACAGAGGGCGATGCCGCGCCCAATCCCCAGCGATGCGCCAGTTACCAGTGCAATCTTGCCATCGAATCGTTTCATAGATCTCTCCTTAAGCTACATTTACGTTCTTTCCGCAAGCTGCCGGACCCCATCTACCAAACGCGCCAAATCCTCATCATTATTGAAGACATGAGTCGAGACACGGATCATAGACGTATCCTTCTCTAGCGGTGATACAACAACGCCTAACTCTTGCAGATAGGCATGAATGTCCCACGAATTGTGGCCGGGGAGGCTGAAGGTGACAATGCCAGAGGATTTGTCGTAGGGCATGGGCGTCTCCAAAATTAGGCCAGGAATCTCCAATAGGGCGGCCTTCATGCGGTCGGTATAGTCTGCAATATAGCTGAAGACATTCTCCCAGCCGATCTCTTCCCATAAATCCAATGCTTTGCCAAAAGCCACCTGATCAGCCAGATTGCGGGTGCCAAATTCAAAGCGCTTGGCCTCATCCCAGAGCGTCATGCCGCCCACAAGATCAAACTCCTTCTCCGAGTGGGAGCCAATCCACGAAGGCTTTAGCCACTCGATGCGGTCGGGACGAACATAGAAGCCGCCTGTACCCTGGGGCGCCATGATGTATTTATGGCCGCTGAACGCATAAAAGTCGCAGTTTAGATCCCTTACATCCACCGGAATCGCGCCAAAGGATTGAGCGCCATCTAGCAGAACCGGAACATCTTTCTGGTGGGCAATCTCAATCATGCCTTTTACTGGAAAACGCTGACCGATTCGGCGGCAGACATGGCTGATGGAAGCAACCCGAGTGCGACCATCGATGAGTTGCTCAAACTCATCTAGCATCTGTTCTTCGTCATGCACCACCGAGACAAAGCGTAGCTCCACCCCGTAGCGAGTAATAAAGTTGTACCAGGGAATGCGATTTCCAGGGTGTTCGTGGTTGGTTAGAATCACGTTGTCGCCCGGCTGCCAGTCGATGCCATTGGCTACAATGTTGATGCCGATGGTCGTATTTTCCCCTAGCACAATTTCGTCTGCGGTGGCGTTCATGGCCTTGCCGACTTTGGCCCGCGTCTCTTCAAAAAGGCCCAGCACTTTGCTGTGAATACCTGGCGCGGCGGGCCCGCGATTGTGGAAGCGGGTCCACTTGACGGCCTCATCGATGATAGGATCCATTTTGGGAGAGAATCCACTGGTCTGGTAGTAAGCATACTCTTGGGTGATGGGGGTCAGCTTACGGACGTCGGAGATGTTCATTGGCACAATCCTTGTCGTTCGGGTGGGTTGAGAAGTTCAAACCCTATCTGGGAATTCCTGGCCTCGAATCAGCATAAAATTAAATAGCTACCGCCCACCATAGTAGACCAGTCGGCCAGATACGCGGAAGAGTATGAGCGTAAATAAGACAATTATGAGAAAGAGAACCCAGGCTTGGGCAGACGCATATCCCATCTTGAAAAACTCAAAGGCCGACTGGTAGAGATAGATGGACATCATAAGCGTTGAGTCAGCTGGGCTGCCCGAACCACCGGTCATGACATGAACCTGGGTGAATAGCTGGAAGGCAGCAATCAGTCCGGTAATCACGTTGAAGAGAATTACTGGGCTAATCATGGGAATGGTCACATACCAGAGTTTCTGCCGCGCGGTGGCACCGTCCAAATCGGACGCTTCCAGTAGATCCCGCGGCACGTCTTGCAGCGAGGCCAGATAGATGACAACGGCGCCCCCTAGTCCCCAAAGACTCATTAAGACCAGTGCTGGCTTGGCCCAAAGCGGGTCACCCAACCAGGCCGGGCCATCGATCCCGACGATTTCGAGGATAAAGTTAATGATACCGCTGCGCGGATTAAACATCCACAGCCAGACGATGGAGGTAGCAACCACGGGTGTGATGCTTGGCAGAAAGTAGATGGTCCGGAAAAATGAAAGTCCACGCACCCGCATGTTGAGGATGAGCGCAAGCAAAATGCCCACAATCGTCCCCAGTGGCACGGCAAAACCAGCGTAATAGCTGCTATTCCAAAGTGAGGTTAGAAATCGCGGGTCATCGAAGAGGTTGAGGTAGTTGTCTAGACCAATCCAGTTCGGGCTTTTGAGTATGGGATAAAAGGTAAAGCTATAGTACAGGGATGCGAAAAAGGGATAGACACGGAAGGCCAAAAAGCCAATCGCCCAGGGCGAAATAAAGAGCAGGCCATTGATGAGGCGCTGCCTGTCGCGTGGATTGGAAATACGGAACGTGCTAGATGTAGCCATGGTGAAATCTTATCCCTTTAGCCCGGTTAAAGCGATTCCCTCAATGAAGGTGCGTTGAGCAAAGAAAAAGAGCAGAATAATCGGCATGACGCTGACGCAAGTGGCGGCCATTATCCAGGCGAAATTCATAAAGCCGTAGCTATTTTGCATATTGGCAATCCCCAACGATATCGTGTATAGCTCGGTGTCGTTCAGATAGATCAGCGGGCCAAAGTAATCGTTCCAGCTCCCAATAAATTGGAAGAGCGCAACCACAGCCAGCGCAGGTCTGGCCAACGGCAAGACGATCTGTGTAAAGATGCGGAACTCAGACGCGCCATCGACGCGCCCTGCATCGGACAGCTCTTCAGGCAGGCTCATGAAGAATTGGCGCAGCAAAAAGATAAAGAATGGACTCCCCAGAAACGTAGGGACTATAAGTGGGTAGTACGTGTTGATCCAGTTGAGGTTGCGGAAGACAAGGTAAAGGGGAATAAAGGTTACAAAATCGGGCAGAATCAGGGTCGCCAGCACGATGCCAAAGACGAGGTCGCGGCCCGGCCAGCGGATGCGGGCAAACCCGTAGGCCGCCAGCGCGTTGGATAAGACAGCCCCAATTACTGACGGCACCGTTACCAGCACGGTATTCAAGAAGTAACGCCCCAGCGCGCCTTCTCTAAACGCTTCGATGTAATTGTCCCAGCGCACGGGTTCTGGAATCCAAATCGGCGGGTAGACAACAAGCTCCTGTGGATTTTTCAGAGACGTAGAGAGCATCCACAGCCAGGGCAGGATAAAAAAGCACGCGAATAGAATCAATATCCCGTATTTAAAGAAAAATTCCGAAATGTTGAATAGTCGGGTCATGGCGTGAAGCGATGGGTGACAAGAAGGCAAAGGAGCGAGGGAGCAGGGACTAGAGATGGGGAATGGGTCACCTAGTCCCGATCCCTAATCCCCCTTCCCACTATCCAGCGTTTTGCTCAAGCCACGTATCTAGCTCTTTCTGCGCTTCTTCTTGTACGAAGTCAAGCGCCTCTTGTGGCGATTTTTCGCCTAATCGTGCCTTCTCCCACTCAGCACCCATCATCGACATGTACGAACTGCTGGTTGGGACTTTGGGCGGATAGAGGTATTGATCAGACGCAAAGAGGTCAGCTAAGAAGATCTCTTCGTATCCGGGGCAAGCGCCTATGACGTCGCTCTGGAAGGAGGGCCATTCGGTCATGCTTTCAGAGACGGGACCATTCACGCAGAGCCACGTGGTGAAGAGCGACGTATAGACGTCACGGTTGCCAGTCGCCCCTGTCATCGTGCTGATAATCTCCCACGCAGCGTTGGGGTCGGGTGAACCGGCAGGAACGATCCAGCCGTCACCATACGTGTACATCCCTTTGGTATCCACACCCTCTGGCTTGGGGAAATCCCACACCGTAAAACGGAAGTCGTCCGAAGCAAACTCGTTGATCGTATTGAAGCGCCACGGCCCTGTCACCTCGGTTGCCCGTAGACCCGCAAGCAGAGGAGCCTGACCCGCCGAACGACCGCTGGCTCCGGCCAGAGAGGCGATGTATTCTTGCATTTTGTCCACGCCCACGTGTTCCCAATGATTGGACAGCCATTCCAGCGCGGCCACATTGTTGGGATGGTTGGCTGTGATGGTTGTGCCATCATCCTCAACAAACTGACCCAGGTAGCGGCCCATGATCATCTGCGGCCAAGAGAAATCGCCGCCCAAGACGTCGATGCTGCCGTCATCGTTGTAGATTGTCAACTGATCCCAAACCGCCACCAGTTCGTCCAGCGTCTGTGGCGGGCTATCTACATCCACGCCAGCCGCTTCAGCCATATCCACATTGACAAAGACGCCCATGCACTGATTCCACATGCTGGCATAGTAGAATTTGTCCTCGTAGGTGCCCAAATCCCAAATCGCCGGGTCCATCCACCCCTTGAGTGTGGAAACCTGATCGGGATTGCCCAGATCGTCCAGCGAGAGCAAGCCGTCATTGGCCGCAAGCTGATAGGCGATGTTGGCCCCAAAGACAACGGCCGTGCCAGGCGGGTTACCAGCGGAAATCGCAGCCAACAATTTCTGCGTCATGCTGTCTGGAACAACCACATGGGTTGCCGTTACATTTTCTTGCGACTCGTTATAGCCATCCAGAATCATCTCAATATTGGTGGCAGCCTGTTCCGTCCAGCCGGTCCAGACGTCAACTTCGACGCGTTCGCTAGACATCTCCCCACCAGAAGCTGCATCTCCGCCAGGCGCGGACGGCGGCACGCAGGCAGCAAGCGCGAGCCCAGTTCCGGCCCATAACGTACCCTTCATGAACATACGCCTTGAAAAACTACGGTTTGAGAAACGACTTTGGTGCATCTGTGACTTCTCCATGGGTTTCCTCCTGATGTTATGTTCAACTGCGGCGATATGGAAGAGTGAAAAGGGGGGAAAGGTGGAAGAGTGGAAAAGTGCTTTGGCTACTCGTCAGCCTTGCAACCCAGCAACTCTTCAACCTTGCAACTCTTCACCCCTCCTAACAAATCATCCCAATTTTACTTTCCAGACCGTGGGCAATTGGGTTTTCCCCGATCCATCGCTCATCAACTGGTTCGGATGCCAACTGATAGCGCGTGTCCGTAGAGATGCGAATGTGATTGGTCTGGTTGTCCATGCTGGCGTGCATGGTGTACATGCTAAAGATGAGGACGTCGCCCATCTTGTAGTCTGCCGTTAGCCAACGACGGCCAAATTCGGAGCGGGTGGCGATGGCATCATGGGAGTAGGAGCCGCCTTGGGGATGTTGCCATTGTTTTTTGCCCGATTCGATCTCCGTGGCATCTGGATAGTTGGTACAGTATAGATCGACATCAAGTTGGCCATAGGTAGACTTGAGTCCGTCTAATCGATGCGAGTTTTCTAGTATCATCAGTCCGCCCATCAACAAGGGCACATCGCCCAACGGCGTCCAACTCGTACACAGCTTGTTGGTACCGCGCCCCATAAAGACGATATCACAGTGCGGGCTGGTGGCTGTGGAGTCACCTGGAGCCTTGGCACGACACCATGTATAATCGAAATGGCGCACAGGTCCACCAAAGAATCGTTCATAAAAGTCCATCATTGGACCAGTATAGAGTATTTTTAGAACGGCTGGGTTCTCTTGGGCCAGTTCGGGCATAAAGGCACCATCATATTCAGCAGCGGCGACGCCTTCACTCACAGGATGTGCTGGGTCTAGGTGGCCCAGCTCGTCTAGACGGCTCAGTGCTGCCAATCGCGCCGCCATTACCTTGTCTCGATGAAGCAGACTGGGGAGATAGAGATAGCCATCCTCATCGAAACGCTGCCGCAATTCCGTTACGGAATCAAGCGTTGAATCTGAAGCACGTAGCGCCCCAAAGGCCTGAGGAGACATGTCAAGCAGACGGCCTTGGAAGGTAGGATTAATTGTGTGATTCATTTTAATTACTCGTACGTGTAAAATGGTTAGGCCTTAATGGCGCCGCTCGCTAGCCCCTCGATAAATAGGCGCATCGTAAACATGAAGAGAATCAGAAGTGGAATCGAGGCAATCACATAGCCAGCGAACATAGGACCGTATTGCTGAAGACTATCCCATTGGCTGCTAAAGCTTACCAATCGCAGCGAAATTGTCCAAAGTTCTGGTGGCTTATAGTGCCTACTATTTATCTAGTTGAGACAACTTAAGGGGAGATTCAAAACTATACCATGACGTTTACATAGATGTCAAACAGGTTTTTTAGGGTTTACCTACTGGGGATCATAAGACCGATCACTTCCTACGTTCAGGCCGCTCTGCCAGCCAATCCGCCAGCCTCGCCACCCGCTCTGGATGCTTATAGCTGCGGGCCAAAAAGCCCGCACCATACTCGGGCATTGGGTCTTGATCTGTGGGCTGATAGCGGAGATCAACGGCCCAGCGCACATGGTCGCTGTTATTGGGGGTAGACATATGGATACAGCGATCGTTGAACAAGATGACGCTACCGGCCGAAACCGGTAAAGGCACAGCCTCGATCTTCTCCTTTAGATGAACCCTATCCGCTTCCAGATAGCCGGTTCCGCTATACGATTCTTTGTGATAGGAGAGGGTTTCATTGCGGTGGGTGCCCGGCCAGATGTGCAAACAGCCGTTGACCAAATTCGCATCCACCAGCGCAACCCAAGCGGTGATGACCGGATTGGCGTTGGATTTGGGCCAATAGGACTTGTCTTGATGCCAGGGCACGGCACCTGCGGCCACCTTCGGTACTTTGGGTCTGGTGTTTTTCCTTTACATTCGCCGTAGGGCAGGCAGTACATCCACTATTGTTAAGGTCTTATACTTCATCAAACGGATATACCTTGCGCCCCAGCTTTTCAAATGCCAAGGTGCCGGTAATGGGATCATGCACGCTGGGTTCAGAGACGGCAACTATCGCGCCAGCCCATGCTTCAAACCCCGCGCGAAAATGAGCCGTTGACTTAACGCCGATATAGCGCATCTGTTGCGGCACTAGTCCTAGTGTACGCGCAAAAGCGGTGTCGAAGGGCTGTTCACGCTTGGTCACCAATAGGACATGGATGCCATCCTGCACGATGTGAGCCGATGGCCCCATGTCGCCCGCCAACCCGGCATTCCGTGGACCGTCATAGCGAAAATGACCGTCAGAGAGGGCAACCACCTCCGCCCGCATGTCAATGGGTTCACCCTGCATTGGAGATGATTTGCCACCTACCTTGAGCGCACACATTTCGCCGACACCTGCCTGCTGGCACTGGTCCACCGCCTCTGGATCGACAATGTAGAGCAGACAGGCATCCTGCAGACCCGCCTCGATAAAGGTACGCAACATCCCCGTACTGTCGGAAGGGGAGCCACCGCCTGGATTGTCGTTGCGGTCGGCAAAGATCACCGGAAAGTTTCCTGCTGTCCCTACTTGCGTGAGGGCCTCTTGGGTTGAAGGCATGGGTGTATGCCAATCGGCACGGCGTTCCCAAATCCACGCGCCCAGTTCATCTGCATAGCGTTGGGCCAACACTTGATCGTTGTCAGCGACAATATAGACGGATGCGCCCATATCGGGGACATCTGCCAAAGGATAGCAGGTGGAAAGCGAGCCGCATATCACGTTGGGCTGCTCTTCAATCCGATGTAGTGCGGCAATCGCTTCGCGCATAGGTGAATGCGCTGTCACCTGGTTCATTCCCCATACCAGCGGCACTTGATGCAGGGCCATGGTTGGGCGCAGACCTTCTTTGACTATGCCTACCAGCACATCCGCACATTCGCGACCGCGCGCCGCCTGATCTACCTCTGGGTAGGTCTCACGACCGATAAGCACATCAGCCTTCTCCACCATCCGCTGCGAAACGTTGGCGTGAATATCTAGCTGTGCCAGAATCGGCACCGTTGGCCCGACAAGGTCACGGACAGCCGCGAGGATGTGCCCCTCTCCATCATCAATTCCTTCGGCTACCATAGAGCCGTGTAACTCAAGCAGCACGCCGTCGACTGGCCCTGCAGCCGCCATGCGTTCCAACATCTCATTTAGAATTGCATCGAAGATGGAGCGCGGCGTCGGCGCACTCGGCTGCGGATTGGCATAGAGGGTGGGAATTAGGTCAAAGCCGTGGGCTTCAGCACCCGCCATGAAGCCACCGATGGGTGAATTGGTGTTGTGGAATTTATCAAGCAGAGCATCACCACGTAGAAAACCGAAACGTTCGTTGTGATAGTTGTCCCAGGTGGTGGGAACGGTGGTAAAGGTGCTGGTTTCGTGACAGAAAGCACCGGTTAGGATACGCATGGGGTTTTTCTCCATAGGCTTGAAATGATGTACAGCACCGAGCTCCCTAACTGTACTCTGGTAGGAATGATTTTACGGTTTCGAAGGCGCGTTCTGCTTCCTCGTCGGCCATAGGCGTCTTGGGTGGTGCGACCCATTTTCCCATCAGACCGAGACGGCTTAGCACGGCCTTGCCTGCGGCGGGTATGAACGCGTGTAGCTCCCGTAACGAGGCAGCGAAGGCATTCGCCTCATGCTGGGCAGCGAATCCGACCTGATATTCTCTCTTTTGCCAGGCATCGTAAATGCGCGCTGTCAATTGAGGTGCCACACCAGGCATCAGACCGGTCGTAGCGCAGACACCGGCGTCGAGTAAGTGAAGAAAGAAAGTCTCGCCACCAACCACCACGCGGAAGTCGGCATCAGGCCCAAGGGCCGTGAGGTATGCGAGCGTATTGGCTGGGTTTCCAGAGCTGTCTTTGGTCCCTTGTACGCCAACGTCTCGCAGGCGCGGGATGGTCGCTGGCTCTACTGCGACCCCAGTCATGATGGGAATGTTGTAGAGCATAACGGGAAGAGGTGAGACTTCGACCAGATCGGCAAAAAAGGAGACGATCTCATCCTGGGTCATAGGAGAATAGAAAGGCGGGTTGACCAAAATGCCGTCGGCACCCAAATCTGCGGCGGCTCTGGCCTGATCGTGGGAGCGCTGAACGTTGGGCTGGCCACAGCCAACGATCACAGGCGCTTGAGCGCCGATTTCGTCGACAACGGCTCGGATTGCTACTCCCCTTTGATCGTCATCGATCCCTGCGAATTCGCCGGACGTACCGAGCACGACTACCCCCTGTGACCCGTAGTCGATTGCTCGTCGAGCGGTCTTGCGCATGGCCTCCTGGTCGACCGTCAAATCTTTGTTTAAGGCAGTCAATAGAGCGGGGATACTGCCTCGAAGGCTCTCCTGGAAAGGTGTCATTGAGCGTCATCTCCTTTGGCGTACGGTTAATCGCCATATTCCTCAATATGCTTAGAAAATATCCGAAACCTCAATGCAATAGGCATCAATCTGCTGCGGATCCAATGTGATGCCAAGTCCTGCCCCATCGGGAACAGGCAGGCAGCCGTCATCATCAAGTGGCAATGAAAACCGCTCATCGTCAGAGCCGATCAGCATGGGACCATGCAGGCCCAGTTCAGTAAATTCAACGGCGTCCTGCATCCCAATGGCCGAAGCCAAATGTAATTTGGCCGCAATCTTCGGTCCAATGCCAAAGGCTGTACCCAGTACGCAGGTTAATCCAGCGGACTCTGCAATGGCAGCAATCTTCATGGAATTTAACAATCCACCGGCTTTGGCAATCTTGATGTTCAAGACATCAGCCGCTTCGGCTCGCACAATCGCCTCGGCGTCATGAACGCTAAAACAGCTCTCATCGGCTTCAATTGGAATGTTCACGCCGCAACGAACTCCGGCCATACCAGGCAAATCCCAATAATCGACCGGTTGCTCCAAAAGCTCCAGGCCAACATCATAGGTTTCCGCCAGTCGGCACAGTTCGATGGCCTCGTCTACAGAGTAACCGCGATTGGCATCGGCCCGAAGAGAAACCCCCGGCCCGACGGCCTCTCGTATGGCGCGTAGACGGTCCGCATCTTGTTTCGGATCACCACCGATCTTTGGTTTGAATGCCCGCACGCCTTTTGCCATGTATTTCAGGCATTCATTGGCCATGTCATCAGGTGCCCCGCCCGCAATCTCAACGGCCACAGTAACGCGCTCAAGCTGGCGGCCGCCGAGAAATTCGCATACGCTTTGGTTCTGAGCTTTGGCCACAAGATCGTGCAGGGCCAAATCAATTCCGGATTTAGCCGAGCTGTTTTCCCGATAGTCGATTAGATCCAGCAGGGATTGAATCTCACCAGGCTCTTTGCCCACGAGTTGCGGACCGAGATAGTCATTGATGGCAAAGTAGATGGATTCAAGGGTTTGGCCAAAGAAGCCAATATCCGCGGGGGCTTCGCCGATACCGCCCAGTCCCTCATCTGTTTCGATAAAGACCAGCAGGTATTCCAAAATGGGCGATGGCCGCTTCGGTGATACCCGACTCAGCTTGCCGCCCCATTCACGTTTGGTGCCGGCCCCTTCTGAGTTGTAGAAAAACTGTGTTAGTGGAATACGAATCGGTTTGCAAGTAACCCGAGTGATCAACATAGTCTAAACTCAATTTGGTAATCATCCACTGCCGCGGCATCAACACCGGGTATTGTATCCAACTTCCAAGCTGTCTGCGCTAATATTTTGTCGCTCATATGGCATTCCTGGGAGCTACACCCTAGCCAGATCGATATACTGAGTAAGATCACGTCAAAAATTGACCAGATCCTTGGAACCCCATATGAGCCTATTTTATTAGGGAAAGATCGAGTATACTATTGGCGAAACCTACATCGGAAATTGCTCAGGAAGCTCTTGTGTTGGCGGTTGAGCGACCGAAGAGCCAACCAAGAGACCAGGAGACCACTATGATCCAAGTTGACCAACTTTCAGAAGTTGCCCCCTCAGCACCCTCTCACGAAATCCGCAATAAATTTGATGAATACGGCTACATCGTTGTGCGCGGTCTGTTTGACCCAGTCGACGATCTCCAGCCAACCATTGATGAATATGCAGCAGTTCTGGACCGTGAGGCCAGGGCTTGGTATGCCGCCGGTGACCTTTCATCTACGTATGACGATCTGCCGTTTGAGGAACGAATGATCAAAGTGATGGCCGAAACAGGTGATCGGCTTTACGATTATTTTCGCATCTTCCTTAACCCGCCCAGCGCAACAAAGGCGGATACACCGCTTCATTACGGACCAGCCATCTTTGACCTGCTCACCAATGATAAGCTACTTGATGTGATTGAAGCAATTATTGGACCAGAGATCACCGTAAACCCTGTGAACGTGGTGCGCGTAAAACCGCCAGAACGGTATTTTCCATCCGACAACGATTACCATGTCGGTTTGACGGCAACTTGGTGGCACCAAGATCAAAGCGTCTACTCCGAAGATCTTACCGAGATTGATATGCTGACTGTCTGGCTGCCTCTGACGGATGCGGATAAAGATATGGGCTGTTTGCAGGTCGTCCCCGGAAGCCACAAGGGGGATTTATCACTACATTGCGCCCATAAAGACCCACATAGAGTCGGTATCCCAGAGATGATGCTGGGTCCCATCAGGCACTATATAGAAACGAAAATTGGCGATGTCCATTTTCATCATCGACGGCTGCAGCATGGCTCTTTGCGCAACCTGAGCGATCGCCTCCGCTTTAGTTTCGATCTGCGCTATCAGCCTACCGATCAAGCCTTTGGTCAGAGTGCCGGTATGCCTGCCCAATCTATGGTACCAGGGTTTATTGCGCGCAGCCCATCAAACCCGGAACAGGAGATGCGTCACTGGCGTGAATGGGCCGACTACCAGGAAGCGATGCGCCAACAATTTATGGCCATCGATTGGGATAATCAACACACCGTCAATCAATTTGTTGAGGAGCATCGGTATTGTATTTGATGGGTTACATCATAATCCTTAAAGATAGCATCAGTCGACCGCAGTTCAGAAGGCACGCCTCGTGCCGCACATGGACGTGCTCACTTAACGGTTGCGGTCGACTGAGTTTTGTTCAAACAGAGTCCATATCCACAAACAAAGGAAACCAAAGGAAATCTTATGCCTAAGAATCATCACCAACTCTCAGCCGATCAAGTCCAGTCCTTTCTCGATGATGGCTATTTGATCGTTCCAGGCCTCTTTGACCAGGAAGAGACCGATCTTTTATTGGCCGCGGCCAAAGCAGACACCATTATCCAAGAGAATACCATGGATATTGATGACCGCTCAGGCAAGAAGAGCCAGATAGCCGTCTGGAATCATCCCAGTAACGATATCTGGGGCATGGTTAGCCGCTCCCATCGAGTTGTGGATGCGATGGAAGCCGTGCTTGGCGGCGAAGTCTATCACTACCATTCGAAGCTGCTCTACAAAGAACCCGAGGTCGGTGGGGCTTGGGAATGGCATCAGGATTATGGTTATTGGTACAAGAATGGATGTCTCTTTCCCTATATGGCGAGCTGCTGGATTGCGTTGGACCGCGCCGACAAAAGCAACGGCTGCATGCAAGTCATTAAGGGTTCTCATCATGCTGGGCGGATTGATCATGGGGTTTATTCAGGCCAGAACTGTGCCGATCCGGAGCGGGTCGAACAACTGCTCAAGAACTTTGAGATCGTTTACTGCGAGTTAGAGCCAGGCTCCGCGCTCTTTTTCCACAGCAATACATTGCATCGATCGGATGCCAATACCAGCGACCGCACCCGTTGGAATCTGATCTGTTGCTACAATGCGGCCCGTAACAATCCCTACAAAGATTTTCCCCATCCCCAATATACACCAATAGAGAAGGTACCCGATACCGCACTCAAGGAAAAGGGGTTGAAGTTGAGCGCGTCGTCCGAAGCGTTTTATAAGCCGGACGCGGAGAGTATGGAGCGAGGTCATACGGCCAAATAGCTTGTCCGGAGTTCAACCATAGAATTATTGCCCAATCTCTACAAGATGTCTCTGGTCTCGCAAAATATATTGATGAATTTGCAGAAGCTGGCGTCTAGTATCACCAAAACAGAGGAGCCGCTATGACACGCAAGCTATTGAGAAACATTTTCTTGACTATCCTTGGCATACTGGTGTTGACCATCGTTTATGCCATCGCGACCTATAATTTTGTTGCGAATGACGCTCCAACCGCTTATTCCGTCACAATTCAAGATGATGATTGGCGCACGGCCTATATCGAAGCAGAGTTTGTTCTGCAGGATCGCATTCTCTTGATGGGACATCTAACACCGGCTCAATTCTATGGGCCGTTCGTCAAGAATCTACGCGTGACGGACCAGAACGGCACTGCGCTGCAGGTGCGACCATGCGCGATGTGGTGGGTCTTTGCCTGCAATCGCTGGAAAGGGTGGGAGGCGGGCCGCAAATGGTTAATTGATGCTAGACCGGGCGATGCTGTGACCCTGACGTATGAGATCGCCATCAATCATGAAACAGTGGATGGCTTCCCCGGTGGAATAGATACATCCGCCTTTGTGACCGATTGGGGTATCTTTTCAACGGGACGCACCCTATTTGTGATGAATGGGCAAGCGCGCTTTCCCCAAGCCGCGGCAATGTTACCCTGGCTAGTGGGACGTGGCCTGCCAGCGGCAGACAGTCGCCAAAACGTTGCCGTCACGTTTGATTTGCCAGACGGTTGGTTGGCAACCGTTCCCTGGTCTCAATCGGCAGATGATGCCCAAACCTACATTGCGCGAGATTTATATGACCTGGTTGAATCTATGATGTTTATGGGGAAACATCGTGAGGTAACGACGCGCCAAGGGGATACAGAAGTTGTTTGGGTATTTGCCGGTGATGAGATCTTGGCTGAGCAGGAGCAGCTTGCCCGAGCCGCGGATAGCTTTTTCAACCACTATACGGAGCTGATGGGCGGTCTGCCTCAAACCGCTGAAGGCGAGCCCTTTCCTAAAGTCGCGGTGATCGTTACATCCGGTCCGCTGACCGATGGTGAAGTGATTGATCGCAATATCGCCCTGGTCTTTGCCCCAGGATCCGACATCTACGGCTTCAATGAACTGGATATCGGCACCGAGGTGCTTCAGGTATCGCCGATTCATCTGGTCGCGCATGAGTTCTTTCACCTGTGGAATGGCAAGACCATCGACAGCGGGGCGGAGGGCGAATGGTTTGGTGAAGGCTTAACCGATTACCAGACGATTCGCGCGCTGCACAAGTTTGGATACTTTGATGAGGCGACCTGCTTTGACTTTTTTCGTGAACACTACCGGCTGTATGTGACCAACTCAGGCTATGGTAGTGTCTCGATCCAAGAGGCTGGGGAGAACAAAAACACCTATCGCGGTCTAGTTTATGGTGGCGGTATGTTTGTGGGTATGGTGCTTGATCTGATCATTCGACACGAGACCGCAAACCAAAAGAGCATCGATGATCTTATGGCCGCATTGTTTGAGCAATATGGAGGTACAGGTGAACTCTTCTCGACGGCTGATGTTCAAGCACTGGCCGAAGAGTTAAGCGGTGTAGACTTGGATGACTTCTTTAGTCGTTACGTTACGGGCACAGAGTCGATTCCCATTGCTAAGTATGCACCTTATGCAGGCTTACAGGCGGAGATCAGCGGTTCGCAACTTGCATTGGCTCGCAAGCCGGAGATGACGGACTCTGAACGGGCGATTTATAGGGGTATATTTGGGCCTTAACTTGTAGTTATTCACTCCCCGATGTAGACTGAGCTTATCGAAGGAGAACCCAGCTTCGTGAATGCAGGGAAGGGGTAAAAACGGCGTCAACCCACCTTTTGCCGAAGCATAGCCCTGTCGGGGGAAGGTGATACGCCCCAAGCTGGTCGGATAAATCGACCGGCCCGGATATTAGACAATAGTTTGTCGATTTTGCTGAGTGAGTGCCTACATATTTACGTCTTCGCTGAAGCTCGGAACGGCGCCACAAATAATGCCTTGCGGACCCGTCGATGCAACGTTGTTTCGCTATGCCGCTTTGCAACCACTTCATGAACTACCAAACTGTTGTCGATGATGTTAAGTAATCGCTTATAAAAATCGCCCCGGGCGATAAGGGGCAAACAATTCTACATCGACATTGTCAAGGATCTCGATTGTAGCCATTTCACCGATGATGGGTGCCAATGTGATGCCGCTGTGGGTCGTTGCCAAGTAGAGGTTGGAGACATTTCCGGCAAAGCCAATGATGGGGTGACTATCTTGCGGGATGGGGCGGCGACCGCGCTGCACGGTCTTGATTTTAGCCTCCTTCAATGCAGGCAAGATGGCCGCAGCATCTGTCATGATCTGGGCGATCTCCTCATCGGTTTTACCCCGATCGCCTGTTTTTTTGTTATCCGTTGAACCACCTTGGATCATGACCGTCCCATCTTTGAACTGCCGAAAGTTGACGCGATCCCGTGCATCTCGAAAGGGATGCAGCACAGCAATCGTTTTGAAGAGCGGCGCAAGTGGTTCGGTGAGAATGGTTGCGCCAAAGGTGTGGTAAACAGGGAGATTGATTCCTGCCATCGAGGCCAGTTCTGGCATATCAGCACCACCCGCCAGGACAACGCCATCACAGGGAATGGCGCTGTCACCGATCTGCACCGCTTCGACAACCGCTCCATTCTTTCCAGAATCGGTCAGCAGGAGATCGGTCACTGGCGTTTGGGTGCAGATCTCTACACCATTGTCTCCCATGGCGGCCATGCAGGCGCGAACCACCTGCTGGGTATCGACATGTCCTTCGATGTCTGTGTAAGCCGCCACCTTCATCTGGCTAATCTCTAGAGCCGGCTCTAACTGCTTGCACTCTGCGGCATCAATCAGCCTGGTGGGGTAACCCCAAGCTTGTACTTGTTTGACGCGAGCAATGAGGGTTTCGGCCTCAGTCTCTGTTGTAACCCACTTCAGTTCGCCGCCCCATGTAACTGCCTCTTCCACGCCCAATCGCCTGGCGAACCGCGGCCACATGTCGAGTGACCGTCGGTTCAGATCGTGGTAGTGAAAGGGATCTTTGGCAAACGCGTTGAGCCAAGCAAAGGAGACGCGGGTCGTGCCCTGTCCCGGCGTGGCAGCATCCACAATGGTGACCTGTGCGCCGCGTAGCGTAAGATGAAGCGCGATAGAGGCCCCGAGAATGCCTGCGCCGACGACGACTATATGTGAGCTATTTTTATTCATAGTTTGTTCGTTTAGCACTGAAACCGAGCTCTTATTCTAAGCTTTTAGAGACAGCCGAAAGGCAGAATCGCCAAAATTGTCGTATTCTTCAACCCTAACGGTGTAGGGCTTATTAGATATCTTAAGATGTATGGTGCCGCCCGCTTTTCGCTCCAAGTTCGCTTCATCCACGACATCCCGTATTATCTCACGTACTCGTTTCTTGTCGGATATCACGTGACCTGCACCCATATGCCCACGCATGAAATATATTTCAAGACCTTCAGAGGCATACTCTAACGTAACAGACTCTGCATCGAAATCGACGGCTTCTTCTAAGATTTTTTGGAGTGCTTTCATTACTCATTCACAGAAATTGGTCGGTGATAAAATCTGGACATAAACAATTCGGGCATGGCTCACAAATGAACCGACAAGGGTAACAAATAGTGAGATCTGAATCATGTCACAATTCGCTCTATTTTAAGCTGATCCTGCATGGACTGCCTGCTGCCGAAGCGTCATCTGTTTCCCCTGATAAGTTAAGCACACAATTCGTGATTTGTGCGCCAGCGATTATGAGCCATAACTTCACCTGAATCTACGTTACCGTATATCTTCCGACAAAATCGTGGTCAATCTGAATCCCCAAGCCCGGTCGATCCGGCGGGCTAATTTTGCCATTGATTACAGGGGGATGGTCGATATACATCTCGTGCCATATGGGATCACGCACCGGATCAGAGAAGAGTTCGGCACAGTAGCTGTGGGGAATGGCGGCCAGCAGGTGCAGCGCAGTCTGTGGCTCTTCGTGGTGGATCATCTGCACACCCAAAAAGTGGGCAGCGGCCGCCATGCGCTTCCATTCGGTGATACCGCCAATGTATGAGGCATCGGCATTCATCATGTCGACAGCCCCATGCTGCATCAGCTGAATGCAGGCAAAACCGCTCAGTTCGCTCTGTCCGGCTGCGATGGGGATGGTTGTGGCCGCGCGCACGGCACGCATCCCCTCAACCTGATTGTTCCACTGAGTCGGTTCTTCTAACCAGGCGATATCGTATTCTTCCACCTGGCGCGCAAAATAGATCGCTTGGGGCGGTGTCCAGGCGCGGTTGGCGTCACAGGCAATGAGCGCCTGGTCTCCAACAGCTTGCCGGATGGCTTTCACCCGCTGAATGTCTTCATCCATCTCAGCCCGGCCGACCTTGAGCTTGGTGCCAGCATAGCCCCACTCCAGCTGTTGGGCAACCTCAATCGCCACATCTTCCGGACTTTTTTCGGCTTCGCCATAGGTATAGCCGATGACAGGAAGCTCCGTTTTATGGCCGCCCAGCAATTTGTAAAGCGGAGTATTCAGTGCCTTACCCACCGCATCCCATACGGCTACGTCAACGGCGGACAAGGCACGGATGGCAACAAGCTTATTGCGGACTTCGTGGGTCAAGTTAAAGAGTTTGGCCCAGATGCGTTCTGTGGCAAAAATGTCCTCACCAATTATCGCCTCTCGATAAGGGCCGGCGATGAGATCACGCTCTTCGCGGTAAAAGACGCGCTCGTCGCCAGAATAGGCTTCGCCGACCACGCCAGCATCGGTTTCAATCCGTACCAGGATGGTGCAACGTTCACTTACTTGATAGTTGCTCCCCTTGAAGACTTTCGCTAGAGGGATGACGAGTAAGGTCGCGGAAATGTCTTTGATCTTCATGGTGTTCAGTAGGTCGGTGTTCGGTGGGCGAAGTTCGTTAACTTCGTTCTGTGTGGAAGTCATTCTGACAAGAATCCATCACAGAAGTGAAGCAAGACTTCTTGTTCTTCGCCTATTATGGCTATTGTTTCTCCTCTGTCTTCGCAGATGTAACCATGAACTGCTGCATAATGCTTTAATGCTTGGTCTTGATTTTCATAAACCAGCATTCTTGTAGACTTCTTGTATCGATCCACGAATTCATCTATCGTTTCAGGACCGGTTACATTTACGCCACACACCAAAACAAACAACTGCCCCCCATCATACGGACACATAAATGCTGGCTTTTGTGCTATTGCTACTACAAGAAATGCGAGATCCCACTGATTTAGGCCGCTAATCCCTCCGGTTAGCATTTGGTCATTCATGGAGAGAGGTTCAACGAGTGACAGGTATTTTCTGGTTCGAATATCATGAATTTCGGTCACTAAACTGCTTGGTCCGCGGAACCCCTCATTTTCATCAGCCCACCGCCATGTACTTGACGAATTTGAATATGTTCCAATCAACTGGATTCTACGGACTATACAATCATCGTCGCCACCAAATGTGATCTGCCCAGCATCGGTATCTATGTTCCACTCTCGATTGCCTACCAAATTTGCCAAGGCCGTTTGATAATCCATAATTAGCCCTGCATTATCTGAAAAAATCTTATCTGCAATCACAGCTACCTCGTGGCTGAACTCTGTAACAGCCAGCTGTCGTCTCTCTATTCCTTGGAGACTTCAGCCAACGTCGGCACACCGTCCGTGCGGAACCACAATCCCGTCACGTCGGCTTGTGTGGCAAAGGCTGGGGTTGCGGTAAAGAGGAAAATTTCGGGCGCATCTTCCCAAACGATGCGCTGCACTTCAGCATAATTGTTGGCGCGCAACTCTTCGTCAAATGAGAAGCGTGCTTCTGCCAGCAAATCTTCAACTTCCTGATTAAAGTAGCGCTCACGATTGTCGTCGTCAAATGATGCTTGTGTAAAGAGGCGGGTCAGATTGAAGTCGACGCCAAAGGCGGACTTGCGGACCATAAAGATGCGGCGGTCCGGCACTTCGGCGGTATCTCGATAGAACTCGGAAAGAACGGCTGCTTCCATGGAGAGCAATTCCGCTGTGACGCCTACATCCTGCAAATAAGCCGCAATGGTCTCGGCCATCTCTTTGCCTTTGTCCCATTGGGGCGTATAGGCCAGGGTTGTCTCAAAGCCATCGGAATAGCCAGCCTCGGCCAACAGTTCTCTGGCTTTGTCTGGGTCATAGGCATAAGGTTCTTGAGCAACGCGATAGGGCAAGCCAGGGAAGAGGACCGTTTCGGTCGGTTTGGCAAAGCCAGCCATCACAAATTGGGTGAGTGCCTCTTTGTCAACAGCATAATTTAGAGCATGGCGTACGCGCACATCGTCAAAGGGCGCGACAGTCACCAACATACTGGCCATAAAGGTACGGAATGCTTCATAGGTGCCTACGCTCAAGTCTGCATTTTCCCCCAGTCTAGCGGCCTCTTCCGCGGGGACGCCAAGGGCCACGTCAATCTCGCCTGCTTCTAACGCCGCCACTAGGGAAGCCGATTCGGGAATCGTTCGGAAGACGATTCGGTCGGCCCAGACATCCTTATCACCCCAGTACTCTTCGTTGCGGACCAATTCAAAGCGGTCCGCGCTTACCCATTGTTCAAACTTAAAGGGGCCGGTGCCGACCGGCTCTTCATGACCAAAATCTGCCGGATCGTATTTCTCGGCCGCGGTGGGGCTGATAATGGCCGTATGAACGTCGGTCAGGTTTGTCAGGAGTTCGGGATAGGGGTCAAAGGTCGTCAGATTGAGGGTGTGTTCATCGACTACTTCAAGGCTTTCCAGAATCGGTTCCAGCCGTCTGGTATCCTTGGCGCCCACTTCCGGATCCAGGAAGCGTTCCCAAGTCGCTTTCACGGCCTCCGCGTTGAAGGGTGTGCCATCATGAAAGGTGACACCTTGCCGCAAGTTGAAGGTCCAAGTACGGCCATCTTCACTCACTTCCCAAGACTCGGCCAGAAGCGGTACAATTTCCATATCTTCGTTGAACTCAACCAGGGTCTCAAAGGTCAGCAGGGTGAGGCCTGCACCGTCAATTCGCAACATGAAGTGTGGATCGAAGGTCGTCTCGGCAAAGGTGGAAGCAACAGTAAGTGTCTTTTCACCAGACTCCTCTACCATCATCTCGCTGTCATCACCCCCTGCCGGCGCACCAGGAGCAGGTGCGGGACAGGCGGCCAACAAGAGTGCCAAAACCATAAGACCACCGATGAGCATGTTCAATCTAAAAAATCGCAAAGACTTCAACATTTGGGACATTTGGGTTTCTCCTTTGGTTGGAATTTAATAAAAGTTGCAGAGTTGAACGGTTGAAAAGTTGAACGGTTACAACTCTGTCGCTCTGTTACTTTTCAACTTTTACACCCTTCAACCTTTACCGATTACGTAGACGTGGATCCAGCACATCGCGCAGACCGTCGCCAAACAGATTGAGGCTTAACGCGACCAGGGCAATGGCTACGCCAGGGAAGATGGCGACATGGGGCGTGGTACGCATATACGAACGAGCATCGGCCAGCATAATACCCCACTCTGGCGTTGGTGATTTGGCCCCCAACCCCAAAAAACCAAGCCCTGCCGCCAGCAGTATGACCGTTGCCACGCGCAGGGTGTACTGCACGATCAGCGGTGACACTATATTGGGAAAGAGATGACGCCCCAGAATTGTGGTGGGGCGAACGCCGAGCGCACGTGCAGCCAGAATGTACTCATTCTCTTTGGCACTTAATGTCGTTCCATAGGCCAATCGGGCAAAGGTCGGAATCGTGTCAATCCCCACTGCAATCACCACGTTGATCAAGCCGGGACCCAGCATAGCCACAATGGTGATCGCCAACAAAAAACCAGGGAAGGCCATCAGGACATCCATGGAGCGCATAACCACTTCGCCCAGACGCCCGCTGATATAGGCGGCAATCATCCCCAGCACCGTGCCGATAATCAACCCTATCGAAGTTGCGCTAAAGCCCACCAGGAGTGAAAATCTTGCGCCTAACCCCATACGCGCCATCAGATCGCGGCCCAGTTCATCCGTGCCCATCCAGTGTTCCGCGCTAGGTGGCTGCAGCCGTTCGGCGGGACTGATCTTATAGGGGTCATGCGGCACGATGCTCGGGCTGAAGATGGCCACCAGCACAAAGAACGCAAGAATAATTGCGCCCGAGATGGCTGTATAGCTGCGTGCCAGCTCGCGTAAATAACGCCAGCGAACCTGAGGGCGTAAGCGAGTTGTCGCGGCCATTTGGTCAGCCATAGCGAATTCTCGGATCTAAATAGACGTAGAGAATATCAACCAGCAAATTGGCCAGCAGGAAACCACAGGCCAGCAGCAATATACCCACCTGCACCATGGGAAAATCTCGAAAGCCGATAGATTCGACCAGCAGACGCCCTAGCCCCGGCCAGGCAAAGACCATTTCGATCACCACCGATCCGCCAAGCAATGTGCCTAAACGAAGACCGATAATGGTCACCACCGGTATCAGCGCATTTTTGAGGGCGTGGCGGACAATGACCACCCGCTCGCTAAAGCCCTTGGCCCGCGCGGTGCGAATATAATCTTGCCCGATGATATCCAGCATGGCAGAGCGCGTTTGACGGGCAATCATGGCACCCGACGCCATGCCCAGTGAAACCGCGGGCAGAATATAGTGCCGCCAGCTATCCGCGCCGGATGTAGGCAACCAGCCCAACTGCACGCTAAAGAAGATAATGAACATCAAGCCCAGCCAAAAACCGGGCGTTGACACCCCTAATACCGCCACCACCATGGCAATATTGTCCCAGATCGTATAGCGCTTGATAGCCGAAAGTATGCCTGCTGGCAATCCAATCCCCACGGCAACGGCTAGCGCAGCCAGGGCCAGCGCAACCGTGTAGGGCAGACGGCTTGCCACCTCTTCTAAGACAGGACGCCGACTGCGGATTGAGCGTCCAAAGTCACCCTGTGCGGCATTGGCCAGGAAGATACCATATTGGACATAGAGAGGGCGATCCAGACCAAGTGCCTTCCGGACGTGCTCGACTTCCTCTGAGCTGGCATCCATCCCCGCCACAACCTGGGCTGGATCACCGGGGACAAAGGCCAGAATGAGAAAGACCAGAAAAGAGACACCAAAAATAATCGGAATTAAGCTGATGATTCTCTGAACGATGTAGCGTGTCATAAAGGTTATTATTCAAGTTGCTACCGCGCTCTGGGGCAGGCTGGACACCTTGCGTTCTAACAGACGCTTATAGTAGACAAATAAGGAGCAACTTAGGGCCCTTTAGGCCCTCAATGGCCGTAATTATGAGCTGTGGTCGTGATTTTGAACTCATTCTTATCAGGGGTGAGCCAAGCGAATCGCGCAGTTTGGCCAATCGGGAGTGATAGTTAAGGTAGAGACCACAACAATATATCAGAATGGAATAATTTTGACAAACTCATATTGAGCTAGCAATATGTGTATCAATAAAATAGAAAATGCTACTGTACTCACGCTCTCATCAGATTTTGGAAAATGATAACAACACGAAAAACCCAACAAAAGTACAAAAATCTCTGTTGACGACAGTTTAATCAGAATTGAGTTCGCGCACTTCTGAATTATAGAAAAACTGCGTTAGCGGAATACGAATCGGTTTGCAGGTAACTTGAGTAGTCAACATTGTCCAGGCCCAACATCTTTTGTCCGATGTACTTTAGCGAAAAGCTCGAATTTCATTGTTTCAGATGTTAGACCACTCTAAAGCGGACCTCATTGCCCATGTTCAGGTCGCTCTGCCAGCCAATCCGCCAACGTCGCCACCCGTTCTGGATACTTGTAGCTGCGCGCCAAAAACCCTGCACCATACCCGGGCATTGGGTCTTGGTCTGTGGGCTGATAACGGAGATCAACGGCCCAGCGAACGTGGTCGCTGTTGTTGGGCGTGGACATATGGATACAACGATCGTTGAACAAGATGACGCTACCGGCCGAAACGGGCAAGGGCACAGCCTTGATCTTCTCCTTCAGATGAACCCCATCCACTTCCAGATAGCCGGTTCCACTGTACGATTCTTTGTGAAAAGAGAGGGTTGCATTGCGGTGGGTGCCTGGCCAGATGTGCAAACAGCCGTTGACCAAATTTGCATCAACCAGCGCAACCCAAGCCGTAATGACCGGGTTGGCATTGGCTTTGGGCCAATAAGACTTGTCTTGATGCCAGGGAACGGCCCCTGCTGCCACCATCGGCACTTTGGGTCGGGTGTTGTAGACGGGGTTGGCGAAGATTTCGCCCCCAATCAAAGATTCAATGGCGTCGATGATCTTGGGAGTGGCCATAAAGTGATAATAGCCTGGAAAGCGATCACGCCAACTGCGTCCATAGACTAAGAATTCCTCGTCCGTCTTATCGGCAAACAATTCAGCCAGCCGATACTCGAATGGACGATCCACTAACTTGTCGGTGATCAGACCGTCCTCAAAGAGTGTATCGGCAATGTGATTAACTTTTTGACAAACCGCTTCAATGGCTGGCGCAAGATCTTCTTCGTCTAGCAAATCGGGCAGGACAAGATAGCCTTCCCGATCATAGAATTTTATCTGTTCATCGGTCAAAGAACCGGTGTGATCGACACGATATTGGTCTAGCATTGTCGCTCCTTATCCAGTCACACTCTGCTCTGTGCGAAATCCGGCGTTCACTCTATGACTGTATTTCTGCTGAAATAACCGTCACATCCTCGGTCCGCTCAGGCGGATTTACCGCTAGATGTTGCAACTCACCATTGACATAGCGCCCCTCAACAACCGTATTATACGGCGCATGGAGCTTAAATTCAACGTCCCAATCAGCAGGCCAGGCGGGGAAGAGGTAGATTTGTCTGCCGTCCCATTGGAGCAGCATGGCCTGGAGAGTCGTGGCGAGAACGCCGCCGTGGCACTGGTCGGGGAACCAATCATAGTTAGGTCCCCAGAAAGCCGGGAAGCGAGATTGGTTGGGCATGGCCCGTTCGGGGTTGGATCCGGCTAGCGCGTCGTGATTCTGTAAGCGGGCGCGCTGCACCACGGCCGTACGCGCTTCTTCGGCCAACCCGAGATAGGTCATGAAAAGGTCATCCTGTCGCCAACCGAAGTGACCTTGCGGGTTGCGGTGTTCCAACGCGGCCAGCCCTAAGTGGAGATTGGGCCGATTAAAGGCGATCAAGCGGAAGGGGAAGACCGCGTACAGCTCGGGGTGTTCGACATTACGCAAGTCGTCAAAGGCGGCGGCAGGAGCCAGCATCGGTGCCCCGTCTACTTCATGGGTAGGCAAATCCGGCACTTTTTGTTGGAGAGTATGTAATGCATCGCGTTGTTCGGTCTTCAGGGCGGCTGCTGGCAGGGCCAGTAAGCGAGCGATGACAGCTTGTAGCCCGGCCACTTCCGACATAGGATTTGTGCATTCCCACCAGGTTTCTAGGGCCTGAGATGGATGCATGACCAGTTTGCCTGCTTCGTCGGTCGGATAGTAATGATCGAAAAAGAGCAAAATCTGTTTGGCATAAGGCAGGAGCGTATCTTGTAAAAAGGCTTGATCGTCGGTGTGATCAACATAATCCAGCATCAGCCAGATTAACTCCAGACCACCAACCCACTCCCATTTGTGATAACCGCTCTCTTGCAGCGGATCATCGCGCTCGGCAAAGGGCGTCCAGCCATAGGATTCCGTAAAGACATCGCCCCAAAAATAAACGCATTCAGAGAAAAAGATACCGTCGTAGCCAAAGTAGGTCTGGGTGCGATACCGCCAGAGCTCAAAAAGATCGCGGGCGTACATCTGAAAGAGTGGCTGTAGCAGATCAAAGTCACCCGCCGCGCACATGCTAAAGTATGGCAGGCGTGTGTTTTGCCACCAGTAGCCACCACCCCAGCGGCGATAATCGGCATCACCCGGTTTGTCACGGTACGGCACGGTGAAGATGGAGCCGTTGAACTTGATGGGATAAGCCCCGCGGCCCGCGCAAGCTTGCAGATAGCGCTGGAGGGCATAAGCTTGGCTGACGAAGGTTGCGTCATCATCACCAGCCGGGCTGGTGACGTGAATCCAACTCCGAGTCCAGAAAGTTTGCCACCACTGTTCATGGGCGGCGCGGTGTTCAACGTGCGACGTACGCTGGCTTTGGGCCAGAATTGCCTCGATCTCGGTTAACCACTGCTCAGGGGTGGCTGGATGTTGGGTCAAAACGGGGATCTGAAAGTGGTGACTAGTAGCGGCTGGAGACTGAAGTTGTTGGTCGTCTATCCTCGTGCCCATTAATCCGCTGTTGTTCTCAGCCTGAATGACGGCCCCGAAGATGCGGTTGAGCAACGGATCCGGTCGCTCAAACTCGGATAAACCTTGCTGTTCTGCCGTTAATGCTGGCCCAACCGATTTGCGGTTGTGGTGAACCCAGCCAATCCGGTTGGGCTGTTGCGTCAGCAGGGTATCCGGCTCGACCACCGTGGGTGCGTGTTGATGGTTGGGCTGGGAGCGATCCAACATGATGTCGCTGATCTCGATTTCTGGCAGGGTGGTCGGTTCCGTACGCCACAGCCCGATGGCAGCGGTGACGGTTCGAGGGCGAGGGCTGTCTACCATCAGGTGAATGATGGGCTGGTTGGCATCAACCCAGAGCCGTAGGGTTGCCTCCTCATCTGACCCCGCGTCATATTGCACGATCAGCGTCGCTGACTCTAGATGCAAAGTCTGGACAAAAGAAGCCAACGCAGGCATAGGATCAAGTGCCAAGCGGATGCAACCCACCTTGAGCAGACGACCATTGTCGCCCCAGCTATCGGTTTTGCTGATATAGAAACGGAGATCGCCGTTTGGTTCAACCCAGGCGTTGAGACCGATATCGCCATTGCCTAAGGGCATCGATCCATTCGCGTCCTCGCTGGGCGTTGTCCAAGTAATGTTGTGGCGATGTGGGTTTGTCATGGATCACCTTCTTTCTGCAGAAATTCATCACATTGAGGCCAGGGATGAATGGCTCAATGCCAACTGGGGTCGCTGCCGAACGATTCGGGATAAAAGTAGCTCATAATCTATTATATCGTTGGGCGTCTCGATATGGACAAACTGCTCACCGCCTTTCAAGACTTCTTCCGCAAAAACTCAGAGCATTGGGTGGAACGCTTCGACTACAAAGAAGCCGGGCCGCAACTTTTACTTCAAGCCTTTTTGCAGCGTATCATCAACAGCGGCGGGCGCATTGAACGGGAGTATGGTCTGGGGCGAGGGCGCACCGATCTGTTGCTAATATGGCCTTATGGTGATCAGGAGACAGTGCAAGAAGTGGTCATCGAAACCAAACTGCGGCACAGCGCATTGGAGACCGTCATCGCCGAAGGCTTAAGCCAAACCTGGGCCTATATGGATCGCATCGGCACAACGGATGGGCATTTGATCATCTTTGATCACGAAGTGGGCGCAACGCGCCATCACAGCCAAAGCCGTACCTGGGATGAGAAGAGCTTCAAGCGCAGTGAGATGCACCAGGATGTTGTTATTACTGTTTGGGGAATGTGAAAACCTCAACCATATGCCCCAGACAAGCAGCGTTTTCTCAAGTACGGTTTTGTGTATCGTTCATAGTAGCTCTCCTGGCGCAATGTATTCTTTGCTCCTAGCAGTGTCCCAATGATAGCCGCTCCAGAATTTCTTTATCTTTCAAATCATTTTCCCATTAGTTACTATACAGCTGAAACGCTGATCTGTTTGACATAATCCAGCGAAATCGACGAATTAGCCGAGATATACGCGCGGCTAAACAAGCGGAGGAAATCGACCCGGGGCTGGCAGGTACCAAATTTCGTCTAATTCTAATTGCAATCGCCTTCTAGCAATGATTATGGCTGTCGATGCATCTCAATCGAACCTCATCATTGATTTACCTGAACTGATAGGAAGATTAGCGGCCCATCCTGAACCACGTCTACGCGAAGCATTGATCCCGCTTTTTATACGTACTGTAGACAGTAGTGATACGGTGAAGTGGGCTTTAATAGGCAAGACTGCGAAAGTTGACGGTACTTGCTGGTTGCGGTCAACTGAAACTAGATCAATCGCTGACTTGCTCCAACGCCTCCAACAAACTCCGCTCGATCAGCTCCATCATCTCATCAATATCGGCCTTTTCCGCGATCAGTGCGGGTGCTAGCGAGAACCAGCTAGGATCGATGCGCATGATCAGGCCGTTGTTGAGTGCTGTCTGCTTCAGTGCTTTACCCAGTTCGGGGAATGATTTGCCGCTGTGGTGCATCAGCTCAACGCCGCGGAACATGCCTTTGCCCCGCACCTCGCGTACCACGCCGTGCCGCTTCAATCCTTCCAGCTTTTCTTCCAGATAGTTGCCCGTCTCTAACGCTTTCTGGGGCAGGTTCTGCTCAACCAGTTCATCGATGACCGCGATACCCACAGCCGCGGCCAGCGGATTGGCTGCAAAGGTATGGCCGTGGGCAAAATGGACATCCGCCTCGGCAGGGCCCAAGAAGACGTCACCCATATCTTCCCGCGCCATCATCGCCCCCAAAGGAATGGCACCGCTAGAGAGCCCCTTGCCGCCACAGATGATATCGGGCGTGACGCCGAAGGTCTGGGCGGCGAACATATTGCCCGTTCGCCCAAAGCCGGTGATGATCTCGTCGAAGATGAGCAGCACGTTATGGCGGTCGCAGATGTCGCGCAAAATTTGGAAATACTCATCAGTGGGCGTAATGGTGCCCCCTGTGTTGCCGATGGGTTCGAGGATCACGCCCGCCACTGTGTCGGGGTCTTCGTTGATGATGACGTCCTCGAACATCTGCGCGCTGAAGCGGTTGCACTCTTCCCAGCTATCAAAGCGGTCTCGATAGGTGGTGGGGGGAAAGACCTTGACAAAGCCATTCATCTGCGGTTCAAAGGGCGTCTTTCGTTTGCCCGTGCCGCTGGCCGCCATCGCGCCAAAGGTGCCGCCATGATAGCCTTGGTAGCGGCTGACAAATTTGAACTTGCTGGGGTGGCCGTTCTGTTTGAAGTATTGGCGCGTAAACTTCAGGGCCGATTCCACCGACTCCGAGCCGCCACTGAAGGCCTTGATAAAGTTCAGATCGCCCGGGGTGATGTTGCTCAACTTCTCGTTGAATTCCAGCGCCTTGTCCGAGATGCCGTGGAGGGGCGGGGCAAAGCTCATCGTCTCCAGCTGTTTGCGCATGGCCTCCACAACCCGCGGGTGGCCGTGACCCAAGACGGCCACAAAGATGCCGCCAATCGCGTCGAAGTAGCGCTTGCCCTCGGTATCCCAATAATGGAGACGCTCGGCGCGCTCGACAATGAGTGGGTTTTCCAAAAACGCGCTGGTGG
>JBCCHB010000192.1:0-28969 GCA_039028975.1 Chloroflexota bacterium
AGTCTGCCTTCACTCTACTTTTCCTTTGACTAATTTTCATGACTGATTCCTTACTTCCCTACACTATTTCGCTGACTTTTTCATACCATCAGCTACATCACGGGACACTCCTTCTGAACAAAAGTTCTGTAGGGCAGGAAAGCTAAATTATAGAATCAGCAGACCACAATCAGTAGATCGCAACCGTTCAATGAGCACGCCCACGTGCGGCACGAGGCGTGCCTACTGCTCTGTGATCTACTGACAATGGCATTGGGGTACAAGCGAATGATTAACTAAAATCCTAGTTTGCGATTGCTATCCACTGAGAATAGTATACTCAGTAGATCGCAACGTCACTCTGAGGCACCGAAGAGTCTCTCATTGACGTTGCGATCTACTGATACTTATTATAACAGATAGTCCAGGCGATGCCCTGTCCCGTAGATTGCTGCCGCCAAGTTTCACTTTGCCGATCGTACAGAATTAGATCACTATTGCGCAAACGACCCGTGGTACCAAAATCTAGAATCTCTCCATCAAACTCGCGGTCGAATACAATGCTGGCATTACAGAGCGGGCAGAAGGTCACCGATACGGGTTTTCCACTCACCTTGTCATTAACAATTGAATGCCAAATGTAGGCGAAAATTCAGTCGACTATGAAGATAGGGTAGTAGATAATTTCCTCGGGGGATTGAGTTTGAGAGTCGAGATGGATGCGATACCAAAGGGTCTGATGGATGGCGGTGTCGACGGTGAAGCTGATTTGGGTAGCGTTGAAGATCTGATGGTCAATCGGCATGCGGGGGGTGCCGGTCTCGTCTAATACCCAGGTGCGGGCACGCTGAGCATCGCTGAGGGTCAGCGTGATGTCAAAGGTTAAGGGCTGGATGAGGACGGGCGCACTCCCCCACTGGTCGTTGACCGAGTTCTCCTCAGCGTTCCAGACCATGCCCGTATTCTCTGCTCGGGTAAAGACGCCCAGCAGCAGCTCGCGTGAGGTGGCGAGCGGTTGGTCGTCCAGGCTCTGCACGGTGATGGCCCCAAATTCAGCGGCCTGGGCGGGGATATTGAGCGTAATGTCGGTCAGATTGAACTGCTTGCCATCAATAAAGCCAATCACCCCTTGGGCGTGGGGCGCATCAAAGGTAAAGTGACCGCGATTCGTTTCAGAGGTGTCCCAGGTTAGCTGCCCCCCAGCACTCTGATAAATCGGTCCAGTAGGTGCGGGCAGCGTTAGGGTATGAGGCGTAGCGGCATCAAAGTCGGTAATCCGCAGCCGCCCCCCGAAGACCGCGGCCGGTTCGACCCCTTTATCATTCTGCAAGAAGGAATCGATGCTGCTGCCGTAATTCATGCTGGCATAGCGTTCATCGGCAGTCAAACGCAGTGGGCTTAGGGTAGGGGCAGGGGCAGTCTGCGTGTCCAGGAAGAGCCGAGCCACCACAGGCATCATGCCCGTCGCCACCGGGTTACCCACTAGGTCAAAGAAGCTCACCATTGCATCATTATCATAGGCAAGCTGGTTGTGGACATAGGCAAAGAGAAAGAGACCATCCCAATCTTGCAGGTTGCCCATAAGCGCCATTAGCAGCGGCGTTTCGATGGCGTAACGGTTGGGGTTGGCCGAGTTAAATTCGGTGACGGTAAAGGGCTTGTCCTGCACAGCGCCAGACGCTATGTTAAAGAACGCGGCAAAAGGAGAATTGAGCCACGACCGATTCTGGATAATCCAGCCGGTCGGTTGCCACGCCCCATCCGGCCACCAGGGGTGGTCCCAGTAGTAGTGGGTATCGACAAAGTCCAGGTCGGCCATGGCGCGCACATCAGGCAGTCCTAAGGTTGCGGTGCCTGTGTTGAGCGATTGGGATCCCACATCATTCTGGATAAAACGCTGCATCTGCTGAAAGTAGACGCGCTGCGTCTCTTCATAGAATTGTACCGTGTCGCGCAGCCGTGCCGTCGAGTAGCCAAGTCGATCGGTAAAGCGAATGCGTGTCACGTTGTTGGCTTCCAAGCTCTCGCTCGCCAACAGCCCCTCGCGTACAATTGGCTTGAGGCTGATGTTGTCGAGCCAGAGAGTACGCGGGCCGCTCTGCCCCACTTGCAAGGTGATGCGGGCATTGGTGTCATCTTGATTGGCGGTAAAGATATGTTCCTGGCGTTGCCAGCTTGTCGTCGCCTCGACTGTGGTCTCCCAGCCCAGTTGCTGCCAGGGGACATGATCCTGCATAATGTTAAGACTCATCTGCCCCGCTTCGTTGGACTTGAGGTCGTAGCTGAGTTGATAGGCCTGGCCCTTGACAACCGTTAGCCCCGCTTGCCAGCACTGGATGTGCCAACTAGCGCCGTCTGCTTGCGTTATGTCGATGCGTAGGGATTGGGTACCCTCGGTGGCTTCAGCACTATCAACCGACCATGTGGCCTGATTGTTGGGGGAGACTTGGGTCGCCCACTGCGTCACTCCCGTCTCAAAGCCGCGGTTTGTCAGCATCTCACCCCCAGAGACGCTCCCTTGGGGTGCCCAAGCCGCGGCCAGCGCCGCGGTGGAGCCATACTTCTGCTCCAGCCAGCCCATCCAGCCCGCAAAGGGATCTACTTCTTGCAATTGAAAGTCATCGAACCAGAGGATACCGCTCTGTGTGCCAACATTGAAGGAGACGCGTGCATCCCCATAGTCTGTATCCGTAGCGTCAAACTCGATGCTCTGCTGCTGCCACTCGGTCGTCACGTTGATGGTATCGGCCCAGCCGAGTGCATCGTAAGGAGAGACGTTGCGCATCACCGCCCCACCGATGGTGGTGGGGGCATCGGCGCGCACCGCAAAGCGCAGCCGATAACGTTGGCCAGCCTGCACCGCCAGCCCGCTCTGGCCAAACTGAATGTCCCAATTCGTCCCGCTCACCTGCGTCACGTCAATCCGCAGCGCCTGGTTCTCTGCATAGGGATTATTCGTATCGATCCCAAATGCGGCCGATGTAGATGCCGAGTTCTGGGTGAACCAGCTGGTAAGTCCCGCTTCAAAGCCAGGGTTCACCAGCCGATTGAGGGACGAACCACTTCCCGCCACCTGGGTCCAGCCATCGAGTTGCTGACTATAGAAGGGAGGCAGGGATCCAGCACGAGCCGGTTCATGGTTGAGGTGGTCGAAGAGAAAGGTCCAGAAAAAGGAGTCTTCGTTGGTCGTTTCGGTGGTAAAGATGACGGGGTCGTTGGCGTAGCTGAGACCCGTATAGGGATTGACGTGGGCCAGTAGCTCCTGCGCATATTTCTGCTGTAAGCCGATGGCCACGGGATCAAAGAGGGTGGTTGCCTTGTTGAAGGAGATGTTGCTGGCGCGCATCTCTGCCGCGGCGGTGAATCCGTCGCCCTGCACAAAATTGCGGCTGACGTGTAGGTTGAGGTTGACGTAGATGCCATGTCGTTTGAATTGGTAGATGAGATAGTCGAGCCGCGCCAACTGCACTGGATCCATCTGCTGGGTATTGGCCGAAGGATTCAGCCAAATGCCGCTGGGACGGCTCCAGGTATCCATGTGGTGAAGGCGTACCGCGTTAAAGCCCAGTTTGGCAAAGCGGGCCGCCACCTTCTCGGCGGCTTGGTTGTCGGCTATTTCGTTGTTTCCCTCGGCTGGGTGATCTGGGGAGGGGGGATAGACGGCACTGGCGTTGATGTTGATGCCCCAGAAGCGCACCCGTTGCCCAGTATTGCTAAAGATAAAGTGGCCGTCGGCATTGGTCGTCACAAAGCCGCGGGCATCAATCAGCGCGGCCATATCCCCACCGCTCTCACCAGGAGCCAGCAGTAGATCAGACGCGTTGATAGGTGTCGCGCTGCTGTCGTCCCACGGCAGGTCAAACGCAAACCAGTCGCTAGACATGGCGTCAATGCTGCCTGATCCACCTGCTGCCTCAACCACTGTATCGTCCGTTGGGGAGTCGATTTGAGCCACCTGGGCATAGAGACTTTGGTCAGACCCGGTCACAATCAGCAATATCAGTAAGAGCAGGGTACCAAACTGCCGATTACTTTTTTGCCTTCGCTGGTGGCTCAGGTCGGTGGCCCTAGTACAAACCGGCAAAAAAGGGGATCTTCGGCAATAAGTGTGAAGCCACTTCGTCAAAATCGACACAAAATTGTCGATAATGGTTTGCAAGGGCCTATGGTGCCGAAAACCATCAACACGATAACGTTCACTATTTTCTTTCATTATACTTTGCTCTGCGTGAAAACCGGAGTCTTTGCGATTGAGGATAGCCGGATAGAAGCTCCGGTATTCAACACAACCGCAGTTTAAATCAACTGCTTTCTGTCTATTTTATAAGGACTTTCGCTAGACATTATGACGCAATTATTGGAGCTGAGTCAAAGTTCGGGCCAAACCAAAATAGACGTAAAAATTGCCTCGAAATGTTCTTGATAGTCGGTTTGTGAAGCAATGTAAAGCCTATTCATCACTAACAATTTCGCGCCAAATCAGAATCGATAATGAATAGGCGTTCGCCTCATTTTCAGACTCAAAAGCGATAACGGGTTCCTGCTTGCTGAGCCTCTCAGCTGCATCAGCGGCAGACTTGAATGTTTGATCATCAATGCTTGGGATTCCGTCCTAGGATGGGTGACAGAAGTGAGAATGAAGGAAGCTTTGACCTATGCAAATTATAGCAACATTGACAATCGCTTTGTAGTGAAGTGCGTCAGGAATTATCGCCACTGGAATCAAAATGAAAGTGACGCGCGTCATGTCAAACGGTGACGCCTGTCAATACACAATCCTGCTCGATAATGTTACAATTTGACAATGGAACAGAGAGATCTCGAACCAGGTTTGCTATCCATCTTCCGGCTGCTAACAACGTTCCGTTTTGGGCTGGAGTGGCTGTTCGTGATCAACCGTATCCTTAACATCTCCTTGGACGAACCCTCCCCATATGCATCATCTAACTCTCTCTCTGAACGGGTCATTACGCTAGAAGTAACCCTACTAATGATCTATCTTTGGTGGCCTGGTCTTCCAGCGCGGCTCGGCAACCGATTTCTGCCGCTGGGTTTGGTCTTAGCCACCATTGGGCCGATGTTGGGACATCATGGAGAGCTGTTGACTGAATTTAACGAAACAGAAGCTGGCATTGTATCAGAAACCTGGCAAATATTTTTGGTTCTGTTTATTCCTCTGATCTTGATCGGCTGGCAATATGACTTAAGGACGGTACTCTTTTTCAGTCTGGGTACAGCCCTGCTCGATAGCGGGCTAACGCTCTTAACTGGCTACTTGGGGAACCCACACGTATCCTCCTTGTTGGGTTTAATCAGTGTGCGAACCCTTACCTATATTTTAGTGGGGTATATGGTCGTCCAGTTGATTAGCAGCCAGCGTCAGCAGCGTCAGGCACTTGCCCAGGCCAACGCGCAGCTGACCCACTTCGCCACAACATTAGAACAGCTAACTATCAGCCGCGAGCGCAATCGGCTGGCCCGAGAAATGCATGATACCCTGGCCCATACCTTAAGCGGTACAGCCGTACAATTGGAGGCGATCAAGACACTATGGGATACGGCGCCTCTGGATGTCCGCTTAATGCTGGAGCAATCCTCAGAAGAGATCCGTATTGGCTTATCCGAAACCCGTCGCGCCTTGCTGGCTTTGCGTGCGTCCCCGTTAGAAGATTTAGGATTGGTTCTGGCCGTTCAAGAGCTAGCCGAGTCGGCTGCAGACAAAATGGGTGCAGTGCTGGATTGGCAAAGTGCTGGGCGGTTCGACCACCTCGCTCCAGCAGTGGAGCAGGGTATCTACCGCATTGCTCAGGAGGCGCTGGCAAACGCCAGCAAACATGCCGTTGCCCAGGCTATTTCCGTTCAATTGGTACAAAGCAGTAGTCAGATATCGCTAAAAATATCCGACGATGGCATTGGCTTTCAACCGGATCAGATTGATAGTCAAAACCATTTTGGGCTACTTGGCATGCAGGAACGAGCCAAAGTGATCGATGCCCAGTTGAACATCGAAAGTTCGCCAGGAAATGGAACTTCGATTCAGTTGGGGATTTATGGAGATGGCTCATTTGTACAAAGTGGGCCAACTGACCGATGATAGGTCAATGGTAGATTTGCTCGCTTGTTGCCCACAAGCGTATGGAGGAAATGGATGATTCGCGTCTTAATTTGTGACGATCAGGATATTGTCCGTCAAGGCTTGCGGATAATTTTAAACAACCCTTCCGACATTGAAGTGGTGGGCATTGCGAACGATGGCGCGGAAGCTCTGGATTTGATTGCCCAAAGCCAACCCGATCTCGTACTAATGGACCTCAAGATGCCAGGCATGAATGGCATTCAGGCAACCCGCCAAATTCGAGACAAGTACCCTGCTGTACAGGTACTGGTTCTGACGACTTATGATGCTGATGAATGGGTCTTTGATGCCATTCGTAGTGGCGCGGCTGGGTACTTGCTCAAAGATACGCCAGCCGACCAGCTAGTGGCCGCGGTTAGAGGCACCATCGCAGGTAAGACCCACGTTGATCCCGATGTAGCGGGCAAGCTATTCGCTCAAATTAACCAACACACCCCAACACCAAATACCACGTTGGGGGTCGACCTGAACAGCCGTGAACGTGACATCCTCAGTCTGTTGGCACGTGGCTTAAGTAACCCCGATATTGCCCAACGCTTACACCTCTCCGATGGTACCGTGCGCAACTATGTCAGCACGATTTTTACCAAATTGGGCGTCACCGATCGTACCCAGGCAGCCATTCTAGCATTGCGCCATGGCCTAGTTGACACAGATATGTGACAACTGTCATCTCAATAGGTGACGCACCTCCATAGACAGCCCCAACTCAGCATGTTAGGATAATCTTATATAAGTTTAACATGCATGCCAGCTTAGCAATTTGAATAAAATATTGGTTACGGTGTTGGCCAGATGTCAGTATCCTCAGCATGAGTCAGAACATGGATGAATTGGTTTACAAATTGTAGGCGCTTTGTAGCTGCGCACTCCTGTGTCTAGGCTGCGCAGCTACAAAGCGCCTACGGTTCATCCGAATTGTTATCGTGTATGAACCTGCGATATCTTCCAAAGTAACTGCCACCACTGGGAATTCACCTCAAATGCACAATAAAATAATGTTATGGAGATAATATAGTGCAACAGCAACTTAATTTCAATCACCAGCGACAAGACAACGAAGAAAAACGTGGCCAAACGAATCGGCGGCAATTTATGATCGCTACCGCAGCTGTCGGGCTGGGCCTCAGCACGCTGGGGACGGCACTCTCTGGCTGTGCCGCACCACGTCAACAATCAGAGCAGCAATTAGATGCGACACCTGCCAACAACCTACTACACATTCCAGAATTGATCGACAGTCAAGCGGTCAACCACGATGTTCAAATTAGTATTCAGGAGGGTGCGCACGAGTTCTTTCCCGGTGTCAAGAGCGTCACCAAGGGGTTCAACGGCGACTATCTGGGGCCGACCGTGCGTCTCTATCGGGGTCAGGATACCCGAATCCGCTTTACCAATGCCTTGAATGAAGCAACCACCGTGCATGGGCATGGATTGCACATTGCTGGCGAATTGGATGGCGGGCCGCAGAGCATCATCGACCCTGGTGCAACGTGGGACATTGTGCTGCCCATCCGTCAGCAGGCGGGGACAAGTTGGTATCACCCCCACTTGATGCACAAGACGGCAGAGCATGTTCATGCCGGGCTGGCGGGCCTCTACTTGATTGAGGACGAAAACTCATTATCGTTGCCCCTGCCCAAGACCTACGGCGTTGATGACATTCCAGTCGTCGTTCAGGACCGAGACTTCACAGCTGGCAAGATGAATACCTACAGCGTCACCGAAGGTGATCTCATGGACGGCAAGCGGGAAGACACGCTAGTCATCAATGGCACTATCGATCCCTATGTGGAAGTATCGCAAGGCTGGGTGCGTCTGCGTCTGCTCAATGGCTCCAACGCTCGCTTCTATCGTTTCTATCTGCCTGGTAACGAGACATTTTACAAGATTGCCACAGAAGGCGGCTTTCTGGAAGATCCGGTTGAGATGACGGATATAACGATGGCGCCAGGTGAACGCAATGAGATCATGATCGACATGTCCAATGGTGTCACCCGGTCATTGCTAGCCCAACTTTTACCCACTGATGATGACTATGGCGCATCCTATGGACCGCGCCGGCGCGTGCTGGAACTGCGCGTCGATAGCACTCGTACGGGCGAGGGACAATTGCCCGACAAGCTGAACACGATCAATCCATTGGTCCGCGCCGATGCGGTGGTCACTCGAACCTTTGAGCTACAGATGGGTGATGGTGATGAGGGTGAAGGCGAACGCGGTATGGGCGATGGCGGTATGGGCGAGATGTTTTCCATCAACGGGCAGCCCATGAGGATGGACGTGATCAACGAGCGCGTCAAGAAGGGGGACGTGGAAATTTGGCGCATTACCGGTGAAGATATGCTGCACCCATTCCACATGCATGGCACATCCTTCCTGATTCTCTCGCAGGACGGCAACGCCCCTGTACCTGCTGATCAAGGATGGAAAGATGTTGTGGTAGTGGGCGACGGCTGGACCGACGTGATCATGCGCTTTGATTACGAAGCGACAGAAGAATACCCATACATGTACCACTGTCACATTTTTGAGCATGAGGATCACGGTATGATGGGGCAATTTACGGTTACGTAGGGGCTTAGGGTCTAGTTAGATTTCGCCTTTCGCTGGTCGGGTACCCGCTGGGTGCAGGACGGCGACCCGAAAAGGCTGCGGCAAAATCTAGGACCTTCGGCCGTACGGGCAAACTGGTCGGACTCAACATCCACAATTTTCTGTCGATGTTACAGCCGTTGTAATCGGCCTCGTCGACCAAATCGGCGACACTGCAGAACGTATGCAGCATAACTCCATAAATGAAAAAGCAGGGGAAAGCGCACTCTTTCCGCTGCTTTTTGCGTTAGTTATTATAGCCAATACAGCCTAGCCACCATTCAGCCCCGCTTCTGGGAAAAGGCACTCCGTCGGCGTTGGGGAGAGCCACTCGGAGATGCAACTCACCGAGCGGTGACCAATCCGTCCAATGCTGCGGAATATTATCATCATAAGCCAAGATGTATCCTCAGATATAACCCTTATCTATATCTTTACCTATAGCATCCTATTTTTACTCCTGGTATAGTTACAGAGTGTAGTTATACAGATCCGCTAACCGAGAGTAAGGTCTTTGAGTGACAACGAAGATAATACGTGGCACAAGATCTCTCAACTCCTCGATATGACTAGAGCGAGGTTTCAGATTTCATTTAAATCTCGTTCCTTTTTACTTGGAGCCTGCATATTTGCGCCTTGGTCGGGAACTCAGAGCGGCGGCGCAAATAAGGCCTACGGCCTATCAACAAACCATTCTATGCTTATCGACAAAATGCTGTCGATGGTGTTGAGTAAGCCCCTATCACATTCCACCAAATATCCAACAATCCTGCTCATGTAACGTTTATGGCTATGCGTTGAATGACTCGCAAACGCAAAATCTGTCGATATGATTACGGCCATTTATTTAGAGAAACACTTCACAAAACGGGAGAAATTTAGATAATGTTTAAAGAGCCTCTAGATTTACAGACGGTAGACGAATATTCAAGTATCGATGCAAGTAGAACCGTGGGAAATCAAGATGCATTGAATGGTTACGCCAAAAATGGTGCGTCAATATCCAGCGGGGAAAGCCATGAACAAGAGGGGGCGGTTCTCTCTGATCTCATGACTCACTTACAGATCAAGTATGATCTTCGTACGCGTACCACACTCTTTCTCGTTGGAGAGGATAGCACAACACTAAGCCAACTGGCACGCACATTGGAAGAAAAGCATTCTGTTGAGGTGATGAATCAGCCTACCGTCGGTCTCAATGCTATCTCCCAGATAGCCGAGCTGCAACCCGATGTCGTTCTCCTTGATATTGGCCTCTCTGTTACGTATCATAGACGAACCATTCAATTGATACGGGCCGCTTCTCCGGCTACCCGAATTCTTATCCTGGCTCTGGACAGCGTGCCTGGGCATATTCTTCATGCCTACTGGTGTGGCGTACATGGCTATGTGCTAAAAGATTCAGAGAGCCATGAGATAGTTGATGCGATCTATGCAATCCGTAGTGGGAGTCATTATCTGGATAAGAGCATTCAACTACCCAATCGACAAACGACACAAGCTCTAGAGAATGGGGAGAACTTATAGATGGCGCAAAGCCCAACCACCTGGTTCACTTGTTATAACCCTCACCCTGACGCCAAACTACGAATCATTGGGTTTCCCCACGGTGGGGGCGGGCCGCAAGCCTTCCGTGAATGGAGCCAACTGCTGCCAGATGAGATTGAGTTGCTGGCACTACACCTGCCCGGACGCGGCAGCCGATTGGATGATGAACTCATCCATCACATGGCGGACTTGACACCGCAGATTATTCAGGCCCTATCCGGCTATTTTGATAAGCCCTTCGTCTTTTTTGGGCATAGTGTAGGCGCACTTGTCGCTTTTGACGTGGCACATCAACTGCAAGCCCAACAGATGCCGCTGCCCATTCATCTCTTTGCATCGGCCCACAAATCACCTCAAGTAACGACCCAGGATAACATCAAGCAATGCGGCAATCAAAACGGCAATCATGAAGTACCCATGCATCAACTTACGGATGCCAAGCTTGTACAGATAATCCAACAACTGGGGTTGGTCCCAGCCGAGGTGCTGGAACACGATGAATTACTCGATCTGATCATTCCGCCCCTCAAGGCCGATTTTGCGTTGTCCGAGACCTACCGCTGGAATGCCGGAAGAGCGCTGAACGTGCCTATCACGGCCCTTGGTGGTCAAGATGATGAGTTGCTTACACCTGCCGATCTTCAGGCTTGGGAAGCTTGCACAACGTCGACCTTTTCCACCCAAATCTTCGAGGGCGATCACTTTTACACCCAATCTCATCGCGGCGAGTTGCTCGCGACCCTCGAAGTGACCATCCAGCAGACAATCACAACGCTGCCCAAGTCCATCTTGCGTGGCGAGCAGTCACCATACCCCGAAAAGTGTCTCCATGAATTGCTTCGTGAGCAGGTTGCCAAAACGCCAGATGCAGTGGCGGTTGTCGGTGACGATCAGGCAGGTAATGAAGTCCATTTGACTTTGCGCGAACTGGATGAACAAAGTGATCTCCTGGCCCGCTATCTACAGAGCCAGGGCGTTAGTGTTGGTTGCCTGGTGGGCATCTATATGGAAACATCGGTTGAATATGTCATCGCCTTTTTTGCCGCGCTCAAAGCAGGCGGTGCCTACATGACGGTTGAAATCGCCTATCCAGAAGCCCTGTTACAGCAGGTCTTGGCTAGCGCACAGCCGGTGGTTTTGCTAACAAAGGAGCGCTTCTACAGTCGCTTGTCGGCAGAATGGCAGGCCCGCACCTTCCAGATGGAATATGGTTGGGCGGAAGCCCTGGCTGCAGAAACGCTACTCATTCCCGACGATCTACCAGCCCCAACCATTGACAGCTTGGCCCAATGCGTTATGTCCTCCGGCACAACGGGGACACCCAAGGGCATTATCTGCCCTCATCGTAGCGCAGTCAACTCCTACTACTGGCGCTATGATCATCATCCTTATGAATCAGGCGAACGCGAAGCCTGCAACGTCTTCTTAGTCTGGGAGGTCGCCCGACCCATTCTGCAGGGCTATCCGGCCTACATTATTCCCGATGAGGTGATCTATGACCCGCCGCGGCTGGTCGATTACCTGAGTCGCCATCAGATTACGCGCGTTCTCTTCACACCCTCGCTGTTGGAGCAGGTTCTCAATACCCCAGGGCTGGATCTGCCAGAAAAGCTACAAGATCTGCGCGTCGTCTATCTCAATGGCGAAGTTGTTACCACGGCTCTGCGCAATCGCTTTGCCGAACTATTCCCCAATGTGGTGCTGCTCAATGACTACAGCATTGCAGAAGTCCACGACGCCTGTCATTTTGATCTGGCCAATCTGGACCCCATCCACTCACCCAAGTATGCACCCGTGGGTACGCCCATGTCGAATGTGGATCTCTACATCCTGGACGATGAAGGCCAACCCGTCCCTCAAGGCTTTGTTGGTGAACTGTACATCGGTGGTGAATCGGTGGGGCATGGCTATCTGGGGCAGCCCGAGAAGACCGCCGAACGTTTCCCGCCTAATCCCTTCCGCGAGGATGATTTTCCCATGTTCCGGACTGGTGATGCTGGACGCATTTTGCCCAACGGTCAATTAGAAATTCAGGGGCGCATCGCGTTTATGGTGAAGCTGCGCGGCTATAGTATCGTCCCTGGTGCCATCGAAACGGCCATCACAGAGCATCCCGCGGTCAACGTTTCTGTTGTGGTTACGTTGGACAACGAAGAGACAGGGCAACCCGAACACTTGGTGGCTTATGTGGTCGGCAACGGTGAGATTACAGACGACAGATTGTTAGACGAGTTGCGCACCTACTTGCGAGCCCATTTGCCCCACTACGCGGTGCCCTCTTACCTAGTCCCAATGGCAGAACTGCCCATTGCAGCCAATGGCAAGCTAGATCGGCGCAAGCTGCCTAAGCCGGATGCAGCGGCTCTACGTAGCCAACAGACCAGTCTAAAAGCGGCTCCCAAAAACCAGGCTGAAGAGGCCATTGCCCAGGTCTGGCAGTCGCTGCTCAATCAGGAGATGGTAGCCGCCAGCGACAACTTCTTCGATTTAGGCGGCCATTCCCTGATAGCCGCTCAACTCTGTAACCAATTGCGCGAGTCACTTGATCTGAACGTCTCGGTGGTGGACATCTTCCAGTACCCCACTTTAGGTGAGTTGGCCCAAATGTTATCGTCGAAACTGGATAACCAGCAACTTGGCGAGCATCTTGATGATCAATTCGGTGCATCGACCACACCTGCCCGCGCTCCCCAACGAACCACATCCGCGTCTAGCCATTCCGCATCGGGACATTCCGCAGCACCAGATATCGCCATTGTCGGTTTGGCTTGCCGCTTTCCGGGGGCCGAGAATGCCGAAGCGTTCTGGCAAAATCTGCGCGATGGCGTCTGCTCCATCCGTCCACTCAGCGATGAAGAATTGGCCGAGGCAGGGATTCCGCCCAGCGTCTACAATCGCAGTGATTATGTCAAAATGGGCGCGCCGCTGGAGAATGTCGCCAACTTCGACCCCGACTTTTGGGGGCTCAGCCAGCGTGAAGCCATCCAGATGGATCCCCAACATCGCCTCTTTTTGGAATGCTGCTGGCAGGCACTGGAGTCTGCGGGCTATCCTCCTACAGAAGATGGCGAGCGCACAGGCGTCTTTGCCGGTGCCTTTTTGCCACTCTACTTGCTGCATCATCTGCATGGCGGCGGCTTGATGGATCCGACCGACGCGCCCTTGGCATCGCTGACAGAATTTGGCAATGATAAGGATTACCTGGCCACCCGCGTCTCCTATCTGCTCAACCTGCGCGGCCCCAGCATTAGTGTGCAGACCTCTTGCTCTACGGGGCTGGTCGCCATCGCTACGGCCTGCCAGTCATTGCAGACCGGTCAGTGCGATAAGGCGTTGGCTGGCGCATCCAGCATCATTTTCCCCCAGGCGGGCTACCAATATGTGGAAGGCTTCATTAACTCACCCGATGGCCACTGCCGCGCCTTTGATGCTGAGGCCAGCGGAACTGTTCTTGGTGATGGCGTCGGCGTTCTGGTCCTCAAGCGGCTGGCGGATGCCGAGGCCGATGGAGACAATATTCTGGCCGTGATCAAAGGCTATGCGGTCAACAACGACGGCAACTTGAAAGCAGGCTACGCGGCGCCTGGCGTGCAGGGCCAAGTCGAAGTGGTGGCGGACGCCCAGGCGATGGCTGGGGTCGAACCAGAAAGTATCTCCTACATTGAAGCCCACGGCACAGGCACGCTGGTTGGCGATCCAATCGAGGTGCGGGCGTTATCGACCGTCTTTCGGCAGACCGCAGGGCGGAACGGCTCCTTGGCAGAACAAAGCTGTGCACTCGGCTCGGTGAAGCCCAACATCGGCCACAGCAATATCGCGGCTGGTGTCGCTGGCCTGATCAAGGCGGTTCTAGCCATGCAGAATGGTCAACTGCCCCCCACCATCAACTTCAAAACGCCCAATCCGGCCATGAATCTGGCCCAAACGCCCTTCTTTGTCAACGACCGTCTGCGGGATTGGGAACCACCGGATGGTTACCCACGCCGTGCCGGTGTAACCAGCTTAGGGATTGGCGGCACCAATTGCCACGTTATTCTGGAAGAATGGGACAAGGAGAGTGGGGAATCAGAGCTATCTGAACGCAAAAACGAGAGAGAAGACCTGCCCTCTTCACGCCCCTGGCACTTCTTGCCGCTTTCGGCCAAGTCAGAGAGCGATCTGGAACGGGCCACGGTTCAGCTGGCCGACTATTTGGGTCAACATCCTGATGTAAATCTGGCGGACGTGGCCTACACGCTGCAGACGGGGCGCTGTACCTTCGATCAGCGACGCGTCATAGTCTGTCAAGATGGCTGTGAGCCGACAGCGCTTCAAGATCGAGACTCAAAATACGTCCACACAGGCGTGTATGATGGGCCAAATCGTCCCGTGGTCTTCATGTTCCCTGGCCAAGGTGCTCAATATGTGGGCATGGGGCGGGAGCTTTACGAGACCGAGCCTATCTTCCGAGCGGAAGTGGACCGCTGCTCTGAGCTCCTTCGGACGGATTTGGGGCTTGATCTGCGCACGATTCTCTTTCCAGACGCTGGCGAAGAGCAAACCGCGACCGACAAACTTACCCAGACACAGCTTGCCCAGCCTGCGCTCTTTGTCGTCGAATATGCTCTGGCTCGGCTGTGGATGTCGTGGGGAATCCTGCCAGAAGCCATGATCGGCCACAGCATCGGTGAATATGTGGCCGCGACCCTGGCCGGGGTCTTTTCACTAGAGGATGCGCTATCCCTGGTGACGATCCGAGGTCGCCTGATGCAAGAACTTCCTGCTGGCTCCATGCTTGTTGCGTTCCTAACAGAAGAGGACGTTGGCCCCTTCTTGACGGATGAGCTATGCTTGGCCGCAGTGAATGGTCAGACCCTCTGCGTTCTTTCCGGGCCGGATAGTGCAGTTGATAAAGTCGAGAAGACGTTAACCACACAGGAGGTCGGGACGCGACGGCTGCACACTTCCCATGCCTTCCATTCGCAGATGATGGAGCCCATTCTCGAACAATTTACAGAAGTCGTTGCTCGCGTTGAGCGAAATGCGCCGGGGATGTCCTATATCTCCAACGTAACCGGCGACTGGATCACACCACAAGAGGCCACGGACCCAAGCTACTATGCTCGCCATCTGCGCCAGACCGTGCGCTTTGCCGATGGGCTCCAGCATCTAGTGCAGCACCCAGACTGGCTCTTGCTCGAAGTGGGGCCAGGTCGCACGCTGATGACCTTTGCGCGCCGCCATCCCAACCGCTCCACAGAGCAGATGGCACTGACCACCCTACCCCATGCCACTGCCGACGAGTTCGATTCTGATGCGGCTTTTGTCCAATCGACTCTAGGGCAGCTTTGGGTAGCGGGCGTCCAGATTCACTGGGATGATTATCATGTCGCTAGAGAACCAAAACGTATCCCTTTGCCCACTTACCCATTCTCTGGGAAACGCTTCTGGCCATCGACCGTCACTGCCGGTGCGTCAACCAACGGATTATCGGGGCATTCAGCCACACAGCCCGACGGTCAGCTACCGTTGGAAGAGCGCTTCTATATTCCAACATGGACACGCACGGCGAAACCGCTTCCATTGCCCGCGCCCCAAGCCCGTATGTCGTCATCGAATGGTCATGCAGGCTCAACAGTCAATGGGTCATCGGCGGATAGGGCATCAGCCAACGGATCATCAAAGAACGGATCATCTGAGAACGGAGCTGCCGCTCATGGCGCGGCAGCCAAACCAACATCGGGTACGACAGGTCAACGCTGGCTGCTCTTTTTAGAGTCAGGAGACGACAACCCACGAGGCCAACTTGGTGAACAACTGGCGACTTTGCTGGAGCAGAGCGGTCATGAGGTGCAGCGAACCTACCGTTGGGGTGATGCCCAAACGGCGCAGAAGCCCCAGGCGGGAAATCCGTCCGTTCATTGTCTGCCACCTGCGCAGGATGCCTATGTCGAGCTTTTAGAGAACTTGGCCGCGGCCAACCAATATCCGAACCGCATCCTCTATTTGTGGAGCTTGTGGGATGTCGATGCAGTTACACCGACTGCTTCTGCGCCCAATCTTACTACCTACCACAATTTTGTCCATCTCGCCCAGGCGCTGTCCATAGTGGCCAATCCATCCCCACTGGATATCTGGTTGATCACCAATGGTTCTGCGCAAGTGAATCAGGAGCCGATCCTGCCCAGCCAAGCCATGCTCTGGGGAGCTACCCTTGTCGTTTCTCAGGAAAATCCTCAAATTGCCTGCCGTACGGTGGACATAGAATGGTCTGAACAAGAACAGAATCAAAGATCGATAGCCCAATTGGCGGCACAGATTGGCGCAGAATGTACCACCGAAAATCCCCATGGCGAAGCCTTGATTGCGCTTCGTGGCCACCATCGTTGGACGCCTCGTTTTGAACCCATTCAGCTTGACGCGTCACCCAGTGTTCGTACAGTCGGGATCCAGCATCAAGGTGTCTATCTTATCACAGGCGGATTGGGACGGATTGGCCTGGCGCTGGCCGAGCGGCTAACACAACAGAAGTGCAAAGTGATGCTAACCACACGGCGGGCATTCCCAGCCAAAGCGGAATGGGCATCCCTGGCCAAATCGGCTGATTTGGAGGCCGAGCTCAGGGACCAACTGCAAACCCTCATGGCATTGGAAGACGCGGGTGGCGAGGTGACCGTCATGCGGGTCGACATGGCGCTGGCCGATGATGTGGAGTCGATGCTCCAGGATACCATCGAGAGCTACGGATCCATTCACGGCATCTTCCACGCGGCCGGACTTGCCGATCTACGCTATCTCACCGAGCTGACCGATGAGATATCAGAACGAGAATTTGCCTCCAAAGTAGTCGGCCTACATCATCTTGACCAAGCCATCGGCAAGCTGAGTCAGAGCCATAATGCTAGGCCGGAATTTGTCATGCTCTTCTCCTCAATGGCCTCCATACTGGGCGGCCTAGCCATGACCGCCTACACGGCTGCCAATCGCTTTATGGATGCCTTTGTGGAGGCCGATCCGCTGCGCCACGGCGTGCGTTGGATAGGTAGCAATTGGGATGATTGGGATTTTGATTATACCAAAGAGAATGTCGATGCGTATGCTCATTCTACGGCCAAAACGACAGCCATGCCGCCCGATGAAGCGCTGGATCTGCTGGAACGCATTTTGGCTCATGCATTGCCCACATCCGTGTTGGTTGCTACACGTGCGCTGCCGCCACGCATGGAACAGTGGGTCAATCAAAGGGTATACCACGAGGTAGAAAAACAACCTCAGGAAGCAGATGAGCCTCTTCACCGCCACAATGGTTCGCCCCAGGCTCATCACCGTTCTGCGGGTGGAGAAGAAGTACAGGGCGATAGACCCCAACACAGCCTGGAAGAGCGCATCCTGAATGTATATCGCGAATGCTTGGGTGTCGATGGCATCTCGATTGAGGATAATTTCTTTGAATTGGGGGGCGATAGCCTCTTGGCGACCCAAATCGTCCTCAAGTTGCCGCAAGCACTTCCCGACGGAGTCCAGGTGAAATTACGTCACGTTTTTGACCATCCAACCGTGCAAGATTTAGCCCGGTGGGCCGCCCAAACCGCATGAATCAAGCAGAGCAACTTTCCAACATTGTCCAAAATGGTCTCTGTATCGGCTGTGGACTCTGCCAAAGCATTGCTGGCCCTGAGCGTGTGCAAGTCATGATGACGCCAGAGGGGCGCGAACGTCCAGTCGAATCCGCAGCTATCGACGCAGCAACGGGTGCACACATTGCTGCTGTCTGCCCAGGGGTACAGATTGCTGGCCTACCCAGCTCTCTTATGGAGCCGGAAACGGTTGTTGATCCGATCTGGGGGCCATATCTGTTTACAGCGCAAAATTCAGCACAGCCAGACGCTTTCAACGAGGATAGGGATGCGCCTCTATCTAGTCCTTTAGACGAAACATCAGTGCTCCTCAACAGGGGGATTGTGCGAAGCTACGCGAGTGATCCCGAGGTGCGCTTTAAAGGGGCTACAGGCGGCGTGTTGACGGCCCTTGCCATCTTTCTGCTAGAAACGGGGGCCGTCAATTTTGTCCTGCATGTGGCGGCTTCCCAACAGCAACCCATGCGCTCAGAGAGACAACTTAGCTTTGATCGTGGGCAAGTCCTGGGTGCGGCTGGATCACGCTATGGTCCAGCCGCACCGCTGGTCGATTTTCTGGAGATTCTAGAGAGAGAAGAGCCATTTGCTTTTGTTGGGAAACCATGTGATGTCGGGGCCATCCGCAATCTGGCTCGGCTCGATCCCAGGGTGGATCAATATTGTCTTTACTGTCTGACGCTGGTCTGCGGCGGTGCTTCGGAATTGAGTAAATCGCGGGATCTCCTCGACGAATTTGGTGTGACGGAAGAGAAACTAGCCCTGTTGCGCTATCGGGGGCACGGCAATCCCGGGCTAACTCGGGTTGAAACGAAAGACGGTCGCGCGTTCGAAAAGAGCTATAATGACATGTGGGAAGATGAAGCAGGCTGGCACCTTCAATTTCGTTGCAAGATATGTCCTGATGCCATCGGCGAAGCCGCGGATCTGGTTGCCTGTGACATCTGGCCAGACGCTGCCCCGGCAGGCGAAGATGAAGGGTTTAATGGCATCATCGTGCGTACGCAAAAAGGGGCAGATCTGTTGACAGCAGCGGTCAACCACGGTGCATTGATCGTTGATCAGGCATTTACGCCGCGCGACCTGGATCACTTTCAACCCCATCAGGTCCGCAAAAAGAAGGCCGTTTGGGCGCGCATAGAAGGGTTGCGCCAAGCTGGGCAGCTAGCACCCACCATCTCGGATCTGCGTATTGAGGAGCTAGCTATGGAAAATGATCCAGGTGTGAATCTGCGCGAAACCGAAGGCACCCTGCAACGGGCACAAGAAGGCCGCACAAGTGAGCCAGCTGCTCGACCAGAATAGACAACTGACTCGATCAAACACCGAAAGTGAAATTTTAATGTTAACCACAAGACCGTTGAGTAATCTCCGCGTGATTGACTTCGGGCAATACATTGCGGGGCCAGCTGTGGCCATGATGCTGGCAGACCAGGGTGCGGAAACAATCCGCGTCGAGCCACCGACAGGGCCATTGTGGGACAGCCCCACAAATGCAATTCTCAACCGCAATAAAAAGAGTATCGCGCTCGATTTGAAGCAGGAGACAGAACGACAGCTTTGCCTTCAACTGATTACATCTGCCGATGTTGTCATCGAAAATTTTCGGCCTGGGGTCATGCAGCGGCTGGGGCTTGGCGCTGATGAAATGCTTCGGTTGAATCCCCGCCTCGTCTATTTGTCACTACCAGGGTTCGCCCACGATGACACGGAATGGGCCAATGTCCAGGCATGGGAAGGCGTTATCGCAGCCGCGGTTGGCCAATATATGGACATGGGGCTGAATCGTGTCCTCATGGGGATCAACCCATCATTTTCCCCTTTGCCGCTGGCATCTGCTTATGCGGCCGCACTCGGGGCGACGGCTGTCACCTTGGCCCTCTACAGCCGAGAACAGACCGGGCAAGGCGATATCATCGAAGTACCGCTGGCCGCGGCCATGACTGAGGGGCTTGCCTATAATTCCATGCAGATAGAGGCATTGCCGGAACGATATCTGTCGCGCCGCGAACGTGAGATCGAACGTCGCCAGGCAGCAGGATTACCAATGAACCTGGAGTATGCCGATCTGCAAACATATCTCGACCCCTTCTACCGCAGTTATGTATGTGCTAACGAGCGCCCATTCTACGTTGTCTCTGCTTCCCATACCCAGCACACGGTCAAAACCCTGCAAGTGCTGGGTCTATGGGAAGAGATGGTCGCGGCTGGGATCCCGATGGACAATCCGTATCTATCTTCCGATCAATGGTCAGAGGCGTGTACATTGCTGGCCTATCCCTTTACCAAAGCCTGGGCAGACAAATTGTCGGCACGGATGCAGGACGCCTTTTTGCAACGCTCCAGTTTCGAGTGGGAAGAGGTTTTTGGGCAAAATGGCCTCCCGGGAGCCGCGCACCGCACAACGCAAGAGTGGATCAATTCAGAACATGCACTGGCGGCTGGAATCATCCTGGAAATCGATGATCCAACCTACGGTCATATGCGCCAAGCCGGAAACATTGGCTGGCTAGCCAGTGATAGTTCCAACGTACTGACCAAGCAGCCCGCACCGACATTGAATCAGCATCGCGAAGAGATTCTCCAGCAGCTAGATGAACTTTCATTGACCAATCGGTCGGATCATGCATCGACCCACAATGCGTCGGTGTCACAGGCCACCAAATCGGATCAAGGCTGGCTAACCGGGATCAAGATTCTCGACTTGACCAATGTTATCGCTGGACCCACGATTGCCTCAACTTTTGCCCGCTTTGGTGCAGAAGTCATCAAAGTAGACAATCCCAAACCGACAATGGATCCGTGGAATACGATCATTTTTGGCCTACAGGCGAATCGTGGAAAACGTAGCATGCTGGTTGATCTGAAAGCGCCTGAGGGCCAAGAGATCATCCGTCGCTTGATTGAGGAAGTTGACATTGTCACCATCAATGCCGTCGAGCCACAACTCAAACGATTGGGCCTTACGTTCTCGCAAATCCACGCCATCAACCCCAGGGTGATCCTATGCCAAATTGATGCGTTTGGTGGACCCAAGTCAGGGCCACGCAGCAATTATGTTGGCTATGATGATCTGATGCAGGCTTCCAGTGGGATTATGGAGCGCTTTGGTGGCTCATTGAGTACGCCAGAGGAGCATGCCCACTTGGGGACAATCGATGTGTTGTGCGGATTTTGCGCCGCCTTTGCGCTAGGTGTGGCTCTTATCAAGCGTGAGCAGCGTGGCGAACCAGATGTTGCACGGGCATCGTTAGCGGCAGCAGGTCAGCTTCTTCAGCTACCCTTTATGTACGATTATGCTACACGAGCACCATTTGATGAACCCAGAGGTCGTGAATCCAAAGGCTGGGGCCCATTTTATCACTGTTATGAAGCCCAAGATGGTTGGTTCTTCCTGGGCGCAAAACTGGAAAAACGATCAGAACTGGCCACTATTCCCGAGTTGTTTGATATCATGACCATCTCAGACGAAGAACTCACCGACTACTTGATAGCGAAGTTTCGAGGCAGACCCGTATCTTACTGGAACGAAGCTCTACGTGCGCGCGACATCGGGATCTGCGACATTGCATCAATGAGCGAAGTACGGGCGCAGAATCTGTTCCAGGATGATTCTGTGTCGGTGGTTGGACGAAGTACAGAACCAACCAACATACTAGGCGGAGATAAGAGCAACATCAAGGCTGACTTCAAAACCAAACTTATTGGCAAAACCTTCGCCTTTAATCAGTATTACCACCCCGAACTGGAACGCGTGGTTGATCTCTGTGCACCGAGCGCAATTCGCCCGCACTGCACGCAAATTCGCCTCCCGTCACCAGCCTCTAAATATGGGCACCACACCCGTGAGATTCTCCGCGAACTTGGCTACAGCCTAGCAGATATTGAGTCTCTCCTGGTAAAGCAGGCAGTCTCCGAAAGCTGGAGTGAGCAATATCTGCCCGATTAAATTATACCATTTCCATCAATGCAGACGATGACAGCTCTTATTTGCTAAGGCAGCAAGCCTATAGGCTGAAACGCACGTGAGATAGCGCCCGACTTCCCCTGCAAAGCCACCTGGTTATTTGTAGTACAAACTGGCTGCCACAGGTAGGATTCCTAGGTGAAGGTAGAGCGTGGAAAGTCGAGCATCTTCATATCTTTTTTCCTCCTACCACTCAAAGATCACCCCTAGCATCGACTTCTCTCGGTGGTAGGCCATCTCGTAGGCTTCGACCATCTTGCTATAGTGGAAGCGGTGGGTGATAAGGCGCTTTGGCTCCAAGTTCGGGAGCCCATTGGACGAGGCCATGAGGGCAACCACATGGTCGGCGATTCGGTCCCAGGCGTAGCGGTCCTCGGTCTGCATGGCCGTCTGCCCATTGTCTGGGTAGAGGTAACCTGCACGCCCCGACACCGCGATCAGCGAAATGCCTTTGTTGTAGAACCATTCCATATTCAGGGGGTTGAAGGTCAGTGCATCCTCGCCCCGTCCCAGCAAGCTGACAATGGAGACACGTCCATTAGGACGAACGATCTCCATCGCTGTCTGGTAGGCTGGCCAAGGGTTGGCGGTTAGAATGACCAGGTCAATGCCTAACCCGTTGGTGAAGTCGTCCAGCTTAGCAGCCAGATCGGGATCGTTATAGAGAAAGTTCGTTTGCACCCCCATTCTTTCTGACATCTCCAAGCGAACAGGGCTGTTACCGATGCCCACGATCCGTGCGCCAAAGAGGGAGCCGATGGCCGCAGCACCTAACCCCAATACGCCCAGTCCGACTACGGCCACGGTCTCACCCGGACGAAATTGGGCTTTATGGTAGCAGTGGGCGCTCAAGGCATAGAGATGGGCGTAGACCGCGTCTTCATCGTGGACGCCATCAGGAATCTTGACCAGACTATCAGCGTCGGTGGTGATGTATTCGGACTGATGAGGCGCACGGGTGACAATGCGGTCGCCAACCTGCACGCGGGTGACCGCGCTACCGACCCCGTATACAATGCCCAGGTTGCTGTCGCCTACCCAGCGAGGGTAACCGGGCGCGCCGGGTACCTGTTCTGCGCCTTCGTAGTTACCGCGGTCGGTACCGATCTTGAAGGCAGATATGCGGGTCTTCACCCAAATATCGTTGGGTTTGAGGTCACCGGTGTGGATGGGGTGTTCTTCGATGCGTAGATCGCGAGGGCCGCGCAACATGGCGATTTTCATTATTCTATTCTTCCCTGGTTCATTACATATACTCAGGCTCTGCACAAATTGGCTTTTTTTGGCAGTACCGTAAAAAGCACAGACAATCAAATTTTCTATCACAGGAAGGACAAGAAGCTCAGGAAGGATTTCTTCTCGTCCTTCTCGCCCTTCCCTGTCGAAACCATGTGTGACTTTTGCAGTATCGCCTTTTTTGGCTCTTTAGGATCTCATACTTTGGCAAGCTCAGCACAAGCGTGGTTGACAAAACGAACGAGATCAAGCGGTCACGTACTCTGCCCTGAAAAAAGCCCGCCGAATCAATTCCGCGTCTGCCAGAGGAAGCCTGTTCAAACAGGCTATAGTGACGGGATGTGGTGATTTTTCATCCTCGGTGGTGAATCGAATGTATATGCGTCTTCCAGGAAGTGGGTGTCCATGAAGGACTATGCCACATAATGAACACCCACTTTCTGAAAGGTGGCTGTCAACCACCTGCATTCCTAAGGCAACTTCCTACTCGTTAATAAACCACTGCCCCGGAATGGTCGGCGTCCACTCGCCCGAAATGGACCAGGTAACTACGTTGCGCACCCGATTGTGAACGTTGGTAAGCTGGCCGAACTTGGGATCGTCAACCACGAGACCAATGGACCAGATGTTGTCCATGTGAATTTCGAAGACCTCTTGCATGAGCGCGTTGCGGGTATCTTCATCCGGTTCACCAAGAATCTGGTCGCGCAGCTCACGGATACGTTTTACATCATCCGGCGGTTCTGCACCTTGTTCGCCGTCCGTATCGAGCCATAGAGCCCAATCAGGTCCCCACTGCCAGCCCCCAAGGGCAAAGGTATTGGCATTCAGTGTGGGATGGACGGGACCGCCACCGAAGTGACCACCGCGTGCCGAGACGTCATGCTCACCTGCGCCATGTCGGGTGCCCCAAAGTGGACCAGCTTCAGGCGTGACCGCGGCGTTGATACCCACCTCTGCCCAGTAGCCTTTAACCAATTCCATCAGTTCCGCCGTCTCCGCGGGCCAAGCGGTTGTAGCCGAGATGATGAGCAGCAATTCTTCACCGTTAGGCGCCAGACGGAACCCTTCATCGTCTCGTTCGGTCAAGCCGAGATTGTCGAGCATCTGGTTGGCTAGGTCCACATCAAATTGCGCCCAGGATTGAAAGAGATCCGATTCACCATGATAGGGTGCGCCCCGCAATGGTGCAATCTGCGAAGCAAAGACGCCACCCTTATAGACGAGTTTGATGATCTCTTCGCGATTGATAGCCACCGAAAGTGCATGACGGAACTCTTTCTGGTTGTAGAGTTCCCGCTTGGTCTCATCTTCGGTGGTGTAGTTGAACATGATGTTGCCGTAGGCATTGGGCATCCAGTTGGCGTAAGCAAAGCGGAAATTGCCGTTCTCTTTGTTCTCGCTCAAGATGGGAATGTTGGCTGTACCCAGCGCACGCACAAAATCTAGCTCGCCAGCAATAGTCTTGAGCAGGGCTGCTTCGGCGTCTGCCACGCGAATCTCGTGGATTTCATCGATGTAGGGCAATTGATTGCCTGCGCTATCTACTTTCCAGAAATAGGGGTTGCGCACATAGACTTCTACCGGGTTCGGCGGCTCTGTGGTGGGTACCCATGCAGCCAGCGACGGTTTGTTGAGATTGCCCTTGTCATTCTGCTTTCCAAAGAGGTCCATCCACGTATCGAAGCTGTCTTCTTCCATGAGCGCCTCAATATCAGCCATGTCTGCGTAGGTTGGATGGAATTGAGAGAGGAAGTGCTTGGGGCTGGTGGTTGGGCCTTCGCGCGGTCCGCCCCAGCTTCCCAGATAGGTAGGGAAGAGTGCATAGGGTTTAGCAAAGGTAAAGACGACAGTAAAATCATCGGTCATGGCGAGCTGGGCCAGCTCGCCGCCGCGATGAAGGAGGGTCGGTGGATTGGGAGTCAGCTCTTCATTCAGAATAATATCGTCCCACCAGAACATAACGTCATTGGCAGTGAAGGGTTCGCCATCGCTCCACTTAATGCCTTGGCGCAGATTGATGGTCAGCTCGGTGTAGTCATCGTTCCATTCCCAGCCTTCGGCCACGTTAGGGACAATCTCCCCTTTGGGGTTGTGGAGCGTAAGTGGTTCAATGACCCACCAACCCATTTCGCCCATACCTCGTTGACCGGAAACGGTTTTGCGTAGGATACCACCATATTTACCGATGGCTTCTTCTGGCTGAATCACAATTGGATTGAGGGGCAGGCGCTCATCAACCGCGGGCAGGGCGCCACTGCTGGCCTGCTCGGCCAATTGGGGCGCTTCGCCATATGCCTCAATGCTACCCGCATCAGCAGGCGAGTTAAAGACCTCTGTCTGGACCTCCCGCTCACCTGCATCCGCCGGCTTGTCGGTCAGGATAGCACCAACAGGGGCGGCATCTGCAGACGACTCACCCGATGCAGCTTCGCCAGGGGCAGATTCTTCTGCTGGTGCAACAGGCGCCCCACAGGCTGCCAGAAGAAGGATAAAGATTAGCAAGGTTACGCATAGTTGAACAATTCGATGGTGCATTTTCACAAAATCTCTCCTTTTTGTGTGTAGTCAGCAGTCGCTTGGTCGCCTGGTCCAGAGTCGGCTTGGTCGCTTAACCAAGGGTCAGCTTGACGGTATCTGGTCTTTTGCGGTCTACTGTGTGTATAGTGGTGTCATACTACGATGATTTTGGTGTTTTCTATATGGTCTCCTTTCTTGTAAATGGTTAAGCGGTGAACAAGTGCGTTGCCCGGTAGGCGCTGCTTTAAGCTGCGCAAGCTCACGTGCCAGAAAATGCGCAGCTTAAAGCAGCGCCTACAATCTGCAAACCTATTCATGAACTATTTCATTCCAAGCGTCTAAAACCGCACATTACCGACTCACCGATTACCGACTCACCGATTACCGACTTACTGATTACCGACTTACTGATTACCGACTCACCGATTACCGACTCACCGATTACCGACTCACCGAACCCCCTGCAACGCCAACTCCTCGGCAAAGTGACAACGCACATAATGCGGATGGTCACCTGACCCGGCTAAGTTGTTCAGCTCTGGCTCTTCCATTCGGCAAATCTCCTGAACGTAAGGACAGCGCGGATGAAAGGTGCAGCCCACAGGTACATTGGCCGGATCAGCTACGTCTCCTTCAAGGGTGATGCGCTCGCGCTGTTTGCCATTGGCGGTTGCCTCAATGACCGGAACCGCGGACAGCAGTGCCTCGGTATAGGGGTGTCTTGGACGGCTAAAGATGGCGTCCGTATCGCCCAACTCGACGATCTGGCCCACGTACATGACCGCCACCCGGTTACTAATGTACTCGACTACCGATAGATTGTGGGTAATAAAGAGATAGGTCAGATTCTGTTCGGCCTGAAGCTCACGCAAGAGGCTGAGAATCTGTGCCTGTACAGAGACATCCAATGCCGAAACTGGTTCATCAGCCACCACAAAATCTGGGTTTAATGCTAGGGCACGGGCAATGGCAATACGCTGACGTTGCCCGCCACTAAAGGCGTGGGGGTAGCGGCGCATGTAGGTTGGATCCAGACGTACATCGCGCAGCAATTGGGCAACATGCTCCTCCAACTCCCGTCGATTTTTAACCAGTTTACGCGTAACAAAAGGCTCACCAATGATCTCCAGCACAGTCATCCGCGGGTTGAGAGATGAGAAGGGATCCTGGAAGATCATGCCCATGTGACGTTGGGTCGAACGGAGCGTCACCCGATCCAGCCCCATAATTTCAACTTCTTCGCCACTGTGCCTGCGAAAAAGCACCTGCCCCGAGGTCGGCTCAATGGCTCGCATGACACAGCGCCCAGTTGTGGTCTTGCCACAGCCGCTTTCGCCAACCAACGCCAACGTCTCTCCTCGGGTCACGTGAAAGCTGATTCCATCTACTGCTTTGACGTACCCTTCTGTGCGCCGAAAAAAGCCGCGCACGATGGGGAAATGTTTGCAGAGATCGGTAATCTCCAGGACGTTGTCGGTGGTAGGCGTCTCTGATGATGGTATGGTTGCTTCAGATATAGCAGTTTCCAACGACTCTGTTTCGTGCATTCATGTACTCTAGAAAGCTTGAGATTACGTATATAAATGGCAACGCACCCGATGACCATAACCAACCTCAACCTGAGGCGGATAATGAACATCACAAACCTCTGGCATAAATTCTGGGCAGCGGGGGTGAAAGGGACAGCCGCTTGGGCGCTGATAGGGATTGGGCACGGTCCCGGCAATGGGATCGATGTCCTGGGTATGGCCCTTGCCCAGTTCGGGTACGGAACGCAATAGGCCCTTGGTATATGGGTGCTTGGGATTGCGAAAGAGTTCGTCGGCAGGTGCGCTCTCCACATCCTTGCCCAAGTACATGACCATAACCCGATCACACAGCTCCGAAATAACGGCCAGATCGTGGGTGATAATGATCAGCGCCATTCCCATCTCGCGCTGCAAATCCTTCATCAGTTCTAAGACCTGAGCCTGAATCGTGACATCTACGGCTGTGGTGGGTTCATCGGCAATCAATAAGGCTGGGTGACACGAAAGCGCCATGGCAATCATGGCCCGCTGACGCATCCCGCCACTCAAGGCATAGGGATACGCATCGATGGTCTGCTCTGGCTTGGGCATCCCCACCCGCCGCAGGATATCAATGGCTAGTTCGCGTGCTTCGCTTTGGCTGCACTGCTGATGCAGCCGAATTACCTCCATGATCTGGTTGCCGATGGTGTAGACCATGCTGAAGGCCGACATTGGTTCCTGAAAGACCATGGCAATATCGCCGCCCCGAATCTGGCGGATCTCCTGACCGCGGTCATTGAGCTTGACCAGATCAATGGATGAGCCATTCTGCTGCCAGAGAATCTCGCCGTCAACAATCTTGCCGTTTTTGGGCACGATGCGCAGAATCGACTGGGCGGTGACGCTCTTGCCGCAGCCGCTTTCGCCAGCAATACCCAACGCTTCGCCCTGGTGCACATCAAAGCTGACGCCGTCGACCGCGTCTAATACACCTTCCTGGGAGAAGAATTGTGTGGTTAGGTTATTGACGCTGAGTAGGACGGAATTTGTCGTCATAAAATGCAATATATGAATTCTCGCATATCAATTAACAGGAAGGACAAGAAGAGCAAGAAGAAATTGCCCATGTATTTACCTGCCATTTGTTTACCTGTATTTCATCGGTTTGTCTGATTACTTTCCAGCCGATTCCTTGTAAATTGGAATAACATCTTGAATGTTAGGCCATACAAATAACAAACAAATTGGACAGAGTAAAGCTTCTCGTTCTTCCCATTCTTCCTGTTGCCAGTCTTAGCATTACGAAAATTGAACCATTCATTGGAGACATCATGGCTCGAAAATTTAGCCCCTTATCACATCGCGTTATTGGATTGGCTATCGAAGTCCACCGCCAACTTGGACCTGGATTGCTAGAATCTACATATCAGCAATGCCTTACTCACGAATGCCAAATAAACCAAGTCTCCTTTCAGTGCGAACATCCTCTTCCAGTTGTGTACAAAGGAATTCGATTGGACTGTGGATATCGCATTGATTTGCTTATCGAAAATCAATTGATTGTAGAGATAAAGGCTGTTAAAGAACTTGAAGGCATTCATAAAGCTCAGCTGCTGACTTACATGAGACTTTCAGGCATCAAAGAAGGTCTGCTAATTAACTTCAACGTGACCAAATTGACCGACGGCGTGAGAAGTTTCACACTCACACATTAGAATTCAACAGGCTCATGTGTGGAAATGGGTGAAAAGGGTGTAAACTATAAAGGAATCGCCGGAAAGAGACGCTAAGGAGCCAACCATGCAAATGCGATTTCCGATTCAGGAACTGATGAGTGAAGAAGCCTGTTATGAAAGGCTTCAAG
>JBCCHB010000193.1:0-28522 GCA_039028975.1 Chloroflexota bacterium
CGGCCAGATTCTAGTCTCCTTTTTTATGCCCGTTTACCCTCCTTGAGGGCCTTCAGCGGCTTTTTTAACCAACTTTTTTCTATTTCGGTCATGCTCCTATGCTTGACCTCTTTTTTCTATGCCCTAACAGCCAAACTCAAGTCGGGTCGGGAGATTTCCCCTAATTTGGGATGCGCCCTCAGAAATCAATCGGCTTGAAACCGACCCTAATATATGGTAATCAGCAAACGCTAACCATATAGGACAAATTGCGACGAAAGGTGTACAATGAATACCATGAATACATCAGATTCAATCCTCCAAACATTACTCGCTGCTATTCAAGTATCGCCAGAGAATGGCCCCCTCCGTTTACACTATGCGGATCAGTTGCGTCAGCATAGTAAATGGGCAGAGGCCGAGGATGCTTACAGGGCAGCTCTGGACTTGCCAGATGTTGTTGTTGATCGTGCTCACTTTGGGTTGGCCCTAGCTTTTTTCCGACAAGGCAAACTTGTGGATGCGCTGAACCAAATTCAGATCGTGCTAGCTAGTGAAACACTAAGAGAGAAAGGCCCAGCCTACTCATTGCATGCCAACATTCTCTGCGCTCAGGGAAATATTCCCTTAGCTATTGGTGAATATATTCGAGCTGTTGACGCAGACCCAACGCTTACGGATCCTCAACTTGCTCAACAGCTAGGGCTAGAATTGCCCTCAAGTTTGCCCACAGAGCCAGACCCGGACTTAGAGCAAAGTCGCTCAGACATTGCCCCTGGCTCAGATGCGGACGGTGACGAGACACAGACAGTTGAAAGTGTCGAACAAACACAACTTGCTTCCTCAGACCCTGGCGACCTGCAGTCAAGCGAAGATGAGCAATCCTTTTCCAGTACATTGGGTGATGAACTGGATTCGTGGATGGCCCAGACCCATACCGGTGAATGGGTAGAGTCTGACGACCCGTTTGATGAAGAGGCTTTTGATGTTGAATTCATGGAGAGACCGACCATCAACTTTACCAGCGTTGGTGGCATGGATTCGGTAAAAGAGGAGATCAGCCTCAAAATCATCCAGCCGTTGCTCCATCCAGAACTGTACCAAGCGTATGGTAAGTCGGCAGGCGGTGGCATTCTACTCTATGGCCCTCCGGGCTGTGGCAAGACTCACTTGGCTAGGGCGACAGCAGGCGAAGTACGGGCCAACTTTATTTCCGTCGGTCTGGACGAGATTCTGGATATGTTTATTGGCAACAGCGAACGAAATCTTCATGAGATGTTTGAAGTGGCTCGCCGCAATACCCCCTGCGTCCTCTTTTTTGATGAAGTCGATGCCTTGGGAGCCAAGCGAAGTGACATGCGCCAGAGCGCAGGACGTCATCTGATTAATCAATTTTTGGCGGAATTAGACGGAATCCATGCCCAAAATGACGGTATTCTCATTTTGGCCGCCACCAACGCCCCATGGCACTTGGATTCGGCCTTTCGTCGACCGGGTCGCTTTGACCGAATTATCTTTGTACCACCGCCTGATGCCGAAGCTCGGACTGAGATTTTGCGAATTCTCCTTGACGGAAAGCCGTTGGGAGAAGTTGATTATTCAAGCCTTGGCAAGAAATCGAAGGATCTTTCGGGAGCCGATCTGAAATCATTGGTGGACATGGCTGTGGAAGCCAAATTGCAGGAGGCAATGAAAAAGGGGCAGCCATCGCCCATCACCACCCGGGATCTACAAAGGGCCGCCAAACGGGCTAGGCCAACCACCAAAGAGTGGTTCTCCACCGCACGGAACCACGCCCTCTACAGCAATGAAGGTGGACTCTATGACGACATACTTACCTACTTGGGGATTCGGAAATAGAGACTCAGTAGTTTGCCGTCGCATGGTCGCTTAGCCCGAGGTCTGCTTTGGCGGTGTCGCCTCTATTGCGGTCGATTAAGGAATCGGAATTAAATAACTTATGCATAAGATCTCTCAATCCTTCGAGATGACATGCCCAACTTATTTAATGCTCATTCCTAAGAGTTAAGTGAGACCAGCTATCCAAGGACCCAACCGACCCAGGACCAATCGACCAAAAAAACATGCTTGACCGAACCATTGCATTGATTCAAAGCCGCCGTTTTGACGAGGCTGAAAAAGAGTTAAGTCGACTTTTGGCTGACGCTCCCGACTTCCCGCGTGCACATAGCCTGATGGCGCTGATTCAGATGGAGCGTAACGCCAATCGGAGCGCTGTGGACCATGCCACGCAAGGCATCGCTCTGGCACCAGATGATCCCTACCCTCACTACGTGCATGGTACGGTTCTCTTTCACCAAGATAAGATACGGGAAGCCGAACAAGCTGTGCAGGAAGCTATTCAGCTCGATCCGTTGGATTCTAACCACTTTGGATTACTGGCCCGCATCAAGGCCAGCCGGAACGATTGGACGGCCTGTTTGGAGGCGGCGAACCAAGGATTAGAGCTGGATCCAGAAGATGATCTGTGTACCAATATGCGGGCCATGGCCCAGGTCAAGCTAGGTCAGAGAGAGCAGTCGTTCCACACCCTCAATGAGGCCCTTCACAACGATCCAGAGAATGCTTTAACCCATGCCAACTTGGGGTGGACAGCTCTTGAGACCCAGCAACACCAACAAGCCATGGAGCACTTCCGAGAAGCACTGCGCCTTAACCCTGATCTCGAGTGGGCGCGTTTGGGTATCTTAGAGGCACTCAAGGCCCGCAACTTTATTTACCGGACCATGCTGCGGTACTTTTTTGCCATGACCCGCTTGAATCCTGGCACCCAATGGCTGATTATCTTGGGTGGCTTTTTTGGCTTCCGAATTGTGCGGGGTGTTGCCGCTTCCGCACCTGCGCTCAATTTGATCCTCTTTCCGCTTATGCTACTCTATATTGGCTTCGTCTACCTTAGTTGGACGGCCAAACCTCTCTTCAACCTACTTCTTCGGTTGGATCCCTTTGGCAAGTTGGTCCTTTCAGAAGAAGAGGTGAGGGTCTCGAACATCGTTGGTTGGCTCCTTCTGATCGGGGTACTAGCCATCGCTGTTGGTACCCAAACTGATCTCCCCTCGGGCGTCCTAACCGCCATCCTTTGTGCCGTGATGGTGATCCCTGTAGCGGGAACCTTTAATAGAGAAGGTCGTAGTCGGTTGATACTGGGCATCTACACCATTGGGCTGGCCATCATCGCGCTCATAACGGTTGGTCTCTTAGTAAGCGGTTCGGAGAATGCGTTTGGCTACCTTGGCATCTTTGGCACAGGAATCTTTATCTTTTCACTTTTGGGCAACTTCTTGAGATGATGAAACTCACCTATAGACCAGCCGTAGAATTCCCTTTACCTGTGCTGGTTGAGCTGCTGAACCGCGGCTTTGCTGGTTATACGGTCAAGATTCAATTCAGTGTATCCTCTCTGCTCGCCACGATTGTACGGGATAGCGTCAACCTAGAGGCTAGCAAAGTTGTCGAATGCGATGGAACACGCGTTGGCATTGGCCTTATTGCCAAACGAGGTTGGCAGGCCCGGCTAGCCGCCATGTGCATAGTGACCGAGTTCCGCGGAAAGCGAATCGGTCGCAGCCTCCTGGACCATTTCTTTGGCGAATTGCCCAAACAAGGGGTTCGTGAGTTAGGCTTAGAGGTCATCGAAAGCAACGCGATGGGTGTCTCGCTCTATCAGCGAACGGGATTTACTACTCTACGTCGGCTTCTCAGCTTTGACTGTAAAGAACCGAAGTTCCAGGCTCAGATTGAGGATACATTGCAAAGCCAAATCCAGCTTCAGCCCATAGATATTGCTGATGTAGCCAGCGTCCTCACCCACCATCCTTTGCCCAACCTGCCGTGGCAACTCTCCGGTACCAGCCTCATGGTCGCCGGTCCACCTCATGTTGCTTATCAACATGACAAAGCCTCTATCATCCTCTCCGACCCCAGCCAACAAGCCATCTGGATCCGCTCTCTGGTGGTTGAACCAACCTATCGACGTCAGGGCCAAGCAGGCTCTCTTCTGGCCACAGTCATGAATGAACACCCATATAAAAATTGGTCCGTCTCAGCCGTCTGCCCTGAAGAAATTAGGAGCCTCTTTGAAAAGCAGGGGTTCCAGCTCGGCGATATCTCCCAGCTCCAGATGCGAAAGACCTTAGGCTAGCAACCGAATCACCAATCACTCTCTGCCATTCTCTACCATCATCCGTAATTCTGTTTCCGGAACGACCTTATGACCTTACGCGAGTGGCTTCAACTCGAACCTTTCACCCTGACCCTATCATCGGGCTTCTTCAGCTTCTTTGCCCACTCCGGTATGTTATCTGTCTTAGAGGACGAGGGGATTTTACCTATTCGAGTAAGTGGCTCTAGTGCTGGTGCATTGGTAGGAACACTCTGGGCTTCTGGGCCTTCTATGAGTGAATTGAGCCATCGTCTCCTCACTCTTACCAAGAAAGACTTTTGGGATCCATCCATAGGGTTGGGGCTTCTGCGGGGCAAACGTACTCAGGCATTGATACGCGAGATTGCTGGAGTGGATCGGTTGGAAGCCTGCCCTATTCCCACAGTCGTTTCCGTCTATGACGGCTTTGCTCGCACTACCCATGTGCTGCGGGAAGGTCCGTTGGATCAGGCCGTCTATGCCTCCTGTGCCGTTCCCCTCATGTTCCAGCCCATTCGCATTAATGGCCGCCTCTACTGGGATGGTGGCATTCAGGATCGACCCGGATTGGCTGGCATCGAAGAAGGGGCGCGAGTCTTCTATCATCACATTGAATCTCGCTCACCGTGGCGGCGCAAAGATGACCCGGCCCTTCAGATACCAGAACGGGAAAATATGGCCACTTTGGTGATCCAAGGGTTGCCCCGGGTAGGGCCGAATCGGCTAGAACAAGGGCAGGTCGCATTCGAGTTGGCGAAGAAGGCGACTCAAGAGGCGTTGGGTAGACCGTTGATGGATGAGAAGGTTGATGTGAGGGCCGCTTAACCTCTGGTTTAACAGGGCTTTGTTTGCTAGGCATCTCTTGGTTACAGTACCGTTTTGCGGCTATGATCAAGCGGCAAAACAACTCTTCATTCGATGTACAGTGATTTTACCTGTTTGGCACTTTGCCCAACCCAATGTAAAATAAGCAATAAGAAGTTCGTTTCTACATAGTGTCAGGAGACTCAAACCATGCGCAAAATCATGATCAACCGCCTGTCCCTCCTAGTTGTTATCGGTGCTCTACTAACGGTTATGACGGGGAGCGTTTCGGCCGCAACTCAACCCGAAGTATCTGTCCCTTCCTTTAGCTATATGGAGATGGATGGTTCTTCTTGTCCGTACTCCAGCCATGGCTCTTCTAGTAGCGGGCTGAGCGCACGACCTGTAACCCAATAGTTCTTCGTACGATTCTTTTCTGAGCAGATAGGCCCGCTCCGTAAGCGGGCTTTTTTGATCAATTTTTAGAAACACAAAATGAACTACGAAGAATACCGAAACGCGTACTTTGCCGAACCAAAGCCGGAACCGCTCTACAACTTTAGCGGATCGTTCGTTCATGTCGGCAACTAGGTGAAAAGGGTACAATGAGATGCTGTAGGTCACTTTTGAAAAGTGACAAGCGTGGCGGGTCCCGTCAGAGACTTGATCTCCAGTGGGTCGTCCATATCTGTCACATTGCAAGCTTGTTCCCAGGAAGCTGGGGATGTGACCTACCATTCGCTTCACCCATTTTCCCTGATGAGCCTACTGATTTTTAGTCTCCTTTAAACTCTATCTAGGCTACTGCCAAAAAATTATTAGAAAACAGGGGTTAGAAGATTCAAGAGAGCAATCGGTGAAATCGCTTGTATCAAAGCAGATCTAGAATCAGGGTTTTTCATATGTATTTTTCTTTGCATTAATAGTATCGGTGCCTGCTGCCACGGATTCCTGTTTAGCGAGACTATTGCTCTGATATTTTACAGATTTTATACCCAATAACCTCATAGCGTGAGATAAACGACTATAAAGTAAACGTATGCCAATGAAACTTGCTGAAGCATTGATGGAACGTAAAGCCATCAAAACAAAAATGGAAGGGCTGAAGAAAAGAATTTACCAAAATTCCATGGTTCAAGAAGAGGAGAACCCAATTGAGGATCCTCTTCGGATGCTTGATGAGTTGCGTATTGAAACTGAAAAATTTGAAGAACTGATTGCTCGTATTAATCGTACCAATAACGCGACCCTCCTTCTTGATGGTATGACGCTAATGGAAGCAATTCTAAAAAAGGATATGTTGAATTATCTTCACCTTGTTCATGTCAATTTAGCTGATAAAGCCACCCCAATAAATGACAGATTTAGCCATCGGGAAATTAAGTTTGTTCCTACAGTTGATATCAGCGAGATACGACAAAAGGCGGATAAAATCGCTCAAGAATATCGCCGCCTGGATGCAAAAATTCAGGCGGCAAATTGGAAAACCGATCTGATTTAATCATTAAGCAGGGTAGTGAGGTAGGGATATATCAACTCTGCCCAGAGTATAAACTACTGCACCTCCAAACTTGGTTAATGCACATCACCAAGCTTCTCTATTAAATGGCTAAGATTAAGTATTGTCCAGAAAAGTTCCCTGTGAAAGAAATATTGTAGGCAGCGTTTAGACCAGTACATCTTAAAGGTTATAATTTACAACCAGATGTATCGACTTCCTACCTTGCTTAATGCTTAAATCAGAAAATCAGAAGAGAGTATACTTAGGAAGCTTATCTTTGAATCGTCAAATTAATCCGTTGGAAGAAATCGCCAATGAGTGGTTTGTCAACCGTAAAGAAGATTTAGACTACTTTTGGACTTGGGCGAATCGAATTCCGCTCCCTGGACGCCACAGCACTGCTTTTGCCGGATTGCGCCGTACTGGCAAGACGGCCATTATTCATCGCGTCTTCAATCGCCTCTTTCATGAGCAAGATCGCGTGACACCTGTCTTTATATCCTTTGAGAAGTATCTACACCGCCCTGAGACAATTACCACATACGAGTTTGCCGAAGACTATTTTGGTGGCTATGTACGTAGTTATCTTGCCTTTCGTTATGGACGTCCAGAATTCCACCGACATGAACTACGCATACCCGATGCACGTGACTTCGCAGAGACGGTCCAAGATGAATTTGCTCTAGAAATTATAGATTCCTACTATCGCGGTTTAGAGGGGCGAGAACACCTTCGTTCATCAGGATTATCCTATTGGGCAATCAATGTCCCCAAAGGCTATGGGGCCACCCATGACATTCCTGCAGCTATATTTATTGACGAGTTTCAGCTTTTAACAGGCTGCTACGATCCAGATGACGGGATTTTCAAAGATTTGACCAATGCGTTTCAAAAGGCCTCAGAAACTGTCTGGGCACCCCTGGTTGTCTCGGGTTCATCGGTGAATTTGTTGATGGGGCAAGCAACGGGCGGCGCACTCTCTGGGCGGCTGCGGTATAAGATCCTGGGACCGCTAGAGCAGCAACACGCCTTGGATATGATTCTACGCCTGGGGGAATTTGAGAACATTCAAATCACCGAAGAGTTTGCCTTGGCGATCTGGACATTGACCAAGGGATACCCTTATGCTATTGAAAGTTTAATGCAAACGACATCACCTGCTAAGGAGCTATATCCAAATCCAATGGCCCTTGACGAGGTATTGCAATTTGAATTAACAAATATAAATGGGCTACTGTTCAAACATTACAACGAGGAATTTGCAAAATACAGTACGCTGCTAAATGATGGGCAAACGACAAAGAGGGTTATGTTCTGGGCGACCAAATATCCTGATGAACGCATCGATACCGAGCGCGTTGCGAAAGAAATTGGAGTCGAACAAGCTGATGTACAAGAATCACTCCAAAAGCTAGAGCAACTCGATATTGTCACTCGGCATACATGGAGTGTCTATCATGGGCCAACGGATCCTATGCTAACTCGCTACATTGCCTATCAACATGCTTATGAGATCGAAAATTTAACTGAAAATCAAGCCGCGGAAAACTTAGAACAACAGATCAGACGAGAACGGGGTGCGCAAAGCCATCTTGTAGGGCAGATGGCCGAAGTGATTGTTGGTGCCGTCATGCGTGGTTTTGATGAACGTACCTTGGACGGCGAAACGTATTTCTCATTCCCTGAACCCGTTTTTGTCCCCAAATTCACCCAGATTGACCAACGGTGGGGCGTAGTAGAAGATGGCGTTCCCAACGAACTCGACCTGCTTGGTGAGTACCCATGCTTAACTAACATTGAGCTACCCGAAGATGCACCTATTGAAGAACAGACTGCTGCCTGGCTGGTTCAAGTAAAGTATAAAAAGCGCACAACCAGTGAAGATGACGTTGCTGCATTTTTAAAACAGGTGGAGAGCATTCGTGCAACAAAAGGCTATGATCAAGTAACGCTTTGGTATGTCTCTAAGGGAGGATATACCAAAGACGCTGAGAGCCTTCTGCGCACATCCAATATATATTTTAGTACATTGGAACAATTTAATGCTCTGGCTCAACAGTTTGATTTTCTCGGATTACCTGCCTGAGTCCCTTATGTAAAAACCCTTCCTAAAAACAACATAAGCTATCAACAACCCAACAATGGAGAAAAAATGTCAGAGTGGTCTGAAGGAAGCATTGAAACGAATGGAGTTACCCTCCACTACTACCGAACCGGGGGCGAGAAGCCACCCTTGGTACTCTCCCACGGCATTACCGACAATGGTCTCTGTTGGACCCGGGCGGCGCTTGTTCTGCAGGAGCAGTATGACGTGATCATGGTTGATGCGCGTGGGCATGGTCAATCTGACAAGCCGGCAAGCGAGTACTCCTCTGCCATCCACGCCACTGATTTAGCTGGATTGATTCAGGCATTAGAGCTAGATGCTCCCAGGGTTATGGGACATTCCATGGGTGCAGGAACGGCTACGGCCCTAGCAGCAACCTACCCCGAATTGGTTAGCCGGGTTGTTCTTGAAGATCCGCCTTGGCGTGCCGACGCAGACTTTGTTGCCGACCGAGCCGCCGGTATGCAAGAGTGGAAAAATCGAATTGCTCAAGAGCAGAATCTGTCACAAGATGAGGTTGCCGCGTTGGGGCGCGAGCAGAGCCCCACATGGGACGAAATCGAATTTGGGCCGTGGTCCCTGGCCAAAAAACAGGTGAGCCTCAACGTCTTTACCTATCGGCTCGATTCAACAGCCTCATGGCGGGATGCACTCTCCCAAATCGCTTGCCCAACCCTGCTTGTAACTGGTGATCCGGAACAAGGTGGCATCGTCACAGCCGAAACCGCTTCAGAAGCGGCAGCCCTCAGTAACCATATTCAGGTTGCCAACATTCCCGGTGTGGGACACAACATCCGGCGTGAGAACTTCGACAGGTTTATCCGGATTGTCCAAGACTTTTTGCAGCATTGAACTCCGAACAGAATGCAACCCTTGTCACCCCGAATGTAGTTGTCGGAGGCTGCAACTTTCGTATAAAGGAACCTATCATGCCAACCAAAGCCCAATATGTTAAGCACATTCAACTCATCGATCGCATCATTAAAGGCAAAACAGAAGGATTATCTCATGCCCAAAGTATGAAACAGCTACCCTTTCCTGGCAATTGCATGAACTGGAATCTAGGACATATCCTGGTCTATCGAATGCAGTATCTGGGCGTTATTGATGGCACAAGTGAGCCAGACCCGGGTGAATTTGCGCTATACGGAGCGGGTTCCGATCCGTTGACTGATAGTGCCAAGGCAATCCCGCTAGAGACATTGCTAGAAAGGCTGGACGGTGCTTCTGAGATGGTCATTTCTGCTTTAGATGCCATGCCTACAGAAAAGCTCAGCGAAATATTTGATGCTGAACAAGGTACTACTGTGGACGACCGCCTACAATTCTATATGATGTTCCATGAAGCATACCATACTGGGCAGCTTGAACTTCTACAAGAGCTTGCCGTAGCGGAGTCATAACCCAATATAGCCACAGAGAGTGAGAATGATGTCCCAAAACACAAAAAAACGACAGAAGAAACTGCAAAAGAAGAATGCAAAGCGCAAGCAGAAACAAGCAACCATTAGTCAAAGAGTGGCGGCTATGACGACGCCATCATTGAGCCGTGCAAAAGATTGGCCCTTGGAGGATGCTTGGATCACAGCCGACTGGCAGAAGCGAGAGCAGATTATTCAAATCCTCGTAGCTCGTCGCGGACCTCGTGGCCATGTCGCCATAGGGGTGGTGGTGGTGGATACCATGTGTTTGGGGGCCAAGAATGCTTACGGTGGCGTCACTGATGAGTTTGTCTATCAGGAACGGCTCGATGGCATGAGAAAAAATCAGGAGATGATTTCGACTGATATCAACCTGATTGCGAAGGTTGTTCGTGATAGTATTGCCTATGCATCTGAGTTAGGGTTCCGTCCCAACAAGGATTTGCCACAGGCTATGGCTGTTATCGGTCGTGCCGATCCAGATGCTTGTTCTGTTGAGGTTCCCCTGGGCGGACCTGAAGGGAAACCCTACTTCTTCGCTGGTCCTCATGATAACGTTGATCGAATCATGAATATTCTGACAAAAAAGCTTGGGCCGGATGGTTTCAACTATACTTACCCCTTAAACCCAGGTGACGATGAGGTTTTCTTGGATGATGAAGATGAGTTTGGTGCGTTCGATTCTGATGAGCACCACACAGTTGTTTTGGGCGATGAAGAATATAAGGCTTCAAATTAAATAATATCAATAGATCGCAGCGGGGGCTACGCCAACGATACGCTTCACGCCGCACGTGGGCGTGCTCCCTAAGCGGTTGAGATCTAGTGAATCTGAATTAGACACAACCTTAGAAGGAACCAATGACTGCACTCACACCTCCCATTAAAGTTGTCCTTGCGGGCTGCGGGGGGATTAGCCGCGCTTGGCTATCCTATGCTGCCACCCATCCCGATCTGGAATTTGTTGGTATGGTCGACCTCTATCCCGAGAGCGCCAAAACTCGACAGGAAGAGTTCAATCTCCATTCCGCTCAAATCGGTTCCGATTTGGGTGAGATGATCGACGCAACCCACCCTGATGTGGTCTTCGACTGCACTATACCGGAAGCCCATCCCCAAGTAACCATAACGGCGCTAGAAAGAGGCTGCCACGTTCTTGGAGAAAAGCCCCTGGCTCCCTCGCTAGAAGAAGCTCGGCACATGATCTCAGTAGCCAAAGAGAGCGGCAAGACCTACGCGGTGATCCAAAATCGCCGCTATCTAAACGGCATTGTCCGCTACAAAGATGTCGTTCAATCCGGCAATATCGGCCCACTAACTACACTGAATGCCGATTTCTACCTGGGGCCCCACTTTGGTGGCTTCCGAGACGAAATGGAGCACGTCTTGCTGTTGGACATGGCCATTCACTCCTTTGATCAGGCCCGTTATATCGCCGGGGCTGATCCCGTTAGCGTCTACTGTCATGAATGGAATCCCCAAGGTTCATGGTATGCCCATGATGCCTCGGCCATGTGCATCTTTGAGATGAGCAACGGTATCATCTTTAACTACCGAGGGAGTTGGTGCGCTCAGGGTTTGCCCACTGCCTGGGCTTGCGATTGGCGAGCCATTGGTCAGAGTGGCACGGCGCTTTGGGATGGCGAGGAGCACATTGAAGCCGCGGCTATCTCCAACGAAGATGGCTTTTTCCGTGAAACCACACCTGTTGATCTGGCCGAAATTCCACCGTTGGAGCACCTCTCTCATGCAGGCGTGATCAACGAATTTATCGAGAGTTTGAAAGCTGGGACCACACCCCAAACGATCTGCACGGATAATGTGAAGAGTTTGGCCATGGTCCTCTCCGCCATCGAGAGCGCAGAGCGCGGTGAGAAGGTTAAAATAGAATGGTGAAATGATGAACAATAAACCTAATATCATCCTCATTAACTGCGACGATCTCGGCTATGGCGACCTAGGTTGCTATGGCTCAACCATCAACAAAACGCCCCACCTGGATCAGATGGCTGCGGAGGGCATCCGCTTTACCGATTTCTATATGGCATCTCCTGTCTGTACCCCATCCCGCGCGGCGATGCTTACGGGCAGCTACCCACCTCGCATTAGCATGGCCGATTTTGACGGTCGTTGGGTGCTCTTTCCTGGGCAACCTTATGGTCTCAATCCAGAAGAGAAGACCATCGCGTCTCTACTAAAAGAGCAAGGGTACGCCACCAAGATTGTCGGCAAATGGCACTGTGGCGATCAGAAAGAATTCCTTCCCACTCGGCACGGTTTTGACTCTTACTACGGCATCCCCTATTCTAACGATATGGGACGTCAATTTGAAGATGATGCCCACCCACCTTTGCCCCTCATGCGAGATGAAGAGGCCATACAGGCCCAACCCGATCAAGCCGCCATCACCGAGCGCTATGTAGAGGAGTCCATACGCTTTATACGGGAAAATCAAGCGCAGCCCTTCTTTCTCTACTTTGCCCATATGTATGTCCACCTACCCATCTATCCTATGGCGCGCTTCATGGCTGAGTCGGAGAACGGGCGCTATGGGGCAGGGGTGCAAGCCATCGATTGGAGCGTGGGTGTGCTGCTCTATGAACTGAAGCGGCTTGGGCTTGATGAGAATACGCTCGTCATCTTCACCAGCGACAACGGCTCACGTGCTCGCGATGAAGGTGGCAGCAACGAGCCACTGCGCGCCCATAAAGGCACTACATGGGAAGGCGGTCAGAGGGTACCCTGCATTATGCGTTGGCCTGGGCAGATTCCTGCTGGGCTGGAATGTAACGAGCTAGCAACAGCCATGGATCTCTGTCCAACGATAGCGGCCATTAGTGGGGCTACGATGCCGACGGACCGTATCATAGATGGTAAAGATATTCGAACGCTTATGCAGGGAGAGGCCGATGCCAAATCGCCCTATCAGGCTTTCTTCTACTACATCATGAACAACCTGATGGCTGTGCGGGTTGGCAAGTGGAAGCTACATGTCAATGCTTATGTTTGGCCCGATAGAAAAGTCGAACCCATTGCGGAACTCTATAATTTAGAGACCGATATTGGCGAAACCACCAATCTGTATGACCAGTTTCCTGACGTTGTTGCCCAATTAGAGACCAAACTTGCTGCCTGTCGTCAAGATTTAGGAGACGCTACTTCTGGTACAAAGGGGCAAAATGTGCGCCCTGTTGGCGTAGTGGAGCATCCAACTACCCTGACAGAATACGATCCCGAACATCCTTACATCATCGCTATGTATGATCTGAAGGACCGGGGCTAAAAGCGTATGGCACAACGAATTTCGCTAACCGATCCACGACTTTCTTGGGCTGGTGCAGTAAGTGTGGAACATATTAATGGTTGGTCTATGCCGTGGCGGATAGAACATACCCAACGTAGACTCTTCCATACGGGGCTGGTCGAGCGAGCTGCCATGCCGGCTGGCGTCCGTTTGACCTTCCGCACCAATTCAACCACCCTTGCAGGACGAGTCCGCACGAATGGCGATGCACCTGTCATGGATATCTGCTCTGACGGGGAACTGATGGCGTCTATTTCGCTCTTAGGAACCGATGCCTTCAGCATAGAGGGACTTCCCGCAGATGACAAACTGATTGAACTATGGCTACCCCACTTTGGTCAAGTTCGCTTCCACTCATTGGCCATTGACGAAGAGGCATCACTCTCCCTCCATGTCGATCCCCAGCCACGCTGGATCACCTACGGTAGCTCTATTAGCCAGTGTCGCACCGCGCCAACGCCCACCCAAACCTGGCCCGGAATTGTGGCTCGCAATTACAACCTGAATCTAACCTGCCTAGGCTTTGGTGGTCAGTGCCATCTAGATGCTATGATCGCTCGCCAAATTCGAGACATGGCGGCCGACATGATCTCCCTTTGTGTAGGAATCAACATCTATGGAAATGGCTCCCTCAACCCACGCTCGTTTAGTCCGGCAATTTTAGGCTTTGTGCAAATTGTACGAGAGAGCCACCCTAGTACACCCATTGTACTGATGTCGCCTATCTTTTCTCCTGAACGGGAAGAGACAATTAATTCGGCTGGTTTTACATTGGTGCAGATGCGGGAGGATGTTCAGGCTTCCGTGGAGACACTGAAGTCAATGGGCGATGAGAATATCCATTATGTCCATGGGTTGGATATCCTTGGCGCTGATTTAGCGCACTTGCTTCCTGATAGTCTTCACCCTGATGCTGAAGGGTACCGCATAATGGGTGAGCGGATTGGGAAATTGATGGTGGAACAGTATTTCGGTCAAAACATGCAACACATCACCTAGAGGAAAGGTATGTCAGATAGAGTCCGCGTTGGTATCGTCAGCAGTAGCTGGTGGGCAGAGGATGCCCATATTCCTGCCTTTCAGAGCCACCCCCAAGTCGATGTTGTTGCTCTTTGCGGTCGCAACTTGGCCAACGCCCAAGCAATGGCCACCAAGTTTGGCATTCCCCATGTTTTTACTGATTATCGCACCATGATCAAGGAGGGGAATCTTGATGCCATTGACGTGGCATCCCCCGATGATACCCATTATGCAATTACAATGGCTGGGCTGGATGCTGGGCTGCACGTCCTCTGCGAAAAGCCATTGGCACTCAATGCCTCCCACGCCCAGGAGATGTTTGAAAAGGCCCGAGCAAAAGGCGTCAAGCATATGGTCTTTCTCACTTGGCGTTGGATGCCCCATCATCGCTATTTGCAGCATCTAGTGGCAAATGGCTACATTGGGCGCTGCTATCAAGCATTCTTCCGCCAATGGTCACCATATGGTTTAGAAGAGGAGTACGGTTGGCGCTTTGACTTGGACCGCTCCAACGGGATTGTCAGTGACCTTGGAACTCACATGATTGATATGGCCCGCTGGTGCCTCAATAAACACAACGGGGAGATTCTCCGCGTCAATGCCCACACGGCGATTCACAAGAGTGATCGAATAGGTCCGGATGGAGAGGTGCTTCAACACCCAGCCAATGACGCTGCCCATATCAACCTTGAGTTTGCTAATGGCGCACAAGGGATAATCCAAGTCAGTTCAGTCGCCTACATGGGCGCGCCTTGGGTAGCAGAACAGATTACGCTTTCTGGATCCGAGGGAATGTTGGAAACTCACCTGAGCCTAGGTGGAGAGGATGAGGGCATGTGGATCAAGGGCGTACGACGCGGCGAAACACTGCTGAAAAAACTTACAATTCCCGAGGAGTTTCTGGATGGCGTCAACCCCACTGACCCCTTTGACGTTCTGGTCAAGAGCCCGGTAGGACCGCGCCATTTTGTGGACGCCATCCTCAACGACTTACCCGTTTCACCCAGCTTTTATGACGGATTTCAGGTTCAGAAAGTGGTGGATGCCGCTATCGCATCAGCAACTTCTGGGCGTTGGGTCTCGTGTTAGGCCGTTCCAAAAATAACTGTGACCCAGAACTGAAGCACTACTTCAGATGCTTTTCTACGGCAAAAATCAGCTCTTCCCATTGATAGGGCTTTTGTAAAAAACTTGAGATGCAATCTTGCTTGAGACGAATCGAGGACGCCGACTCGCTGAATCCAGATGAGATAAGAATCGGAACTTTTGGATTGAGCAGGCGCAGCTGATGAAAGGTCTCTTCTCCACTAAGACCTGGCATGGACAGATCAAGAATAATGAGGTGGATAGTCTCTTGAGATTGACGGTATAGTTCGATACCGGATGCGCCGTCCGTTGCTGCAAGCATATGGGCACCATGACAGCTTAGAATATCAACTACCGCATCTCGCACGTCTGCCTCGTCGTCAATGACTAAGATACTACGCCCTATTAAATCGCCTACGCTTTGAATAGGCGGCCCTGACAATACAGTTTCAGGCTGGATTGCTGTTGCAGGGAGTAGCACGCAGAATGAAGTTCCCTCTCCTACTTCACTCTCTACATGTAAGCCTCCATCATGACCGCACACGATTCCCAAAACGGCTGCTAATCCTAGGCCTCGTCCTGACATCTTTGTCGAGAAGAAGGGATCGAATATTTTGGGTAGAGTTTCATCATCCATACCAGAGCCGTTGTCAACTACACAGACTGATGCATAGGTTCCTGCTGAAAGTGCTTCATTTGTATAGGAGCGAAAGCGCTGCTCATCATCACCAATAGTAATCATATCCGTTGTAACCGTTACCAAACCTTTGGTAGGCGACTTATTCCATTGACTCTCATTCGCCTGCTTCAGCGCAACTGCCTCGGCCGCATTGATAATCAGGTTCATGATCATCTGCTGAATCTGGCCTATATCTGCATTGACCAGTGGAAGAGCAGTTGCTAGTTTGCGCTCTAAGCACACGTTCTTTGGAATCGCTACATCGAGCAAGTGCAAATTTTCGCAAATAACATTGTTCAGATCGAGTGGCTGAATCTGAAAAGAACCTTGGCCTGCATAGGCAAGCATCTGCTGTGTTAGGTTGGCAGCTCTCTCGGCTGCACTAACAATTTTAACAACATTAGGGAGGGCAGGACTATCAGCGGCCAGTTTTTCTCTTACTAAGGATGATTGGGCCAACATGGCCGTCAAGAGGTTATTAAAATCATGGGCAATTCCCCCAGCCAAGACACCTAGGCTCTCCAACTTTTGAGCTTGGCGCAGCGCTTCTTCTGCCCGCCGCCTTTCAGTTAGATCCAAAATTTGAGCGATTAGTTGATGTGGGTTCCCTCTCGAATCGCGAATCAGGGAGACCTGTACAAAAGCTGTGACGGTTGAACCATCTTTACAAAGGTAACGTTTTTCAAGTTCGTAATGAGAGATTTCGCCACCAATCAATTGATTGGTCAAACTCAGATTAAGAGATAGATCATCAGGATGGGTGATCTCTGGGCACTTTTGCCGACGTAATTCCGCTAAAGTGTATCCTAATGTATTACATAAAGCCTGATTTGCCCGCAAAAATTGCCCTTCTAGCGTAGTTGTGGCCATGCCAATAGGAGCGAATTCAAAGATCTCGCGAAGTTGCTCTTCATTACGCTGTATCTCTGCTACGCCTTGATTTATGTGGCGTATAACGTATAGGACAAAGACGGTTCCTACTAGTGCTCCACCCACATGGGCAATGATGTAATCAACGGGACCCTGTTCAATGGGCAGAGGGAGCCAGCCATTGGCTTCGGCGAGGTAGAAGCCTGCAACCGTCAAAATGAAGATTACCATGTAGCGTATTGCACTTACCGGCCCAAGCATTAAACCTGTAAAAAGGGATATGAGCATCAAGATCCCAAAGCTGGCGCTAGCGAGTCCTCCAGCAATGATGGCAAATAGAGTGAGGCTGACGTAGACAACCGATAACAACAGTACCGTAGCTACTTGAGCATATCCAAGCGCTAGTATTCCCCGGGTGATTAGCGCGAAAATCAGAATGGCTATTGTTACAACATAACTTAGCTGATTCGGCGTACTGGCTACGGCAAGGCCAACCAAAGCAAGTAGCGTAATGCCAATGACTACAAGCGTCAATACATTAAGCAGAGGTGCTACACTTGTCGAATCGTGGCTATTGTCACAGCTTTGTAAAAATTTGGACCATTTTGTTTGAACCAACATTGACAAATTACATACTCCCTTGCGCACCCAGACTTATGGTGAATCAGGTGGCAATGTAACCAAAGAGGAGCCACCACAGCGTGAGGGACCCTACAGTACTCTAATAAATTTATGCTGGGTTCTGGGAATGGCCTTCGTTTACGAGTGGAGCGTACGGCATTGAATAGAAAACAACGGAAGTAAGATTACACATTACTCTTTTTTGTCACAAACGTCAAATTTTAAGATGCTGAGAGGCTAACCTAGTTGCATTGGCCTTTGCTCCCCACTATATCTGCCACTATCTCTGACAGATAGGTATAGGCATCCGCTCCATATCCGAGCAAATTCTCAAAATCTACCACTTCTAGCTCCACTGCCAATGCCCCTTCATAATCAATAGCATGTAGCACCTCAATGTAAGCCTGCAAGTCAATCTCGCCAGCGCCAATAGCCACAGACTGAATGCTTAGATGGTCCTTTACGTGAAAATTCAGGATCCGATCGGTGTACCGGTCAATAACCTCGCGCCAATCTACGTTGGCAGAATGAAAGTGCCCTGAGTCCAATGTGATCCCCACCTGGGGCGAGTCAATGGCCGCAAAAATTGCGTCATAGTCTGCTAAAAACATAATCTGGGAACCATAATGGGGTTCCAAGGCAAGCTTGACTTCTTTATCTTCGATCAGACGTAGCAAGGTTTCCAGGCCAGCAATGGTCGCTTCTAATCCACCGGGTTGGCGTTTACCCCCGGAGTGAACGACCAGCGGACTGCCCAGCTCCTCAGCCATATCAAAATTCTTGGCAATTTGGTTGGCCGCAATTTGAGCTACCTCTACTGAATCGGTGGGAATGGGCATACTATACACTTCCGTACAGTGTGCTAAACCAACGGCCTCAGCCCGTTGGCGAATGCGCTTTAGATCGACCCATTGACTTAGGCCCGGCGTCCAGCAGACAGGGCCAGCTATCCCCCATGCTTTGTAGCCTGCTTTGGGGGCATAGGTAAAGCAATCTTCAATTTCGTCGCGCCAAGGTTGGCGGGTGGCGCAAGTGGTGCAAGAGAGAGTAAATTGGCTCATTGAGAATTGTTCCTTATCTTAGTCTTTTTGTGGCCAAGAGAGAATCCCTATGTTTTTGGGGCCTTTAAAAGGCAAGGTAACCCTTTGCGAGACGATTTGGTGTTGATCATAGTACGCCTCGATAGCCTCAACCAATTCGTCTCGGCCTAACTTTGTGGAAGACCAAAAGTTACAGCATGGAAATATCAACACTGGCCGTACCAAAGAGGACTCGGCAACGGGGCGGGTGGCTTCGTCTGGATGCAGCCCAACGACCAAATCATAGTAACTTGCCATAGCCGCATCGTACTCAGAGACGCGGCGGGAGACTCCGGTTAGCCCATGTTCCCGAGGATCGATTACTTCGCTCTCATAGTTGAATTTTTTGTTCAGTATGCGTGAGAGCATACCTTGCCCACCAGCTACATCAGCAATGTACCGAATGCTATTGCCAAAGGTGTCGGCGACAAACTCAGCCACAACCTCAAATCGTTCTGGCCCCCCGTGAAATCTGTGTTGTGATTTTCGTCCCATAATTCGCAGAATAAAGTTGCTAAAGATATTTTGACAAAGCTAACTCCAGGGTTCTCTTACATCATTCATCATACTATAACAAGCCATATGAGCCAACAGGTTGATCGGCTCTGGTGACATGTAGAGAACCATCGGGTGCCCATCATCGTCCAGATTGTGTCATATAGTCTCAACAAATGGGAACATGTTCATGCGACTTTGCGGGAGGGATAGGAGATCATGACTATTTTGACAGGTTTTAGACGGGAATGATGTACAGAAGGTGCTCTATACTCATGTCTGAAAGGTTACCGTAAGCTGTACGTGTTCAGGATTGTGACATTAATTCTGAGCTGGGAACATGCTTTACCGATGCACCCCAAATTGCACCCCAAAGTGCGGCTTCACAGGTAGGATAACGCTATATATACTTTCTTATGATTGCGTTTTGAATCATCTGAGTTTCAGAAAGTAGGCAGATGACCTTATTCGTTGTCCCCGAAACAAATGGTGCATGATGAGGTTTCGAGTAGAATGAATAAAGGCTCTGCCGTTTAAGCCATTCCAGAGAACTTACTGATAATGGATGCAATCGAAGATAGTACATTTCGAAAACTGGAGGTTATTAGTGATTAGTCTATTTCTTATTATTCTTGTTCTTTGTGGTTTTGCTCTTGTCTGGTCAAATGTATCCAATACAGGGGAACATGGTATGCAACGCGGATATCTTGATATTGGTCAAGCTCGCGACGTCAACAGTTCATATGATGGCCTGAATATTCATGATGAATGTGGTGGAACGGCAACCAACATCCAACTGGCTGAAAAGAGCTGGCGAGGCTCTCACGCGCTTCTCTTTAATGCTTACAAAAGCAAGATACAAGGCCAGGGAGACCTGTCTGCACCAGGGAATACAAAGTACGCCAATGGTGCAGGGCCTTGGCAAGCTGGTGCTGGCATGATTGCTTATTATGGCAATGGAGGAACCATGTCCTTCTACGTCTCTCCTAAGTCTACCGGAGCTGCTACCGATGTTGCTTGGGGAACCCCGAATCTTACATTGCAGCGTGGTGGACTAGTTGGCATTGGCACAACCACGCCGACCCATGAGTTGAGCGTCAACGGCACAATTGCTACCCAAAAGGTCGAAGCAGAGAAAATTGAAGCAGAGAAAATCATAGCGGCAAAGAGCGAACGGCCCTGTAGCGTTTTAAAAAAAGACTATGCATTGCCCACATTAACAGACGTTCAACAGCATATTGCTAGCCACGGCCACCTTCCTGGTATCCCATCTGCTACTGATGGTGAGGCAGGACTCAATTTGGTCAAGATGAATGTCACACTGCTGCAAAAAGTTGAAGAATTGACCCTTTATGTCATTCAACAAAACAAAGAGGTTGAGGCATTAAGAGGATTCATCGATTCTCAGCAACAGCAAATTGACTCCATAGAAGCCAGGATAGAACCTGACACAATGCCTCTATTTCGCCATACATCACGAACCCCATTAGACCGCACAATCCCACAGATTGCATAAGGCTATGTTTAGCTTATATAGTTTTTAAGATAAAGATTTTCCGCACTTCCCTTCGACAAGCTCAGGGGAAGTGAGGAAAATCTTTATCTGGATATCTATAGAATTTAGAAAAGGAAGCATCATAGTCTGTTTGCGAGAATGCAGTGCACCCAGTTCACCCCACGTTTTGTAGCCGAAATCACCAACTGGGTTCTTTACATTCGGCTTGCAACACATGTAGCACACGGTTGAGGAATCTGGGGGCGGTCCACGCTCTTTTTCAACCGTGCATCACATTCTTATTCCTTTGCCCCGAAACTGAGATACACCCCTTCAAAAATAAGTGCTTGACATCACGCTAGCATTATGCTAACGTAATAGCATTAAATCAGACGGATCACTACCTTTTCTGTCTTGCTAGCACTATCCTACCATTACAACCCATGAAATTGACTCAATCGTGACCAAAAAACAACAATTTAACGTATATCTCTCTCCCGATCTAATCGAACGCGTTAAGGCACATTCGACAGAATCTCAGCAATCCCTCTCTGGCATTGCGGAAGCTGCCCTGCGTCAGTATCTCGAATCGCCCGGTCAGTCCGCACTAGCCCAAACTGCAATCCCTGCGCCGATGCGAAGCGATATGTCCATAATGGTGCTAGTCTTTGCTAATGACATTGACTCATCTATTGTCTTTTACCAGATGCTAGGGTTGGATCTGACACTACGCTCCAAAAGCGGTGGATGGGCGGAGCTAGAGCTTGGGGATGCCATTCTGGCTCTCCACCGGATGCAAGAGCGTCGTGTGCGGGTCGAATATCCTGCTATCGATCTATGCTTTGTTACCCACATCCCATTGGAAATTTTAGTCGACCGATTTCGGCGACTAGACGTAACCATTGTACGAGACATACTAGATGAGGGGTTTGGTCGTACCCTTGTTATCAGCGATCCGGACGGGAATATTATCTCCATCAACGAAAATGATCAAGTTACAGAGAATTACATTTTTTATAGGGCAAGCCACAGGTAGGGTGGAGCATTGGGAATGGATCGAAGAGAGCCAAGAGTACTGAATGCGATGCACGGTTGAAAAAGAGCGTGGCCCATCCGTCAGACTCCTCAACCATACGTTGCATTCGGCTCACAACCCGCATGCAACATACCCAGTTGATGATTTCGGCTGCAAAAAGTGGGTTGAACTGGGTGCAATGCGTTCTCGCCCACAAGCTATACTCAGCTCCGTTTGAAAACAGCTGTTTGGTCGCTCTGGTAGAACTTCGGAGAACACCTGTTTTCAAATCAACCGCAGTATAAGATGCTCCCATATTCGAGCACATGATTCTCATCTATCTCTAACCGCGATATACTTAGGAAACGAGGATAACCATGAAAAATATCGTCATCCATACCAAGAACCTAACCAAACAATACGGTGATCTCATAGCCGTTGATGGTCTTGAGCTATCGATTAGAAAAGGTGAAGCATTTGGCGTACTGGGACCTAACGGAGCCGGGAAAACAACAACCATACAGATGTTGACAGGCCTTTTGGCACCAACTTCGGGTGAAATCACTGTCTTTGGTCTGGATCCTGTGAGCTCTTCACAGCGCGTCCGTGCTAGCATCGGCTATGCCATGCAGCAGAGCGTAGCAGATACCTATCTGACTGCACGCGAAAATATGCTCATGTATGCTCAGCTTTACAACTTAAGCCATGAAGAAGCTCGGATTCGCGTTGATGAGCTTCTGGAATGGGCTGGATTGACGGATGCTGCGGACCGGCTTGTCAGTCAATATTCAGGTGGCATGATGCGTCGCCTCGATCTATCCATCTGCCTGCTTCATCGACCTCAATTGCTCTTACTTGATGAGCCGACAGTCGGTTTGGATGTGGTGAATCGACGCCAGTTGTGGGCGTTGGTCAAGCGGCTTAAGGCCGCAGGAACAACGATTGTTCTCACCACCCACTACCTGGAAGAGGCAAACGAACTTTGCGATCGAGTTGCCCTGATCAACAAGGGAAGGCTTGTTGGGTTAGGCACGCCAGATTCAGTAAAAGCTCGATTTCTTGGAGACGCCCACCAGCTAGCAGTGGCCTTTCGCCAGCCCCCTAACTTGGACAGCGTCGATCTCCGAGACTTCTCTTTAACCACGGCTTACGAAATCGATGGCACTGATCTGCTCCTCTCTGGTCCGCCCCGCGAGCTTTGGGCAGCCTTCTCTATCTTACAACAGCAGTGGGGTGATGAGATTCAGTCAGTCGACTACAAACAGCCGACCTTGGATGATGTCTTTGTGAAGATTTCGAACAGTGAAACCGTTTAGGAACGAAAATTAAATGCAGCCAAAAGAAAGATCTCTCGGATACTCGAGAAGACAGTGTCGAAGCTTCGGTTTTTATATGATCCTGAACCCTTAGGAGGATGAACCATGATTAAGACAATCGCAGCGCCAGCCAACTTATCTGAACATGCTTTTGCAGAGACGCCGTTCCTAACCGCAACCCAGGCCCTCATGCGGCGCTGGTGGTGGCGTTATAAAAGACAGCCCTTTACTATTGTACTCTCGCTGATTCAGCCAGCCATTTGGCTACTCCTATTTAGCAATCTCTTTGCCCACACAGCAACAACTGGCGCTGAAAGCTATCTCTCCTTTATGACCGCTGGAGTTATTGTAATGACGGTCTTTAATGGCGCACTGGGTGGTGGCGTGAACATTCTCTTCGATAAGGAGACGGGGCTGCTCAAGCGGATGATGGTTGCACCCATTCCACCTTTGGCAATTCTTGCTAGTCGCTTTGCTTTTGTGCTCGTGATTAGCACCGTGCAAGTTCTGCTCATCGTCCTCTCTGCTATTTTGCTAGGGGTTGAGATTGCAACAGGAGTCGGCGGCATCTGTCTTATTCTTTTGGTGGGTGTCTTGATTGGTATGGGGATCACAGCGTTGTCCATAGCACTTGCCTATTTCCTGCCAGGACATGGCCAGTTCTTTGCCATCACTGGTTTCGTCAGTCTGCCCTTAATCTTCACGAGCAACGCCTTGGCCCCGCTGGAACAGATGCCGATGTGGCTGCAGTCAATTGCTCGGCTTAATCCATTAACCCACGCCATAAGCAGCGTACGATCCCTAATTCTAGATGGAATGGACTGGTCTCTACTCCTCCAAATGAGTGGCGTTATCATCCTATTTGACCTTCTGATGATCTTGCTTTGTGTGAAAGCCATGCACCGGGTGTTCGATAGATAGGTTACCTAACAATGCTAACAACTCCATATCCAGATACGATCCAAGCACTTCTCTCAGGTTACAGTTCAACTGGCGAGAATCTTCAAACAAGCTCTCAAGCAGAGGTCTATTTTTTTCAACACCCGACCAAGCCAAGTTTGTTTGTCAAGCAGCTAAACCCCAAAAACGCACCCCGTGAGGCCGATCTATATGCGGAAAAAATTGCTTTGGAGTGGCTACAAGGGAAGCTAAGTGTACCCCGACTAATGGGCTACGAACGTGCGGGTGACTTAGAATATATGGTAACGGTACGCATTCCCGGATGGCCGGCTTCCGAGCATGAAGCCAAGAAGGACATCCCGCGGTTGGTCAGGCTTTTAGCCAAAGGCCTGCAGGAAATCCACGCACTATCTTTTGACGATTGCCCTTTGGACCGCCGGGTTGATGCGGGGCTAGAGTCTGTTGAACAGTTGTTTGAAAATGGCTACATCGACCTACAAAATTTTCCTGAGGCGATTCGCAAGCGTACTTTGCAGAGTACTTTAGATGCAATTCGACAACTGCAACCAACTCATGAGGATGTTGTCTTTACCCACGGCGATTACTGCCTGCCTAATATCCTTGTTGAAGATGGCCATCTTACTGGATTCATCGACCTAGGCTATGCGGGTTTGGCTGATCGATACCGTGATTTCATTTCCGCAGATTATAGCATCCGGCGGAACCTGGGGGCAGAGTGGGTTCCTGTTTTTTTGGACGCTTATGGCATTGAAATCGATGCGGAGAAATTCGCGTTTTATCAATTGCTTCATGATCTCATCTAGGAAGAAGAGTGAGATAGAGAAATAACGTATAGGAACGCAGATGAAAAAAGCCATCATCAGCGGTGAACGAACCGCTCAACTCATCAACACAACTGATCCCGAACCCAAGGACAACTGGGTGGTCATCAAAAATACCGTGACGCCTATGTGTACTGAATACAAGAGCTTTCTCTCTGGCCACAGGTCAGAGTATTTAGGACACGAATCAGTGGGCGAAGTGGTTGAGATTGACCAAAAAGGCTCCGTTTCTGTGGGGGATCGAGTGGTGGTCATGCCTCAATATTCCTGTGGACTCTGTGCGCTTTGTAGCAGCGGTGACTTCATCCACTGTCAAGAGAACATTGATCCAACGAACTACACGTCGACAACCGAGGGCAGTGCAACGTATGCCCAATATATGATCAAACCTAGCTGGTTATTGCCCAAGATTCCCGAAGGTATGTCCGATGAGATGGCTTCCTTAGCTCTGTGTGGGCTAGGTCCTTCGTTTGGGGCCTTTGATCGGATGCAAGTGGACGCCTTTGATACCGTTCTAATCACAGGGGCGGGTCCTGTTGGACTGGGAGGCGTGATCAATGCCGGCTACCGCGGGGCCAGGGTGATTGTTGTAGAGTCGATTCCTTATCGCGCTGAGAAGGCACTGGCTTTGGGGGCAGAGGCTGTCGTGGATCCATTTGCCGATGATTGCCGTGAGCAGATTCATGAACTGACCCACGGTGCGGGTATCGACAAAGCCCTCGATTGCTCTGGCGCTCCTAAGGCTCAAAGACTCTGTATTGATAGTTTGCGTCGTCGGGGCGAAATGGCCTTTGTGGGCGCAGGAGGACAAACCCTAGAAGTGACCGATTGGACCGATATGATCATGAAGGGATTAACGATTCATGGTTCATGGCACTACAACTTGAACCGCGTTGCGGCCATCTTCCAAGTTATCCAGAACTCGCCGGTGGTTGACCAACTCATCTCTCACCGTTTTGCCATGAGCGAGATCCAGGCCGCGTTTGAGCAATCAGCATCCCGTGATTCGGCAAAGATTTTACTAGATCCATGGGCTTGAGCCGCAACCACCGCTCTATTTAATGCCGATTCCATAGCCAACAGACTGCCAAGCGCACTAAGTACCCGATCAATAGTAATTTAACATTCTCACCCGGGTAGTAGGATTAGGCCGTGTTGACACTTTTGATTTGTCATGCCCGAAGGCAGCAATGGGGCTTTGCGCCTGACTCGAAAACGGCATCCGTAGTACAGGATGGATTTTCGCTTACTACCTGCAGAAATGAGACTTGGCGACCCCCTTAGACTGGAAACCAAACGACCAAACGACCTTAGACTTCTCCCCGTTCAATCCAAAGCATTTAAGAACTTGTCAATATCCGCTTCATTGTTGTAGAAAGACACACCCAATCGAATTCCCTTTACCATTTCGCGTTGTCCTTCTTCATTGGTCCAATACCATTCGCGAAACGACACAACCTGATGACCAAAGGCTCTATCCAACTTGGCTTGGGTCTCTTCAACATTGGCAGGCAAGAAGCTGACAATCGGAGTGGGGGTATCTGGTGGTGTAATGGGGCAATAACCTAATGCAGGCATCTCCTTCTGCAACCGCTCTGTCAACGGCTTGACGTGGGTACAGATATTTTCAACACCCAATGTGGAAAGATATTTCATTCCTTGATAGATACAGATGCCCGAAAGATTCGAGATACCGCTCCCTTCATAGCGAGCTGCTCCTGGAAGTACTTCATAATCAAAGTCGTTGACTGACTCCACTTGACGTAGACTGTAGCGACTTGGCTGAACTATCTCATGCAACCCCTCACGCACGTAGAGAAACCCAATGCCAAAGTCACCCATGAGCCACTTGTATGTATTACAGGCAGCAAAGTCGATCCCCATCTCCTCCACATCAATGGGTACACAGCCAGCACCCTGAATAATATCGGCATAAACATAGGCCCCGTGGGCATGGGCCGCCTGGCTAATGGCTTTCACGTCAGCCAAAAAGCCATTGACCTGGGAAACCAAGGCGACGGATACAAGCACTGTGTTCTCGTCGATGGCCGCTTCCACGTTCGCTGGATCGATCTGCCAATTTTGGTGGTGGATAATGCGCAATTCTATTTGCCCAGCACGAGTCAGAGCCGTGTACAGATACTTTGATGCTTCGAAGTGCAAATCGTCTATGACGATGTTGCGATTCTGCGGATTGGTGCTCTCCATATGCTCTTGCCCAGACCGGCTCGTACCGGATGGATAGCTCATTGGCTGACTGATGCCAAGACCCGCTAAAACAATATTCTCCCCATCAGTAGTACTCTGGATAAACGCGATTTCAGATGGTTTTGCCTTAATCAGATTAGCAAACCGCTCTTTGGTATCATTCTGCATTTCGGGCGTAAACGCTTGCCCCTCCTCTGAGAGGCCATAGGTGCGAAAATGGATGTAACGTTCTAATGCATCGAGCGTGTGAACACTATATGGGTGGCTTTCTGCGGCTGCTAACCACAGCCTCTCTTCGACCCGAGGAAAATCTGCTCGTACAGAATGGAAATTAGGAGTGAGATGATTTTGGGTTGACATAGTTTGTCGTCGGTAGCGTGGTGGATCTAAAAACGATGGAGAATTGTTATGAAATGGAGACCGAGTAGGGGGCAAGACAGCACCCACCTACTCTCAAATCTCCTCGAATCATCTTCTTATATACATCTGTACTAATAGGTTAGAAGCGATTCATTCGCACAGGAATGGGTGATAGACGCCAATAGTAATGAAGTGGATATATACCTCACTCTAATGGCACCTGAATTATATCGCAAATTATTAGAAAAGCATATTATAGAAAGGCAATGGTGTAAAAGACACATACACCCTTCCAGGGAGCACTCTGCGCGCGGGGCCGCATGTACGGCTTTTGCCGAACTGCGTAGAAATTGAACAAGCAAGACAAGAAGAGGCTGAATTGTTAGGAGAAATACAAGAGGCCCGGCGTTCTGCCGAGCCTCATGCACCCATTCCTGCACCCAAAAGGAGAAAACTTACCCAAAAGGAGGAGAAAGTCTATCGAGGTCAATTGTAGCATGGCATGGGTCTTTTGTCTCTAGTACTTTGGTACTAATTAGGGGGTAAATTTGATATAGGTAATTGGCCGTCCGCCTTGGCGACCATTATTCTGAGTGGCCTATCGAACAAGTTCCCAACCCCCTTAGGCAAGCGAAGAATCTCTGCTTGCTTTTGTGCAAATGTTGGGGGGGCAGCCGAGTGCGCTGCACTATTCAGATGAAGGTACATGCAGCAACCCATGCTTGAATAGTGCAATGCACTCTCCCATCTAAAGTGAGATACCCCCCCTATAAAATTGACGCGTTGACGATGTATTTAGAGTTGGTTATAATTGATTTGCAAACTCCACTAGTCCCCCAATGGTACTCAGCATTTTCTAATACCAATCTGTTTGATACAAGAGAGTGCTTGTGTCACAGCATGTGGTCTGCAGAGACTTATGCATATACTATTTGTCCCACCCGATATGTTACAGATAACCCTCTTTGATGGCTTCCATCTTGCGCTCAAACAGATACCCGTCCCGACTATTTGAAACCTGGGATGATTTTCTTATTGCGTATCTAGGAAACGATGGGCACCGGGGTATGTCGGCAAGCATTGGGCCCGTTGACCGACGGGTTGCGCCTGATATAGAATGGCTCATGTGTGGAAATGGGTGAAAAGGGTGTAAACTATAAAGGAATCGCCGGAAAGAGACGCTAAGGAGCCAACCATGCAAATGCGATTTCCGATTCAGGAACTGATGAGTGAAGAAGCCTGTTATGAAAGGCTTCAA
>JBCCHB010000194.1:0-28074 GCA_039028975.1 Chloroflexota bacterium
CAATGTGATCCGGAGTGCTAGGCTATACAGCAAAGAACGGCAACAAGCCCAAGAACTGGATGCAGTCCATCACACCGCGCTACATATCGTTGCCCAAGATAATTTAAATACACTCCTGCAGACATTGGTGGAAGAGGCAACCCACCTACTCCATGCCAAGGGCGGCAAGGTCTATTTGAAGGTGCCAGATGAGGAGATGCTGGAACTAGAGGCTGCCTATTATGTGAATCCAGAGATCCACCCTGTTGGCACTCGTCTGGCATTCGGCCAAGGTTTGGTAGGAGATGTGATTAAACACGGACGAGCTAAGGTCATCAACAATTACGCCAAGTGGCCCGGCCGAGTCAACAAGCTATCTTCCCTCTTTTCATCATTGGTAGCGGTACCCTTGTGGATCGGGAACGAAATAATTGGTGTATTGGCTGTCTTTGATGTGGTGGATAGTCGACACTTTTCTAATGATGACATTCCAATTTTAGATCGTTTGGCTCAACAAGCCTCTTTGGCCATCAACAACGCCCGCTTGTTGGGCCAAATTCGCAGTCAGCGTAAGGAACAGATAGACGCAGTCCGGGACATTACTAACTCGATTACCAGCCCGCCTGATAATCTTGAAGATGTATTGGAAAGCATGTTGGACTGGGCGGTTTCCATCATGAAAGAAGGCAGCATTGGGGACATTCGCATACTGGACGCACAGAACCAGACGTTGACCCCAGTAGTTGCAAGAATGCCCCCTAACCTTGACCTCCTTGAGCATTATCGTACCACCACTGTTGGTGAGGGCATTACAGGCTGGGTTGCCCAGCATCGGCAGCCAAAGATGTCTAATGACGTATCAGCGGATGCCAGATATCTTCCTTCGGTTACAGAGATGGGATCCGAGATAGCGATTCCCTTAATGCGCGAGAACGAGCTGCTGGGCGTGTTAAATATCGAGCATATGGATAGAGATGCATTTACTGAAGAGGATCTGCAGTGGGCCGACGCAATTGGTGGATTGGCTAGTGTGGCTATCGAGAATAATCGACTCTTCAGGGAAGTCGAGAACCGAGCTGTTCGCTTAGAGACCTTACAGGAGATTGCAACGGCCATATCCGCTGCACAGTCTGACATCAATAGTCTGCTGCGCTTGATCGTTGTGAGCCTCAATTCGATCTTCGATGATGCTCCAGTCGCCATCCGGCTCTATGATGCAGCCAAGAATGTCTTTGAGCCTGATTCGGTGACGACAGACAACTGGCCTGAGGGAGAGCTGAGTACACCCCGACCAAACGGCACAAGCCAGCATGTCATCAGAACACTTGAACCCTTATACATTGACGATACAGAAAATCCCCAATTGCCTGAGACGTTGCAACTGCGGGAGATGCTTCTGCGCCACCAGGTCAAATCGCTGGCCGTCCTACCCTTAATTAGCAAAGGGAGGCCCATCGGTGTTCTCTACTTGCAACTGCTTCAATCCCGACAGTTTACAGAGAGTGATAAGCAGATTCTGCGTCTCTTTGCTGAACAGGCAGTGGTTGCTATCATCAATGCCAAATCCAATGAAGAGCTGGATCGACAACGGGTTATGCGTATACAGGCGGTACAGGACATTGCCCGTACCATTCCCATTGCCGCTGAACAGGGCCAGAAGGAGGTACTGCAAAGTGTAGTTGATGCCGTAGCACCCATTGTTGGTGATGCAGAGTATCTTGTTCTGATACGCCTTCTAGACAAAGAGACGAATGAACTTGTCCTGGAGGCGACGAGCATGCAAGGAGTCGTCATCAACCAGCAACTTATCCAACGGGTGCCAGTCAGTGTAGGGATCATGGGTTGGGTTGCCCGCAACAAGGAGTACCGGTGCGTTCCCGATGTATCCCGAGAGTCAGAGTATCGACGTGGCCTTCGGAATGCTCGGTCGGAGCTAGCTGTTCCCATGTTACTTGACGACGAGGTGATTGGGGTTCTAACCATTGAGCACTCAGAATTAGATGCATTTACGGAACTAGACATTCAGATGACCCAGGCGTTTGCCCGTTTGGCCGTTGTGGCTTATGAGAATGCCCAACTTTATGATGCCGTAGCCCAACGGAACGATCAGCTTCAAGCGCTCTACGATGCTGGCATAAAGATCAACGGCCAATTAGATGATGCTTCCGTATTGCGTTCGATAGCAGAAAATGTGTGTGAGTTGCTCGATCCAGACATCACAACGATTTTCCCTTATAATGAGGAAACATCCCAATTTCAAGAAGGTGTCCGGATTTCAAGTACCAAGCAACCTGTACCCAAACCAGGCATGGAAGGGTTTGCCAGTAGACTCATTCAGGAGAAGCGGCCCATCTTTGATTATCGACAATTTATGGGTAACGACCAACCCCTCACGATCGATGGGCGCGAAGCAAAGGCATTCATGAGCATTCCCCTTCGCTTTGAGAAGAAGACTGTCGGTCTCCTCTTACTGAACTACTTTGAGGAGCGCCAATTCACCGAGGATGAGAAACGGCTCGCCAGTCTCTTTGGGTTGCAAGCTGCCACAGCCATCAACAATGCCAGGCAATATGAAATTGCCCAAGAACATGCCCGCCAAGAAAGATGGATCGAATTGGGGCGAGTGGCTGGCAGCCTCGCCCATCGCATCGGCAACAATGGTGGCACTATTCGCCTGAGAGCTGACGATTTAGCCGAATATCTCAAGGAAAGACTACCCAAGGATGACTATGTTGACACCACAATGGAAACCATTATACGCAACAATCAGTACATTTTAGAGATGGCAGATCTCCTCTTTCGGCCTGTCAAGGCATCAGGAGAGCCTGTCGTCTCCGTCAACATTGCCCTTATGCTCGATAGCGCATTAGGTATAGGTAGCCCAGGAATTCCACCAGATGTAATGATCTGCCGCCAGTATGCTTCTAAGCTGCCAACAGTGAAAGCCAACCGCTGGTTTATTGAGGTCTTTGTTGAAATCATTGCCAATGCGATTGGTGCCATGCAAGGAAGTGCGAGCAAAAACCTTGTGGTTCACACCACAGAGGATGAACGATGGCTGCGTATTCACTTCTCCGATACGGGGAAGGGGATTCCCCAAAGAGAACAAGAGCGTATCTTTGACCTTTTCACATCGTCAGGAAAAGAGACAAATGGACAACATTCTGGTTTTGGCTTATGGTGGGTGCGTACATTTGTCCGCGATATGGGCGGGAATGTTGAAATCGAAAGTCAACCCGGCCAGGGAACAACCTTTACTGTGGTTCTACGCAAGGAGGAATAGATGATGCAGAAGCGACATCAACCCATATTGATCCTAGATGACGAAGAGGGCTGGCTTGAATTTGCCTATGAAACGTTGAAGCAAAATGAGTATGAGGTCTATATGGCCCCAGACATTTCCACTGCAGAGGAGACCCTTACAGATCAACAGACTCCTGACATTCGGCTGGTTCTTGTCAATGCCCGGCTACTGGAGGTCAAGCCTTCGCCGATTGAAGCATTGCATCGATCGAAAAATGCGAAACCAAAAGGGGGTGAGACGCAATCTACTCTGCAGAGTGAAAATCAGCAGGAAATGCGTTCCATCATTGCGCTCGTCTCTACGAACCTAACCCCCCATCGTTCCAGAGGTCTCTTTAAACTCGGTGTGAAAGATGTTGTGAACAAGCCTTTTGATCCAGATGGGCTCTTGGCTCTCGTGGAACAGATCCAAGCCGATTATCGCACGGTTCCACCAAGGCGAGAAGCCAAACGAAGTCGGTCCAATTTGATTCTAATCGTGGATGATGACTCTGATTGGCGAAAAAACTTGGTGGATCTTTTGCCGCCACTGGAGGAACAAGTCGAACAGGCAGATACTTTTGAAGCCGCAAAGTCGAAACTGCAAAACCAAAAGTACGATCTGGTCATATTTGATTTACGGTTAGAAGACAAAGATGAAGAGAATTTTCAGGGTATGGAGCTAGTAGAACTTGTACGCGATTTGGACGAAACCCGTCACTCGTTTACTCAGATAATTTTGGTCACGGCGTATGGGAAATCAGAGCATATTCTCGGCTCATTTCGAGATTATGAGATCCTTAACTTCTTTGACAAAAAATATATGGCTCCAGTGAGATATAGAGAGCAGATCATTGAAGCACTAGCGCGAGATTCTGGCTAATTGTATCCGAGTATAATTGGGACGCTTGATTATGGGTAAACCACGAATTTTATTGATAGATGATGATCCGGATTGGCGAAATGTCACACTAAAGAGTCCGCTCCGTCGGCGCGGATATGAAATAGAGACCGAGGACAGTAGTGAAAGTGCCATGGATCGCATCGATGAAAGTGATACACCGTTTGATCTTGTGGTTATGAATATCTGCCTCAATCAGGAGAAAGATGGGGAAAATGATGTGAGCAAGATCACAGCAGAATGGACGGTTTTGCTGGACTTCGTGCGCGAAACAGGCGCAGAGGTCATCGTTGTTTCATCAGAGAACTACCCACCACCACTCAGTTCCTTCTCTCTCTCCCGTACCGCCTTTCGTTATTATGACGTTGTGGACTTTATCATCAAGGAAGAGTTCGATGCCCGCGAATATCGACAGAGCGTTGAGGATGCCATTGAAAAATCACAAGCGCGCCGACAGGTATTGTTTGCGCAGCGAAACGGCATAGCAAATCCAGTCGATTGGGACAATCTCACCGGTCAACAGATTGGTGAATTTCAGAATGCGCTTTTAAGAGCGTTCCCCAATCGTAGCGATTTAGAGCAGATGCTTACCATTAAGATGAATGCGTCGCTGGATCAGATTGTTGAGCAAGGAAATCTAGAGAAGAACGTCTATGATTTACTCATTTGGGCGAAAGCGCAAGGCTTTGTTGAAAAGCTCTATCGAAGCGCAGTGGCCGAAGTCCCGGGAAACCCAATGCTTCAAACGCTAGAAGAGAGATTGAGTAAAGGCGATATAGATGCCGTTTAGTAGAGCATAACCGTCCAATGAGCACGCCCTCCGTAAAAGATAACCAGCCTACGGCACTGCAATCTGCCATGCAAATAACAAAGATAACAAGATTAGAAAGATGAAGAATCTGTAAAATCTCCTAATCTTTGTTTGTTTTCATCTTCCGTGGCGCGTCTCGATGCATGAATGTCTGCCCTGCAAATAACAAAGATAACAAGATTAGAAAGATGAAGAATCTGCGTAATCTTCTAATTCGCGTTTAATTTACCCCAATCCTCAATTGGTGGAATAATCCCCATCTCAATCACCTCGTCACGCAACTTGCACAGATGAGCATAGGACTCTTCCAGTTCAGCCAGCTCCGACGGCGTTCCATTTGGCACCTGCACCTGTATTCCATTGGAAGAAATCGTCGTTTCCAATGCCATGAGGATATGCTCAAATCTGCTGTTGTTGATATAGCCACCACAGGGCCATGGGAAAGAATCGCCACCAGCGGCCGCTCTGATAATGGAAAGCGAAACATGGGCCGGACTCTGAAAGGAAGAGCGACCGCGTAGTTCAATAATCCGCTTGCCACCCTGGATTACGCGCTGGCGAATTTCGCCCCACTTTTCATGGCTCAAAGCATCCGTCCCAATTAGGTTCTGCAACGATTGCCCCTGAATTTTGACCGTGGAAGAGAAGACCACCATCTGCTCTCCATGTCCACCATACGTTCGGCAGCCTGTGACTTCGTCTTGAGGGATCTGGAAGTGCTGACTCAACGCAGTTTGAAGTCGTGTACTGTCCAAAGCAGCCAAGGTAGCCAATCGGCTAGGCGGAAGTCCCGAATGGATCAGCGCAACCAGCCCTGTAATATCCGCTGGGTTGAAGATGATAACAACCAGCTTGACGTCAGGACAGTACGTGCGAATGTCCCTACCCAGTTGGGCCGCAATTTCGCAATTGCCCTTGAGGAGATCTTCACGGGTCATCCCTTCTTTACGTGGCGCACCACCGGACGAGATTACATAATCGGCACCAGTAAGTGCTTCCCCAATATCTGTGGTCCAAGTGACGTTGGCACCCGGAAAGCTGCTGTGGTAGATCTCCTCTGCTGCACCTTGCAGGCCAGGTTCATATGGATCATAGCCGCAGACATTGGGCGTCAATCCCATGGTGAGTGCCGATTGCATCATATTGGAGCCGATCATGCCGCCCGCGCCAACGATGACGAGTTTGTCTTTTGTGAGGTAGTTCATAGATGAATCCTTAATGGATGCTACCGAACCTTTCTGTTATACTACGTTAGGTAGGTAGATAGCATTTATCATTTCAACAAGGTGTTAGGCTGAATTGCCTCCATTGTCGATGCCTAACTGCATAATTTGAACGTTTGCCCTGGCTCATTATGAAAAATTCCATTGTATAGATAAATTTCGACCTTCCAACTGTCTTTCCTCACAAGCGACTCCACAACCTCAATTCACTTATTCAATCGCCAACACTGATGAATCTTCTGGTTCCGAAAGTCTTCTGGTATAGATTTAGGCGTCAAGGCTTCCGTGTTCAGGCCTGAAGGAAGTTTTTTCATATCCAGCTCAAAACGGCGTGCATTGGTACTAAAGAAGATCTCGCCACCGTCGTTAAGTAGTGCGACACAGTCACTCAACAGCCTGGGGTAGTCTTGGACCACATCGAAGCTCCTCCCCTTGATACGCTTGGAATTGCTGAAGGTGGGGGGGTCACAGACAATGATGTCATACTTGGACCCTCGCTCATTTTCCCCTTTGAGATAGGTTAGACAGTCAGCTTGAATGACCTGATGGGTGGAACCCTCGGCAAATCCGTTGTGGGTCAGATTGCGCCGAATCCAATCGCAATATGTAGGGCTTAAATCGACGGTGGTGGTCGCCATGGCCCCGCCGTCCAAAGCATAGAGGGTAAAGGACCCAGTGTAAGCAAAGAGGTTAAGCACTCGCTTATCCTTTGCGCACTCACGAACTAGCGCACGAGTATTGCGATGATCCAGAAAGAGGCCCGTGTCCAAGTAATCACTCAGGTTGACTTCAAAGTATAGCCCCTGCTCTTCCACCACTCGCACGTGGCCCTTCTGCCCGAGTCGCTCATATTGAGCGGTTCCCCTCTGCACTTGGCGTTCTTTAGCGAAAATCTGCTCTCGGTTCAACCCCAAGCCATCTTGTACCTGGGCCAATGCATCCTGCATCCACACTCGAACTTGGTCTGGCGTCTCATCCCGTTTGCGCTGATAGAGCCAGGCCACCGCTTCGCCATCATACCAATCCACAATTAGCGGGTATTCAGGAATATCCCGTTCGTAGAGGCGAAAGCAGGTAACCCCTGTGCGCCTTGCCCACTTACGTAGATGTCGATATCGTTTGCGCAGCCGGTTGGCCAGCACAGGTTCCATATGTTCTGCTTTCACTGCCTCCCCAACTGTTTACTGGCTACTGTTTACTGGCTACTGTTTACTAGACGCTCAATCCTTATCGCTCTTTCAACGAAGTCCATCCCCTTCCTGGCGAGTAGGGACGCACTTTCTCATAGCGCTCTCGCAATATGTAGAATTGCTCAGGGGTGCGTATTTCACGTTCAGGATCGGTGGTATCACGCAGAACAAAATCGGCTTCCGTAGGATGGCAAGCCATAGTCACCGGCTCCCGTTCGGGTACATACGTAGCAGGATCTTCATCGATATTGTTGGGGGCAAGCATCCCTTGGTAGCGTAAATCGACACTCCAACGCACTAGATCGGTCTTGTTTTCAAAGGAAGCGTGGGGCGTTAAGTTGGTCATAAAGAGAACACCGCCAGCTTTCATGGGGATAGGAATTGGTTCAACTGATGGAAGATCTTCTCCGGCAATCTCCAAGAATCCACCATGCCCCCCCGTGTAGTGGCGAATGATACCCTTCCGGTGAGAATTGGGGAGAACGTAAAGACATCCGTTCTCCTCATCCACATCCACCAAGGGAACCCAACAGGTGACGATGAGATGCTGATCGCAGTGGGCCAGTAAGTAGCCCGAGTCCTGATGCCAGGGAACTTCGCCCCGTGCCCAGCCCGGCAGCTTGGGACGGATGCGGTAGACTGATGAGCCAATGATGTCTGGGCCAACAATCGATTCAATACAAGCAAGAAGGGGTTGGTGGCGCAACATCCCCAAGATGGCAGGGCCGCTATAACCACCGCCACCCTTGCCCATTATGTGGCGAGTGACGGCCTTACACGCGTCCTCACTTTCATCCCGAATACGTGCGAGACGTGCTTCAAACGATTCTTGCTCGTGGATGTTCTTAAGTTCGCCCGCTTTATGCAGGTCACGCGCCTTGGTATCAATCATCTCCATAATGGCATCTTTGATGGGCTGGAGATCGGCATGAGTATAGACACCCGGCTTGACCACGTACCCTTGTTCGTGAAACTGACTGAGTTCAGAGTGAGTGAGTGTCATTGTGGATTCCTTTCTGGATATAGTCCAATTACACCATCTTCCGTTGCCTGGCATATGCCCCGCTCTGTAATGAGACCTGTGACCAAGCGAGCTGGCGTCACGTCAAATGCATAGTTGGCAGCAGGGCTATCGGGCGGGGTTAGCAAAACGGGCTTGACTTCCTCTTCATGGAGGCCTTGGATAAACCGCACCTCAGTACTATCTCGCTGCTCAATGGGTACCTCTTTCACGCCGTCCCGTATGTTCCAATCGAAGGTAGAAGAGGGCAAGGCCGTATAGAACGGGACGCCATTGTCATGGGCGGCCAAGGCTTTGAGATAGGTTCCGATCTTGTTCCCCACATCGCCTGTGTAGGTGGTTCGATCACTGCCAACGATGACCATGTCTACCAACCCATGCTGCATGAGATGGCCACCAACATTGTCGGCAATTACCGTATGGGGAATCCCGTGTTGTCCTAGTTCCCACGCGGTCAGGCGAGCGCCTTGGTTGCGGGGTCGAGTTTCGTCTACCCAAACATGAATGGGTATCCCCTTGTCATGAGCCGCATACATGGGGGCAGTGGCGGAACCATAGTCCACAAAGGCCAACCAGCCCGCATTGCAATGGGTCAGGATATTGACTGGCTCACCCTCTTTGCGCTGACTGACTTCCTCAATAAGCACAACACCGTGTTCCCCGATGCGGCGGCAGAATTCGGCGTCTTCGTCGGCAATCTCATGAGCCGTATCAAGTGCAATTTGAATTTGGGTTTCGATATCGGTGTTGCTTGTACTCTTGATCTCACCAATGGCTTTGAGCTGACGTTCTACTGCCCAAGCCAGGTTAACCGCGGTCGGTCGAGTGGCTTTTAATGCTTCGCCCGCAGCAACCAACGAAGCCATAAACGAGTCTCGGGGAGCGTGGAGGGCGGCAATATACATGCCATAGCCAGCCGTAGCACCAATTAGGCCAGCACCGCGCACATGCATCTCCTGAATGGCCTTGGCCACCTCATTGACAGTTGTTAGATCTTCAATGACAAACTTGTGAGGAAGATGTCGTTGGTCAATAATCTGCACAACCTGTGGATTGTCATCTTTTAGCCAGATTGTGCGGAACTGTTTTCCATTTACATTCATTATATATATGTCCTATAGACGCATTCGGTGGCGGAGTTGAATATAAAAATGATAAGATACACCGTCAATTTGGTGCAAAAAAACAAGCACTCAATTATCAGTAGTTACCCAATGCTTATGATTTGGAGAGATAATTTACCATGCCTGAATTGGTTTTGGATAGCTCGTCAATCGCTATATGGCAGATGATGTTCTACGGAATCTGGTCTGTTGCCTTCATAACGCTGGTAGGCTTGGCCTTGGTACTTGGGAAATCAAGAGTACTTGCAGCGTTAGCTGGAATCGTTTTCCTCAGTTCGCTCTTGGCCATTTGGCAGATTAAATTTTCGCCCTATGCCTATTATTGGAATCAGATCCACCCAACCATGGCCTTAGGCGAAGAGGTTATGCACCATTATACAGTTTACAAAGAAGAGCATGGCCAATATCCTTCCTCAATCAAGGATGTCTACTTCACAGAGCTAGACACCTTCGATATTATCAAGGATTTCCGGTATAACCCAGCAAAATGTGATGGATTTGGGGATGGCTGTACAGGCTTGCTTGTTACGCCCAACATTGGAAGCGTAAATGTAGAAATTTACCACGGATTGATTCATTGTATGATGACAAGTGACACCCGGAACTGGGCTTGTCAGGACAAGCGATAGCCTATCTTCATCGGGCTGACGTGGAGAAGCCGTTCTCTAAAACGCCACTTCGCTTCGCATTAGAGAATGCTCGCTCCGCGTTGCGGTATACTAATAATGCATTCGTATTGAGAACTGAAGAATAATACGCTCAATTTCTATGACATGATTGTATTAAGTCAACAATATCCTCTTCTGCATAGTCTTTAATTAGTCCACATAGTCTGTCCGCAAATGGGCTGTATTGGAGATCTCTTTTTGCGATTTCTTCGATCCGCTTCTTCAACAGTGGCAATTCGCCCTTCAAAGCCATATCTAACAGAATAGAAACCTCTTCCGGCGGCGGTGCAAGAAATAGCGAGACTTCCTCATTGTGCTGGCATGTTACCACTGATTCAGCCCAATCGTCTTCATCAACTGTATCTGATAGATCATGCTTTCCTACCTCTGATGCCGAACCAGAGCCAACCACCTCGCTCCAAATGGCGGGAAATGCGACCTCAAATGCAAATCGACTTCCTGCCCCAGGGGTACTCTCCACAACTAAATTTCCATCCATTGCATAGGCTAGCTCTTGTGTAATGGCCAACCCCAGCCCTGTTCCCTTGGCTCGCTGCTGGGAATCACCCACCTGCTCGAAAGGACGGAAGATGATTTCCAGGGCCTGTTCGGACATGCCAATACCTGTATCGATAACGATAAAGCGGAGGCTAGCGGTTTTGGCCGATTTTGCTATAAGATGAACCTCAAGATTCACATCCCCATGAGGGGTGAATTTGAAGGCGTTTTCGAGTAGGTTGAGCAGCACCTGACGCAGCCGAGTTCTATCCGCCTCAATCGTGGTGGGGAGGTCACGAGCGAATTTTGCGCCGAAGGAAAGGGCTTCCGACTCTTGGGCACGGCTCACATACAGCTGCTCGATCTCTTTCAGGAAATCAGTCAGGCTGAGCGGGGCGGGGACCAATTCTAGCTTTCGGGCTTCAATCTTGGATAGATCCAGAATGTCATTGATAAAGCCAAGAAGATGTTCACCGTTGTTCTGAATGACGTCTAGTGCTCTAGTTCGGGCATTGTTGAACTTGCCATCACGACGTAGAATTTGGGTATAGCCGAGAATGCCGTTGAGGGGGGTGCGCAACTCATGGCTCATGCTGGCAAGGAATTTACTTTTGGCCCGATTCGCCATCTCCGCTCTCTCTTTTGCCTGGGCCAACGCCTGGAATGTTTCGTTTAGCTGGCTGCTCATCCGGTTAAAGCTAGTTGCGAGTTGCCCGATCTCGTCGTCGGTTTCTACTGTAGCGCGAGCTGTCAGTTCCCCTGAACCAATCCGTTCGGCAGTGTTGCTCAGGCGGTGGATAGGCTTGGCGATATTGCGCCGGAAGATATAGACCATGGCCGACCCCAAGAGCAAAACCATAACGCCACCCAACAAAGTTTGATATCGAAGATTCGTCAAGCTCCGTTTGCCATCATCCAATTCTGATTGGAGCAAGAGCTGTTGCCCCAAGGCCAACTCATCCAAAAGCGTAATCATCTCTTCGGTTTCAGGTTCCACCTCCTGTTGGAAAAGATAAAGAGCCAGGTGACTCTGTTCGCTCTCTACGGCAACGAAAATTTGCCCCGCTAAGGCTAACACATCGGCACGCATTTGGGCGATTTGATCAAAAGTAGATTGTACGTTGTCGTTGGGTTCTCTCGCCTCGTTAGGACGCTCAGGGAGCTGTTGCTCCCCCGTAAATGCATCAAAAAGTTGGCCGAAATGCTCACTATTCGTCACAAGTTCTGTGGAGTAGCGAAATTTAAAGATCAGATCTCCGGTTGCAGCGTAGGCACTTAAATTGGTACTCATGCCCTCAAACGCACTGCGGAAGCCGCTCAATTCACGAAGAGCGTTGCTGATATCGGTAACCTGCCTGTTGCCTTCTTGTTCCCTATCCACAGCCAAGCTTTGAAGGTGTTGTCGAAATCGCTCAATCGTTGCCAAGAGAGCTGCATTAAGGGGTTGCACTTCAACGGTGTCCAAACGTAAAGCTGGCTGATTTTCTAGTGGATTGTCTTGTAGGCGAAAGAGGCGTTCGGGGATGGGTAACCAAGTAGCAAATAGTTCAATCAGGTGATCAAGACGCTCGATATCCGCCTCATTTGCCCAATCCGCAGAAAGGGCCTTAAGCTCAGAAAGGTCTTGTTGGAAATGTTCTTTTGCCTGATTGTAGTCATCAATATTTTTTAGATCCCCAGTGGCCAGATAACCGCGAACCGCAGCCTGCATCTTTAGTAAGTTAGATTGAGCACTTAGTGCAGCCAAAGTCGTAGGGACACGGACATCAACCGTCAGGTTGATCTTATCCGTCGCCTCACGTCCCGCAACGAAGATCAGCGCCACAACCAACAGAAGTACAAGCACCAAGGCCGCAAAGCCTAGGTTAATCTTATGGCCTAAGTTGAGGTTGTTAAAACGGTGGAACATAAGAAATGGGTTGCAGGCGAACAGGGTCACAGGTGACAATCGTAATTGCCCCTTGTCCTATTTGCCCTATTTCCGAATATAGCCCAATCGAACCAGTTCATCATCCACTGCCGCGGCTGCTTGACTAAGTGCTTCCGACGGCGTTAGATCCCCAGCAATGGTTGCTTGAATATATGGTGCAATGATATCACGGACTTGGACATGAAACGGAAAGGGAGGAGCGCCAGAAAAGAGGTGTCCCTGTTTTTTCATCAATCCATAATAGCCGCTGAGTAGACGATCCTGGTCACGAACCAACGGATCGTCAAAGGTAGATAGATGAACAACACGGCCACTGCTGGCGGCCCACTCAGGTTGGATATTGGGTTGGGCTACGTATTGAAGCCAAAGGAGCGCGGCCTCCTTATTTTGCGAGTGAATCGGAATGCCAAATGCCGCTCCGTCATAGTAACCAATATAGCCAGCGCCAATGGAGGCATCTTCCATTACACCTGGGGCAGTTGGGGGCAGCGTTACACCAACATGGCCGACCACTTTAGAGCGCGTTCTGTCGGCTGCAATCCAAGCGACATGCTCTCCATAAACCCATCCTTGGGCGACTTTCCCTTGGGCGAATGTATTGGCAACGTCACCCCAGTCACTCTCGGTTGCATTCGGTGGAGCATAGGCCAAAAGATTAACCCAATAAGCGAGTGCTTCCACGGCTCGGGAACTATCCAACGCACCGCCATTCTCTTCGGTGGCGCGATAGGAGTCCAGGTTAATCCCCCAATTGTAAAGACCAAAACTGGGTGCAATTGTCTCAAAAAACTCGTAAAATGAGGCGATCTCTGTTGTGCTTGCTTGTAAAGATGTTCCCCATAGGTCGCGCTGTTCTACCTGACCGTATTCTGTAAAAAACTCGGCAATATCTCCGTACTGTTTAAATGTGACGGCGGGAGAAAGTGGGTAGTGGTACTTGCGGTCAAAAGCGACCTGGAGTGCAGGATCTTCAAATAGATCAGTGCGATAAAGGTAGACTTTGATAAACGCCTCTATTGGCATCCCGAAGAGATCGCCACTATTGGGATCGACAAAGGCATTAATAAAGCTGGTAAAATCATCAAGTGCAAAATCTGGCGAGGCCAAATGGGGATTTTCTTGCAGCAATTGGGACAAGTTGGTCAGGCGTCTTTGGGCCAAATAGCCATAGATGACATCTTGTTCAACATAGACAAAATCGTATTGCGTACCATCTGTTCCTAGTCCCCCATTCTCGATAATCTGCTCGATCTCAGCGTTGCTGGTGATCTGCAGTTGAACGTTAAGCCCTGTATCTTCTGCAAATTGTGGTGCCAATACATCTCGTACATAGAGGGAGGGGGGGCTATCCTCACTAATTCCGCGCAACGCGCCCCCTGAAAAAGGGGTAGCAGATTGAGACCAGAAGGAATCACGCTTTGTCAAGGATGAATCGATGGCTGAATTCAAAGAAGCATCATAAGAGGATGGTTCGCTCTGGCCCGTCGAAGAACCCGCACAACCAACCAGGGCAACCATACTCACGAGAAGAAGACCAATCAATCCATAGACCCCCACCCTGCTACCTCCCCAACTTATTAATGAATCTACCACGAGAAGGCTTAACCATCGCAAAATTCCAAGGAGATCCACTGTATGCTCAGAATAAACCTTCATTTACTTCAATTTTTGGTTCAATCGGATCTTTAAAATCTTTGCTCCATAAAGTTGTCAACCACATGAAATCCCAAAGACCTCAATTTTTTTTCATGGTTCGATCAGGCTTTTTCAACGACTTATTTATCAATCTTCCAGACTAATCATTCCCGTCCGAATGGCATACTTGGTTAAATCAGCCAAATTGTGCAGATCCAGCTTCTGCATCAGGTTCAAGCGGTGGACGCCAACAGTCTTAATACTGATTTGAAGTTGTTGGCTGATCTCCTGATTGGTGAATCCTTCAGCAACGAGTTGAAGTACCTCTCGCTCGCGTTCGGTCAGAGCGTTATCGGAGGCACCTTTGCCAGCCGCTTCACCTGTACGTACATATTCTTCAATGACAGCCTTCGAAATCGTCGGACTTAAAAAAGAGTCACCGCGATAGATGGCTTCAATAGCCGTAATCAGATCGGTTGGAGCCGTCTGCTTGACCAAATACCCAGCAGCGCCTGCTTGTAAAAATTGAAAGACATACTCCTCGTTGGTATGCATGGTCAGGATCAGCACTTGAATATGAGGCAGTTGCTTGCGTATCTGCCGGGTCGCTTCCAGACCATTTAAGAGAGGCATGGTGTGATCCATGAGGATGATATCTGGCTGGAGTGCCTCAGCTTGAGCCACTGCTTGCCGTCCATTCTCTGCTTCGCCAACGACCTCAATCTTCGGATCCTCATCCAAAAGTGAACGGATTCCCTTACGCACTATAGTATGATCGTCGGCAAGAACAACGCGAATCTTGCTCATGATAAGCCCCCGAATGGTAACCGAATCTGTATTTGGGTTCCTGCATTAGGTTCAGAGTAAAGTTGCCACGTGCCGCCCAAAAGCGTGACTCGTTCCCGCATTCCCAAAAGACCAGCGCCGTTCATTGTCTCTACGTTGGATTCTATTTTGGACTTTGTCGTAGACAATGCCATCTCTGGCTCAAAGCCACAGCCATTATCAGTAATATTTGCATAGACTTCTAGAGAATTGGTCTTTGGCATCTGAGATGTGGCTGAACCGATTGACAGATGAAGCTGGACTTGACTTGCTGCGGCGTGGCGAGCAATATTGGTCAATGCTTCTTGAAGAACTCGGTAGAGCGCTGTTTCCAGATGGCGGGGAAGTCTAGGTTGCTGCTCAAATCCACTGACCTGAAAATCAACCTGGATATTCATGCGTTTGGCAAAACGCCCCACATACCAACGCAGGGTTGGAATGAGTCCCAGGTCATCCAATATGGGTGGACGCAGGTCGAGAGATAGTTCTCGGATCTGCTCTAATGTATCATCAGTTAGTTGGCTCGCTTCAGTAAGACATTCACGAATACGAGGAGAGGCTGCTGAGGCTAACTCTTTTTCAATCGAGGCTAAATTGATGCGAATGGCCGTCAGTGCTTGTCCCATTTCGTCGTGAAGTTCGCGAGAGAGCCGCTCACGCTCTCTTTCTTGGACGTCAGTCAATCTTCCTGCGAGCAGGCGGAGTTGGGTACGCTGCTGGTCAACAGCTTCTAGTAGGCGTTCTTTCTCTACCTGGTTGCTGTGGATTAGCTGTTGATTTTGTGCCTGTAGATTCTGGGTCAAATTATGCTGGCGAAGATGAGTTGTAATACGGGCCAACACCTCTGCTTGCTGAAGCGGTTTGGTCACATAATCGACAGCACCAACCTCAAAGCCGCGGACCTTATCTTCTGCATTTGCCAGCGAGGTCATAAAGAGAACGGGGATGTCAGTCGTTACGGAATTGGCTTTGAGTTGGCGGCATGTCTCAAATCCATCCATACCAGGTAACAGCACATCCAGTAAAATAATATCCGGTGCATCATAGAGAACGCGCTGAATTGCTGTCTCACCTGTTCGGGCGACGCGCAGACCAAAGCCGTACGCTTGTAGAAAATCAATCAACACATCGAGATTGTTAGGCGTGTCGTCGACGAGGAGAATGTTATATCGAGTGTAATCTATTGTGCTGGAAGTAGGAGTAGAGAGAATTGTCTGCTCTGGGCGTTTCATAATGTATATTGGCAGGGCTTTAGCCTGCTTTCCGTGGCAGACGCCGTTTGAAATCGGCGAGGCTACGCATCCTATTTTGCCTACCCAGGCTGTAGATGGACCTTCCGGGTCTTCCCCTCTGCAAATTGATGAAAGAGGCTAGAAAAATCTGCCAGTGGTGCTGTGTGGCTGACCAGTGGATCAATATCGATTATCCCAGCTTCCAACCATGTAATGGCCTGTTGAAAGGTATAGCAGAGGGCAAAACTGCCTATGATCTGCCAATCGTTTTTAAAGATATCGTAGGGCTTTATATTGATTTGAGACTCCATGGGCGCAACCCCAAACATAAGAAATTGACCTCGAGGAGCCAAGTAGGTGAAGCCATTCTGAATGACGGATGGCACACCCGTGGCGTCGACGACCAAACCAAAGCCATGAGGAGCGTAAGATCGAAGTGCTTCATCCAAATTTGGCCCTGCTTCCAAGGTTGTTGTAGCCCCTAAGCTAGCCGCTAATTCCAATCGTTCTGCTTGTTTTTCGACGACGATAATTGGCCCCGCACCGCTGTGGCGCAGTGCTTGCAGCAGCAACAATCCAATGGGACCAGCACCGAACAGCAAGATCGAATCGGCTGGTGGGACACGCAACCGGGACATCCCATACATGATGCAAGCCAGCGGCTCGATGAAAGCCATTTGGGCATCGGTTAGGTTCTCTGGCACATGATAACATGCTTTGGCGGGTGCGGCTACATACTCAGCAAAGCCGCCAGAGCGAGTGATCCCCACACCTTGCCAGTTGAGGCAGTGATTGGATTGCTCGCGCCGACAGAAATCACAGTACCCACAGTAGAGATTGGGATCCACTGCGACTCGGTCACCCACCTGGACATTGGCCTTGACCTGATTCCCCACCTCCACCACTCGCCCGCCAAACTCGTGACCGGGAATTAGTGGGAAGTCCCCCATGTACTCATTGCGATAAATGTGCAGATCGGTGCCGCAGATTCCGGTCATCTCGACTTGTACAACCACTTCATCGGGTCCACAAGTTGGATCCGGAACGGTGTCAAACTCAATGGCTTCAGGTTGGGGGAAGACAATTGCTTTCATCTCAATTTTCCTATGTACTGATTACTTCTACGCTGCTTACAAATAAATAGACGGTAACCATAGATGGGCAGAATCTTTGTAAGGATAAATGATAAGACCGTTGATTCCTAATATGCATATCGCAATCTCATTCTGCTCACAAAGGGATCTGTACGACAGCAGAGAAAAGAGTCTCGTTTGCATTGAGATAAACTGATAATCAACATATCCACAAATTCAGCATCTGCAATACGCTACACAAAGAATCGAGAATGCAGGTTTATTTCACCGCACCCATCGTCAGCCCTGTCACCAACTGCCTCTGTGCCACCCATCCAGCGATCATCACGGGAAAAATTGTGGCGGTGGCGGCGGCGGATAATTTAGCCCAGAAGAGACCCTCATCTGTTTTGAAGGAGGATATGTAGACCGAAAGCGGCGACGCATCTATGGTGGTCAAGTTGAAGGCGAAAAAGAACTCGTTCCATGCAAAGATGAAACAGAGAAGTGCGGTCGCTGCTAATCCCGGCACAATCAACGGCACGACCATGCGTCCCACTTCTTGCCAGAGCGTCACGCCGTCCATGCGCGCTGCTTCAATAATCTCGAACGGAATTTCGAGCATAAAGGAACGCACCATCCAAATCACTAGCGGCACGTTCATGGCAGTGTAGATAATGATCATGCCGAGGTGGGTATCCAACAAATTTAGATCTCTAAAAATGACGAAGAGCGGCACGATGATGCCAGCGGGCGGCAACATGCGCGTGGACATCACCCAGAGCATCGAACCGTCAGTGCGCTTGGTGGCGTAAAAAGCCATAGCATAGGCGGCGGGAATGCCAAGGATGAGGGCGATCAACGTCGATACACCTGTGATAATCAGCGTATTAATCAAAAATTGCGGGAATTCTGAACCAAGCAGAGCAACCTGCCAATTTTCGAGTGTTGGCGTAAAAAATAATTTTGGCGCGCCAAACGCATCCTCCTCGGTCTTGAACGAAGCAAGCACCATCCACAGAATGGGGAAAAACATGATGAATGCCAGTAGCATTGTTACGGCATTTAGAAGATGTTCACGGGTTTTTCTATTCATGCTGTTTCTCTTTACTATTATCCGAAAGTTCTGTGATGATGTCTCACTGTTTAGTGAATGCATGGGACCCACAACCACGTTTCGGATGAGCTTTTATGCCTCTTCGATTTGTTGATTCTGGTTGCGCAAGACACGCAAGAAGAGAAGTACGATGATGTTTGCTAAAATGACGGCCAGCACGCCATAGGCTGCGGCACGACTCACGTCGAATCTGAGAAAGGCTACTTTATAGATATCAAATGGCAAATTTGTGGTCCTGGTGCCCGGACCGCCAGAGGTCATCACAAAGATTTGCCCAAAAATATTTAGAATAAAGAGCACTTCCATGAGCAGCGCAATCTCGATAAAGCTGCGCAAGTGGGGCAAAATAATATAGCGGAACAACTTCCAACCATTTGCACCATCCAAACTTGCGGCTTCCATGGTCGACAGAGGCAGCGACTGCAAGCCCGCAAGTAGAATTAGCATGACAAAAGGCGTCCACTGCCAAGCGACCGTCACAATAATAGAGAGCATGGCATAGTGCGCCAGCCAATCAACTATTGGCAAACCAATGGCAGTCAAGGCGTAACTAGACAGTCCCGATGTCGCGTGAAGCAAGGAGTTTTTCCACAGCACCGCCGTCACAACCGGCATCACCAAAAAGGGCGAAATCAACAGCGTACGCGCCAACGCCCGCCCGCGGAATGGGCGGTTCAGCAGCAGCGCCAAGATCATCCCTAGCGCAAATGTAATCACTACAACGCTTAGAGAGAGTATCAAGGTGTTCCACATGATCGGCCAAAAGTCCGGATTTTGGATGATGCGCGTGTAGTTGCGCCAGCCGATCCAGATGACGTTGCCGGGACGATTTAGATTCCAGTTACGAAAGCTATAGTAGAGCGCAAAAACAAATGGGATCTGCGTGATAATGATCAAAAAGAGTAGCGTTGGCGCAGAGAGAAAGCGCCGAAATCTCTGCATCGCTGCCTTAGTGGTTTGGGTTGTGGTTGATTGAGCCATAGGATTGTGGTGAGTGAATCGTGTTCAGTAAACAGCAATCGGTGGTCGGTAGTCAGCGGGGCGACTGCATCACCGAACACCGACCACTGACCACCGACTACTGATAACTGTCTATTGTTTACTGAGAACTATCGCTCAGTCAATATAACCAGCGTCCTGCATCGAAGCAACCGTAGCCGCCTGCGCCTGTGCAAGTGCTTCTTCGACGGTGATGTTGCCAGCGATTGCATCAGCAATGAACTGCGATGCATCTGTACCAATGCCCTGGAACTCTGGGATGGCAACGAACTGAACGCCCGTGTATGGTACTGGATCGCGTGTCGCATCGGTTGGATCTGCACCAAGCATTGCGTCCAACGTCATCTGTGCGAATGGTGCTGCATCCAAGTATTCCTGACGCTCGTAGGTAGAAACGCGCGTTCCTGGGGGAACCGCAGCCCAGCCATCTCTGTCAGCCACGATTTCGATGTAGTCCTTGCTGGTTGCCCAAGTTACGAAGCGGAGAGCGGCTTCAGCGTTTTCGCTTGTGCTTGGGATTGCCAACGACCAAGACCAGAGCCAGGCGTTGCCCTTTGCTACTGGACCAACGGGAGCCAGTGCTTGTGACATATCTGGACCAACGTCCGTGCCAGCCAAGATGCCTGCGGCAACTGTTGCATCGACCCACATGGCAGCCTGCCCCTGCGTCATCAGGTTCAGCGACTCGGTAAAGCCATTACCCGCTACACCTGGAGGGCCACACTCTTGCAATAGGCTGACGTAGAAAGAAACAGCTTCGTTCCACTCTGGTGAATCAAGCTGTGGCTGCCAGTTTTCATCAAACCAGCGCGCTCCGTGTGTATTGGCAACCGTAGTTACTGGAGCCATAACCTGACCCCAACCTGGCAGACCGCGCAGCGCAATGCCGTAAACGCCATTGTCTGGATCGTGTACAGCACAGGCAATCTCGCGAATCTCTTCCCAAGTGGGCGCATCTGGCATCGTTAGACCAGCTTCGTCAAGGATTCGCTTGTTGTACATTGTAAAGCTAGATTCGCCGTAGAATGGCACAGCGTGCAGGTTGTCACCAACCGAGAGACCAGCAGCCACTGCGGGCAGCAGATCGTCAAAGTCGTAATCTGGCTGAACCATGTCTGGGCTAGCAGCGGCCATATCATCAATCGAGTTGATCCAGCCAAGTTCGCCCCAAATCGGCACTTCGAAGGTACCAACGGTGATGACGTCGAATGAAGCTGCGCCAGTTGCTACATCAGTAGTAACTTTAGCACGAAGTTCGTTCTCGGGCAGAACAACCCATTCCAAGTTGATGCCTGTCTCTTCGGTGAACATTGGAGAAAGTTCTTCCATCACCTTCATGTTAGGGTTGTTGACTGTGGCAATGGTCAGCGTCACGTCGCCATCCATTGCCATATCTGAATCGCTACTCTCTTCAGCAGGTGCTTCAGCTGCGGGTGCAACAGGTGCTGGGCAAGCAGCCAACACAACAGATGCAATGAGCAGTAAACTAAGCAGCCCCAAAAGGCTCGCTCTAGAACGTTGCATAGTCTATTTCCTTTTTGATTAGATTGTGAAAAGTGTATAGTATAGAGTGTAAAATTAGTATAGATAGCTAGATAAAATTCGTCTTCTTTCCTTGGGATATCAAGGGCAACTTGGAAATAAATGGGATAAATTAATCTAGCGGACTATACGCAGGGAATGAATTGGCTGGGGAACCAACTCAACTTTTACTCTAACAGTGATGCCGTGGAAATGCTATAGGCAAAATGCTTATTTTTGGGGAATATGGACCTTAGGGGGGTGCTCAAATAACTGATCGACGTCATCTCGAGGGCTTGAGAGATGACGTCGATCAGTATTTATGGTGCCTATTCGTCACTTATGTGCTTACTCTATGTCGGCCACAGCAAGCCAGTAATCAGCAATCGGTACTTCGCTCGTTGGTTACCGATTGCCGATCACAGATTGCTCGTTCAGGAAGATTCTCTGGATGGTTTTTTGCATAAAGTTATAAAAAAGTCGCGCATAGAGGAGCCCTTCAGGTTCACTTGTTTAAGACGCCGTTCTCTCTGGGCTGTGTCCAATAACTGCTTATATCTCACGCTTGCGTTTGCTGCCATTATATCTGGATGTTTCATAATATGGTTCCTTTGATTAATCTTCGTATCTTCGATTCCGTACTCTAGTTTGCTTATTCATCGATTCTATGAAGTCGCACTCAGGATATCTACGCTTCGTGAACAGGACGTGAGCATCAAAAAGCAACGCCACACTTTTGCGTGAACATTGCGTGAATATTCAGTGAATGACTTACTCATATCGCCATATCAGCTCAATAGACAGGCTCAATTGACACTTGCATAACCAATTGCATAGCGAGTCTATAAACCACAAATCACGCCCCACGAATCACGAAAATCTATGGTACAATATCAGCCATGTCCAACCTTGCGCTCTCACTACTTGGACCATTCGAAGCCCTCTATAACCGTCAAGCCGTTGGCTCTTTCCGTACGAAGAAATTGCAGGCACTCCTCATCTATCTGGTCGTCGAATCGGCTACAGTACATCAGAGAGATGCAATTATGGCCTTACTGTGGCCAGATCTTCCCCAGCCATCTGCCCAGGTCAACCTACGCCAGATCCTCTATCAGCTTCGTCAATTGATTCCGACCGTCGAAGCGCGGACGGATCTATCTCCAGTGCCTCTCCTGCTAAGTGACCGACGTACCATTCAGCTGAATCCTTCAGCTTCTGTTTGTCTTGATGTAGCACGCTTCGAGAAATTGCTCCGCTACGAGCCATCGCTCATCCAATTGGCCGAAGCCATACCTCTGTATCGAGGAGATTTTCTCTCGGATTTCTATCTTACCGATAGCGAGTCATTTGAAGAATGGGCGACCAACAGGCGTGCCGTTTTCCAACAGCAAGCCCTACATGCATTGGAGATGCTTACCGAGCACCATCTATCACAAGGTGACTACTCGAAGGCAGAAGAGACACTAGGCCGTCAGTTGGCGATCGACAATTTACGAGAGAACGCCCATCGGGGTATGATGCATTTACTTGCTACTTCTGGGAGACGCGATGAGGCGATGGCCCATTATGATCGCTGCCGACAGATTTTTGATGAAACGTTCGGAACAGAGCCAATCGCTGAAACCATTCTGCTCAATGAACAGATTCGTTCAGAAAATGTTGCACCTATAGTGTCTAATTTCGTAACAATCAGGCAGAACGAAATCCAAGTACATCAGCAGCTGGGTCCTCTATCGGCTCCGAAGGAATCTGTACCTCCCGCTCAATATGTAGATGCCAACACATCGTTCAACAGACGAGAGTCTGTGCAGCCTCTCAATAACCTCCCTATCCAAACAACGCCCTTTATCGGACGCCAACAGGAGTTGCAAGAGCTGACCCAGATTCTTTCGAGCAATTTGACAAGGCTCATTACCATTACGGGGCCTGGCGGCATGGGCAAGACGCGGTTGGCTTTGGCTGTGGGTGAACAATATCTGAATCAACTAATCGTTCAGAGAAATGTTGACCAGAGAAATGTGAAAAGTAGTACAGGCTACGATGGCTCCGCAAGCGTTGCATTTGTGCCATTGGCGCAAGTAGACACACCAGAGCAGATAATTCCCGCTATGGCCCATGCCACTCACTTCACTACGCGGAGTAAAGAAGGAGAAAATCGGGAGCTACAGCAACAACTCTTCAACTATCTACACGAAAAAGAGTGGCTGCTCATTCTGGATAACTTTGAGCATCTACTATCAGGTGCCACATTGTTCACTGAACTTCTACAAGCCGCTCCCAAGATCAAAATTGTAGTTACATCCCGTGAACGGCTTCACCTACAAGGTGAATACCTCTTCCCAGTTGGTGGGTTGACCGTGCCACCTTGGCGGCTAGAGCAGGCTAAATTAAAAGACAGTGAAGAAAAGCTGCTGATTCAATATGATGCGGTCACGCTCTTTTTGGACCGAGTAGAGCGGGCAGGATATGCCGCAGGGCAAGATGGACGCGACTTCGATAGTGTGGAGCTTGCTCACGTCGCCCATATTTGCCAACTGGTAGATGGAATGCCCCTTGCTCTTGAACTGGCTGCGTCATGGAGTGATGCGTTACCCTTTCACGCCATTGCCGACGAAATGGCTCAATGTCTGGGCTTTCTGGAGAGCAAATGGCAGGATGTTGCGCCCCGCCATCGCAGCGTTCGGGCTGCTTTTGATGGGACGTGGAAGCGATTGACTTCGTCTGAACAATCACTTTTTTCTAGGCTATCGATTTTTCAAGGCGGTTTTACCAGAGACTCTGCGACTCATGTTGCCCAAGCGGACCTTCGGTCCCTAGCCAAATTGGTCAGCAAATCCTTGCTCACATTCAATCGGCAGCAAGAGCGTTATCAGATGCATGAGCTATTGCGCCAGTACGGAGTAGAGAAGCTTGCGCAATCGTCAGAGGTAAATCATTCTGTACGGTATGAACATGCAAGCTACTATTGTACACGTCTAAAGCAGTGGGAGATACAGCTCAAAGAAGATTGGCCGCCTGACTTTCTAGCCACACTAGAGCCAGATGTGGATAACATTCGTGTGGCATGGCAGTGGGCTGTTGAACAACTTCAGGTGGATTGCCTACTTAAGGCAGTGCATGGATTGTGCCTATTTTACGATGCACGTTCCCGTTATCATGAGGGATTATCAGCTTGTCAACTATTGAGGGCCAACTATCCGCTTTCAGGATTGACATCGAGTAAAACAGATTCTACACTCTCTGAACAGGTGGCATTAGGTAAAATCGTAGTTCGCGCCACCCTATGGCAGGCCTGCTTTACACTACAGATGGGGCATCGCTCAGAGTGTCATACTCTACTCAAAACGAGTGAAGAATTTCTGAATAGCGGATTTTTCAAGAACGATGATATCCATTTTGAGCGGGCTTATCTATTACAATTTCAAGGGCATTTGGCCGTTCCTGATCACCGGAAAGCCCTTTATCAATATGAACAGAGTATTATAAACTTCCGTACCCTTGGGGATAAGATGGAGTTGGCGCGTAGTTTGCAAATGGCGGGCCGCATGGCTATTGTTTTGTCTAAGCTTTCATACGCTCATGAGTTATACTCAGAGAGCTTGGTACTCGCACAGGAAATAGAGCACCTTTTGGGTATTACTTCTGCCCTAAACCAACTGGGCATGATTGCCAGAGAGGTGGGCGACAATGAAGACGCTGGACAACGTTTTGCGAAAAGTCTTACACTCGCCCAAGAGTATGGCAATCCATGGGGAATTGCCCACTGCCAAGAATATATAGCTTGGTTGGCTGTTTACCAAGGACACTTTGCAGAAGCCCAGGTAAGGCAAGAAGAGGCTAACACCATCTACAAAGAGCTGGGTGATCTAGAGGGATACCTTTGGGGACGGGAAAATATCGCTCAACTGCAGTGGCTACAAGGGCAATACAGTGAGGCATCTACTACATTAGAGCATGTCTTGAGTGGCTTTGAAAGAATGGGGGATAGCCAAGCCGTCACCGAGATTTTAACGCGCCAAGGCGAGATCTACGCGTTTAGGGGGGATCATCAACGCGCACAGAAACTGGCTCAATCGGTCCTTAGTAGAACGGACGAACTTCCCGAACCGACTGATTCTGTAGCCCGAGCGCGACGCACCTTGGGCTGGGTTGCACTATCTTCAGGTGAAAATGAGGAAGCTGTCAGACAATTCCAACAAGCAGCTGATATCTATCGGGATATGAGGAATCAATGGGGGCGTGAATACCTCGCGTTTACGCTGGCTGGGCTGAGTTGCGCGCAATTTTCCATCGGAGAGCCTGAAGAAGCGCGTAAACATCTGCAAGAGGGCTTGGGGATTGTCCAAGCGATAGGTGCTTACATTCCGCTAATGGTTTTGCTGCCCGTAGGTACGTTGATGTTGGTGCGCTTCAGTAAAATAGAAGAGGGCGCAGCCATGCACCGTACATCCCAAATGCATGGACTCACAGCCAAATCACCTCTCTTCAATCAACTACTTGATGGACACATTGCTGGCTCTACAGACTTTATGGTAGAAGTCAAGAGACTGGAATCGGGCAAAGCATCTGCCCAACCATTCGATCCGTGGGAGGTGGTGGACAGGCTCATTGAACAGATTTCAAATATCAATTAAATCAATCAGATCACCTGAACAGGAACTGTGTCCAAAAGCTGGTGGCTGGTCAAAACATGACCCAACTAGATTTCATCATTGCTTTTCTGTCAGCCGCTGCCCTCGTGCAAATGCATCAGAATAGGAGCCTGATGCGTTTCGCATCTCCTCTGACCAATCTCGCCACATATCGGCCTGTGGCGGATCCATGCGGGTCTGATCTAGATCAGTCTTTGAAAAATCGCCCAGAACAGCTTGGCGAATGATGCTTGAATGATTATGGCCTGCCATGTGGGCCGTGCGGTGATGCCAGAGAACCACATCGCCTGCTGAGCCGTAACAGTCAACAGGTTTCGTATCTTCATTGATACGTTCGATCTCCGCAAGGTATTCAGGTGAATGAAGTAGCCCCTTATAGCTAGGCAAATGTTCATAGTAAGGAATGCGGGCTTGATCATACTGCATCCAGAAGGTGGGATAAAGCCGCTTGTGGGACTTGGGCCAGATCTTAAAGGCACCGCCATGAGGTGGTACATCATCTATCAAACCAACCATACCAAAGTGAAAGGGATGCCCATCGGTATGCAGATGATCTGGTCTTTGGGGACGATCTCCATAAGGCAGGGTACAATAGATGCCGCGGATGCCCTGCACATCATGAGCCGGGTCCACAGGTCCATCAGGCCAAGCAAAGCCATGAGTACCCATAGGAATACCGTTCAATACTGGGCGGCGAAGGGTACCTTCCCCCAATAGTTGTTCAGCGATGGTTGTAAGCTTCTCAGAATAGACCAAGTTAATCATCAAGGGATCCGTGCCAATCTCACGCAGTTGCCAACGGAATCCCTGGCGCATATGCTGGGGATCTACCTGAGTATCTTTCTCCGAAAAAGGGCCGACGTGGCTTGCGGGATCATCTCGACGCAGGTCACTATCTGGTGGCAGGGAAGCCCAAAGCCGATCGCGAGATTGAGTGCATAGTTCGGTATTCAAGATATTGTGGAGAAGCAGGTAGCCATTGTCTTTAAAGAAGGATACTTGTTCGGCGGTTAAACGGTGAGAGTTCATGTTTGTGCCTTTTTCGAATGATAACTTGTACCGAAAATTTCGTGATCAGGTAACATATTCTTTGTCGGTCATCATACATCTACGTTAAGGCAGTTGTCAATCTAAAATAGCTACCATTGGCTGCATCAATTGACTATATCGGTAGTGTAATACGAGTAAGGCGAAGAATGGATAACAGCGTGTTTATTTGCTTTAATCCGTTAACTGTGATAAACCATAGTAGTAATCGTAATCCCCACCCAACGTAGTTCGCTACAATTTCTCGTTACAATTTTAGTTTCCGTTCTCGCTCTCAATGGCTCCCTATAAAGTGGCGGTCCCATCTGCCCTACGTTAGGTGGTCAGATGATATTGTCCTTCCTTTTCCAGATTCGACAGGAGCAATTGTACAACAGTTGAGACGATATATTATATATTACTGGCAGCGACTCAAGCTGCTTTCTATAAGTTAACCTGATAGTGAAGAACCAATCAACCATTCTAAAAGCAGACAATATCTCACTCAGCTTTGGCAGCAACAAGGCCATTGATGATGTAAGTTTCCAGGTCTGTAAAGGCGAAATTGTAGCCATCATTGGCCCCAATGGTGCTGGCAAAACGTCGATGCTCAACTGTATAAGCGGCTTCTACCGACCGCAGGAGGGCCAGATTCTCTACCAGGGAGAGCATGATCTAACCAAAACAGCGCCCCGCTTCATTGCCGGGCTGGGCATTGCGCGTACCTTCCAAAACCTTGCGCTATATACAGGCCTCAGCACTGTCGATAACCTGATGGCAGCCCGCCATATCCACATGAAGCAGAGTATGCTGGATAGCTTGCTCTACTGGGGGAAAGCTCGGCGAGAAGAGATTGCCAACCGCGAGGTGGTTGAAGAGATCATAGACTTTTTAGAGATTAACCCGATTCGCAAATCCATTGTAGGAAGCCTCCCATATGGCCTGCGTAAGCGCATAGAACTTGGACGGGCGTTGGCTCTAGAACCAGATGTACTACTCCTGGACGAACCAATGGCGGGCATGAACTCGGAGGAAAAGGAAGATATTGCTCGCTTTATTCTGGATATCCACGAGCGACGGGATGTTACGGTCGTATTGATTGAGCACGATATTAGTGCTGTCATGGATCTCTCTGACCGAGTCGTCGTGTTCGACTTTGGGGTTAAAATTGGGGATGGCACACCAGATGAGGTGAGTAACAATCCCGAAGTAATTCAGGCATATCTTGGAGAAGCACATTAAAGTGGGCAAGTAGGCAAGTAGGCAAGTAGGCAAGTAGGCAAGTAGGCAAGTAGGCAAGTAGGCAAGTAGGCAAGTAGGCAAGTAGGCAAGTAGGCAAGTAGGCAAGTAGGCAAGTAGGCAAGTAG
>JBCCHB010000195.1:0-28024 GCA_039028975.1 Chloroflexota bacterium
ACCCAACTGGCGCCATGATGGAACGAAGTGATCGAATAATCGAGTTATATACTATAATGAACGCACTAGTATAATTGGGCGTAAATCCTTGGACAGATAAATAGCTGACGCTCTCGACTTATTATCAGAATCGAATTTTACAGCTATTTATGCCAAGATTTACTAGAGAATAGCTTACCTGGGTGAGATAGTCCATTTTCTTGATCACCTAATGGTTGTTATACTGCGTTCGATTTGAAAATAGTTGTTTCCCTTTCGTTCTGTAAGAGTAACTAAGACAACTGTTTTCATACGGAGCTGAGTATAAGTTGAGCAGTTGAGTATCGACAGGTTACGGCAGCACCCAGATGATACTCACGGTTCAATAGCAATAGTCGACTGGCATATATCCAAATATATATTGTAGCTAGTCTGTTTACAACAATTTGTACCTGCAACTATATAAGCGCTGCCCATAGTGTTGAGATTTGGTAAGGAGTTACCTGCGACATGTATAACACCCAAGTTGACAGCCCTTCTCCATTTTGGACAGGCCTGACTCGTCTGGTAGAAGGTCCGATAGGTTGGATCGTTACACTGATTTTACTTCCCTGCCTGTTGATTGCAGCTCTGATGCTTCCTCCGGTTAGTCTACTGGACCGGTTAGAAGCATTTACGCTTACCCGGATAGGTGCCAGTGGTGGCGTCATTACAGATCCGGACGGTACCTTTATCAGCTTTCCTGCGGAAGGCGTCATCTCCCCCTTTGCAGCCGGTTTGACCAGCACACCTAGAACCGATTTCATCGAAGGTAAAGGAGGAACCGAGATTTACAATGCCGCTCGCGAACTCCCTGACCATTTGATCCCGAAAAGCCCGATCTACCATGCTCAGGTAAGTGGAACTCGGCCAGAATCTGCCATTATTACAATCCCGATCCCCAATGAGAGCTTGCCCTACCAAACATTGGGCCTTTACATGTGGAGCGGCGAGGAATGGAGGCATGTACCTAATTTGGTGCTTGCTAGTCAGGATATTTTGGAATCTCGGCTTAACTTCGTGCCAGACTACTTTATGGTTATGCAAACCGTACCGGATTTGCCGGAGGCTGGCGCTCAGATTGAATACGGCAGCCAACTTCCAGAGAACGCGGTTGTGGCCAGCCAAATGATCAGCGGACTTTTGCTCCGTGGTGACGGGGCATTAGAGCCGCCAGCTCCACCCAATGTGGGTGATAATACGTTCCCCATAATGCGCAACTGGACAGGTGAGTCTTGGGCACCCATTGTGCGGACGGACTTACTGAATAATATGCTGGTTGACATTGGCCAGCAAGACAACCAAGTCCAGGCGGTGGTAGAAACGGTTCTGCTCAATAATTATGCTGGTGCTGTGATCGATTACCGGGGTGTGGACGCCGTCCCCAGCGCAATGGGTGATTTCGTCTTTTTGATGAAGCGGATTGCGGAGCAACTTCACCAGAATAGGAAATCATTAATTGTGCGTGTGGAGGCACCAACCCAGATTTCGGCGGAAGAGTGGAATACTGGTGGCTTTGATTGGCGTGCCCTGGGTACAGTTGCCGACCGGATTATTGTGCCTGCGCCAGTAGATCCTCGTGCCTACGTTGAAAATGGCGCAATGGATGCCATGATGAGCTTCGCCACGAGCGAGATCGACCGCCGCAAGATTCAAGTTGAATTCACTGGCCAATCAGTAGAACGTAGTGGTCAGTATCTTCTCCTTAAAGGCTATGAGCAGGCGCTTCAGCCACTGGCCAAGTCTGTCAGGGCTGATACGGGTAGTGATCAAATACAGCTGACACTTGATAACTCAGATTTGATGAGCCAAGCCGTCTGGGATGAAGCGTTAGGGATGTATGTCTACACTTACCAGGACGACCAAAATCTGGAACGGACTGTCTATGTAGAGAGCGAGCTAAGCATGGCCAAGAAGCTCGCCATCTTGGCAAAATATAACATTCGCAAAGTTTCACTCCATGCACCGGCATCCAATGATATTGATCCAAATATCTGGAACCTTCTACTGCGCTTCCAGCAGAATGAAGATTTGGGCGCAACGGTTGGAACAGGGCGCTTTGATGTCCTCTTCTCTGTCTTTGACCAAAATGACAATCTGATTGTCCAAGAAAAACGCCCAATTGATAATCCGATGCTGGTCTTTCAGGCACCTGAAATTACAGATGGGCTGAGTGCTCGAGCCACAATTCTGGGCGACGGTGGAGAACCATTGGTCCAATCCCTGAGCAGCGTATTGGGTGCGGTAAACCAGATTGCGTCGGCTCGCAGTCTAGAGGTTGCTGATGCCGGAGATGTTTCGGGTGTTGCCTCAGATGAAGGTGGAATAGAACTAGCCGCTGTTGAGGCTGATGGTCCGGCTGAGCAGGCAGACGAAGTGGTGGCAGCCGCTGCGGAGCCAGCGATTCTCTTCCCACAAGTTTCCACAAATCAGCTCATTAATGTTCGAGAAGGCCCTGGAACCAACTACAATATTTTGGGGCAGATTACACCAGGCAATAATTACCCAATCGTTAATAAAAATCCAGAATCGACTTGGTGGCAAATTGAAGTAGCCCCCGGCGAGAATGGATGGGTCATTGGTCAATTGGTCAGTGCGGCTGGGGATGTCAATACGATTGCTGTTGCCACCGATATTCCGCCGCCACCAGTGATACCCACGCCAGTCCCGCAACCAGAACCCGTTGCAGAAGAGCAGCCTGCCCCTGCACCGGTAGTTGCTGCTGGCGGTTCTCCACCACCTGCTGGCGGTATCCCCTTTGGCTACGGTGTTCAGGCCCATATGGTTCATGCCGGCAATGAAGGGCTGGTCATGAATTTGACCCAGGGCATGAACTTCAACTGGATTAAGCAGCAGATTGAATGGAAGGTCTTTGAAGGCAGTCAGGGGCAGATTGACTTTGGCTCCTCAGATGGGATTGTGAATGCAGCCAATGCGGCTGGCATCAATCTACTCTTTAGCATTGTTAATGCGCCCCCTTGGGCTAGAGAGGCTGGGTTTGATGGTAGTGTGGGCGGACCACCAGCGGATCCAAATACCTTTGCCAGCTTCAACGGGGCAATGGCTGGTAAATATTGTGGTACCTCAGTAAAGGCTATTGAGGTTTGGAATGAGCAGAATCTGCACTATGAGTGGGGGAACAAACCACTTAATGCCGCTGAGTATGTTGCACTCCTTGCGCCTTCCTATGCGGCGATTAAGGCCGCCTGCCCATCTATGTGGGTGATCAGTGGGGCATTGACCCCAGCAGGCAACAATGGCAACCTGGCCATGGATGATTTCACCTATTTTGAGCAGATGTTCCAGGCTGGCGTAAACAATTATGCAGATGCCTTTGGTGCCCACCCAAGCGGCTATAACGTGCCACCGAGCAAGACGTGGCAGGAAGCGTGTGAAGCGATTCAGATTTCCGGAAACAGCTTTAACGGTGCCTGTGATTCGCCTCACCATTCATGGAGCTTCCGCAGTACGATGGAAGGGTATCGAAACATCACAGAAGTCTATGGAGCATCCAATAAAGTGATCGTGCCGACTGAGTTTGGTTGGGCCGCAGGCGGTGCATTTGATCCCAGATATGCCTATGCCAACGACAATGATTATAATGAACAGGCTCAGTGGACCGTTGAAGCTTACCAGATGATGCGAAATTGGGGTTGGGTGGGTCCCGCTATTTTGTGGAATTTGAATTTCCGCATGGTAGCAAATGGGACAGAGAAAGCTCAATGGGGTATTGTTGATCCAGGCGGTTCACCTCTACCCATCTATAATGCATTACGAGATATGGGAAGATAATGCCCGTGTTTCGTCTTCTTTACCTTTAGAAGTTGCGCAGTTTGGAGGGGTTTGAACTTTCAACCTCCTCTGAGCTGTTTTTGTAACTGTGCATTGGCTGCGTAGCTCTTAATCTTGTTCTGTAGCCAATTAGGCGTCTAGTGCCGAGACGATCTCAGCTCTGTTTACCGCACTGTGGTCTGCCCTGAAAATAAGTACCCGAGTATATGATATTCAGATTCGTTTTAAGTAGTAGCGTTTCCGAATCTTTAATATTGCAGGGAACTATTTTTACCCCCTATTGTTTTGTTTCTCCTCCACCCAACAACCGATCACGACCGACATGATCCGTGGTGCGACAAGTCCGCGTATCCTCCGACATGAAGAACAGCGAAGGTTTCTCATGAGCCCAAACTCATATACAAGTAAAAATAGAGCTCTTATTCTGGCTCGTCACCTATTCATTCTCATGGCGTTATGGATGAGCGGTGGTTGTACTTTTGCCCCTGCTATGTCACCAGATGATCAAGAGGCAGCCAGCTTTCAGTTCCGATTGCTCAATACAGCCACACCTATGGATGTGGCTGTTGCTATAGTTGCAACCAATACATCTGTACCGTTGGCTACATCTACCGCTTTACAAACTGCTACATCGACCACCGCGCCGACTGCTACATCGACTACCGCACCAACGGATACGCCGACTGCCGAACCAACTAATACACCGACTACGGAACCGACAGACACGCCGACTGCTGAACCAACGGATACACCAACTTCTGAATCGACAAACACGCCAACTGACGAACCGACTGATACCCCAACTGCCGAGCCGACAGATCCGCCGACTGCCGAACCTACAAGTACATCGGTTGCTGATTCAACGAATTCCTCAGGAGAAACAGAACCCTCGGGCCAATTGACCGTACGTGATCTGCTCCAGAATAACAATACATCAGAAGATGCTATAGAAGCGAATGCACTAGAAGAAACCACTCCTCAGGATTCCGCTTCTGGTGAAGAGGAAGTTGATGGCTCGTCTAGGACAGTTCTTCGGCTTGGCGATCTCTTGGACAGTGGGGACGAGGAAGCTGAGACAGGCGATGCAGAACAGAGACAATTTGTCTCGATTGTGACGGACGGCCGCAATCTTAATGTGCGGCGCGGACCTGGCACAGGTTTTGGTATCCTGACCAGCATTGAGCCTGGGATAGTCTTAGAGGTGGTAGAGACCAGCAGCGACGGGAATTGGTTACGCGTTGATATGGAGCGCTTTGGTAGCCAAGGGTGGGTTGGTATTCAATTTACTCGTCCAGCAGAGATACCGGAAGGTATTGAAGCCACTACATCGGCTACAGCCGTAGATGCTACGCCAACTGAAGAGGGTAGTACAAATGGTGCCAGCGAAACAAATGACATAGTGTCGACAGTGCCAATTGCCGTGACAGAGCCTGAAAATATGAATGTACGCAGAGGCCCTGGCACCATCTATGCAGTTGTGACAGTGGCACCAGCAGGGACCCAATATGAGATACTAGGAGTGAATCCAGAGGGAGACTGGTATCAGGTTCGCATTCCTGACGTGGAGGAACCAGGTTGGCTCTTTGCACCCTTTACAGAGACCTTTGGCCCAGCCGATGAGATTCCCATTCTTAATGATGACGAGATTCCTGAACCACCCGAACAGGCTACTGCCGCAACAGAGACATCTGTGGTAGCAGGGCCATCTGTCGCCGCACCTCCGCCCTCTGGCGGTGGATTCTTTGGCTATGGACTGCAAGCCCATATGCTTGGTGGCGGTATCGATGAGGCCACCCATGCAACCCAAACCCTCGGCTTTAACTGGTTAAAGCAACAGGTGGAATGGCGTATCTTTGAAGGCAGCCCTGGAGCCTTAGACTTTAGTGAGCTACGTCGAATTGTTGACTCAGCAGGTAGTCGGGGGATTAGCGTTCTCTTCAGTGTGGTCAATGCACCAGACTGGGCGCGAGAGGGTGGCTTCGACCCCGATGTAGGTGGCCCGCCAGCCGACCCCCAAACGTATGCTAATTTTGTTGGTCGTCTAGCGGGTGACTTCTGTGGCAGCCCAATGAAAGCCATCGAAGTATGGAACGAGCAAAATCTTCATTATGAGTGGGGAAACCGGCCATTAAGCCCTGTTGATTATATGAATCTTTTGCGTCCGGCCTATGCCAGCATCAAAGCTGCATGTCCAACTATGTTGGTCATCAGCGGTGCTTTGACGCCTACGGGGGGTAATGGCAACTTAGCCATGGATGATTTCGCCTACTTGGAAGGCATGTATCAGAATGGATTGGCCGCTTATAGTGATGGAATTGGCGCACATCCCAGTGGCTATAATGTACCTCCTTCTGTCCGCCATGAGCAAGCCTGTACCGTCATTCAAGAGACAGGAAATTTTTTTAACGGTGCTTGTGATAACCCACACCACTCCTGGAGTTTTCGTAGCTCTATGGAGGGATACCGCAACATCATGGTTGTCTATGGGGATACCAACAAAAGGATTTGGCCAACAGAGTTTGGCTGGGCAGCAGGTGGCGCCTTTCACCCCGCTTATGCTTACGCAGAAGATAACGATTTTAATGAACAGGCTCGGTGGACAGTTGAAGCATTTACCATGATGCGTAATTGGGGATGGGTCGGGCCAGCTTTTTTGTGGAATCTGAACTTTCGTGTTGTAGCGGATGGCACAGAGAAGGCCCAGTGGGGAATCGTGCGAAACGATTATTCTCCACTGCCAATCTATAGTGCTCTTCAAGCTATGCCCAAGTAGTCTAACAAAATTTATAGAGGATTGTAACGTATGTCGATGTCTGTATGCCCAACCAATGTTCAGCAGCGTTTGTCTCAATACCCAATTAAAAACGACCACAGTACGAGCAGATATTCCTATCTTTTTATAGTCTTCGTACTCATGATTGCTGTCGTTTCTGGCTGTGGCCGCAATCGACCCGAACCAACCGCGACACCGACTAAAACGGCTGAAGCACCATCAGCCCAGACGGACTCTGGTGGCGCCGTGGCTGCGGCAACAGCTACGCCCATACCAGCCTCACAAGAGAGCAATCAGAACGAAGCCGAGGCTGCACAAGAGCCCAGTGTCATTGAACCCAATACCATTGAACCCAATACCATTGAACAAGATGAACCGACTACGCCATTAACGGCCGTTATTAACGCTGATCTGCTCAATATTCGTAGTGAGCCAACGTTAACAAGTTCCATTTTGCGAGAGGCTCGACGTGGCGAAGCATATGAGGTTGCGGGCCGTTCAGAAGACAATCAGTGGGCCTATCTAGCCACTGGCGGACAGTCGCTCGGATGGGCGGCAGTAGAATTTCTGACACTGTCGGGTGATTTGGCTGCTGTCAATCCGGTCGGGGGTGCGTCCACGGCTCCTGAACCTGAACCGAACCAGGATACGGCCACTGCTGAACAGCCCACTGCTGCGCCTCAGCCACCTGCAACAAATGAGACGACGGCTGCTTTCGCTCCAGCAACCATGAATAGCCCAGATTTTGGCGGCCAAGCCTTCCTCTGGTGGCGTGAAGAGATTGCCGACCGCGACTTGAAACTGATGCAAGAAGCTGGTTTCAACTGGGTAAAACAGACATTCGCTTGGGAGACCATCGAAGCACCAGTGAAAGGCCAGTTTGACTGGTCCATATCGGACCGAGTAGTAGCCCAAGTCAATGGGCGCAACCTTAAGTTGCTGGCTCGCCTTAGTACCGATCCGGAGATCAAGGTTAGATTCTGGGGCGGTACGCCACCAGGGAATGGGGCCGACTTTGCCGAATTTGCTGCTGCGGTAGCGAAACGCTATAACTGTGCAGCTGGTGCGGAAGGTTGTATTCATGCTTTTCAGATTTGGAACGAACCCAACCTGGCCAGGGAGTGGGGTAATGCACCGCCAAATCCTGCTCAATATGTGGCATTCTTACGCCAAACCTATGCTGCTATTAAGCAAGTTCACCCCAATGCGATTGTCATTAGTGCTGGCATGGCCCCAACGGGAAGCAACGATGGCAATGCCATGCCAGATGATGTCTTCTATCGTCAAATGTATCAAGCCATGGGTGGGAACAGCAATGGTTATTTTGACATGCTTGGTGTCCATGGCGCTGGTTTTGCAGCCCCACCCGATCTGGACCCTGGCGTGGCGGCTTCAAACTCACAGTATGGTGGGTATCGATTCTTCTCTTTCCGCCACGTTGAAGACATTCGACAGATCATGGTGGAAAATGGGGATACGAATAAGAAAGTTGTTCTGCTCGAATTTGGGTGGACATATGATTCGGTGAATGCTGCATATAAATGGCACGGCGCAGATGCGGGGATTGATGCCTTTAAGCAGGGAGAGTATCTAAAAGGCGCTTACGAATGGGCTACGGCCAATTGGCAACCGTGGATTGGAGTGATGAGCTTATTGACCATGCCCAATTTGGATTGGTTGGAGGATGGAAATCCGGAGGACGAAGAACAGTACTGGTGGGCTATTCTGGATCCCAGCCCGATTGATCAACTCTACCTGCGTCCAGCGTATGTCATTCTCTGTGATCACTTCAATAAACAGAAAGGGCAGACCTGTATCTACGCACCTAAAGAGTAACGATTAAACAAACCAGTTATGGTGATTGTCACCTGACATCAATGAGCTATTTGAGCGCTATTCCTAGATAGGTCAGGCATGAACCAACTCATCTGCGGTTGTACTGCGTATAGCCTTTTGGAAATGTTCAAATCTGACTGGCTTGGGGATAAAATCGTCCATACCAACTTCTGCGCACTTTTCCAGATCTTCAGGTAAGACACTCGCTGTCATGGCAAGGATACGAGGCCGTTTGTGGGATGGCACTAGTTCGATAATACGGCGGGTGGCTTCTAGCCCATCCATCTCTGGCATATGGACATCCATTAATACTAGATCATATGCGTTTTTCGTGACGGCCTCAACGGCTTCTGTGCCATTTGCGGCCACGTCTGCTGTATAGCCTGTCCGTTTTAAGAGACCCAGAGCTACCTTTTGATTGACCGGATTATCTTCAACCAATAAGATGTTAAGTGGCTTCTGCTCCTCTTCATTCGTTGGCAATTCGATGACTGGCTCTTTCGCTGGATGGTAGCCATTTAAATTGAGAGCCAGATTTCTTGCTGTAGTAATGCCAAGTAACTCACGGCTCACCGGTTTATAAAGAAACCCCGAGATCTCACTTCCATGTTCCGGAGCAATTGTATCGGGAATGGGTTTGAGTAACGCAAAGCATGGTACTTTCTTTCCCTGTATTTGGTGGATGGTTTGTAGAATACTTTCCGTCCGAGGCGAAATAAATTGATGCTCGAAGAGTAGTACATCGCATCGATAACCGCGCTGAATGGCAGCCAGAGCTTGTGACATAGTCAGCTCATGATGAGTTTCCATTTTAAGGCGAGCGGCATTCAATTGCAACATCTCCGCGCTTAATTCATTTGGTTCAATGATAAGTACCCGTTTACCAATCAGGGCCTCCAAATTCACAGAACCTAAAGTACTTATAGAGCCTATTCTCTCCTCTTCTGCAATCGCGACCTGAATAGTGAAGAGAAAGGCCGTTCCCTTCTCTCGATCTGTATCTACCCAGATCTTACCACCCATCAATTCGCAAAGTTCTTTAGAGATTGCTAAACCCAATCCCGTCCCGCCGAATTTACGCGTCGTTGTGGCATCAACTTGGCTAAATGGTTCAAATAGACCATGCGCTTTTTCGGACGGAATACCTATTCCTGTATCTTCTACAGATAAGCAAAGCTCTACAGAGTCAGGGCTCTGCTTATGCACCTGTACCTGGACAACTACTTCACCTTGGTGAGTGAACTTTACAGCGTTGCCCAGGAGGTTGATCAAAATCTGACGGACGCGCGTCACATCACCGACGATCTGATTTGGCACGTCAACGTCCATTAAGTATCCTATTTCTAACTCTTTTTGAGCTGCCGAAACAACCACCATAGCAAGAGCCTCTTCGATGCAAGTATCTAGCTCAAAAATTTTGGATTCTAGCGTTAGCTTGCCTGACTCGATTTTGGAAAAGTCTAAAATTTGATTAATGATCCCTAAGAGCGATTCACCCGACCGGCTGATAATTTTGACGAACTCACGTTGGGATTCGTTTAGCTCTGTATCCATTAACAAGGTGGTTGTGCCAACAATTCCATTCATTGGCGTACGAATTTCATGGCTCATGTTTGCTAGAAATTCGCTTTTAGCGACCGCGGCCTCGTCAGCAATGCGTTTATCTTCACGAAGTTTAGGGATATACAACGCAGGATATATCAGGATGACCGGTGCAATTCCAGGCAGCAACAACCAGGGATTAAGAAGCCACAAAACTGCTACCGTGTATCCTATAATCTGATTTGTTACATCAATGAGAATTGATGTAGGGTCTAACATTCCAGATTCAGCCCAAGTAAGTCCCCTATTTAAGACCAGCACTTGGCCAATGAGGTAGCGGTTTAATAGAAAGTAGACCGATGCAGGAAGCAGCAATGCTGTAATGAGAGAGGATGTCGCTAGCTGCTCGACACGAACACCACAAAGAACATAGGTCCAATAAGCGGCGGACCCTACGATAATCGTCATTGCGATATTAAATGGCTGTATATACCATTTGTGCAAATGAGGTCCCTCGCTTTGTGTAATGCGTTGTATAAACCATTCTAGCAAGTGGGGAATTACCACAAGGAGTGTATATAGCGAGGGAGGCAGCAGGTAGACACCAGCGAACAGAAAGACTGTTGTTGCATAATATGCTTGATGTTTTGTTGTGGGATCAATATTGACCGATTGGGATAGAGTAGCTAGTGAAATCAGAACCACTAACGTAAGCCAAGTTGAGGGTGTGCCAAATGAGGATGATGCGATATTATACAGACCGATACCAAGTCCAACAATTATGACGCCGATAACGTATGTCCAGCCTGTTTTTGACATAAAGGATACTCCCAGCTACTTAAAGTTCAGCAAGGTTCATCTGATTGTAACAAATCGAAGTGAAGTCATTCCAAGGTGACTTCATCTAACCAAACTTGATGATAGACGGGTAACTCCTCGGTACAGCTTGAAGCGTTAAAGAGCTATTGGCGGTTAAAACCATAAAAGATCGCTAATACTAACTTTGTCCCCTCTCGCAAGCTATCAGCATTAGAATATAATAGGAACGGACCTACTAATCGTAAACAGAAATTGAATTGTTCCGAATTAAGAGTTGAGTGGGTGACGGGTACTTTTTCAGCCGTTCTTGCTGGCTGACGAAACAAGTCAGGAACCCTTCACGTGCATGATTTATTACTTCAGAACAACTCTATTATATCTTCTCTATTTTAACTCTTCCAGTCAAAATAAGGCAACAATCGAGACAAAATTTCACGTGCCGACAGTATGATCGCTAGCAACCTGTCTGTCTGTCTATATTGGTTAATTAGTCATCCCAATGATCGGAACTCCAGTTGACCGAACTCCAGTTGACTGAACTCCAGTTGACACTATCCCACACGGGCGTGTCCGTTCCACTCCACAACAGTTGACTGGCAACTATACCAGTGTTGGCGCTATCTCTGCTATCGCCAGCAACCGCATTATCAATGCGTAGATAGTGCATACCCGCAACATCAACTGCGGTATCCATTAGCCGATACTTTACCTGGTCTGGCGTTAGATCTGGCTCATCTTCAAGTAAGAGAGCCACCGCACCGGCAACAACAGCTGAAGCCATTGATGTCCCCGACATACGGAAGTAACGATTACGGAATTTGCCAGGTACTACATGTTTGGGATGTTGTTTTTTCAGGTTGCTATCATCGCTCGATAATAAGCTAATGATATCGGTTCCGGGTACAATCAGTTCCGGTTTTTCGTGTCCTTCTTGAGTTGTGCCAGAAGCCGAAAAGGAAGCCACCGTATCATCTGTATAGGTAATGGTATCTTTTGTATCGGTCGCCCCAACAGTTATGACGAATGGATCATTTGCTGGCGGATATACTATGTTCCTATCATTGCCATTACCGTTTCCATTCCCATTACCGTTTCCATTCCCATTACCGTTTCCATTACCATTATTGCCAGCAGAAACAACCACCACAATCTCGTTAAACCAGAGAATCTCTAATGCTGCATTAAGCGGATTAACATGATAGGATTCTTGTACGTTACTATTGAGAGATAAATTTACAACACGAATATTGTAATCATCTTTATGGTCTAAGATCCACTCTAATCCAGCTACAACATTGGATGTACTACCTGAGCCCTGATCATCGATAACTTTCACATCAACAAGATTTACCTGAGGAGCAACGCCGATATAGACTCCGTCAGACTGATTCCCATTTCCACCAATTGTACCCGCTACATGGGTGCCGTGTCCATAAAAATCGTCTGGCTTGCCTGAACTGGTAAAATCAATTTTTGCAATAATACGAGAAGTATCTCTGTGGCTCATCAAGTCTTCATGATATGCAATACCACTATCCACAACAGCCACTGCTACGTTCTTCCCTTGAAGGGGTTGCCGGTTGTTCCAGAGTTCATTGGCACCAATCGATTGGATATATACATTATCCAGGTTAGATGCATCAATACACTCCTTGCAACCATATTCAATTTTCAGCTCATTAATATAGAGACGATCATATGGACCAAGGTTAGATGAGGTGCGTAACCGAATCACAAATTGTGTTGAGATGTACTCAGAAATATCGTAGTAGGTATTCTGTATTGAGCCATCCGAGCCAGGTCCGTCAATGTAATCGAGTACATGCCAAGAACCACCTTGATTTGACGAAACTTCAACTACGACGTAATCATGGGTCCAATCAAATCCTTGCCGTATATAGCTCAGGTTGAGCACGGCAGAAGACGCAGAACTTAAGTCCACTTGGCGCTGGATGGAGACATTGTTGTCCTGGAGTCGCAGCCAGCCAGAATAGATAATTATATCACCATAATAGGGTGAACCATCATCACCATCTTCTTGCCATCCTGTCTTCCAGTTCGCGGAACCGTCATTGTTATTATATGAAAAAGTATCAAAAGAATCGCTGACAACTTGGGATGTAGCCAAATCGCTGCTGCCGCTGTTCTTCGTAATACTGTTATGTTCAATTTGAACATCGTCAATTAAGATAAAGGCAAAGTAATTGTCAGACTTTGAAATTGTAATGCGGATCTTCGTTTGGGCCGAAGCATAGTCCGATATGTCAATTTCTTGTGTAACAGAGGTACTATCAAACTCGTTGAGCGCATAGGTCGCCAGCTCGATCCAATTTCCCCCATTGTCCCGAGATATAGCTACTTTGGCAACAGCCGTGCTTAGGTTCGATGCAATTCGACGTGTGGTAAACTGCAATACGGCATGATCGGCATTATTCAAATCCGCTTCTCGCTGAACCCCAACGATCTCACTCTGACTACTATAATAATAGTCATTTGCATCGAACAGAAGACAACTTCCTGATGCACAATAGGAAGTTGAATAGACTGCTACATGACCGTACCCTGCACCATCTGACTCACCAACCTCTTCCCAATCGTTACTCCAACGGTGAGAACCGTCATTGCCTGCATAGGAGATCGATCTAAACTCATCCTTAACTGTAATATTCTGCCTCAAGGCGCGCTGGGGAGTACCGGTAGCCGGATCAAGTGGCGGGCCATCATCTACAAAGAGAAAGCTTGGTATATAGAGCTTATTCGGCAGCAGAGAAACCTGATCTGGGGCTGGTTCATAGTCGATGGCAATCGTATCCAAATAAACTTTGGCATCGGCTCCCATCTCTTGGGAACTAACAAATCGCAAGACAGAGTCAGTTGTTAAATAGGTGGAAATATCATAATTGGCCTCTTGCACATCCTCATCAGTTTGAATGCTTGCATCGGTATCAGAACCTTCAATACGACCTAATTCCGTCCATGACTGTCCTCCATTTGACGAAATTTCGATGGCAATATGTGCCTCTGAATTTGACATATCCTTACGTCGGTAGATAAAGCTAAGGGTAGCAGATTCTGCATCGGCTAGATTGAAGTGGCGTTTGACACCTCGATTCTGGCCCTGGATTCGCAAGCCTTGCATAGAGCCACTAAAAAAGCGAACAATTGCAACATCACCCAAATCTGGACCATCTGCTTCACCAATTTCTTCCCAAGTACCTTCCCAAGAGGTGCTTCCGTCATCTCCATCATATTGATTTGTCTGAAAAAGATCCCGAATGAGATTTTCAGCTGGTGTTAATAGACCACTTTGAAAGATAGGCGCATCTAAAGAAATCCATCGGATCCCTTCCGTTTGCGCTAATTGATGGATAGCGTGTGCTGGTAGCTGAGCAACAAAAGCATTAATGATGGAGAGCTCGCGAACGATGTTTCCGTTGAGTGACTCTACCGCCAACTCGGGTTTTTGAGATTGGCTCTTCTTTTGTATGATGACCTGGATAAGTTCATCTGGGGTCTCGCTGGCTACCTGAGTCAGTATAGGTTGAAGAGGAATTTGCTCTAAAGTCGACTTTGCAGTGAGCGGCTGAACGGTGTAACACCACATCGCACTGAGTAAGAGGATTGGCACGACGGACATACTCGTCCAACCGTGCATGTGCTGACAAGATTGAAATCGCTTAACGATTAACTTCTGTAGCACCAAGCGCAGAGACAGTTGTAGTTGTTTTGAAATATTCAAATGACAAAACATGAGACACATCCTATGCAACTGAGAGGGGCGTTGATACGTATCGTAAGGAATCAACCGTAAGGAATCGGTGGGGTAGCAGCGACTGTCTGTTCTCTCAGAAAAAAGAACGTCTAGCCATAATCTGGAGATGTTGGATGCAATGCGTTTACTTGATGATTGACTAAACTTCTTGACTGCTAAGACCTGAATCGAATCATACGATCTAATTTAGTCCATTATACATCAATTATCCCAATATGAACGCTACAAAATCCTTACAAAATAGTCTACATGATGTAACGAACATTAAGACATTCTTAGTATCCTCAATATTCCTTTAAAGACATCGTGAATTGGACGAAAATTAGCGACAAATTCGTTTAGAGGATAAAATATGATGAATAAATTAATCTTAAATCCATTTGTAAGAATAGGAGCTATGAATTTATGAGCGTATCTACGGATATAAACATTGCAGGCACGCGTCCGTCACTAGGTAAATTGCCCCAAGCAGTGCTTGTTGGTGCCATACTATCCATGATTGGCAATATGATTATCTTATTTTTTGGGCGGGGCTTAGGGGTTGAGTTTATGTTGGTACCACCCACTGGCACAGAGTTGGAACCGTTGCCCTTCTTCCCTATTGTAATGATCGCCAGTATTCTCCCGGCTGTCGGTGCTGCACTTCTCCTCTATATCCTCGGTTGGTTTACAGAGCGCCCTTACCCGGCTTTTTGGACAATTGCTGTGCTATTCTTGCTTATCTCATTTCAAGGGCCAGTAGGCGCGGTAACAGACTCTGCTCAAACAGTTATTGGGTTGAACGCCATGCACGTCTGGAGTGCATTGGCAATTGTTGGCGCCCTTTCCGCACTGGGTCATGAGGATGCCTAATTTCTTTCTGAAATGCAAGAACATCGATAAAACGATGTTCTAAAGAACTTTCAGATCTGAGCATCGGAAAAACTTTACCTTAAGGTCGATTGCCACTCAACAACAACATTTTTATTGTCAGCCCAAAAGAGGGAGAGCGCAGTAAATCGCTCTCCCTCTCTATACATACTTATCCTGTTTTTACACTTATGCTGTAGTCATTTTGTGACGGGTTCTGAGTAATATAGAATATTCGGCTTCTGCTTTAGCCAAAGAGCCCAGAACCAAACGCGCCAGCAAAAACTAGGCTGACGATGCTCATGAGCTTAATCAGAATGTTGAGCGCCGGACCAGAGGTATCTTTAAAAGGGTCACCAACTGTGTCACCCACAACGGCTGCTTTGTGGGCTTCTGAGCCTTTGCCACCCATTTCACCCGTTTCGATCCACTTTTTGGCATTGTCCCATGCACCGCCTGCATTGGCCATCATAACCGCAAGAACAAATCCAGAGGAAATTGCGCCGATGAGCATCCCTGCCAAGGCTGCTGCGCCCAAAATAAAGCCCACTGCAAGGGGAACCAGGACAGCTAGTAGGCCAGGAACCACCATATATCGCAAGGCACTTTCCGTGCTAATCCCCACGCACGCTTTGTAGTCAGGCGTGCCCGTTCCTTCCATCAAACCGGGGATTTCTCTAAACTGGCGCCGCACCTCCAGCACAATTTCATAAGCAGCTTTACCCACAGCTGTCATGGTTAGAGCAGCGAATAAGTAGGGCAACATAGCCCCGATCAACAAGCCAGCCAGCACGATAGGGTCAAGCAAATTGAGGGCAAAATCAGGGTCTGCAACCCTCACGGATGCCACATAAGCTGCCATCAGCGCCAAAGCCGTCAAAACTGCTGACCCAATAGCAAACCCTTTGCCTGTTGCAGCCGTTGTATTGCCCAAGCTATCTAGCGCATCCGTTCGATCTCGCACCCCTTCAGGCAGTTCGGCCATTTCGGCAATGCCACCTGCGTTGTCTGCCACAGGACCGTAAGCATCAGTTGCCAAGGTAACCCCTAGGGTGCTCAGCATCCCCACGCCGGCTAACGCAATGGCGTAGAGACCGCCGCCCAATTCATCAACCCGTGCACCAAGCGCATAGGAAAAAAGAATGGCCACTGCAACAATCAATACAGGTGGAACCGTACTATTCATACCAACGGCCAATCCTTGAATGATCAAGGTTGCATCACCCGTTTCCGAGGCGGCGGCAATGCTGCGGGTCGGTTTTTCTGTATAAGCAGTATAGTATTCGGTGAAGAATGCGATGGCATTACCCGCCACTAGCCCTACCAAAATCACCAACCAGAAGTAAAAGCTGGAGCCAGCTATCAGAGTGATGATGGCTGTCAAGACCAGCACAAGAGCAGAAGAGAACCACGTGGCGTTACGGAGCGTCTTGAGCAACTCTTCCTGGCCAGCACCCTCTTCCGTCTTCACCATGAAGGTCCCTACCAACGAGGCCACAACACCGACACCTGCTACCAAGAAGGGCAACCCAATATAGATCAATCGCTCTGCGTCTAGCGCTTCCCCAGTGAGGGCACCGCCAAAGGTCATTGCGGCACCCAATGCTGCCGCTGCAATAATCGATCCGCTGTAACTCTCAAAAAGATCGGCCCCCATACCGGCAACATCTCCAACATTGTCACCTACGTTGTCAGCAATAACAGCAGGATTGCGGGGATCATCTTCGGGAATGCCTTGCTCGACTTTACCGACCAAATCTGCACCGACGTCAGCCGCTTTGGTATAAATGCCGCCGCCAACGCGAGCAAAGAGGGCAATACTGCTTGCCCCAAAGCCGAACCCGGTTAGATACTCTAGATTCCCTCCGAAAAATAGATAAAGGAGCGTCATGCCAAGCAGGCTAAATGAGACAACGGCCATGCCCATTACAGAGCCACTGCCAAATGCCACCCGTAGACCATCATTCAGGCTCTCTCTTGCCGCAGCGGCTGTACGAACATTGGAGCGGACGGCAATAAACATACCTAAATAGCCTGCGCCTGCTGAGGTAATGGCCCCAAACAGAAAGCAGATAGCCGTCTGCCAGGCCAAACCATCTGTCAGGGAAGACGCAATGAGCATAATGACAAAGACTGCACCAACAAAGCCCGCTAAGTACGAATACTCTTTATTCAAAAAGGCCGCGGCACCTTCCTGAATGGCTGCTGCAATATCGGTCATCTTTTTGTCGCCAGCATCTTCTGATAACACATTGCGTATTTGCCAGAATACATAGCCAATGGCCATAAGGCCAAAGATAAGAGCGAATACAACTGATCCGGTTCCGTATAGCAAAATATACCTCCTAAAATAGAGCTGTTGCTTGGGTATGAACTTACCCAATCTGATGGGATAAAAAAAATCTCTGCGAGGCTGTACCATTCGTCAGAGACTACCAATATCAAACTATTGATATGTTGAGTCACCTTTGACTTCTATACTAAGCGCTGTTTGAGAACAACCAATGGAGCGCAGTTGTCTAACGAGCACGACCACGTACCGAACGGGGCGTACCTACGACACTACGAACTACTAATATGATAAACAACCACACAAAAACCAAAATAATGTAGTTGTTTTTTCGTGATTCGTCAAGTTTGGGGGTAAGGCGCGATCCGTGGAATGTGATTCGTGGATAGATGAAAACCGTTCTTAATCGCCAGACTTTTCCAGCACTAAAGTGCGGTTATGTTGAAAACGGTGGTTTCCTATAGACTCTACCAGAGAAGAAGAACTACCGTTTTCAAACAGAGCTCACTATAAGTTCCCAAATCCACGAATCACGTGAGTTGAATTACTTAAGCTGCTACCCGACCAAACTCATCAGGAATCCCCATGGTCCCAACACCATCCATCCGTTCATAGATGTTATGTACTTCGGTGCCATGAAAACGAGCAGCCTGATTGGTTGGTTTCAGCTCCTCATCATAGAAGAATTGGGGAAGTTCATCATCTTCCTGAGAAAAGCCTGCAGCTAGATTAAATTCCCGCTCCAAAAGTAGAGTCTCCCTGCCTACCTCGTGGAAGAAGGTTGGCTGAACGTCAGAGCCAACCGCTTCATTCATAGCTTGGGCAAGCCACTCAATATTGGGATTGGTGACGCTGCGCCCAAAGATACAAAGGCCGATCGAATCAACAGCGGCACAAGCAATCTGAGCCTCTAAACTGGCATCCATTAACTCAGGTAGATCCTTGTCCCGAGACTGCATTCGGGGCACATTACCCGTGGTATGATCGGCACCTTGAGCAGAGGTCATCATAGAGATACCTGTCACTTCGATCACTCGCGGATCATATGCGCTGATGGCTTGCCCTTTCACTACGGGGACTCGATGAAAGCCATACTGCTTACCTACAGCCGCCGTCCCTTGTGCCCAATGCTTGCCCTCTTCAGTCCCTTCTTGAAGAGCTTTAAAGACAGAGCGCATGAAGTCTGTGTCGCCAAATGGAACGTTTTGTGCATCCATAAGGACGGCAATCATGGCACCTGTCTCAATGGTATCGACACCGAGCAAGTTGCAGTACTGATTCATCTCTGCCAGGTCATCTGGCTCCGAAAGACCACAGTTGGTTCCTAAGAGGGCCAGAGTCTCATATTCAATCGGCGAGGTCACTTCATTTCCATTCTCGTCCGCCCAGACGTTGCTGCATTGAATGATACATCCAGGCATACAGGCGTGGGTATGTTGCCCCCCTCGGGAATTGTTCAATTCTGTAACGTAGGTACCGCCCATCTTGAACGTCTCTTCTTCATCATTGACCTGGGCACCTAAAGTAAAATTGTTGACTGGGATGCCACCAATATGATTGGTGTAATCACCCATTGCCATGGTGCCGATTGGGTTATAGGTCGTTTGGATAGATTCATCTTCCTGTACCCACTTGGCATAAGTCTTGACGGCTGCCAACGTCTTTTTCCGATCATGAAGATTGGGCATCTTGTGAACATCAATGACGATGGCCTTTACCTTTTTGCTGCCCATAACGGCCCCAACACCACCGCGCGCGGCCAATCTGGAGGGACGTCCATCATTATCGCTGATGGCGATTCCTGCCAGCAGGCCCTGATATTCTCCTACCGGGCCACAGAGGGCAAGGGCTATTTTCTTGCTATACTTTTCATAGAGCATATCGGCTACTTGGTAGTTATCTTTACCCAGGTAGGGAGTGGCATCGTCAAAATGGATCCCACCTTCTTTATCTAGGTGGATAACGACCCAATCCGGAGACTGATCGTGGAGGGTAATCCCACAGACCTCGAGCCGCCCCATGGCGTAGGCAAACGTTCCCCCACCGTTGGCCTCTTTAATCCCTCCCGTTAATGGACTCTTACAGCCTACGCTAATGCGGTTGGCATTGGAGAAGGTAGTGCCAGCAAATGGCCCAGCAGAAAAGATGAGTGGGTTCTCTGGACCCAGTGGATCAACCTGGGCGACGTTCATTTCGACTAGCGTCTTGGCAATGAGGTAACGCCCAGCTTTGATCAGTGCTTCTCCCTCCCATGTTTCCGACTGAACACTCCGATCCTTCAGATTAATGTCTAGATATTTGCGCATCGTGTTTCATCCTTATTATGAGTATAGGCTTTATTATATGAAGTGTATATATCATGAATTAGGATCAGACCCAAAAAATGAGTTCCACGGAATATCGACGATACCATCATTACAGACAATCTCGCTCATCATCCGCAGTAGCGGGAGCCGAGAACTATCCAATTCACCCTGCTGCACCAGCCACTCGACGGTTCGCCCTATGGCAAGAGCAAGTTCAGCACCTTCAATGGTGTCATCTGGCATGTGCTGCATTTTGGCATCCGTGTAGCGCATCCCCAAACCGAGCAATCTCCCCATACGGGAGTTGCGCCCACCCTGGCATGTGACATAAAGATCCCCTGCGCCAGCCATGCTTAATACGCTGTGCTGTGAGCCACCCATATACTCGACCAGATAAGATGTCTCCCAAAGGCCCTGGGCAAAGATGGCCGCGGCAGGGTTGTGCATGGCCGCGTCGTTGGTTGGCCGATTGCCCGCTTCATTATCCCTTTCTAGCAGTCCATGGGCCAACCCAACAGCCAATGCATAGACATTCTTCATGGCAACACAAACCTCTATCCCCACTACGTCTGTGCTGGTCCAGACATGATAGTAAGGTGTACGCATGAGTTCCGCCAGCCTGTCGATTAGCCCCAGATCGGAGCCAGCTAGCACGACCGATGTGTGGCGTCGTGCAGCCAGTTCACCTGCAATAGAAGGGCCACCCACCGCAACCATCTGAATCTGATCCCGATACTCAGGGGAGAGCCCCTCTCGTAAAGCATCAGGCAGAATACGCAAGCGTTCATTTTTGGACACCCAATAGTTGCCGTCATTCTTTCCTTCTAAGCCTTTGGTCAAAAAAAGCATGGGGACCTCTGGGAATAGGCTCTCTCCCAGAAGAGTGTCCAGCATCATCGCTGCCCAGTCAACACCTAGTGAGTTGACGCCGAGTACCACTAAATCTGTGCCATCGACTGCTTCGTCCAGCCGATCGAAGGTGTAGGGGTGTACCGCTTCAGAAAGTGATATTTTCAGCCCTGGATGGACTCGGTTCTCATGAATCTGCTCAATGATATCACCATCTAGATGGGTTCCCACTAGATTGACTGTATGACCATTATCCGTCAGTGGCACGCTAAAGGCACTGCCCATAACGCCTGCACCCAAAATTGTAATCTTTGTCATATGGTATTTATTGTCTGTATAGTGCGGTTGGGCATAGATGCGTATAAACCGATATGATTTCAGCAGGTCGCTTATACACATCTATGCAAGAGCCAAGTAGGCGAAGTATATACTGCGGTCAATTCCAATCGGATGTCTCCTGATACTCTATGAGAAGAACAAAGACCGTTTTGGAGCGAACTGCGTCTAACGGGCGTTTCGCTCAATTGTCTCTTGCTACGTAGGATATGTATAGCGCAGCTGCTCGAAAGTAACTACCTGTTGTTCTAAGAGGAATAATGGCTGATTGTGCGCTCAAACGCAAATCTCATCTTTTGTGAAATAGCAGAATATGAGGGGTAGCGATCGGGAGTGCTATTCATCACCATGATCAAAGAACCTTGGTTTTGTCGATTTCGGGACCATCTAGCTCAACATAATCACCCGTGACAGTGAAGACAACCCGTTCACAGATGTTGACGACTCGATCCGCTGCGCGTTCCAAATTGTGGGCAACCCAAAGCAAGTAGTTGATTTGATCAACATGGTCGGAATCTTCTGCCATGAGCGCGATGAGATCTTCGTGAACTTGCTTGTAGATTTCGTCGACCTTGTCATCTCTTGTTGCAATCTCTCGTGCGCTAGTTTCGTCATTGTGAACGAATGTATTGATAGCCTCTTGCAACATGTCGGCCGCTAATTGAGCCATCTTAGGAATATCAACAAGTGGTTTCACTAAAGGCTGATGCCCAATATAGAGAGTAATCACAGCAATCCCCTTGGCATAATCGCCAATCCGTTCCAATTCTCCACTAATCTCCAAGAACGCTGCTATCTGGCGCAAATCAGAGGCAACAGGTTGTTGAAGCGTGATCAGCATCAACGCATCCTTCTCAATCTTATATCGCTTGATATTAATCGGATCATCCTCTGCGATCAGCCGATTGGCACCGATCTGATCCTGCTTTTTGAGGATAGTTACACTATTGCGTAATGCCTGATTGACCATACTTCCCATGAGTACAAGTTCATCTTTTACAGCATTTAGTTCTCGATCAAAGTGTGTTCTCATAAGTTTGTCCTGTGGTCACAATGGACCGCTTCATGGTACAGTAACTCGACTCAGTTTAGGCGCGCAATATCTCAGAAATCTATTTTGATCTCATCATTAGTCCCACATCAAAAAGCGGTGATTCCAACTGTACAGAAATAGTAAATTGCAGTAAAATTTGAGCTTACCCCCTGCCCAAGTGGGTCATGCCACGTGTTGAGAGGGTACGTTGCGCTGTTTAGGCAATGATAGATGAAATTATCTTAACTATGTGCCGAAAACGGAGAATATTCCCTATATTTACAGAAGTATCCCCGCTTTCTCGAGGTCTGCAGTTCTATCTGGCCATCTATCGTAGCCGCTTTAGCATCTACCCGAATCGACCCGTAATGTAATCTTCTGTACGCTGCTTCTTAGGAGTCGAAAACAATTCCTTGGTCGGACCATATTCCACCGGGTGCCCTGTTCGATTTCCATCGACCATGAAGAAAGCCGTATAGTCCGAAACGCGGGTGGCCTGCTGCATATTATGGGTGACGATAATAATCGTATAATCGTTCGATAGCTCCTGCATCAACTCCTCGATCCTGAGCGTTGCAATCGGATCTAATGCAGAACATGGTTCATCCATGAGGATGATCTCGGGCTGCACTGCAATCGTTCGGGCGATGCAGAGGCGCTGCTGTTGGCCACCAGAGAGACCCAATGCACTTTGCTGAAGCTTGTTCTTTACCTCATCCCAAATAGCCGCCCGCCTCAATGAGTTCTCAACCAGTTCATCCATGTCACCTTTATATCCGTTGATCTTGGCGCCCCAGGATATATTTTCATAGATTGATTTGGGAAACGGGTTTGGTTTTTGGAAGACCATACCAATACGGCGACGCACCTCTACCGGGTCCACGTCTCGATCATAAATATTTTGGCCATTGAATTCAACAACACCCTCAATCCGTGCCGATGGAATCAGATCATTCATGCGATTAAAGCAGCGTAATACCGTGCTCTTACCACAGCCAGATGGGCCAATCATGGCCGTAATCTTGCGTCTTTCGATCTGCAGATTTACGTCGCGTACCGCATGGAACTTACCATAGTGGACATCCATATTCCGAGTTTCGATGGCTACATTGGCCACATTCGTCATAATTGCAGATGATGTCTCTAAAGCGTCCATTGTCATTACTGGCGTTGCCATACTTATTTATCCCTTTGCATTTGATTACTATAGCCCGCCCCATAAGTACCCAATCAACATTTTGAGCATTACACAGAGCCTCTTGGAGGAGGCACAGAGCGACACAGAGAAAGACTCAATAGAGAAGAACTATCTCAGTGAATCTCTGTGAGAACTCGGTGTCTTTCTCTGTCATCGCGACTCAGTATCATGAGAAAAAGTCATAAGCGTCATTTCCCTTATCTGGGTAATTTATCTTTGGGTTGGCTATGACTATTCCTAGAGCTGATTACTATAGCGGTTGCGTAACAGTACGGCTGAAGCATTCAGCGTCAGCAACAGCAGTAGTAGAACAATAATCGCCGCCGCAGCGATATTGCGAAACTCATCCTGGGGTCGTGCCGTCCACTGATAGATCTGGATGGGTAATGTAGTGAACTTAGCAAATGGCCCATTGGGATCGGTCACAATAAAGGTTGAAGCACCAATCACAACCAGCGGCGCCGTCTCACCAATGGCCCTGGACATGGCCAAAATGTTGCCCGTTAAGATACCGGGTAGCGCACTGGGCAAAACATGATTCCAAATAGTCTGCCATTTGGTTGCGCCCAGCCCATAGCTCGCTTGACGTAAAGAGCCTGGCACAGCGCGGATCGCTTCGCGTGCGTTGATGATGATGATGGGCAGAATCAACAATCCCAATGTTAACCCTGCGGAGAGAACTGTACGGCCGTTGGCTGTTGTTGGATCTTCAACAGCGCCAAAGAAGGTTCCACTAGTGAGCGATTCCAAGACGCGGACAAAGATGGAAAGACCTAGCATACCATAAATAATTGATGGTACACCGGCCAAATTGTTGATGTTTGTTTCAATGATACGGTTGAACCAGTTATCCGTAGCATACTCTTCCAGATAGATAGAAGCACCGACGCCCAATGGAAGTGAAAAGAGAATCGTAATCAAAATGACCCATAAAGAACCCAAAATCGCCGTGCGAATTCCAGCTTGATCTGGCGTAGACGACTGGGGGGATGTCAAGAAATCTGTGGTAAGCCAGTTGCGAAAGACCATAGTGCTTTGCGGAATAGTATCTACCTCAGTTGCAATCGCATCCCGGCTGAAGAGCGAATCATAGAGTGTCCATGATCGGACAATACGGGGTTCAACGACACGCTCATAAACCAAGTTAAGGATATCCTCGTCTGTGCGCTCAGCAAACGGAATTTCACTTTCAAAGCGACGGATTAGACCTGCTGACAGATTGGCTTCGAGGATGGCCATTAAAGTCTCTCTGGGCAACTCTTCCAATGTAGCATCAAAGACCGTTTCCGTAAAAAAGTCCAGGGTACCACTATCGATGCTAGGAACCAGTCGTTCAATCGGCTCGACGGGCCAATCTGGATTGACATCCGCCCAAGTTTCGGCTGTTGTAAAGAGCAATCGCAATTCGTCCAATGTTAAGGAATCGACGAAATCATTTTCCGCACTCACGACAACGGCAATGGCATCATTACCCACTCGGAATTCTAGTGGCGTAAGGCGATTGCGGCGACAGAATTCGGTTTCTGCTCTCGTAATGGTGCGACTAGCATTGGCAATGTCCACGCCCTCTGCACCTGAACAAAAACGTGCCAAACCAGCTTTACTGCCAATGCTTTCAATCGAAATCTCTCCGCTAAAGCCGCTTTCAGTGTACTTATTACTCAGTGCTTCAGACAGAGGATAGACAGTCGAACTGCCAGCCATGCTGATGCTATTTTCATCAAGAGATTCTTCGCTTAGAGTCAACTCACTTAATTGCGCGGTAGCTACATCAATTAAGTCAGGGCTAGCAGCAAAATAACCCACATCTTCAATGATATTGTTTACGTTTTCTAGGTAAAAGCGCATAAATTCTGCTACGTGAGGTTTCTCTTCAAGAACCTTTGGGGCAGAGTAGATAAAGAGGGGACGGGCCAGCAAGTACTCACCCGACTCAGCCGTCTCTAAAGAAGGTGTCACACCATCAATCGAGAGGACCTTGAGCTCATCTGCTCGATTCTGATAGTAGCTATACCCAAAGAAGCCAACCGCGTTGGGACGAGAGGCAACACGGTTGATCATTCCTCTATCATTTTCACTAGAGATCAAATTCGTCGCGCCTAATAGCGCCTCTTCTTGTATACTTAACACCAAAGCATTCGGCTCCTTGGTATTCTGGATAGCCACATAACCGAATGCGCTATTGATAACATTGTAGAGCAAGGCGATCAAAGCCAGTATACCAACCAGCGTTGCAGCGACAAAGGCTGTTCGCCATATCTGCCCTCGGCGCTGGCGCTGGTTAAGCTGGCTCTTTAGTGCCTCTCCCTCTGGGTACCGAGGATCTTCGCTTACGTTTTCTGCAGTTGTCATTAGTCGTACTCCTCTCGGAAGCGGCTGACCATAATTCGGCTAATAATGTTCAAGGTGAGTGTCATCAAGAAAAGAAGCATACCAATGGCAAAGAGGCTATCATAATCTAATGACTGATAGCTGATATCGCCCCCGCTGATGCGAACAATGTGACCTGTCATCGTCTCAGCCGCTTTAAAGGGGTTAAACAAGGCGCCATTTTCCAGTGCCTCCCCCCATGAATTAAAGTTGCGCGCCCCAGCCCCGGCGGCAATGGCGACAACCATCGTTTCACCGATAGCTCGTGAAATTGCAACAATAAATGCTGCTGAAATGCCCGAAAGTGCTGCAGGGACAATGACTCGGACCGCCGTTTCTAATTTGGTCGCTCCTAAACCGTAGGCGGCCTGACGAAGCGCATCAGGAACGGCATTCAGCGCATCTTCACTCATCGATGTAACCAATGGCAAGATCAGAATACCGATTACCAGACCAGCAGAAGCTGTGTTGTAGATTTCAACAGTCTCGAGGCCAAAAATACTGCGTAGAAGAGGGGTCATAAAGGTGAGAGCGAAGTAGCCGTACACAACGGTTGGTACACCTGCCAAAACCTCGAGAATGGGCTTTAGGGTACCCCGCACCCGGTCCGATGCATACTCGCTCAAATAAATAGCAATCATTAACCCTAACGGGAGTGCCACAATCATTGCCGTTAAGCTAGTCATAAGTGTAGCAAAGACTAGGGGCCAAATACCGAACTGCATAATGGGTGGCTGCCAAGCGATCCCGCTGAAAAATTGACCTAGCGTGACTTCTGAGCGAGTAAAGAAATGAAAGGACTGGGAACCGAGTACGTAAACAATACCAACAGTCGTGAGGATCGATATAACGCCACATAGAAACAAAAGACCTTGTATAACTGACTCACCCCACCGTCGACGTTTCTTTAAATCACCACTTCTAGCCGCAAACGCACCGCCCACCAGCGCTGCAGCTTGTGACTGATTTCCTAATAATTCCTTTTGCATGGATTGTTCCTCAGGGATGTGTATAAATCTTAACTGTTTTCGTAGTGCATTTGAGGGCTTTTAGAAACGAGAATTAAATAACTTGAGCACTTGATGGGGCTACACCCGATTGAAACGCGCAAGTTATTTACAACTCATTCCTTAGTAGATGTCCCGTACAATAAGCCCAAACGATTCGCTGTCAAAATCGGTAACAACTTAGGCATCTTCTATACCACCCTAAGCGATTGACCCATGTTGAAGTAATATGCCTTTGTGTCTCTAACGCACGACAAGACGGTATGCAGAGTTGGTATTCTCTACATACCGTCTTGTTTTTTGCACAGTCACTTAATGCACAGTAACGGATTGCAAGATTTGATTTCTGTCTTACCTGCTGAACAAGTTCAGCAAGCCATCTTCAAACACTATGTTCACCCTATTGCATTGCTTCCATTAGGGCAGTTTTAGCGCCTTCGAGGACGTCATCAGCAGCGGGGAAGTAACCGACTTCGTCAATCTCCTCGTTAACAAAGGTGAGGAAGAAGTTGATGAAGGAGCCAATCTGGGGCTTCTCAGCGATGATGCGGGCATCAGAGTAGATGTAGAGGGGACGAGCCAGTGGGTAGCTGTTGTTGTCTACGTTGGCCGCATTGGCTTCAACACCATCGATGGCAATGATACCCAGAGAATCAGCATTCTCTGAGTAGTAAGCAAAGCCAAAGAAGCCGATGGCGTAGGGGCTACCTTGAATGCCCTGAACCAGAACATTGTCGTCTTCACTGAGTTGGGTTTTGGAAGCGTCGAGGATGGGAGCCTCATCCTCATCAAAGACTTCCTCAACGAAGTAGTCGAAGGTACCACTGTCGGTACCGGGGATGAAGCGCTGGATGTCTTCAGCAGGCCAGTCCGCACGAACGTCTGCCCAAGTTACAGCAGTGCTGAAGATCATGGCTAGCTCTTCCATGGTCACGTCAGTCGCCCAGTCGTTGTCTGGGTTGGTGACAACAGCCAGCGCATCCGTACCCACACGGAACTCGATGGGCGTGCGACCGATAGCAGCACAAGATTCAACCTCAGCCTCGCGGATGGGGCGAGAAGCACCTGAGATATCGCTCTCACCCGCCACACAGAAGCGCTCGAAACCAGCACCAGAGCCGATGCTGTCATATGTAGCCGTATCAGCATATCCCTCATCAATGAATCGCTCAATCATCGCCTCTGCCAGTGGGAAAACAGTTGAGCTACCTGCGATGATCACATCGCCGCTTAC
>JBCCHB010000196.1:0-27877 GCA_039028975.1 Chloroflexota bacterium
ATTGCCTGGTCCAGCGTTTGTGCCGGCACCGGCTGTGGCGGGATTCACGCCATCGTTGCCGTTGTTTTCCAGGGTCCAGCTACCCGCAAGGTTACAAGCTTTGAGAATATCGCCACCGGCATTGCCGTTGAGCTGCTCGGGTGGGCTGTTCCGACCGCTTGAGAGATGCCCGAAGCGGTCGGCGATGCCCAAGACCATACAGCCATCGTCGGCAAAGCCAATGTCCATCAGCCAGGGCATGGGATAACTGGCATTGTCGTCTCGGCCATTCAACGCGGGCGATGTGGCAAAGGTCATCTGTACAGTCGTCCACGGGTTGAAGGCACCAGGGGCAACGACTGGGTTGCTCGTGACGTTTGTGCGGCTGTAGTTGAAGGGGATGGTCAGCAATGGGGTGCTGGCAAAGGTGTCGTTGGTTGGGTCGAAGGCATAGACATAGCCCTTCAAGTCAGCCGTGGACTGGGTCGATTCGGCCGTACAGGTTAGCCCAACATAGAGGGTGCCATCGCTATATTCCAGCGCGCCTGGCCGCAGATTGTGGTTTAGTTCACCGCCACCGGTTGATGGATGGGCTGGACAGTCAGCTGGGCTAGGTAGCGCAAAGGACTGGACGTCAGCAGCCAGTGGGTTGGTACCGTCGGCTGGCACGTTAATTTTGTAGAGTTGGCGGTCAGCATCGGTCATCGTTACCACATAAAGGGTAGAGCCATCTTGAGAGATAGCCAAGCCAGCAAAGCTGCTCTTGCCCACGGCATCCCATACGTCATCTTCTTGATAGTTATTGCCGTTGGGCGAATGCTCATCTGCACCCGCGGGCGTGCCCCCAAGCAGCGCATTTAGATTCATAAATGTGGATACGCCTGTGCCATCAATCTTATAAATGGCATCTACGCCGGCCGGGCCGTATGGCACGTGGCGCTTCATAAAGGCGGAGGTGTAGATGATGCCTTCACCCTGGTCAAAGGCCAGGCCAAAGACTGAACCGACCTCGCCGTTGGTGGCCAGAATGGTCTTGAATGCTTCGTCTTCAACCGTATCGATGGCCGTCGTATCGGTGGCCGTGGTGCCAGACTCATAAGGAATCTGCACAATGGCCGGTTCGTCTGTCCAGGCCGTGGCCGTCGCATCGAGCGGCTGCAGATAACAGGCGACCGTCAGTGGTGGCTCGGCTTGGCAGTAATCCACTGGATTGTGTACTGCCAGGTTGATCGTGTCACCATCGTTGGCGAACTGGACAGTACTGGCCGAGCCAGACCCGACTACCCCATCCTTAAGCCAAGGGGGCAATCCTGTAAACTCTAGCCGGAAGGGGCCGCTGCCCGTTACATTGAGCGTATAGCTACCATCGGTTGTACTCACAGTCGTTGTGCCAACTGCGCTACTGCTGGCGTCGTAGGCCGTTACGGTCACACTAGATACGTCAATCAAAAATGGCTCATTGGCGTCTTTGGTGCCGTCCACATCATAGTCGCGGAAGACCGAACCAGTGATGGTGCTTGTCTGCAATGACGGTGCGAATGCTGGGGCGATATCTCCGACACTTGCTGGCGCTTCGAGTGGTGCCGCTTCCGCTACCGATAGCTCGGGCAGGATGTCGGCAAGACCTGACAGGTTTCGGAAACCTGTCAGGTCTGCTACAGTCGTCACCAGCGGTGGGGGGATGAGCCCCAGCAGCAACGAGGCGGCCAGGAAGGCGTTGAGTAGCGTTCTGGTACTCCGGGCTATTGTTTTCCGTATTTGTCGGAATGACAATCGGTTCATTCTTTGCGTCTCCTTGGTGATACATTAACAGGTGTACAAGTTAGCGATCCGACACTGCTTCATGAATTAGTTTACGCTGCGACGGAAGTCCACAGGGTGATATGTGGGGCAAAATACTGTTCGTTTATGGCCACATTGATGGTGTTGCTCGATTGGTCAATAGGCATTAGTTGATAGGCATTAGTTGATAGGCATTGGTTCACAAGTGTGACGCCATACAGCGATTCTTAGAATCAAAGCCGTACGCAAACCGGGTATTCGCATGCGTGTAGGTAGTGGAATTAGACCCGTATAAACAGATCCACTGAATGTTTGAGGTGGTTGAGAGGCGTGATATGGTCTCCGGATCACCATCTACCAATCGATTCAAAAATGAAGGCAATCTGTTCGCAGCAGTTGCCTACGTAATTCAAGGTTTTTTTAAAGGTTTACGTAAAGTTTACAACAAATCGTGCTACAGTTCTATCCGCCATAATGCGTATTTTTTATACGGTTTAGGCAAGCAAGTAAATGCGCGGTGCATCACACTCTCGCCGCGTAGAGTGCAGTCAACCCGAGTGCGATGCACCTGCTGCGGCATTCGTCCTTCTTTCAGCTTCCCCGAGGGTGCGTTGCACTCGTTTCCTGTCCCAACAACCCCGTTGACTACCTCACCGTCGGATTAATCACCTCAAATTCCACCGTGATCGTAAAGACATCTCCGGGTGCTAGGGGAAGTTGCTCAGCAAGGCTCTCAGCACCACCTGTTGTTCCAACCCAAGTTAAGGTATTGGCCGATATGTTGTCCGGCACGATCGAAGCCGTTTGATATTCGAGAATCTCAGCATCAAAGGAATCCTTCAAATGTAACCCAGCCATGGAAACGTCACCCTCATTTTCAATCCGCAGCGCAAAAGTCACCGTCTCGCCAACAGAGATGGGTCCATTCCTGGGTCCAACAATGGTTTTGTCCAGTCGGAGTTGTGGCTCTAGCACCTCTGTTGTTGCTGTAGCTAGGTTATTTGCACCACCACTTTCGTTGGTTCCCGTGATCTCTACGGAATTAGTCCAGCTACCACCCTCCGCGGCCTTAGCCGTAGCCGATATGTGTACCGACTCCAATGGCCCGATGTTGCCTAGATGGCAAACAAGCCCATGCCCAGTGTGTGCGCAGCGAGGATCTCGTACATCCGTAATGGGAATACCTGCTGGTGAGAAATCACTCAACGTCACATCCAACGCAGTAGTGGTTGGGCTGGGATTCACAATGGTTAAGGTGTAGGAGAGGGTGTCACCAATGGGTACGTTTAGGGGGCCGACCTTGGCCACGTTAACGTCGACCGGGGCATAGCGAAGGCCAAAATCAGCATTCGTGATGAGTTCCCCTGACCCAAGCCCAATGACATAGCTTTCGGGGCCAGTTCTCTCAAAGCCCGATGGGATCTCAACTGTGACGGTATAGGTACCAGGCGGCAGATTATCAAAGGAATAGAGGCCATCTATTGAGACGGTTGCTGTTGAACTGTCACCTCCTGTTAGCGTCAGGGTTACTTCGTTGATAGGTGTTGTCTCATTCGGTTCTTGAATGCCGTTGCCATTCTCGTCAAGATAGACATAATCACCAATGGTTGCCGTTGTCTCGACCGTTGTCGCGTGGCTGGCGAGGTTGTCGGTCGAATCGCTATCCTCGTCGGCCTGGAGCAGAACTGTGTTGGTAATCATGCCATCGGTTGTGGGGTAAGCACTTATGGAAATGATTTGACTGGTCTTTGGTGCCAAGGTGCCAATCGCGCAGCGAATCTCGTCATTCGTCAAATTACAGCTTGGGCCAAAGACGTCTAAAAATACAACACCTGTTGGCGCGGTATCGGTAATCGTAACCTCTGTCATGGTCACTGAGGAGGTATTGGTCACAATGATGGTGTAATCAAAGTCATTTCCAACCAAAGCCGTAGAGGGTCCGCTCTTGGTAACCGCGACATTACAGGCTGTCAGTCCCAGATTATGCGCGCCAGGCGTGGCGGGGGCAAGGGTGCCTTCATCCCCTGCCAAGGCCCAATCGTCGCCACTGGATCCATCTACGCCATTCTCAGTGCGAGCGATGCTCTGCTCATTCGATGCCCCACCCGGTGCAAAGCCGCCCCATAAGATGGTGGCTGGCGGCGGATCATTGGTGTTATCATCTGTGGCGTTACCATGGCGCACATAGTCAATCGCATTGGCTGCAACAGCACTGCTGCCTTGGTATAGGGTCACATTCTCGCTGCTGTTGCGCAAATGGGTACTGGAAGGGTTGGTCAGCCCAGCGCCCCAGAGGGTCATTATTCCATCACTGGGATCTAGATCATCTGTGCCCGCATCATCGTGAATGACAATATAGGTTCCGGCGGGAATACCACCTACCGGGGCTTCAATTAGACGCTCAAAGCGGGAGCCGCCAGTCTCATCGTCAGAGAGCAAGAACTGCTCACCAGCAGCAATGGAAGTTGTCGCATATAGTTCAACCCACTCATCGCCCGAGCTACCAGCTTCATTGTAAAGTATTTCGTTAATGACCAAGGCGGGGCCGCCTCCTTGGCTGACTTCGGCACAAAGGTTGGTCGGTGGAGCGGGCTCTGGTACAACGGTTACCGATACAACATTGTTGGCCGACTCGGTGTCATTATCTGCGGCTATCAACGCGCTGTTGGTGATGGGAGAGGTTAACGAGGAAGTTGCTTGAATAATGATTGTGGAGCTGCTGTTTGCAGAAAGGGTGGCCTGGGAACAGGTGACAATGTCATTTGCCAGTTGGCAACCGTCACCAGCCACAGCGTTAAAGGCGATACCCGTTGGTGCAACGTCCGTGACGACCAATCCAGCGGCCAAGTGCTCACTTAGGTTCGAGAGGGTGATGGTATAGTTGAAGGATTCTCCTACCGTTACGCTATCCGGTGCCTCCTTGGTGACGGACAATTCTGCTGCTGACAATTCACGTACAACGGTAATCCCCATAACGCTCAACTTTTCGGTTAGGCCAAGGCCGCCTGGCAGTGGATCGTTGTCGCCAACAACGACCAAGGCTTGGGCAACAGGTGTATCCGAGACAAACCCAATCCAGCGAGTAGAGCCATTGCCACAACCTGGCTGCAGTCCTTGGGCCGTTACGTTGGCACCATCTACACTGCTCTCAAGACAGAGGCTCTCCTCAGCAGCTATCCCTCCGGTTAGACCGATAGTCGAGGAAATTTCGACATCATTTATTAGCTCGTCATTGGCGTCCAGCAGACGTATGAAGGCAGACGTGCCATGTAAGCTCGTCTCCAGATCGCCAAAGAAGGCACCAAATGCCTGCACAGGTGTGGAGAAGGTAAAGTGGATACCGTTGAGTCCGCTTAGGTTGTTGAGTTGGTTGAAGTAGAAGTCACCGGCAACGTTGGACGAGGCTTTGGGCGAATTGTCCTGCATGGTACAGCCGTCAGGGCTTCCATGAATTTGAACGTTGCTATAAGAAGGAACGCCGGTTGACGATGTGCCGCTGTTAAGTCCTTCAGTGGCTGGTAGCGAGATCGGCACAACAGTCATGCTGAAGCCATCTCCATGGGTCAGCACCAATGGTTGGCTGACTGCGCTTCCGGATGGACCTGGAATCGATGAGAGGAGAGCCACGCCTTGAGGAATTGTGACGACTGCTTCTGCTATCCAGTTAGCCCGCTGCAGATCAAGGTTCTGTCGTGCGTTTTGATAGAGAGCATCGTGACAGCGCACTGGTGCTGGTCCTGGAGCACCGTAGATTTCGTCTCCTACATTGATGGTTCCCCACGGAAAAGTCTGGAATGGTGAGGCAGCTATAGTTCTTTTGACGGAGAAGATTTGCAATAAGCCCAAAAAGAGAACCAAGCTCAATCCACCACTAATAAAGAGAACCTTCAGATACAGTGTGATACTGCTTTTCTTCATAGTACTGCCTCTATGGTCAGCCCCATTTAAAATTACTTGCAGATTAAAGCAAGGAAGGACCAGCTTTATCTGGCCACCTATAGAGGCGGGTGATGCGCCAGCCAAATAGGCTGAATGAAGGGAAAATGTAAGTTTTTCGTAAGCGTATTGACTAAATTTCCCTTTACAAGTTCATTCTATGTGTGGTATTCTAGAGACGTGATATGGTCTCTAGATCACCGTCTAAAGATCGTTCGTTTTAGCTAGGCAATCTGTTCGCAGCAGGTTGCCTAGTTTGTTATTACGGCTCTTTAGTAATTTACGGTAGTTCCGTAAGGGCAAGAACAATCTTGATCCTACGAAAGCCGCGTTAGCCCCTTGAAATCCTGAAGAATAGTTTTCAGTTTTTATCTCTTTATGATGCCTGAAAGGCAATTGTGCGCAAGGGGAATACCGGTACGGTAGATCGCAATGACGCCCGCTCATGTCATTTCGAGGAGGAAAGACGAGAAATTTTTCTCTGGTCAGATGCCCAAGATTTCTCCTCATACTTCCCTTCGGCTCCGCTCAGGGCTGGCTCAGAAATGACAGATTGCGGTCTACTGAGTAAAGTTTATCTTACAATGTAGGATGATTCTATCCGCCAAATTACGTATTTTTCTCGCCGCGTAAAGGTCAAATAATATTTCAAGCTTTTCGTGGCCTCTCTAATCCCCTTCTTCATTTTTACCTGTGTGCGGCCACAAACTTGTCTATCGTTGTACCCATATGGTTATCTTATGCATCCACCAACCACATCCATTCTAAACCCGCTTCTACGTACGCCCATTTCCTTGCTTGTTGACGACTCTTGCCCAGTCATTAATCTCACATATTACTGGATTCGTCAGCGCCACGCGTGGAAAGCCCGCTTTGAGCCTGATATGCCTCTCAAGCCAGGTGATGGCGACCCTGAACGACTCCATCTAGTTCCCCAGACAATTCCTGCTGATTTTGCCCGTCAATGGGGTGAGTGGTGCGCCCACGAGGGCGTCAAAGGGAAGTTCAGCATGGTTCCCTTCCCAGCAGGCATTGCCCGCATTGACCAAGGCTTTCCCAATTTTTCTCAAGCAGAGTTTAATGGGTGGATGCGGGTGACCCATGAGATCATTCACCCTAACTTTGACATTACCTGCGAGATGATGACCCACAGCTTGGTGATGGATTTGGAGAGTTGGCAGATGACTGATAGCTGGGAGCAGTTCGAGTGGACCAATCCACCAGTGGATCAGCTTGCTGGCTATACAGCCGCGTCCATGCAGGTGCTAAAGGATGCAGGTCTTCCCTGCGAAGGATTTACCAGCCCTGGTGCTTTTGGTATTCACCAAGAAGAAGCCTACGCCCGAGCCATGCTGGATGCGTCCATTCAGGTCTATGATAACCCGCGCCCATTTTATCTACTCCACGTCAACGCCCCGCCTGATGAGTGGCCCGACGTTCCCATATGGCACGCAAACAAAGAGAGAGGAGAGGCAATAGCCAGCATTGTCGGCTGTACTGGTGACTGGTTTGGCAACTGGACCGGTTATGATGAGGGCGACCCAGATCGCTTTATAAGCGCAGATCTACAGGGCGGTATCTTGCCTATGGTGTTGGACCGTGAGCTGCCGTGCGTCTTGGTTAGTCATTGGCCGGGGATGTACTTTGGTGGCAAGGCGGTTGGGTTTGAGGTCTTAAAAGAGGTGAAACGGCGGCTGGATCTATATGACCCGGACAAGAGTAAAACGCGGTGGATGAAATTTTCCGAAATTGGTCACTACTGGATGGCACGCAAATTAAGCGATATCACCACTGTTAGTCAATCAGACCAAGAGATACAGATCCAGATCGACACTCGCTTTCCGACTCGGAATTTTACGCTTAGTATCGATACAATTGCGAGTAGAATTCAGGTGAATGGCGTCGATCTACAGCCTGTGGATTCACGGGCTAGCTTTGAAGAAGGGACCTATTTGACCGAAGGATCTCAGACGTTTCTGGCCTTTGAATTAGTAGAGGGGCAGACCACAATCAACCTCCATAGATAGGCAGAATTCCTCATACATCATCCACGCCTCCTCTTCAATGAGCGGGCCAACCACCTCTATTGGCCTATCACTACACGCAAAATTTCGCCACAAGGTAGACACAGCGCCTCATTCGCTTCGTGGCTGCCAATATGCCAATAGAGGCTTGCTTCACTTAGAGCAAAGACGACGCGCCCTATCCGTCCCCAATGAATCGCGCCAGAACACATGGCACATGGTTCAGTGCTGGTGTAGAGGGTACAGCATTCCAGTTTATCGGGCGGAAAAGCTTGCGACGCCTTACGCATTAGGTTGGTCTCCGCATGACCCGTGCAGTCTTGTTCTGTCGTTACTGTATTTTCAGCTTCGGCCAGCACATTATCATCCTCGTCAACAATTAATGCGCCAAAGGGGTGGTTTCCATTTTCCCGCGCTCGTTGTGCGATGGCCAGAGCTTGTCGAAGATAGACAATGTCACGTTCGGAAGAGTCACAAGTTGTCATAAGTGGAAGAGTCCTTAGTTGTTCATAATTATTTTTGGGTCTTTCTTAGGCTGTTATCCTTCTTGGGCTATTATGTGATTGGGCCATGTCTAACTCCGGTTCCCTCGATACCCCTACAAATATTGCGCCTGTTAGGTAAAGCCCAATAAGCATCAAAAATGCAGGCTGATACGTCCCTGCCATATCAAACCAAAGTCCGACAACGACCGGGACGACTGTTGGACCGATGATTGTAATCAGCTGACCGACGCCCCGAATCGCGCCGATGTGGGTGCGGCCAAAGTACTTTGCCCACATAAACTCGCTAAGTGGAATCGTGCCGCCAAAGCCAAAACCGTAGCAGAAAAAGCCGGGAAAGAGCAGCCATGCTGCCCCTTGCCATGCTGCAAGCAACATCAGTCCCACCCCGAATGCTGAGATAGAATAGGCCGACACCACCAACCGCTGAGGTTGGATGTGCTGAAGGCAATAGCCCCATACGGCCTTGGAAGCCAAGTTGCCTAGCCCATTCACGGTGAGTGCAACGGCCGCAATAGTGCGGGTAAATCCAGCAGCAGTGGCAAAGGGAATGGCATGAACAAGCACTGACGTCAGCGCGGCGACATTCAAGCCAAACCCCAGCACCAACAGCCAGAAGCTTGATGTTTGGACTGCCTGAGCTCTAGTGAGTGAGAGACCGACCGATGAGCGAACATCTTGACTTTCAGAATTCTTTTCCCCATTCTCTTTTTTTGAATCATTTTCCGCCTCATCACCTATGTCAGCCATTGTGTCTCCATCTGGCAACAGACCTACATCCTCTGGCATTCGCCGCATAATTAGCGAGATGGGGATAATCACAATCAGCACAAAGATGGCCAGGATCGTATAGCCTAGTCGCCACCCCACCGAATCGACTATGGTAGTCATGGCAATGGGCGTGATAAGTCCACCGAGTGAGATACCAATGGAACCGATGGCCAATGCCCACCCTCGCTTATTGATAAACCACTTGTTTAGGGTAGCATTGATAATCAGTGGGCCAAAGAGGTTCCAACCCGCCACACCAGCCAAAATATGGAAGCCCCAGTAGAGCCATATCTGGGATTGCCAAGCTAGCCCTAATAGGCATAGCCCACAGACTGCCGCGCCAACTAAGATCAGTAGTCGCGGTCCTCGCTGATCTACTATTTGACCCGCTATAATTCCGGCAAAAGCGCCAATACCCACTGCCAGCGATGGCCCCAACGTATATTGCCAGACGGCCCAACCCAGCTCTGTAGTCACTGGCTCTAAGAAGATGCCAACAGTCCCCTGCCCCACGCTCATAGAGACGAATTGGCAGATGATGGCGGCCGAAACGATCCACCAGCCATAGAAAATTTTTGGGGAAGTACCCTTGTTAGAAGTCATAAGGGCAAGTATACTGGAGGTGGAAGGAAGCCCCAAACAAAATAAGGAGTACCAGTAGATTGCATTTTTTCATTAGTTGACAAACGGCTAAAATCATATACAATACCTATAGTTTCCCACTCCCCCCTTTTGCCATCGATTCTAGTCCATCTGTTCAATTCCATATGGGAATAGGCATTTTATTCTTGCTGCGACAGTTGAATGAGCCTACCTATTGCCAAATCAGGAGTCCGCAGTTGTTTCGTCGCACGGTCCAAACCCAGCCTAAGTCTCCAGTCGACATCTAATATTGCAGTAGGCTGGAAATAACCGCCGACCATACCTAGCTCCGTTTGAACAACGTCGTTTGGTACCTCTGGTAGAGCTATAGAACAGTATAGTATTCAAATCGACGACAATGTCGGTCGATCGCAATGTTATTCTGAGCGGAACGAAGAATCTTTCACGCCCATTGTGACCTACTGAATACGGCTCTTATGTACTATCGATACCAACTAGATAGCCAGAGCATGATGGCTTACGTAATCCACTAAAGCATAATTTTAAAGGAGAAACCCATGAATCAGCGACTATCTCGCAGAAATTTTCTAAAATTGACTGGTATTACTTCAGCAGGTGCTCTCCTTGCTGCCTGCGCACCAGCAGCACCCTCTGCCCCAGCAACTGGCTCAGAGGCGGCCGCGCCGGGTGGCGAACGCATTCAGATCGACTTCATGAATTGGTGGGGTTCCCATCGCGAAGAGTTGATGGACGAGGTCATCGCCAATTTCCACGATATGCAGGATGAGGTGGAGGTCGTTAACTCAGTTCAGCCGTGGGACGGTCGGGTTGAACGCGCGGCCACGGCCATTGCCAGCAGCACGCCACCCGCCCTGATCATGACCCAGCGAATTGAGACCTATAAATTCGTCAATGAAGATCTCATTATTCCCATCGATGATTATGTAGAGGCATCAGGTATTGATCCGGACGCTATCTTCTATGCAGCAGAGATCAACAATCAGCGCTGGGAAGGCCAGCTCTACAGCTTCCCCCTACCAACGGGTGGTGGCATCTCTGGTCAATACTACTGGAACAAAAAAGTCTATGAGGGAGCGGGACTCGATCCAGAGGCGGCATTGACAACGTGGCAAGAGATGGAGGAAGCAGCCAAAGCAATTACGGTGAAAGACGATCTGGGTCTAGAAATGGATTTCACCGGTATGAATGCTGGCGTTAATAACTTCGTGGAATGGCTACATACCAACAATGGCCGCTTAATCGCCGATGACGCCAAGACCATTGCCTTCAACGGCCCCGAAGGTGTTCAGACCCTAGAGTGGATGCTCAACTTCCAGAACGAGATCAATGGCGGCATTGAAAATTCCACCGAATTCTATGCTGGCACGTCCCATACCAGCGCAGACCATCCCTTCTACAATGAGAAATCGGCCACTGTCTTTACAGGAACCTGGTTCTTTGGGCACATGAGCGCAACCGATCCTGAGATGTGGGAAGACACCAGTCATTGGGGATGCGCACAACGCCCTTATAACGGTGATAATCCTGATGCAACCCACGCTGGCGCAGCGGGTCTTTCAGGTTCTTGGGGCTATGTCATTCCAAAGAACTCTCCCAAAGAGATTCAAGATGCGGCATACAAATACCTAGAGTTCTTCGGTACCCATGAGCAGGGTGGCTGTCTCTTCCTCTTTAACCAGAGCCGTCCTTCTGCCGTGATCGAATGCAACAACAATCAAGCTTATTTTGATGCCAATCCGGCTTGGGACGTGGTCTTAGCCTCTCTGGCCTCCGATATCAGTATTCCAGTAACGCCGGTACAGACTGAAATCAATGACGCTATCTCTGCCGAGCTAGAACAAGCCTTCTTTGGCCAGAAGAGCGCTCAAGAGGCGCTGGACGCCGCCGCTGCAAAGAGCCAAGAACTGCTAGACGGATTCTGGGCCGGCTAGGAAGATGAGTAAGATTAGGGGATGAATATGACAGGGGATGAATAAGACGAGGGGTAGTGTTGTTGTCCTCTCAATCATCTTATTCATCTCCATCATCCCGTCATCCTCACAAAGGAACTTATGGCTCAATCGATTACCCAAGCAACTACTTCAGCGTCTCAGTCAAACGAAATCTCCAGGTGGACGCGTTTCGTCTATCGACGCCGTCACTGGGTAGGCTTTCTCTTTATCGCGCCTTGGCTACTATCGGTGATATGGTTTGATATTGTTCCCTTTTTTGTGAATCTCTACTTGAGTTTCACAGATTACTCAGTTGGATTGGCTGTGCCGAACTGGATCGGCTTGGAGAACTACAACGTCATGTTCACCAAGGATGATCTCTACCTTAAGAGTTTGGGGAATACCATCACCTATCTGGCCATGAGTATTCCGCTTCGGCTGCTGACTGCATTTGTGATTGCCCTAATTCTTAACACACGCATCCGCGGCCTGGGTACCTTTCGGACTATCTTCTACATCCCATCGGTGGTGCCGATTGTAGCGACAGCCATTATTTTTACGGGGATCTTTAACGCGCGCTACGGGATTCTCAATCAGCTCATCATGGCCGTGGGGCTGGATCCAATCCGCTGGCTAACTCGACCAGAGTGGATTAAACCCTCTATGGTCATCATGAGTATGTGGGGCTTTGGCGCCCAGATGGTCATCTTCCTGGCTGGGCTACAGGGGATTCCACAAGAACTTTACGAAGCATCGGACATTGATGGTGCCTCGCCCTGGCAAAAATTGCTTAACGTCACCGTTCCGCTTATGACGCCCGTGATCTTCTTTAATTTGATTATCGGCATCATTGGTGGCTTCCAGGTCTTTGCATCAGCCTACGTCCTGATTGGTGTGAGCGGCGGCCCCCTTCAGGCTGGCCTATTTTACGTGCTCCACCTCTATAATAACGCCTTCGCCTACTTCAAGATGGGCTATGCATCCGCCATGTCTGTGATTCTATTCTTAATCATTCTCGCCTTCACCCTGGTCACTGTCCGCTCGTCAGACCGGTGGGTCTACTATGGAGATAACTAACGGTAGAAAGTGGTCGGTAGGTCGGTAGGTCAGTATCTGATAAACTGGTTACCGAAAACCGATATACCGATTACAGACCTACCGATTACAGACTTATGATTGAATCGACTTCTAGCAAACTGTTGCGTTGGATCGTGACGTATCCCATGCTGATCGCTGGGTCTATAGTTATGCTCTTTCCGCTGGTGTGGACTTTGTCAACGTCGTTGAAGACGGCAGAGACGGTAACACTACGCGAAATTCAGCTCATTCCGGATCCAATCATGTGGTCCAACTATGTGACCATCTTCCAAGAAGCGCCAATGTTGCGCTACACCATGAATTCGCTCATTGTTGTGATTGCTTCGATAACAGGGGGGTTGCTTATCTGTTCGCTGGCAGGGTATGCTTTTGCCAGGGTTCCCTTCCCTGGGCGCAACGGCTTCTTCATTCTGCTGCTAAGCACTATGATGCTGCCGGCTGTCGTGCGTCTGATTCCGCTCTTTGTGATCTTTGACAGGTTGGGTTGGGTGAATACCTTTCTGCCTCTCACAATTCCGCGGTTGTTGGGCCACGATGCATTTTATATCTTCCTCATGCGCCAATTCTTCCGCGGCATTCCCGAAGAGTTGAGTGATGCGGCTCGCATTGATGGCTGTAATGACTTTGGTATCTGGTGGCGCATCATTATTCCCAACTCCAAACCCGTTTTAGCCGCAGTAGCCATCTTCTCTTTCCAATTTGCCTGGAATGACTTTCTTTCTCCCCTCATCTATTTGGGCTCCAATCAGGATCTGTGGACGTTGGCCTTGGGACTCAATGCCCAAAAAGGATTTGAGGGTGAGATCACAAGCCTCCATAAGATGATGGTTATGTCTATCTATATGATTCTACCGGTCCTGGGCATCTTTGCCGTGGGTCAGCAGTATATGATTCGAGGCGTCACCTTCTCGGGTTTGAAGGGGTAAGCTCAGAACCAAGATGAGTCGATCATTGCAAGCAGCACTCTGCGTTAGCTAGCCAACAAAGAGGCAGGCATAATGGGCAGTGGAGTTGGGATAGCGCATGCTTCATTGAGGGGTGGGGTGAACGATTACGAAGGAACATATAAAAGCAAAAAAAGGTTGGGACTCGCCATTGAGGCCCAACCAGAGGGTATAATCAATGTTTGTGCTTTAGGGAATGTCCGATGTATTGAGGTCTTCGGCAGGAAGAATACGATTCGAGGTAGACATCTCTTCACTGCTGAGTATAGCAGATTGGCGGAGGGTCATATCTATCAACTTTCTGTTAGGCTATTCCAAAGCGGTCATTAAACGACGCTCCACGGATGTAATCGACAGCTCTTCAATAATGTTCTGCCCTTCATCCAATAACGCAACTCGGTAGACTGGTTCCTCGCTCCCTGCAAACGAGCGCAGCACCATAATCCCCGCACGGTCATCGGCTTGAATACTACCCTGTTCAAGACTATCCTGTTCATTATCAAAAAGTACCCAGAACTTCTCATTCCAGTGGTGCCGCTCTGCGGCTGTAAACCAACTGTGAATACTCAGTCGTTCTTCTATGGTATACTCATCTGGTGATTCGATTGATATCTGTCCAACCGGTCTGAAAATAGAAGGAATAATTTGTGGTGAATATTCAAGAAGAGCGCCCCATACTGATTGCCGGTGCCGGACCAGTAGGGTTGATTTTGGCATTGGCCTTACACAAGCAGAAGATTCCCTGTCGCGTTTTTGAGTCTGTTACAGAACTGAAGCCCTTGGGCGTCGGGATCAACCTTTTGCCCAGCGGTGTTCGCTATCTGGACCAAATGGGGCTAACTGAGCACCTTGACGCCATTTCAGTCAAAACGAGGCGCCAGAGCTACTATAACAAGTTTGGTCAGGAGATCTGGACGGAACCGCGCGGCAAGGCTGCTGGGTATGAATTTCCTCAATTCTCCATCCATCGAGGCAAATTACAGACCTACTTGTATGATGTAGCGATAGAAAGATTAGGATCCAGCGCGATTCAAACCAACCGTGCGCTTGAGAGCTGGACAGATCATGGTGACTCTGTGACCATCCATTTACGTTCCCGGGATGGTGGCCAATATGATGTAGAGGGCTCTTGCCTGATTGCAGCCGATGGCATTAATTCGACCGCACGCAAAGTGCTCTATCCAGATGAAGGGCCACCCATCTATTCAGGCTTAATTCTGTGGCGGGCCGTCTCCGAAAGCCACAAGTGGCTGGGTGGCTCCACCATGGTGAACTGTGGCACAGACACCCAAAAATTTGTCTGCTACTCCATCGATCCAGAGCTGGAGGCCCAAGATCGCTGCCTAACCAACTGGATCGCAGAGCTGGCCGTTCCGGATTGGGAGCAGCCCGAGCAGAATTGGTCTAATTTGGTTGACAAATCCCGCTTCTATGATCGCTTTGCCGATTGGCACTTTCCTTGGCTGGACGTGCCAGAGCTCATCAATACAGCAGATGCCATCTACGAGTACCCAATGGCTGATCGAGAGCCACTTCCTAAATGGACCCATGGCAATATGACGCTCATCGGTGACGCGGCCCACGTTATGTATCCCATCGGTTCCAATGGTGCCACTCAGGGTATTCTGGATGTAGAGGAGATGATTAAACAGCTACTCACTCAAGATACCATTGACGAAGCCTTCAATGCCTACGAATCCATACGTCGACCGGCCACGGCCAAGATCGTCTTGGCCAATCGCGGGAATGGACCGGATGAGGTCCTTAAGCTAGCTGATGAGCGCGCGCCCAATGGCTTTGCTCATGTTCATGATGTGATTCCCCAGAAAGAGCTAGAGGAAATTGCAGCCAAATATAAGAGGTTAGCCGGATTCTCAATCAAACAGGTCAATCAGTAGGAGAGCTTTCGTACGACTTCCCCTACCAACTCCTTCCGCTGCTTCTCCAAATAGAAATGCCCCCCCGAAAACATCTGCAGATCAAATACGCTACTCGTCTGCTCCCGCCATGCAGTCAAGAGCTCCTGATTAATGCTCTGATCCTGCTTGCCACCGTAGACCGTGATGGGGAAGTCGAGCGGTCTGCTGGGTACGTATGGATGGGTCTCTAAAAGAGCCACATCTGCCCGCAGAACAGGTAGGAACAACTTCTGTAGCTCCTGGTTATTGCGGATCAATTCAGGGACGGCATCATAGAGGGTTTGCAGATGCTCGATTAGCTCGCCATCAGGCAAATGGCGTAGAGGTGATGAATCGACAACAAGCTGTGGAGCCTGTCGTGATGAGATAAAGAGATGGATAGGCTGAACACCACGATGGGTTTCCAGTTGGCGAGCCGTCTCATAAGCGATTACGGCTCCCATGCTGTGGCCAAAGAAGGCGAAGGGCTTGTCCAGGTAAGGTTGCAAAGCAGGAAGTAGGGTGCTGACGAGGTAGGAGAGATCCGTAATCAGGGGTTCCTGCAGACGCTCTTCTCGGCCAGGATACTGAATGGGACATAGCTCGATCTCAGGGGGCAAGTTGTTGGCCCATTCTCGATAGGCAGATGCCCCACCCCCAGCGTAAGGGAAGCAGAACAAACGCATGGTAGCCCCTGGTCTCGGTTCCGGGAATGTAACCCACAGCCCTTCATTCACGCGCTCCATCATAGGTGCGGCGCCATCCGTGGCCTCTTCTCCGCCAACTTCCGGAACTTCTGGTGATAACTGACTCGCTGATTCCTGACCTTCTAACACATGTTTGCCGAGCAAATCGGCCAAAGCCCCAATGGTCGGGGTGGTCAAAAAGCGGTCCAATGGCAGATCGATATCTAAATCAGAGCGGACCCAGTTCCGTAGTTCCACTGACGTCAACGAGTCGATACCTAAGTTGTTGAGTGGCTGGTGTTCGTCAATTTGGGCAGAGGAGATGCGCAATGTTTGGGCTATGCGCTCTTGTAGATAAGAGACCAAAGCAGCTTGTCGTTCTTCAGAATTCGCGTTCTTAACTCGCTGGACATAGGCATTGGTGGATGGTTCACTATTGAACCTACTGTTCGGGAGATTGGCCGTAATCTCTGCCAGAAATGGAGCGGATCCGGCGTCTGGGACTTTCTGGATAAAGGTGGTCCAATCAATGGGCAATGCTCCGGCCTGGGTCACTCTGTTCTGGAGCAACATTTGGGTGATTTGCCACCCCTGTTGAGAGGAGATAGTCCCCCACCCTTCATTGGCCAGCCGTCTCTGAACCTGCTCGGAGGTGGCCATGCCCACGTCCCCCCAGGGTCCCCAGTTAATTGCCAAGGCCGGTAAGCCCAGCCCACGACGATAGTGGGCCAGCCCATCCATAAAGGCATTAGCGGTGGCATAATTGGCCTGACCAGTGGATCCCATTAGGGAGGCCACAGAAGAAAAGAGGACGAAGAAGTCCAGCTCAAGTTTTTGGGTTTGGCAGTGGAGGTTCCATGCCCCATGTACTTTCGGTGCCGCCACCTTGGCAAAGCGCTCTGGGTTCTGCTGCATAACCATACCGTCATCCAGAACACCTGCCGCGTGAATAATGCCACGGATGGGTCGTTGCGCCTGAGCTAAAAGCTGTTTTACATCGTCCTCAATGGCAACGTCTGCCCGAATGACGTGAACCATGGTGCCATTGGCCTCGAGCTGCTGAATCGCTTCCCGCTGGTTTGTGGATCGGACGCCGGTCCGTCCAGTCAGCAAGAGGTGCTTTGCCCCCGCGTCTACCAAGAATTGAGCCATTTCTAAGCCTAACGCTCCTAGGCCGCCCGTAATGAGGTAGGAAGCATCAGGATGGATCTCAACAGGTGAATAATCGGCCTCCAAATTGGCAGAAACCAACCGGGCTACATATCGCTTACCCTGCCGAAAGGCGACCTGAGGTTCATCATCCCGAGTATGGATCTCCTGAAGAAAGAGGGAAAGCACATCTGGTGCTGGGTCGATATTTAGGCCATCGCTATTCCCACCCTTATCTGGAAATACCTCGTCCACACCTTGGACTTGAGGGTTCCTATGCTCTAAATCGATAGAGATACAAGAAAGCTCAGGATGCTCTTCACGGATTACTCGACCCAGTCCCCATATGGAGGATTGCCAAGGGGAGAGCGGTTGCGGTTCCTCTGTTCGGGATTGAGTATGCGATTGAGCTTGGGATTGAGTATTGCTGGATACTGCTTCAATGGATTGGGTACCGCTGGTCACTAGCCAAAGCGGCGCAATTCTCTGATTGCGCAGTAGTGCCTGAACCAGGTGGAGCACGCTAACGGCCCCCCAATGATGCTCCCCTTCTTGAACTGACAGCGCTGCCATATGGATGACGCCAGCTAGCGGCCCAACCGTTGCATCATTTAAAAGGCGATCATAGTCGGCAGCAGAAGCCGGATCCAGCTGATAATGGTATTCCCCTAGCCGTTGGTAGGTACTCCCTTCTGAGCCAGCCGAGACAAGCAGATAGGGTCTCTGCTTTTGCCCCAACAGCTCAACCAATTGGGCTGCCCATGCCCACTTATCGGCTATGACCAGATAGGTACCAACAGACTCCTCAGTTGTTGCAGGTTCTTTTGGAATCGGTTTGGGCCGCCACGCGAGCTGATAGAGCCAATCGGTCAGATAGTTAGCCGCGTTTTGGGATTCGCTCTGACGTTGCAAAGCTGCCAGCGGGGCGGCGCGTAACGTCAATCCTTCAATTGTGGCAATCGAAGCACCCTCTTCATCCATGATGTGCATATCAACAATACGGCTTACTCCCACTTCGGCACCTGTGGCTTGGACCCAAAGGCTGTCAAGTCTTGATGAAGGTCGAGATGCTTCATACGTTAACGTCCGAATGCCAATGGGCAGGTATAGTGCATCCTCATTTTCTGTGGCAAATAGGGCCTCTGAGACTCGGAAGCAGGCATCCAGCAAGACAGGATGTATCTGATAGCCATCGGCATCGCCTGGAACGTGGGCTGCTGCTGGAAGGAGAACATGGGCCAAGGCTGCATTCGAATCGGTTGGCGATTGATAGAACTGCTCTAATGCCTGGAATGCCGGGCCATAGGCCATCCCACGTTCTACAAACCGCTCTTCGAAGGCCGCAATCGAAATCTCCTCCGTGTAACGCTCCTTTAGGAGATTCAGAGCAGTAAACGATGGCGTTTCGGTTGTTTGATTGTCACGGAGGGTCAGCTTTCCTGTGGCGTGGCAGATCCACTCTTGGTTGATAGACTCTGCACCTGCCTTGGGCCTCTTACCTATTTGGCCATCTAAATTGCTGTTTATCCTATAGCGACTTGTTTGACTGAACATGCCAAATTCATAGCCCCCCTCTTCTGGCGTCAGAATCAGTTGGACGACACACAAGTCACCCGTCATCATTAGTGCTTTTTGAAGAGAGAGATCTGAAATTTGGAGTGGGTCTGTCCCCAGCAGTTCTGTTCCTGCCGCCGACACCATCTCTACGTAGGCAGAGGCAGGTAATAGTACATTGTCATACGCTTTGTGGTCGATCAAATAAGCAGGCTGCTTAGCACTTAGACGAGACTCGAAGATGATCTGCTTAATGGGGGACGCAATCCGGCTGTGTAGCAGAGGATGGAGAGGTGATCCCATTGTGGAGGGGGCGACAACATCGAGCCAGTAACGCTGTCGCCGCCAAGGGTAGGTAGGCAAGGGGACTTTGTGGCGTCGGTCGCGATAATCTTCTTCAAAACCGTTCCAGTTGATGGCAACCCCTCGGGTATAGAGCTGAGCTACGCTGGCTAACAAAGTCTCCCATTCGGCATCAGGACGCAAGCTAGGATACCACCCATCCACCAGATCGGGTAGACAGCCCCGGCCCATGCTTAGCAAAGTTGGTTTAGGGCCGATCTCAACAAAGGTGTTGATCTTCATGGCTTGCAGCGCGCTCATGCCATCCGCAAAGCGGACAGCCTCGCGCAGATGCTGGACCCAGTATTGCGGCGTTACAAGTTCGCCTGATTCGTGAGCCTTGCCAACTCGTTTTCCGCTAACATTGGAGATGATGGGCAGAGTCGGCTCTTGGTAGGTCACCTGATCGGCAACTTGGGCAAAGTCGTCGAGGATAGGATCCATCAATGGCGAATGAAATGCGTGGGAGACCGTCAACTGCTTAGCCTTGATGCCTTGGGCCTCGAATTCGGTCTGAATTTTTTGCAGAGTACTCTCTATTCCAGAGATGACAATGCTGGTGGGGCCATTGACAGCGGCAATGGTAACCTCACCTTCGTAAGGAGCGATGGTTTGCACCACAGTTGCTTCAGCAGCCAGTACGCTAACCATGCCGCCTCCTGTTGGCAGGGATTGCATGAGCCGCCCGCGAGCCGCAATGAGCATTAACCCATCATCCAGCGAAAAGACGCCAGCAACACACGCGGCCACATATTCCCCCACACTATGTCCCATGACGACATCTGGCTCTACGCCCCAGGAGAGCCACAGTTGGGCCAAGGCATACTCAATGGCGAAGAGAGCGGGTTGCGTATAGGCCGTTTGGTCGATACGTTTTGAGTGGGGATCTGCCTGTTCATTTTCCTCTAACCAGAGAAGATCCAGCAACGGTATCTCTAGATAGTCATCCAGACGTTCGGCACATTGGTCCAACCAGAAGCGGAAGGTGGGCTGGGTATCATATAGCTGTTGACCCATTCCTGAATATTGGGCACCTTGCCCCGTAAAGAGGAACGCTGTTTTGGGGCGCTTGATTTGCGATTCTTTGGTGAAGCTCCACCGGCTGCTACCCGTCTCTACAAACTGGGTAAGCTCACTAAGGGCTGCTGCCATGGTCGGGGCGATGATGGCTAGGCGGTGCTCAAAGTGGTTGCGCCCTGTGGCAGCCGTATAGCAAATATTGGGGAAGTCATCGGCCAAATATTGGACATCACCGTTAGGTTGCAGCTCTCCCGATGGGTTGATGGACTGGTGCTCCGCGGTTGCGACATGGTCCCCCGTATCAATATCCCCTAAGGTTCTGGTGAGGTGATTGAGGTAGGCTCGGGTTAGGTTCTGTAAAGTCTCTTCATCCCTGGCGGACAAGGGTAAAATATGGTGCGGGCGTTCAATCTCAGCAGAGGATCCTTGAGAAGCATGGCTAGGTAGATGAACGCAGTACCCGTCCTTTTCTATTGCTGCCTTTGGGGTTGACCGTTTGGGAGGTATCTGGAAATTCTCGAGCAGCAAATGTACGTTGGTCCCACTCATGCCAAATGCGCTGACGCCAGCCATCCGCTGTGATGACGTCCAGGGAACCAGTTCGGTTGGCACTTGTATGGGCCAATCGTCCCAAGGGATTCGAGGATTGGGCTGGTTGAAGTGGAGGCTGGGCGGAATGGCCCCCTGTTGCAGGGAAAGGACAACTTTCATCAGCCCCGCAATGCCCGCGGCTGCGTCCAAATGGCCGATATTGGTCTTGACGGAGCCAATGTAAAGTGGATTCTCTCGTTCATGGCAGAGGATGCGGGCCAGTGCCATAAATTCGATGGGATCGCCTAGAGAGGTGCCGGTACCGTGGGCCTCCACATAGCCGACGTGGTGGGGATCGATGCCGGCATTATCCAGGGCCTGTTGGAGCATGGCCCGTTGGGCGGGACCATTGGGAGTGGTTACCGTGCGGCTGTGTCCATCATGATTGACAGCACTCCCGCGGATGACGGCCAGAATGTGATCCTTATCCTTCTCGGCATCTGCCAGCCGCTTGAGGACCACAATACCGCAGCCCTCACCCTGACCAAATCCGTCTGCAGCGGCATCAAAGGTTTTGCAGCGCCCATCTGGGGCCAAAGCCTGCATCTGAGAGACGCCGATGAGATGCTCAGGCGAAAGGACAAGGCTGACACCGCCAGCTAGGGCTAGAGCGGCCTCTCGATTGCGCAAAGCTTGGCAGGCCAGATGGACCGCTAGCAATGCCGACGAACAGGCCGTATCCACCTGCATAGTAGGTCCGTGAACGTCCAGCAGGTGGGCAATGCGTCCAGCCGAGAGGCCCCGCAACGCGCTCAGTTGGGCATAGCGATCGATCTCAGTTGCTTGGGTACCGAAGATCCGCTGCATGGAGTAATCGTCCCAAAACTGACCGATGAAGATTCCTGTGTCAGTGCCCTTGATCGAATCTGGTGCGATGGCAGCATCTTCTAGCGCCTCCCAGGCGACTTCCAGGGCAAGCCGTTGTTGGGGATCCAAGCTGATGGCTTCTCGTGGTGATATCTTAAAGAAGGACGGATCGAAGTGATCAATCTGCTCCAGATAGCAGCCCTGATCGACATAGATCTTACCGGGTACCTCCTTTTCAGGATGGTAGAAGGCGTCTATATCCCAACGCTCTTCAGGAATGGGGCCGAGTGCTTCCCGCCCGTTGGCTAGGAGTTCCCAAAAATCTCCAGGTTTGTTGACGCCACCAGGCAGGCGGCAACCCATACCGATGACGGCTATTGGTTCATGGAGAGGTAGTTCCCTGGGGGGTAGTTCGCGAGAAGCTGCGTCCTGCGAGCTTAACTTACGGGGTATTGGGTCAATTGACGAATTACTCATATAGTCTAAATCGCTGTATCTTTCCGGTTGCGGTTCGTGGTAGCTCATCGACATATTCAAGCCAGCGAGGTCGCTTGTGAGTCTCCAGCTTTTGGGTACAAAGCTGAAGTAACTCCTTCGTCAATGGTTTGCTTTCGGTGTGGCCCTCATTGAGGGTAATAAATACTTTCGGTTTGACCAGGTCGGCTTGATCGCGATGGCCGATAACTGCACATTCTAATACGGCTGGATGTTCCCGGATGATCTCCTCAATCTCAATGGGCGAGACCCAAAGCCCCCCAATCTTGAGCATGTCATCGCCCCGGCCCTGGTGCCAATAAAAACCATCTTCATCCTCATAGTAGCGATCACCCGTAAAGAGCCATTCACCGCGAAAGGTATGGCGGGTCTTTTCCGATTGATGCAGGTAAAAGAGGGCAATGGATTCACCTTTAACCATAAGATGACCGACTTCGCCTTGGGGTACCTCTTGCCCATCATCATCCACAATTTTGACTTCGTAACCAGGGGAGGGTTTGCCGCTGCTGCCCGGCCTGATATTGCCTGGGGTATTGGCCAGGAAGGTATGGTAGCTTTCGGTACAGCCAATGGTGTCGAGAATCTCTAGCCCCGTCTGCTCTTTCCACCCCTGCCAAACCGAGACGGGCAATGCTTCCCCAGCGGATAGACACATGCGGATTGAGGAGAGATCATATTTGTCTGTTAATCCTTTGAGGGCTAGTAGGGATGTGTAGTTGGTGGGAACACTGACAAAGATTGTCGGTTTAAATTCCTCTATGCAACGTAAGAGGCCCGCGGCAGCCCGTGGCGACCCGGCATAAAAGATGCTGCTGGCCCCAACGTACCACGGGAATATCAGATTGGCCCCAATGCCATAAACAAAGAAGAGTTTGGAGACGGAAAATGTGCGATCTGCCTCGGTAATGCCAAAGAGATCTACACCGGATAACTGAGCAATGAGTGGGTAATCTTTATGAGCGTGAAGGATGCCTTTGGGTGGCCCAGTGGTACCGCTAGAGTAATGTAGGGAAGCGAAATCATCGCGATGGGTGGCTTCAGCCGCCAAATCAGTTGATTCATTGCGGATCCACTCGGTAAAAGTAAGATCTTCGGATCGGTTGGGGTTACCGAGCACAATAACCTGTTTTAGCGTCTTGTGGCTATCCCGAATTGGCTCAATGAGTGACTGCATACTCTCATCAACCACAATCACCCGCACTCGGCTATCCCGTAGAATATAATCGTAGTCGTCGGGTCCCAGCAGCGTGTTCATGCCTAGGGCAATAGCCCCAATCTTGGTAATTCCGAAGAAAGTGGTAACCCATTCAGCCCCATCCGGTGCCAGAATGCCGATGAAGTCACCAAAGCGTACGCCCAGCCGCTGCAGGGCGTTACCGATGCGGTTGACCTCATCTGAGGCCTCTTGGAAGGTTAGGGTCCGTTCAGCAGAGTAGAGGGCGACTTTTTGAGCACGTTCAGGGAGGTTGTGCGCCAGGATTTGGGCTATATTGTAATATAGGGGTAGGTCGGCTGATTTCATCATAGTCTTTTACTTGTACGCTCCTACCAATTCTACTCGTATGCTCCTACCAATTCACCGAAGGTCTCTGGATAGAGATCTCCCTCCAGAATTTGCGTTGGAATATAACCCACTTCTTCCTCGATTTGGGTCAGCAATTTGGCAAAGGCGACCGAATCGAGCCAAAAATCTTCCAGACGATCTTCGTCATCAATGTCGTTAGGAAAATCGACTGGGGAGTTTTCTGTTACAACAGCTGCTAATTTTTCTTGGATAATTTCTCGGATGGACACAGGTTCTACTCCTTGCTAATGTTTTATTTTTCATATTTTACACGAGACCCCGAGCTTCCATTTAATTAGGCTAGAGATGGAATGTCGTTAGGTTTCGTGCTACAATGTGCTACAATATCAGACGCAGCCATTGCCCTTGACTGTTCGTTTATATACCCCGAGGAAAACGATGAAACAGAAAACAATTTTGCCTACCGTTTTGTGCCTACTCCTTCTCCTTACTACCCACTGTGGGCGCTCGCGAACACCAGCTTTTCCAGTCCTGGAATCACAAGCAGATGCCCAGCAGGTAGAAGCGCAGGAAGCTAACCAAGAACCAGAGTCTCAGCAATCCTCCTCTCAGCGGCCGGTATCAGTCGTCAACCGCAACGAGATTAAAGTCCGTTATATCTCTTATCTAACCTACCTGGGTGTTCCAGAGGAAGCGGAAAAGGCGCTAGCGGAACGATTCGAGGCCAGCCATCCTGACATCACGGTGAACGTAGCCCGATATCGCCGGAATCCACAGAGCTATTTGGAGAGCGATTCGCCGCCGGATATTTTGATGTTTCCCACCAGCTATGAGCTGAATTCGTTTGCTCAACAGGGAATGATTGCTGATTTACGCGAAATATGGGCTGAGGCAGAGCTGCTAGATAAGTTACCCCCTAGCCTACGTTCATTGGGAGAATGGGATGGCGGTTTATATTGGGTTCCCTTTGCCTACACTTGGTCTGCTATCTACTACAATAATGAGATATTTAGTGATTTAGGTTTAGAGCCACCAACCACCTGGGATGAATTTCTCTTCATATGTGACACCCTTCTGTCCCAAAATATTACACCGCTCACCATGCCTGGTAGTTCAGCCGGCGGCTCGTCTCTCTGGTTTGATTACCTAAATCTTCGGCTCAATGGGCCAGACTTTCACCGACGCTTAACCCAGGGGCAAGAGTCGTACGAAAGTGTAGAAGTGACGGATGCTATCAATGCCTGGCAGGGCCTAATCGATCAGGGGTATTTTGGTGATGGGAGACGACCATCCATGCTCTCTCAAAGTATGATGCAGGTACTCAATCCGGAAGAACGGCTGCCCGGTGCCGATAGTGCAGCCATGATTTTGGTCAATTCTTTTATGATGACAGAGTTAACACCCGACACGAGGCGAAAATTTGAAGAGCAAACGAGCTACTTTCCTTTTCCCATTATTGATCCGGAGATCCCTGTTGGTGAAGTCACCGATTCGATTGGTTATATTGTTCCTGCCAATGCAGAAAACTGGGAAGAGGCTGCTCAATTTTTGGCATTTTTGAGTACGCCTGAGGTGCAGCTAGAGCTCAAGCAACGGGCAGGGCCAAGGCTAACCTACGTCCCGTCAAGTTTGGGCAACAATCCGGCTGACTTATCGCCGAATATACAGCGAGGCGTTCAAACCGTCATCGAAGCAGATCAATTGGTTCTCAGCATCATGGCAGAAAGTCCTGAAATCATGGGTGAGGCATTAGATTCGGCCTTCCGTCGCTTTGTCAATAACTATGACTACGGCCAACGTGTGCAGCAGGATTTAGAGAAGGCCCGGTTTGAAGCATTGGAGGCTGAGGTCTTTATACAGCAGTAACGGTTTCTATCCTAGGTTAAACATGAAACCACCGGTTCTATTGGATCATCCACTGGAAAAAAGGGGCGCTTAAGCCGCTTAAATTGCGCACGGCGAATAGATGGTGGCGTAGGCCCTGGCGTATCCAAAATAAAGATGCCCGCAGCGACTTGGTCAAAGATCATGCGGTAGTTCATAGGGTTTTTGGCCACCACAAATTTGAACTGTTCCGGGTGTAGGCCCAATGTCTGCATCTGCTCGTCCCGCCAATCGTAGGTGCCGTGGGACATAATGAGTATCTGGATAGAACCGCTAGAGACTAGCGCGGTGGGTCCCATTTCTCCTACCACTCCATCATAAATGCCGCCTTGGTAGGTGAATTGACCGTGGTGTAGTTGCTGAACGATTACGGTGAGGGAGAGGGGCTTCCCCCATCGCCCATCCAACTTGTGTCCAAGTTGCAGAGACACAGATGTCCCAACCTGAGCAGAATGACAGGTCAAGGCAGCTTCAGGATCGATCACTGGCACATAGGCTGGCTCTTCAAGGTTCGCAGCCAGCAACGCTCGCAAGGTCGCCACGCTGTCGCCAGCTGCGCCCCCACCGCAGCAGTCTGCTGTCTCAATTAGCGCTACCGGGTCACCACTTAACCCAAGCCCTCTTGCGATAGCATCTTCGGGCGCCCAGACTCTCGGTTCCAATTCATGGCGGCGTGCCCAATACGCATTGGCCAGTTCGGTGGCTAGGCTCTTAGCCTTCTCGACGTTGTTATCAGTTACCACAACCGCGCCACTCCCCATGTCAGGCTGATCGAGATAGGGCTGAACCAGGATCATGCTGGTTGAGAGCACATCAGGTTCATCTTCCAGGGCCTTGGCCTGCATCATCAGGTGAGCAAAGGGGTCATCCTCGTGAGTAGAGGCGTGGATAGCACTGGTGATAACGGGTACTTTGGCCACAGCCATGGTCGGATGGCAGTGACCTGCCAGCGTGTCTATAAGCAGGCGCGCCCCTCGCATTCCTGTAGTCAAGGCATCCGCATGGGGATAGGTCTCCCAAGCAACCAGCGCGTCTGCGTGGGTGACCATTTGGGGTGTGATGTGAGCGTGGAGATCAAGGGTCGCAACGATGGGTACTTCGCGCCCCACCAGAAGCCGTACACCTTCGATCAGATCGCCTTCCAGATCACCAGTACCCTCTGCTGCGGCTGCACCATGTAGGGGTAAAAGAACGCCATCCACGGGTAGAACATTCGCTAGTCGCTCTAAGAGTTCCTGTTTAAGTTCCACATAGCAGTCTGCCGTTAGCGGACCGCCCGGGCAGGTTTGCGCAAAGAGCAAAGGCAGTATCTCCGCCGATTCTTCTCGCAATACATTCAGCATACCGCCGAGAACGCCAGAATCTACTGTCAGCATCTCATGACCAAAGAGCAGATCATACCGCTCGAACCAAGAACGCTCGATAGGAATTCCGCCTAGTTCGTTACATTCGGTGAAGATGGTACCGATGGCGATACGTTTGGGTTGGTCCATAGTAGTTTAAACTCTCGAAGATTAAAGTGAAATTGGCTCGGGAAGTGATCGATGTTTTACAAATTTTCCGATGTAAGAAACGAGCATATTTGATGTATAATAGCCTAAAATATCCATTCAAGACAATGTAATTATATTGCGGTCGTTTTGAAAACAGGTGTTTGGTCTCTCTAGTAGAGCTTGGGAAAACACCTGTTTTCAAACGGAGCTGAGTATAACAATTAGTAGACGCAACGTCAGTGAGAGACTCTTCGGTTCCTCAGAGTGACATTGCGATCTACTGGCAATAGATTCATCGCATTTATGAAAAAATTACAGATTGATTATGACGGTGCCTGGAAAGAAGCCCTGGACATCTATTTTGATCAATTTATGGCATTCTTTTTTCCAGAGGCTCATGCCAAGATCGACTGGGGCTTTTCTTATGAGCATCTAGATAAAGAGCTGCAGCAGGTCACGCGCGATGCAGATTTAGGTAAGCAGCGGGTCGATAAGCTGATTAAGGTATGGTTGAACGCAGAGACGGAAGTTTGGGTACTCGTTCATGTAGAAGTGCAAACTCAGCACGAGATAGAGTTTGCTGAACGCATGTACGTATACAATTATCGCTTGTATGACCGCTTTCATCGAAGAGTAGCCAGCATGGCCATTCTAGGTGATATGCGCGAAAAGTGGAAACCGACCAAGTTTTCGTACGATCTTGTAACTGGCTAGAGCATATTGGAGGGAGTTGGGACGAAAGGAGTGCGAGTCAAAGCGCCGAAAAGAGCGGAGATGACATTGGCCCCCTGTTTACGAGCGGTAGAGATGTAACTACGGATATCACAGAAAGTAGAGGCAC
>JBCCHB010000197.1:0-27809 GCA_039028975.1 Chloroflexota bacterium
CCGCCAGATTTTAGTCCCCTTTCGGACACCGTTTTTCCCTCTTTTAGGGGCGGAACGGCTTTTTTATACAACCTTTTTCTCATTCGGTCATGCTCCTATGCTTGACCTCTTTTTTCTATGCCCTAACAGCCAAACTCAAGGGTTGCTAGACAAGGATAGATCATCAATCTTCACGGCTGATACTTTGCGACCATCAATGTAGCTCCCATCTTGGTCAACACGCCAAAACTTGAGTGTACCGTATTGACTATTTTCATCTGTCCACCAATCAGGCGTTAGAAACCCTCGCTTGTCGCCGAAATCTGCAGGTGATGTCCATGTACGTTAATACCGTTAACCGTTAACATGGATGGAGATATCTGATGGCCAATCATCTGCCGATGATGCCGCTTCCGAGCAAATCTCCAGGCTCAGTTCCAAGCTGGTCGGAGCATCTTCTTTATAGAGGTAGTTCGAGAAATAATATTCAATGTGGCGATGAGAGAACCATACAAGTTGTGCATGATAACGATCTGGATCATAAAAAGATACCGGGGTATCTGGACTGCCGATGTATGAATCTTGTCTAACCAAGCCACAAGTGGGTACAACTGAATGATTAACAAAAGCACCGACAGGCATTTCAAATGTGAAGCCTCGATTCCGATCAAGGGTGCGACGCATGGGCAAGTGAAAAACAACCGAATCATGCACCCGGAGAAGGTAGTCGTGAAGTTTTGACTAATAGAAGGGAAGTGAAATAGGATCAAAAGGATATAAAATTAACGCTGAAAATCCAAGGAAGCCCAAATGATCCAAATTACACTCGAATATAGATGCCCAAAATGTGAGTGCCTCGAAGTGATCAAAAATGGCAAAGACTACAACTCTACTTTCCGAAGAAAGGAGTTAACATAAGATGAGGTAGAGGGAGATAGATGAAACAAGTAGTGTAAAAATGTGACAGATAGCGATGAATAGGTCAGACTAGCAGAAGAAAAAATGCTAAGGAGGACCAAATGTCAATCGCTATCGAAAGTACTCTACATGCAGTAGAGAGGGTTGTGCAAGATGTGGCAGTGGGAACGAATTTAGGGTTGGCGCATATGATGTGGGCGCTGATGAACGGGTCGTTCCTGGGAAGCCGAGGAGCGATCTTTCCGGCGTTGCAGGCGAGCGGTTTCACAGAAGAAGAAAGTCGTCAAAGCTGGTCAGGGATGCGGTATGGGTCGTGGGAGAGTGAGGATCTGCTCAAGCCGTTGGGGGAGTATACTCAAGAAAGAGGAGAATGGGAAGTCCATAAATATGAGGGATATGAGCCGGTGGCGGTAGATTGGACAACATTTTGGCGGCCGAAATTGGAGGGGTGGCCAGGCCACTATTACCATGGGTTCTCAGGGAAAGCGGAAAAAGGAGTCGGCTTTGGTTTAATTGGCAAGGTGGGTCAAATCGGGGAACAGCGCATCGGATTGTTGGAGAAGATAGTGCGAGCTGACCAGGATGAGGAGATGAGTGCGAAGGCTCTCAAAGAAGCAACCCTACTAGTACACGATGGCCTAAATAAGCCTAGGGTTAGACGCCGCTATTTAGCTTAGAAATACCGGCTGTAACTATTGGTCTATTTGAGCCGCAGTGTACTAGAGATATCGGCATCACTCTTGCCTCAAGAAGTGGTTGTAGTGGATGCTGGGGTTCGAGTTGCGGAATTGCAAGAAGCATCAATTGAGCGGTATGTGGTACGACGGGCCATCAATTGTACGGCTCGTCGAGTTCTCTAATGATATAGTGGGGATTTTGCCACACTCACAAATTTGCAAGCCAGCGCGTTTTGGGAAAAATCCGGAATAAGAGATAATTGTTACTGCATTTGTAAAAACCTTTCTTCAAGGCGATTCAGTCTATTTCCCAAGTTTGGCTGAATCCTCAACGCCACCCTACGTTCTTTCAATATTCGCGAGAGAGTAGGTGTGTTAATTTTTCCGTTTGATGTCTCTTGCTCATACGTATTTGTCCGCCATCGTGCTATTCTTGCGTTTAGTTGTTATAATCCACCTATCTGATAATACCAAAAATCCAGGAGGATATATGGAAAATAGATCAGAGAGGATGACTATTCGATTGGGAAAAGAGCATGCAGGTCTTCTTGACAAATTAGAGGAATATACTGGGTTAAATCGTACGAGATTAATCAGAATAATTATTGATCAAACAGCGATAAATCTGGGAATGGAGCCTGTAGGAAAAATCCCAAAATATTTCAGTCATGTGGAGCAGATAAGGACTTAGAGGTCTAGTCACCATAGAGTCATAGAACTGACGGTTATATAAAAAACAACGCTACCTGCACAAACCAGGTAGCGTTGCTAAATGCACATTAACATCCAAATATTTAGAATACTCTCCATTATGCAATGGTAGGTCGAACGCTAATGTAAGCGGGTACCTTTTTTTGATACCCAAAGAAAGTACCCCCAAGGGGATTCGAACCCCTGTCGCAGGCTTGAAAGGCCTGAGTCCTGGTCCACTAGACGATGGGGGCGTTTTCTCTATCTCCAAACGCTTGATGAGTATATCAATCCATAGCGATTGGGTCAAATTTGGGAATGGCTTAATTTATCTTTTTCTGACTCATGTGCGGCTATATCCCAACTATAGGGAATATCAGCGCTCTCTCTTCGTCCCCGAACCTAGGATGTACCCCATTCACAAACCATATGAAATCGCTCTTCATCAATGGGGCCTTGAATTCAACCCGTATTTGACTCATATTTGCTTCGTATTTGGCTCGTATTCGTTCGGTATTGACTTCCTAATAGTGACTACAGGAATTTGAAAGGAATGATATATACAAAACTTTAGCACTTTGAGGTATAATGCTATGAAAATTTACTTCCGCTAAAGGAGTGTTTCATTGGATAGATTGATTACCGCGTGTGTCCAACAGCGCATGAGGTTACCGAATAGCATTGATGACTATGTTGGTGATTTACGTCGTTTTATGCGAATCGCTGAAAAGAAGAATGCTCGACTGATCATCTTTCCTGAGTTGGCTGGAATAATGATTGCACCAACTCTATTGCAAGATTTCCGCTCAAGTTTACTAAAACGCTCTGATCAAAGTCGCCGAGCATCAGCATCATTCTGGGAAAAGTTGTCCGGGCCGATTTATAATGGCGCTGCTGCTCTTCTTCGCGCGAATTTCCGTAATAGCGTAGAGGCCTTATTAGAGGTGGCCCCGGATCAACTCTTAGACACCTATGTAGACGTCTTTGCTGGGCTGGCTAAAGAATTTGGTGTCACAATCGTTGCCCCTAGTTGCTATCTTCCTGATCGACTGACCAAAAATATTCACAATATGGCTGGCGTATTTGGCCCAAATGGTGAAGAGCTAGGCTTCCAGGCCAAAGTAATGGTTCATCCAAGTAGTGATGAATTGGGGCAGCCAGGTGAGAGTTGGGAAGTAGTTCCAACTGAAGTGGGGCGCTTAGGGGTCATACTAGGGAGTGATGTTCTCTATCCAGAAGTAGGGAGGCTACTGGCCTATCAGAAGGCCGATGTCCTTATTTCGCAGGCCGCATGTGTAGAACCCGTTCAATATAATAAGGTGCGTTCCGGTATGCTAGCACGAATGCAAGACAATCAACTTTTCGGCGTCTCCAGTTTTCTAGTGGGTCCAAACGAACTCCTGGGAGACAGACGTTCTCCTTTTGTGGGGCGTTCGGCAGTTTTTGCTCCTCAAGAGCTAACGTTACGCCTAAATGGCATTATGGTGGAAATGGGGAATCAGCGAAGTGAAGGCGTGATCACCGCTGAATGGGATTTTGCTGAGCTTCGAGAACTTTGGCATTCGTCTGAAACGCCAATTCGCCAGCTCCCCACTGATGAGAAGATACAACCATTGCTTGGTCAATTGTATGAGCGATTGCAAAACTTACCGTTCTATCGCTCGCAGGATGAGCTGCTAGAGCTACCAGAACAGAGTTCATTTAACGGATCGACCTTAGAGGCGGTTACGCTTACGCTAGACGAACTGCCTGTAGTTAGCTCCATTTCGTCTCGCTGGCCTTTGCCAGAGCTACCTGATTTGAGCGATCTGCCCTTTGAACAGACCATTGACGATACGGATCTTCAAACACTCGTTTCTCAAAATACCCTGATTATAGGTGCTGACGATGAAACTGAAGAGCTAGACGCTCTAAACGACCACGGCGGGAAATAATTGAGAGACACTCCTGAACTGGGGTTCGCGAGGTGATGATATGAGCGTCATGGCGTTGACGATTGGTTAGAGCTATACGATTACGAGCTTTAATCTACTTTGGAGACCAAATAGCAAATACACCTGAACTGACTCGTGTTGGTCTTTCCTCTTCTAGCTTCTGAACAAAAATTCCCCGCTGGTTAACGCTGTTTGATCCTGCATAGACAAATGCCGAGCTATCTGGTGCCCAAATTGAGATGCTTTGGGCGTATTGATCAAAAAAGGCTAGATAGTTACGCATGAATACCCGGGTAGGAATAAACGTGTCATATTCTGTTATGCCATCCTCCTGCCAAACCTTCCACCTCAACCCTGTCTGATTGTCGCTTACTTCAAATTGCATAAAGGCCAGCTTCTTGCCATCAGGGCTCCAGAAAAAGGCCAAAACAGGATCGGTGCTCAGCTCTATGGTACTGGTTGTTGCCAGATTTTGTACATACAAAGAACCCATTCCTGCTGCGCCTGAATTCTGTTCTGATATGGTATAGGCTAGCCACTCTTCATTTGGTGCAAGGTTAAAACTGATTGAACCGGAGTAACTGGTCAACTCCTCTACTTCTGTCCCCAATCTATCTGAGATAACGAGATGCCCTTGTCCTTGCATGTCATCGATAGAAAAGAGAAGTCGCTCTCCATCAGTGAGCCACTGAGGTGCAGGAAAACCAGAAGACGCATCCGATAGAGCCTCCTGCTCTCCCTGGAGCGTGTAAATGCTAACCACTGAATTGCTTACGTGAGATAGAAGCTCCTGTCCGTTTGGAGACCAGGAAAAATAGAACGGCTGCCCTTCTGCAATTGTTTCTGTCTCTACCTCTTCATCCGACAGATCCACTAAGCGCAGCGCGAGTGAAGGTGAGTTTTGAAACACCCAGTTGCTTAGGTATGCTAATCTTTCGCTGTCAGGAGACCAGTAGATGTAAAAAGGTGCAAATGGCAGGTCAATGTCATTGAGAATGGTGCCATCTGGTTGGCCGATCATAAGCGAGGGCTGAATACGAGAACCACGAGACTCAATTTGAGTCCAAGCAATGCGTTGGCTGTTGGGTGACCAAGTTGGCTGCTGATAGATAAGTGTACGCGAGGCATTTTGGGTAATAGCCTGCCTTCGGCTGCCATTTGGGTCCATGGTGTAGAGATTGCCATCCCGCCCAATGAGAAGAAGGCGGTTGTCTCGATCATCAATGGTACCACTCTCGGTTCTATCTGGATCTAATGTGAGAAAAAATCTAGGACGTTCCTCACCGTTTGGCACTGTCACGCAGCCTGCGAGGAGCAGTATAGCTGACAAAAAGATCAACGAGATAGATAGATTGCGATAACGTTTGATGGGAAAGGCTCCGCAGTAAGTCATGACTTCTCCAGGTATCAAAAAGAGGTACAGCAGATCCCAGCGGGGAAGTAGCATCTCCAGATGCCTAGCTGTTCTTGTCTACTGTAGGATGGCACGAGTATCCATGAAGATACCACAGTTCACTTCACCGTTATGCAAAACCCCTTACAAATGATAGGTGCATGGAGCGCTCAGGATTCCTAACCGCCCGATGGTATGACGGGCAAAATCAAATGAGACGGATACATGCTATCATGGTAAATTGTCTGGTGCGCTGCCCGCATTTCAATCTCTTCGCCGTAGCTTTTTCCTGTATTGAGGTTTCGGTTAAAGCGAGGGAAGTTGGATGACGAGATCTCTAGCCGCATCGAATGTCCTCTGCGGAAGACGTTCCCTGTGACGCCTACATTGATAGTATATTCGTAGACCTTATTGGGCTCCAATAGAGTTGGGGTAGACATACTTTCTCTGTAGCGAGCTCGCAGAATGCCATCGCAGAGATTTTTAGCATAGCCAGAGGGAGAGACGTCCACTAACTTGGCAGTCCAATCTGTATCTTGAGCGTCAGTCGCTGCATAAAGTATGAGCTTTATCGGACCGGTTACCTCCAGATCCTCGTCAAGCGGCGGCGTTGTATAACAGAGTACGTCACTGCGCATCTCGACGGAGCGCTGATCATAGGGTCCCCATGGAACAATTTGAGGGCGACAACATGTATTTCCTCCTTTGGTCTGGACAGGAAAACGCGGGTCATAGACAAAGTGATCGGTTGATTGAGTATTCGATTCAGCTGTAGGTGGCGAAAGGGTGAGGGTGCCATCTCCGCGCAAGGTATTGGCACTGCCGTTTGAATGAATGTGCCATTTCTGCCACTCTGTGCGAGCCAACGGCCATTCGTTTTCATCTCTCCACTGGTTGATACCCATGATGAAGAGCTTTACGGGTGGTTCATCAACCACGCCGTTCTCCTCACCTTTGAGCCAGTAGCTTAGCCACCGAAACTCCTCCATGGCCAGATCTAACATTGACTGAGGGCCAAAATCTATATCTCCAACCTTGGAAGAGGCAACCAAATTGTGAGTCCATGGCCCTACAATGAGTTTGCTCTGTCGTGCTTTGTCTGTTCTACCATGCTGGCGAAGACCATTGAAGTTGGTAAAGGTCTGTTCAGCCCATAGATCGTACCAGCCACCAATATTTAGCGCGGGTGCCTTCATTTCATTCCACTTGCCTTCTACATTAATTTGTGCCCAATACGCATCATACCTATCATGCTTTATCCAATCTTTCCAGTAGTCGATGCTTCGTCCGGCTAGTTCATCCTTTTGGGAGAGAGGTAGAGCCATAAAGGCTTCGGTCCAATTCTGATATTCCAAGCTCTGGTTGGTATGACCGTGGGCACCCATTCCCCACATCAACATAACGCCAAGGCTGAGGGCACCACCAGGGTATGCGCAATCCTGAAAGAGATTAGTGCAGGTAATGCTTGGGGCCATACAAGTCAGGTATGGGCTGCCCAAAGGAGCCGAAAGCCATTGGGTCATACCCAAATAAGAGCCACCAGAGGTACCAATTTTTCCGTTACTCCATGCCTGTTGACCGATCCATTCTTGAGTGTCGTAACCGTCCTCGGCTTCGCTCATAAATGGATAGAAGGCCCCATCCGAGTCATAGCGGCCCCGGGTGTCCTGGATAACGCAGGCAAAGCCCAAACTGGCTAAGGCCCGGGCACGCTGAATCGTGGCATCTCCATTGTTGCTGTAGGGTGTACGAATTAAGACTGTGGGGAACGTTTCGCTTTTTTCAATTGTGTTGGGGTCGTTTTCAAACGGAGCTGAGTACAAATGTGTTACCTTGGGTAGATAAATGTCGGCCGATAACTCAACGCCGTCCCGCATAGGGACACGAACGTTGAGACGCATCTCGATTTCGTAATGGATCATAGGATTCCGTTCATTCTCTTTGCATATCACTTCACTGTTTCTGTTCGGAAGACATCTTCTCAATTTGCCTTCCCCCATCTACTCTGCCATACTATTTTAGGTAGCCCAAGTTTGGTTCTTTAAGGAATAAACGTAAAGAACTTGCGTGGCTCATTCGGGTGTGACCCAGTCCAACGAGCAAGTTATATAAATTTCTTTCCATAGAGGCTTGGGCGAAAAGGCTAGGTAGATAGCCCCGTTCACACCAGCAACATCCTTATTTATTAGCGATTAGGTCAAAACGTATACTTGGCCAGAAAATTTTGTCCTGCCTTGTGACCAATCCACTCTGGAAATTTCCAAGAAGAGAGGAAAGAACTTTTCTGGCTATCCATAGACTACTTGTGCTCATGTGGACGTTAGAGTTGCGCGCTACCCTCTTTATTTTGCTTATGCTGCCGTTACTGGGGGCATCTTTTGCGCTATCTGTGAGCTGGCTCCGTAAGCACCGGCACCAAGTCAAAGAGCAGGTAGGGTTGCTGCAGTCCCTCTTTTACCAGGCACCCGTTGGCTTACTTATCTTTAATCGAGCCTATACTCTTCTAAGCATAAATGAGAATGCTTGCCATCTTCTCCAGATCCCGTCACAAGCTGTGACACTGCCAGATACCCCATGGGCAAACCTACTTCACCAGGATCTACAAGAAGCGAATCGATACCGCACCCTCGAGGTAGAGCCGGGTGATCAAAACCAAAATGGCGACGACAGGGTGGTTATCCGATGGTGGATCACGCACCACCAAAACCTTGTGTTGGTTCTGCTCTTTGATATGACCAATGAGGAGCAGGCTGAGCACGCTGCGAACCGCCTCTTAAGCGATCTCTCTCACGAATTGCGTACGCCCTTGGCTACGATTCTGACCCATCTCCAAGTCCTCTCTCTACCCGATATGTCAGACCAAGTAAGGGAACAGTCTATTCAGTTTATGAAGGATGAGACTCAGCGTCTGGTCCGCATGAGCAATCGTACGCTAGAGCTAGGACAGCTACAAGCTAATAGCTCATTCTTACCAAAAAATGTAGCGCTGAAACCATTGATAGAAGGCGCTGTCAGCCAGATGCAAGTAGAGGCCGTGGCCAAGGATACCCGCATTGTCATGGAACTGGCAGATTCGCTACCATTCGTTTTGGGGGATCCAGATCAGTTGCACCAAGTGCTCCTTAATCTGCTGGATAATGCGATTAAGTACGGTGAAACCAGCAACCGCAATGGCCCTGACAATCGTATTCTCATCTCGCTTCGTCGGGTCGAAAAAGGGGTTGCTTGTATTATGCAGGATCGCGGCCCAGGCATCCCAGAGGAACATTTGCCTTACCTTGAACGTCGATACTATCGGGCTGGCTCATCCAACATAGCTGGAAGTGGCTTGGGGCTATCCATGGTGAGAGAGATTTTGCATAGACACAAAAGCCAACTTGAAATAACCAGTCGAACAAAAGGTAGCGAACGAGGGACAACCGTACGCTTTACGCTACCGGCCGCGGGTTCAAATATTGGATCCGAGATAGGTGAGGAGTTCCACTCATGATGGCTTTGAAAAGATGGTGGTGGATGGGAGTGCTTGCCCTTCTCCTAGGGGGGTACTGGTTATTGCCCATAGAAGGCACTGTGCTCGTCAGTTCCCAGCCGCTCGATCCAGATGCTATATTTCCCCAATTCACCTTCAATCCACCTTCACCTCAACCTGGCGAAGATGTCTTTGTTTCGATTACAGACAACGTACCGTGGACCCATGTGAAATTGACCGTCAATGATGAGTTAGCGAGCTTCGTTCAGACTCAGGCACTGCCTCAACAACAGATTTGGAACTGGACATGGCGATTCACCTACCTTTCATCGTCAGATAACCTAGTGAGTTCATCACCGACAACCGCCCTCAAGTTTTATCGGGATTGTGACAGAGGTTGCCGCTTGCGCGATCAACGATTTTTGGAGCCGTACGCAGAGGCTGGGCGGGTAGCATCCCGAGAGCCTGGCGTCGCTACCAAATTATGTGTTGCTTTTCCCAATCCCAACCGGAACTGGCACGGTCGTAGCGGTTGGGTAACTGACTTGACCTATGCCGTGAGTGACGTGACATACTGGCAGATCGATGCCCTGGCACAGCGAGTTCAGAAGAGTCTTGACCAAGGGTTGCGAGTTCTGGTGCGGGTAGATTACATGCCCGAACAGAGTCTACCTCCTGCTGATGACGCGAAAGCCTTAGCAAATTACCTCTCCTATCTTCGCCAGCTTGCACGGGATGACCGCCTCAATGACGTTTATGGGTTGATCCTCGGTACAGGCTTTAACGCACTCGATAGCAACCAGCTTTCGCCTAACGAACCTACAACGGCGGAGTGGGTAGCTCGTCTCTTCAATGGTGAGATGGGAGAGGTGACTGGCGAAACCGCTATGAACAACGTGGTTCAAGCCGTTCGGCCAAACAACCCAAATATTCGGCTCCTGGTTGGCCCGGTCCGTCCGTGGATTGACGATCAGGATGGTAGTATCCCCTATGAGGTTGACGCGCCTTGGCTCAACTATATGAACACGTTGGTTGCCGAAATCGATAAAAACACGCGGCAGAACTCAGAGGCAGGCGTGCCACTGGCAGGACCGGATGGGTTTGCGCTCAACGCACCAGGGCGTCCTCACGTAATCAATTCGGATGCACCTAGTTCAGAAAAAACCAACCTGGCTGAAGAACCTACTTTGAGCATGCCAGAGCATGACTGGAACGGCGCACAGGCTGGATTTCGCGTCTATCAGGAATGGCTAGCCATCATCAACCGTTACCCGACCACCAAGGGCAAGCCAGCCTTCATCACGTCCACCAATACATTCACATACAGTTCTGTTGCAGATGATGAGCAGGTCAAGTCTTCTTTACCATCCCAGAATTATCCAAAGGGCTGGCTTACCACGGCACTTAACGAAATCAATAAAGAGACTCAAATTCAGTCCCTCTGTTGGTTCTTGGATCTGATTCCAGGCGACCAACGCTGGCAGGGCTTTAGTCTCTCCTTAAAAGAGGGGCAGATGGCAGATGCAGCTCAAGAGTTTGATATACTCCTACAAGGTGACGAGACGACAAATTGACCTACATAAAGCGGATGAAATAAAATGCCAAGCTTATCTATTTCATAATCAATAGGCGCTAAAACAGAGATGGCCCTACAGCAAGCCGATATACGTATTCTCCTTATTGACGATCATCTGCCCTTTCGAGTCGGCATGAAGGTGCTTCTGGAGCAGGTTCCTGAATTCGAAGTGGTTGGGGAAGCTGAGAATGGTGTAGATACTCTGGCACAAGCAACTGCCCTCCGGCCCGACGTCCTAGTACTTGATTGTCAATTGCCTGATATGGATGGTCCGTCAGTCGTTGAAACGTTGCAGCACTGCGGGATTCCCGTTCAAATTCTAGCATTGAGTGCTTTTAGTGATGCTTCTTACGTGAGAGGCATGTTGGCCGCTGGTGCAATTGGCTATCTGCTGAAGAGCGAGGCTGTGGAAACAATCATTGCGGCGGTCCAAGCGACGGCCAAGGGGCAACCCTTTTTCAGTGCATCAATTGCTACACAGCTTGCTAGCATGGCTCGCAGCGATCCAGATGAACCGAGCGTGCGCAAACCGACACCGCGCGAGCTAGACGTCTTGCGGCTATTAGTAGAGGGCTTGACGAATATTCAGGTTGCCCGTGAATTAGGTATCACCGAGCGTACGGTGCGTTTTCACATAGAAAATCTCTTTATCCGACTTAATGTAGAAAGCCGTACGGAAGCCGTTGTCAAGGCAATCCGGTTGGGATGGATCCATGCCGAATAGGTATTGAATTTGAGCTGAGAAGAGCATAGGTAATAAGTCATCTGCTCTACTGGTGACGGGTTGAATGTTTGACTTGGAAATTGATTGATAATCTGATTGCATAAAAAGCCCTGGCGGATCCGCCAGGGCTTTTTGCTGGCGAAAGAACCGTTGAATAAATTCGCACTCTGATGGATACTGTTTGTGTTCATAAATAGAACTGCCCTGATTCAAGGAAAAGAGACATGACATCAATTCAACGGAATGAGTATTCATCATTTAACGAAACGGAACCCCCACCCGTCACTGAAATCATTGTGCGGTTCATTCTCTTGATATTTGCTTGGACCGTTCTCTTTTACTGGATGCTTGGGTTAACAGAGGGGTTGCTGGTTCCTTGGGATATCCATCCGGGCCGCCCCCCATTAGGTACATGGTCACGAGCGGTGAACGATTTCTTTGAAACCCCACCGGGCTCATGGCTACCGGCAACTCTGGTGTGGCTCATCAACCTGATACTCTTGCTCTATCGACTGCTCTCCAGACCTGAATCATTTCTCTTTTTGGAGTTTGCAGCCATAAGTTTTCTCTTTATCATTTTGGACCTGCTGTTGATAATGATCGTGACAGTGATTTTAAATCTAACTGGGATAGATATTGTTACAATCAATTTCTACCATAAGATTCCCGGCATAATCTGTACGGTTGCCCTGCTTGGCCTGCTATTCTGGGGGAAGTGGAGCGGTGTGCTCAATGGCTATTTGCGTCATAAATTGAGCTAAGGAATGAGTCGTAAATAACTTGCGCGTTTCAATCGGGTTTAGCCCTATCAAACGAGCAAGTTATTAAATTCCCGTTCCTAAAAGAATTGTGAAACATTGAAGGAGTAATTCATGTCTGAAGAACAACGAATCTCGTCCGATAACCTAACATCTGATTTGAACAACACATTACCTCAAGAAGAGGAAATCCAACAGTCAAACGCTCAGGGCAACCGCAGTGGGCTAGATCGCCTATTCCGTCTATCTGTGGTTGTACTCACTGGGCTGATCCTGTTGGGGGTAATCACCACAGTGGCCCGCTCCGCCGTTTATAAGATCCATGAGTATGAACGAGGGTTGCATCTGCGTGGAGGGCGCTTTGTCAATATGCAGGAGCCTGGCTGGCACATGCAGATTCCGCTGGTTGATACGGTGATTATTGTCACGGTGAACGAGCGTTTGGGCTATGTGGAACGCATCCCCGCTATGACCAATGACAACGTGACCATGAATGTCTCGCTTCAGTATACGTATCGAGTAACCGATCCAGAACAGTTTGCCCTCCAGGTAGCCGATCCCGAGCGCATTGTCTTCGAATTTGTGCAGGGCAAGCTGCGCGATGTGGTCAATACCAAAGGCATGGCTGAAGTAATGAATGATCGAGTGGTCATGAATCGGGAGGTGATGGACGCCTTGAGGGCAAAGGAAGAGCAGTATGGCGTCCGGTTTGTGACGGTTCAACTACAGAATGCTTCTCCTCCTGATGAGGTGTTAAGTGCCATTAAGGATCGTATGGTCGCTACCCAGCGCCAAGAGCAAGCTCAAGCAGAGGCTGCCCAATCCCATACCCTGGCCGATGCTGATCTGTATACGGCCCAAAAACAAGCGGATGCAGAAGCTTACCAAATCACCACTACGGCCCAAGCTGAAGCTGAGCGCATTACGCTAACGACGGGAGCACAACAGATGGCGGTACGAGCCATCCTTGAGGAATTGGAGGGCAAGGGAGACCTAGCCGATAAGTACATTGACTACTTGATTGTTCAGGAACTTAAGAGCAACAGCAAGTGGATTTTGGGCGGCGAGGGTGTGCCAAACATCGATATTCAATAGGAGTGTCGCCTATGTTTACACATGCAAACGCGGGAAGACCAGTTAACCAAGAGATGTCGCCAAAGCGACGTGGGTTTGCAGCAATAGCTAGTGCCTTGCTCTTCCGCACAATACACTCTGACGTGCTCATGATGGTTGCTGGCCCAAACATCATACTTTTGATCTTGAGCTTTTTGCTTTGGACAGTAGGAACAGGTGTCCTACTGTTGATGGGAGAGTCTTTATGAACCCGATATGGACTCGGCTTGTGAGAAGTTTGATAGTTGTCTTGATTCTAATGTTTGGATGGAGCGTCACAGCACCAGCTTTGCAAAGGCTTGAAGCCAATATTGCCCCTGTTCAACAAACAGATCTAACCGTTGTGCGAATCTATGCTTATCGCAACTGGCAAAGTGTTGGTCTACGTTTGAAGAAAGATGAAATTGTTCGTATCGTAGCAGAAGGTTCTTGGCTCTATACACCCGGCGACTACCACGGGCCAGAAGGACATCCGCGCTTTTTGGCCCCCACTTTTTATCCGTTCCACGGGCCGGGTGGGGCACTCATTGGGCGCATTGGAGATACAGGCGATCCCTTCTATATTGGAGAAGAAAGAAGAGTTGCCGCAACCCAGCCAGGCATTCTCTACTTTCGTATCAATGACGATATTTTGAGCGACAATGACGGGTATGTGGCTGTCGAAGTGGCAGTAACTGAACCCGTTAGGTAGTACAGTACACCTTAAGTACTAAGAACGGATTCCGAGATCCTGCAAGTAGGCATCCAGCCACTTATTTTCTTCATCACCCAATGTAGTCGTAGGATTTCGCGTGTAATCAACTAGCAGATCGTAGCCGCCTACCTCATAGCATCGGGTAAAAACTGCTGGCAGATCCAGTACGACGTCAGGATCGGCTTGGCGCAATGGAATACGGCAGCGGGGAAATCGCTCCTTTACGGAAAAAGCATACGCTTCCAGCGATTTGCGGCGATGTGACCGACTAACTGTAACAACATATCGCCAATCCGCGGGTATCTTGATATCGGCTGTACGTGCTAGGGTAGTCGGTCGTCCGTAGCCCAATAAATCCATTTCGACGAGGTTGACTTGGCTACTTAAAAGGTCTTTCTGCTTTTTTATGTATTCCTCACGCCCTTCACCACTCTTGTTGGATGGGCTGATAACCTCAATTACGGTCACCACATCTCCCGATTCACGATAGATGATTTCGATGTAGGGGATACGCCGCTCTTCTTCCAAAAATGCCAGCGTGATCGGCTCATCTGCAACGAGCACGCCTCCTGGCTCAATTGATCGAGCCAAATTGTTGGGCGGTTCAACGATCATTACATCGGGGATATATCCCTTGTCTACGCTGGCCAGCTCGATTCGTTCACCAATACGGGCTATATATTTGGGACGTACCTGGGGTTGAAGCATTTCAGAAATATATGTTATCAACCGTTGATGTAGATCAGGCCAGATAGACCTTTCTTCAAGATAGGGATCCATCCCTGGAAATGGACTTGGCATAATGAACTCCTCATTATCGGGTTCTTTTCTGCGTAAGAAATTCAGAGCTGATTATACCACATTACTTGTTGACCCAGGCAAAAGGGGTGTTAACTCAGAACATTCGGTCTATTCAGGAGTTGCATACATATTAAGAGACGTTCGCTATTTGTGAATCACCCACTGGCCATCTCTAAACAAATTCCCGCATGGTATTGACATAGTTTGCATCCACACCATGAATGCGCAGATCGATCAATCGCTTTACGGTTAAGTCTGGACCGCCAATGGCCTGCATTTCTCTAACAAATTCAGGCGTGACCCCATGAATTCGCATCTCTACCAATTGACCGATACTCAAGTCTTTCAGACCCACTTCCTGCATCCTGGCATAATAGTCCGCTGACATCCCATGTATACTCATTTCAATCAGCTCACCAATGTTTGAATCAAATCCTACCTCGCGCATCTCACGCACAAAGTCAGCAGAGACGCCATGGATTCGCATCTCCACCAGTTGCCCAATGCTTAGCTCGTCAAACCCTAAGGCTTGCATCTCGGCATAGTACTCTGCTGAAACACCATGGATACCCATCTGAAGCATCTCACCCATGGTTGGCTCAAACCCAGCTTCTCGTATCTCACGGATAAAGCTAGGCGTGATGCCGTGAATGCGCATCTCTACCAGTTGACCAATATTTAGATTCTCAATGCCCAATGCTTGCATCTCATTATAATAATCTGCCGAGACGCCGTGGACACCGAGTTGGATCAATTCATCTACTGTTGGTTCAAAACCCGCCTCGCGCATCTCACGGACAAAGCCAACAGATACGCCATGGATTCGCATCTCCACTAGCTGACGGATACTTAGATTATCAAACCCTAAAGCTTGCATCTCAGGGTAAAAATCTGGCGTAACCCCGTGGATGCCCATTTGAATTAGCTCACTCACTGATGGGTCAAAACCAGTCCCTCGAATCTCCCGAACAAAGTCTGACGTAACCCCATGCATGCTCATTTCCATCAGCTGCTCCTGAGATAGATTGGGCAAACCAAGTGCTTCCATCTCTTGAATGAACCCGGCCGTTACACCATGCCTCTTCAATTCAGCTATCTTGGCTAAATCGACGTTGGTCGTACTGCTTCTACTTGGCTCATGTCGGCTGACTCGGGGAACTTGGGGCAACACAGGAGGCACAGGTGGTACGGGCGGTATGGGCGGTATGGGTGGCACAGGTGCGTTGGGCGGAGTAGGCGGCATGGGCGGAGTGGGTGTCATAGACTGTATGGATGATTCAGATGAGATTGATGAGGCTGGCGATACGGGTTCATCCGCCTGGAAATTATCCTCTGATGCCTGATTGTCCATGGAAGGGTGCTCAATAGCCTCGATCAATGCCGTTGCTTCTTCCACCGTAATTTTGCCTTCTTCGAGCATATTTAGAATGATAAGTCGTTCGTCTCCCATAATGATCTCCTTTAGCTTTGAAGCTCTTTGACTAAGGTTGGTGCTACTGCGTTAGTGTGCATTTCTATGATCGAGTCAACCGTCAGATCATTTACCCCTAGTGCATACATCTCGCGTACATAATTGGGATCCACATCATGTTCGCGCAGCACCAAAAGCGAATCAATGCCCAAGTTATCCAGGCCAGAATCATGCATTTGGCGTACATACTTGGGGTCTACGTCGTGATTGTGTAGCTCTAGAAGTTCATTGATGGATGCGTTCTTCAAACCCGACTCGTGCATCCTACGTATGTATTTGGGGTCGACATCATGGTTACGCAATTCCACGATCTCATCAACAGAGAGGTTATCTAAGCCTGATTTGTGCATACCTCGAATATAGTGAGGATCCACATCATGATTCCGTAGCTCTACCAACCTTTCAAGGGACAAGTCTTTTAGACCTAATTTGTGGATTTCTCGCATGTAGCCAGGATCAATATCATGCCCTCGTAGTTCAAGCAGTTTTTCAATCGAGAGCTCCTCTAAGCCCGCTTTCTGCATACCCCGGATGTAGTGTGGATCGACATCATGATTGCGCAGCTCAAGAAGCTCGTCAATCGATAAATTTTCCAAGCCAGCCTTGCGCATCTCGCGCATATAGTTAGGGTCAATGTCATGATTGCGCAGCTCTAGAATTCTTTCAATGGATAGATCCCTTAGCCCCGACTTCTGCATTCCCCGTATATACTCGGGGTCGACATCATGGTTGCGAAGCTCCAAAATTTCATCCATGGACAAGCTATCCATGCCCGCCCTATACAGCTCGCGCATAAAATGAGGATCAATATCATGATTCCGAAGCTCTAGGAGTCTTTCGAGCGAGAGATCATCTAAACCTGATTTGCGCATGCCTCGTATGTAGTTGGGATCCACATCATGATTGCGCAACTCTAGCAGTTCCTCAATCGACAAATTGGCCAACCCTAACTTATGCATTTCACGCATGTAGCCGGGGTCAACATCATGCTCGCGTAATTCGATAAGTTCGTCGATCGATAAATTGGTTAGGCCCGATTTGTGCATTCCTCGTATAAAGTGGGGATCAACGTCATGATTGCGGAGTTCAATGATCTCATCAAGCGTTAGCGTATCCACCCCTAATTTATGGATCTCGCGAAGATAACTTGGCTCAACGTCATGATTGCGTAGTTCAATAATTTCGTCGAAGGTTAGCTTGTCTAGCCCCAACTTATGTAGCTTGCGGAGATAACTAGGCTCCACATCATGGTTGCGAAACTCAATAATTTCGTCAAAGGTAAGTTTGTCTAACCCCAATTTATGCATTTCGTTGACATAACCAGGCTCTACATCATGATTGTGTAACTCTATGATCTCGTCTATAGTGAGATTGCCCAATCCCAATTTTGCTAGGTCACGAACATAGTTGGGATCGACATCGTGATTTCGAAGTTCGATCAGCTGTTCAACGCTTAACTCGGTAGGTTGCCTGGATTTGGTATTGGTATTGGTTGATGTGGCCGGTTTAGTAGATTGTTCCGGTGGTGCAGCTGGTGCTACGGCAGGCCTGGTTTTAATTGCAGAATCCAGTGGGGAGTTGCTAACCACATCAAGCAGCGTAAGTGCCTCATCAATCGTAATTTTGCTCTCTTCTAACATGCGCAATACACGCAAACGCTCGTCGCTCATAATCATTTTTCCTTCATACAAGAAATTTAAGCCTTTATGTCGATATTTCGACCATCCCACCTAGATAGCGACTGCCTACTAAATTGGCACCGATCAAACTTTGACCTTGCAGATTGGCACCACGCAAATCGGCACGTTCTAGGTTTGCGCCTGTTAGATCGGCACCTTGTAGGTTGGCATTATTTAAGTTGGCGCACTCCAAATTCGTACCCGTCAAGTTGGCATCTTGAAGGTTGGCATGCTTGAAATTCCCACACACCAAGTTAGCTCCCTCTAGATTTGTATTTTGAAAATTGGCGTGGGTACAATTGGCGCATTCTAGATTCGCACCGTGTAAGTCGGCATATTGAAAATTGGCGTCGGTAAAATTGGCTCCCTCCAAGTTGGCACTCTCTAAATTCGCACCATCGAACCGAGCATTGGCAAAGTTCGCACCGTTTAAATTTGCGTTGTGAATTTGGTCCCAAGAGAAAAGATTAGATTCGCCACCTTTTGGCTGATTGAGTGTGCGGCTCGTCGCGACAACATCAAGACCCGCGTCCCCAGCTGGAACGTTAAGAGCCTGCCCAATAGGATTTTCTACTTGTTCAAGCATACTTGTCGCTTCATCAACTGAAATTTTTCCATCTTCTAGCATACTTAGGATTTTGATTCGTTCTTCGCTCATTTCATTTCTCCTTAAATGAATCATTCCTACCTGTGCCTTGGCAATGAACTCATTTCTACTAAGGTGCAATTTTGAGAATTTGCTCGTTGTTTGGTTTCAGATTGTCCAGGGCAGGGTAGGTTCAAATAAGTGCTCATGCCAAACTATCTTGATAGACAACGCCGTCATAGTTGACGAACATCAGTCGCCGCCCACGTAAGATTGCTTTGTGGAACTTCACGCTATCAAGATTGGCACCAAGAATTGTGCAATCTCTTAGATCTGCGCCTCGGAAGTCACCACTGTCCAAATTCGCCCCTACAATACTGGCGTTTGTCAGATCGGCTCCCTCAAAATCTGCACCATCTAAATTGGCCGCCGCAATCCAAACATTTTCTAGATTTGCGTTACGGAAATTGACGCTGTCAAAATTGGAGAAGAGAAGGCGTGCCCCAGTAAAGTTAGCTCCTTCTAGCTTGACATTCTCAAAGTTAGAACCAAAGTTGAAAGAAGGGTTGAAGCCGGTTGTGTAGCGAAGTTCGATCTGTTGCGTGTGAGGATAATCAACTGGGGCTGAATTTATCTGTACGGGGCTCTCTTGAACGGGACTAATTTGTTCTGGATTCGCCGATATGGAGTGGATATTTTGCGCGGTCGGACTGATTGCGGCAGGACGTTGGAGCGCCTCCAGTAGGCTGGCGGCTTCTTCCGGTGAGATCTTTCCATCCTGAAGCATCTGCAAAATTTTAGTTCGCTCCTGATTCATAATGATTCCTCCTTGCTATTTTGTGATTGTTGTTAAACATGAGTAGATTGATAGGTAGCAATGGTCACTTTAACGTTGCTAATAGCTCTGCCGCTTCCCCAGCACTTAATTCACCTCGATCAACTTTTTCCAAGATTTCGCGTCGCTGTTGGGCAATATCATCTTCGTGCCCCGATTCAACAGCAAAACCCAATTCGGCAACCATTTCGTTGATACGGCTGCGAATAGTCCAGTAGGAGATACCCAACTCTCGCTCCATCTCTTTCACATTACCTCGGTTTTTGATAAAAACCTCTAGAAATTGGAGACTCTCTGGTGGAAGTTTACAAAAACGGCATAGGTCAAACCGACCGGTCACTTCTGTTTCGCATCGGGTACAACTTAGACGTGTCACTTCGATATTTCCACCACATGATGGACACTCTTCTAACACTTTGCGCATGTATTCTAACTCCTTTCCAAAGAAACTATATCAAATATTTTTATATATGTCAATGATTGAATAAAATATTTGGTAAAAATATCAATATTATTGTTTGGTCATCATATTTTTGTTTATGGGCAAAGATTTTGATTGGGGTTTTACCCGCCATATCATCATAGCTTGTCCTAAAGATAACGTACTCTGTTTGTCACAATAACAAAGGTAAGAGAGCAAATGATTATGAGGAGTTTGCGGGGCAGCATAACAACGTCGACAGTCACATCGATATTAAGGTAGCGTATTCGGAGATGAAGTCCGCGTTTAAAGCCCGCGCCTTGAAATTTTGCAAGCGCAGTGAGAGAGCTGTTTTGTAATGTGCTTAGAGAAGTGATATAGATAGCCCGCCAGAAAAGCTTCGTCCCGGCTTTTGTTCGGTTACTCTGGGAAATGAGGACGAGAGATTTTCCTGGCTACTTATAGAAGAGGTAGCATTTGTGGTACATGACGAGCAGGTCGGGACACATCGACCAAAGCTAGCCAAAGGAGTTTGTGATGCTGCAACTCATTGAAGCAGACCTAGAACGTGACCATTATGTGTGGGCGCTTACCAAATATCTTTCATCTGCAACAGGGCCGCCCCAAAGGTCGGATTGCCCACTCAATTCATGATGGGATACGTTCGTAAGCCTTGACGGCAATGCCTTAAGAATCTCTTTGGCTTTAAGTCCAGCACCTGTGTGCCAATCACCTTCGATGAGGAGCAAGCGCCCGTTCGGTTTCAACAACATAGTCCAACGCTGTAACACATCGGCCGGCTTTGGTAGTGCCCAGAGCAGATGCCTGCAGAGAACAACATCATATTTTTGAGGTGTAAGTTTCGGATAGGAAGCTTCCATAACGTGAAACGCGATCTGGCGTTGGGCCGACTTAGCTTTCAACTGGGCTTGTCTGATCATCTTAGGAGACAGGTCGATGCCAGTGACAGTATGCCCCAACTCTGCCATCAGTAGGCTTAGAGATCCAGTTCCACAGCCAATATCTAGGATAACCGAGACCGTAGTTGGTAAATTTTCCCGCAAAAGATCACGCCAAGCACAACGCACAATTGGATCACGAAGACCATGGTCTGGTTCATTATCAAACATGCTGGCTTCGCTGTCCCAATAGCGGCGGGATTCTTCTAACTTTTCTGCCGCTGATTTTTCTACTGTCGCGGACGAGTTTGTCATGGTGTTGGATTGGTCTCTCGCATATGGTCAACGGAGAGCTTGACGAGTTCTTTCAACACATCCTGATCCACATCGACCAATTTATTGACATAAAGGCAGGACTTTCCTGTTTTGTGCTTACCCAACTTGGCCAAAAGCGATTCGTATTCGCTAAAGCCGGACATAATATATAGGGTGAGATTCTGCTTGCGTGGAGAGAAGCCAACTAGCATCCAATCACCCTCTTTTCCACTAGCATAGGTGTAATGATAGGAGCCAAAGCCGATGATACTACTGCCCCACATCTTCGGTTCCTCACCAGTAACCTCTTTCATCAACTCCAGCGTTTTAAATGCATCCTCTCGCTTTCGGTCATGCTCAATTGCATTTAGAAAATCTTCTACGCTGGCATCATTCAGTTTTGTTTTGGGTTCAGCCATTGTTGCCCCTTTTCGCTAGATCTTCATCGGTTTAGTTGATTAGCCCAGTATTGACTCTATCGATGTCGATTCCCGTATCTACTGACTAAGGCTATCGAGAAACATGCGTTCTATTGTACCACTGGCATATGAAACAGGCAATCTAGCCCACGTGAAGGGGTGCCTTTGGGTTTCGGGGCGAGAATGTTAGCCAGTCGAGTGCGTCGCACTGTTCAGAGAAAGATCCAAGCGCCCATCCGCAATTGAACAGTGCGACGCAATCTTGTACCCCCAAACTAAAACGCACTCCACGTGAAGGGAAGCATCTTAATTTGGGGGAGAGAATGCATTACACCCAGTCCAATCCATTTTTCGCAGCCGAAATTCACCAACTGGGTGCGCTGTATTCGGCTGGCAACCCATCTGCAACGCACGGTTGAGGAATCTGAGGGACGGTCCACGCTCTTTTTCAACCCTGCATCGCATTCTTCTTCGTTTGCCCCGACGTTGATATACACCCTCTGTGAAGGGAGTTCGCCCCAGAGGAAGATAGTGGTATGAGGGCTGCGGGGTTTAGGAAACGCGAAACTACTCTGGACCGAATAAATCCTTGCAAACGTGAAGACGCTATCGCGATTCTTCTTGCGCCTAATTTTGTAATCCGCTCTGGTAAAGCGGATTCCGCGTGACTTGAATATGACCAAAGAAGAAACGCTCCCAATGGCTGAATAGCTCAAAGACAGTTACAATCAATCTCTGCTTATATCAGCCAATGGGAGACACTTATGAATAACGCGTACAGGATGAGCCGGGTTTTGAGGTTTACTGGAACATGACGGAGAGATAGATTCGTGCTTCCAAGTTAGGATTGGTTGGTGTATCGACTCTTGTAATGGTGAATGTGCCTAATGGTTGGTTCGAGAAGGGCGTGACCCCGCTTAGGTTGCGAATCGGCTGTGGTGGATCGCTGTTGGCGTTGGCGGATGTGTAATCAGGCCCATCATCGGTCCCCGCATCGTATGGCAGCAGGTCGAATGAGAGTGTACTGCGCCAATTGTCATCCTCATCCAACAGGGATAGATCATGGACGCCAACGAACCAATCCGGGCTAGGCGCTATCATGGTAACTAGCGTTAGGAGTGGGTAGCTTTTTGTTGCTGTAAAAGGTTGTGTATTCAAATTTCCCGGCGTGCTGCCCAAACCACCTCCCGTGACGATCCGATGGGCATTCCCTGCATCAATCTCACTTTGAATTTCATTGCGTAACGGACCCGTTCCACCTGTCTCTGCCATAACTTCAATGCCATCTGTTGCTATGCCTCCTTCACTCCAAAATCTAGTTTGTTCATTGTGAATCGCACCGATGAGTGGAGAATAGTGGGCACCGCTGGGAAACGTGCCGCTATATGGGTGAGTAACATTGCTCCAGGTACTGGCGAACGTTAGCTGATATTGGGCTGTCTCCGTATCCACCCCGCTCGGAGACTGATCCTGAGCCAGTGGCGTTATGGTTGGCGTGGCAGTGGATGTCATTGTGGGTTGCATTGTCGATGTAGTGGTTGGCGTTTGTGTGAATGTTGCGGTAGTTGACGGCTCCTCTGTAGATGTAGACGGCGCAACGTTGATGGTAATCGTATCTTGCACATTGATAAAGCTGTGATCTGGCTTCGCTAGGGCAACCGTCAATAGATGCGATCCAGATGTAAGGTTCGCAATGGAAACTGGAGTGGCTGAAAAGACGGGTCCTTGATCAATTCCATCGACCATCCAATGGTAATGGTTCCCGTCCTCCTGGAGCGGCCAATGTTGAACGATGACTTCGAGGGTAAATGGCAGCGTCACCGTGATCCCATCTTCGGGTGTTACAATCGAAATGGCTGGAACAGGCGTTGCTGATGCCATAGCGGTTGGTGTCATGGTTGGCGTAGCAGTAGATGACAGCACATCAGTTGAAGTCATAGTGGGTGTCATCGTTGGTGTTGCTGTACAAGAAGGAGGTGGTGTTGCGACTGGTGGAAACGTTGTCAATGTATTGTTCGTCTCATTACTTTCGGCAATCTCATTGCCTGGGTCAACCATCGCGGATACTTCACCCATCCCGGATCCTGCAAACCAAAGTTGTGTAGAGGTACCGGCATTGAGACCAGATATGAATTGACGTACACTATTGTTTAACTCTACAGCGAATGTTCCTGCATTGGCCGATCCATTATTGGCAATGGTAACTCGGTATCCAAGCACACTTGTCTCTGAAAAGCAGGTATCGTCATTCAGCTCAATTGAGATACCTGTCACCACCAAATCGGCTTGAGGGGGTGGCGTTGTGGTCGGCGTATGAGGTGGCGTATTTGTTGGTGTAAGAGTAGGCGTTTCATCAGGCGCATCCAAACGGGTGAAGGTAAATGTTCCTAGGGTTTCAGAAGAGAAAGGCGAGACGCCTGTCAAGTCACTAATCAGCTGGGGTGGGTTGCTCACAGCATCGGATGAGCGGTAGTCGCTACCGTCATCGGTACCCGCGTCATAAGGGGCTAAGTCAATCGCAAGTTCATTAATCCACTCACCCTGATCATTCTGCAGAGAAAGGCCACTAACACCCACAAACCAATCGGGGCTGGGTGCAAGCATACTCACTAACGTGACCAGTGGATAAGTATCACTTACTGTAAATTCAAATGACCTAGAGGCTGGTGAATCACTAAGGTTTGGACCGCGCAAAATTTGGTCTGCAGTGCCAGCATTAATGGCCGACTGGACCTCACCTTCTAGTTTTGTTCGGTTGCCTAGCTCGGCTACGTCCTTTATGCCATCACTTGCCAATTCCCCCAAAGACCAGAAGGAGACGCCGCTCATATGCGTTCCACCCCCAATGCTAGAAAAATGTGCATTGCCAGGGAATCGCTCAGCACCTCCAGGATGTGGGTGAGTTTCTTGACTCCATGTAGATGTAAAGGTTAGCTGATAAAGAGCGCTCTCACTTCCACCTGCTGTCGTCGTTTGCTGGACTGCCCGCAGGGAGGGGATATTGATGACAAAGAGTAAAAAAAGTACGATTGGGAATAGGAATCGTACATGAGAAACGGAATGTAATACTTGTTTGGTTCGGATGGTTGGTGATTGAGTCATAATGCACCCACTATACACCAGAAATATTACAAAAGTCTTACCTGAAAGCGATTATTTCGTAACGGGATTGTAGCTGGTCAACAAAATCCATACTTACTCTCCCAATAGAGCCCTTCGCAACCCCTCATTCCAGGATGCAGTAGTCCGATCGTAGACACCAAACCCTGCTCCAAATTCCCAATACGTGAAGCTAATGCCCCGTTCCTGAGCCGCCTGGGCCACAAATGAAGTCCATCTATCCCGAGACGCCTGATCTGCCTTGCTGTATGCGCCAAATTCACCCAAGAATAGAGGACGATTGTGCTTGGTTGCCCATTCAATCGCATCATCCATCTCAGATTGAATTTCTTCCTTTTCAGCGTCCGCACCACTCCAATCAGTACCTAACCATGCATTGGCGCCATCCACCCATTCAGCCCCCTGATGTGTAAATTCAAACGGAGCATAGTAGTGGAAGGTGACAATTAAATTGGGATCATTGGGCAATTCTAACCAAGGCAGCTCGCTAATGCTATTCCACTGTACCGGCCCCACGATGATGGCTCGAGTCGGATTTGTCTGGCGAACCTGAGCAATGCCAGCGGCGAGTAACTCATTCCAGCGACTTGAACTTAACGCATTGTGGGGTTCATTGAGAAGCTCAAATAGAAGTGTCGGCGGTTCATTCTGATAACGGTTTGCTATCTGGGACCACAAAGCCAGAAATCTTTCTGAGTGGGCATTCGGCTCACTCATGATCTCGCCATAGTGGTGCATGTTGATGATGGCGTTTAGGTTGTTGGCTTTAGCCTGTTCAATCACCCAGTCGATCCGCTCAAAGAATGTTTCATCAATCGTGTATGGTTCTGTCTCACTGGCATGGGCTGACCAACGGATGGGAACCCGCACCGTGCTGAAACCCGCCTCGGCAATTAAGCGAAAGAAGTCTGCTTCCAGCGTCATCCCCCACTCACCTTCATTTGGTGCCTCCAGGGCATTGCCTAAATTAACACCGCGTCCAAGGCGCTCATTCAGGGCAAAGATCGCTTTTGACGCCTCTGCATCTGGAGCCGACGTGACTGGTGTATTCCCTACGCAGCTAGAGAGGATGAGCATGAATCCTAATAAGCCAAAGAATGGCGCGAGAAGAGCAAAACGCACGGTGGGGATATCCCCTGATGCGAACTGGCGTTGCGAATTGTTAAGTATCAATAGATCGCAATCGTGTAAGTGCGCTCTGAACCGACTCTGGACTAAGCGACCAAACGACTGCGGACTACTGAGTATGAATTGTAAATAATGCATGGATACCTCGTGTACCGATAGTAGATTAATGATTGAGCATCAATTGCCCAACATAAAGCTGAAAATAATCCGATGAACCACCCGCTCCACAGGCGCATGGTCATCAGTGAAAGGACGAAGATCTGCTGGCGGGGCGGCAATGCGGGCTTGACCTAAGGCCCGATTGGCAAACTCGTGCCATTCAGAAGGGACCGAATCTGGTATGTTCGCTACGTTGACAGCTAGGTTGGCCAGTTCTGTTTCTTGAACGGTGGCAACAAGCATCGTGTTTCCCAGGTTGTCAGAGGGGCCAGGTTCGTCAATGAGGTAAATAGAAGGGAAGTGTTCTCCTACAGTAGTGGCCAATTGATCAACCAGCTCAAAATTCTCGGAAGTGCGCCCAATGTTAATTGCCAGCAATCCATTATCGCTAAGGTGGCTGTGAACGACTTCAAAAAATTCTAAAGTTGTGAGATGAAAGGGAATGTAGGGCGGACGGTAGGCATCCACGGCAATGAGATCCCACGTTGAGCTGGTTGGCTGTTGGGTCAACCACGCGCGGCCATCCGCGGCAATCGGCGTCAGATTGTCTTGGGTCATGCCAAAGTACTGCTGGCCTACTTTAATGATCTGAGGATCAAGTTCAATGCCAGTAATCGGAATCGGCCCGTAAAGATTCGTAATTAATTCACTAACTGTGCCTGCTGCCAACCCAATCAGGAGGACGTTTTGCGGAAGCAAGGAGTCAGATTGCTGGATAGTACCAGATTGTGAGGACGTGTCAGAGGATTGGCCCGGTTGGGGCGGTTTATTAAAGTATGGAGCCATAAGAAAATAGTCCCAGATGCCCAAGCTTAGCACCGTTTCCGGGTGGTAGACGCTGTGAATTCCCACGCCATCATTGAGCTTCAGGTGGCGTTCGCTGCGCCATTGCCGCACCGCAATGTAGTTATATTGGCTTTCGTCCTCATAGATAATCTCGCCTGATTTCCCATCATCCCATCCTATGCGGATAGATTGATACGAATCGCTCCACAATGCACCCCCCAATACCAAAACGGCTGCAATGAGTGCAAACCACATAGGGCGCTTACCCAACCCTGTGAGGATAATCACTAGCAGCAACAGCAGGGCCAGGATAGTAAAAGACCAGCGTGTCCCATAGGAAGGGATAAACCAAAGCACGGGAAAGAAGGTCCCTAAAATGCTGCCGACTGTGGCTGTGGCATATAAGCGCCCGGCTGTGCGACCGGTTTCCGCTAAATCCTCTACCGCGAGCCGAACAGCCCACGGACTAATAGCACCTAATAAAATCCCAGGAATGCTAAAAAGAAGTAGCACCGCAACCAATGAACCGACCAGCAGCCCAACCGCAAAGTTATCGATCCCGACTGCAGCCATCCGCAATACAGGTCCACTGACGAAGGGAATTAGCGCTACGCCCAGCGCAGCAACCAGTGCTGTCCACTGTAGGCCCTCTAATGTAGGAAATCGATCTCCCAAGATGCCACCGACCCACCCCCCAATAGCAAGGTAAGCAAGTATCAGTCCGATTAGCGCGGCCCAGACAATCTGATTGTTGCCAAAAGCCGGTTCAAGGAGTCGAGAGGCACTTAATTCCATACCTAGGATGACAAAGCCACCCATAAATACAAGTAAAAGCAAACGGTTCATTGAGGTATCGTGTCCTAGAAGATCAATGATGTAATTTGAAAGGTGTCAATTTAGAGCCGAGAGTGTTCAAAAGGCAAACAAAAAAATAACGTAGTGCAAATAGAAAACAAACAGTGAAAGCGGTAAAATAAGCAACTATGATCAACGTACAAAAAGCAAGCCGTGCCGAGCTAGAAAAAGTGGATAAAGCAAAGCTAATCGAGATGTACGTTGATGTAGTTGACCAAGTACAGATATTAGCTGAAGTGGTGGCGAAACAGTCAGAAACGATTCAGGCGCTGCAAGATAAGGTGGCAAAAGATAGTCAAAACAGCAGCAAGCCACCGAGCAGTGACGGGCTAAAAAAGAAACCAAGGACACAAAGTCTGCGTCAAAAAAGTGGTCGCAAAGTTGGCGGTCAGCCGGGCCATGAAGGCAAC
>JBCCHB010000198.1:0-27417 GCA_039028975.1 Chloroflexota bacterium
CAAAATGGACGGGCTACGTTAACTGGTACACCGTAAGCTAAGTCTTGAAAAGTTAACATGGGTCAATCGTAGGTGCGGCTAGACAGCCCATGCGTATCAAGGCAAAGCAATTGAGAGTCGATATTGTCACGCCCGAAGGCACCCTCGAGTGTTGTCATCGGGGGAATCCGGGCGTCCACAGATTGTAGCCCGTCCTTGTAGGGCGGTGGAGACCGATTATCCCGTGAACTTCACATGGAACAGGTGGGTCATACGATCTTTCCCGCCCAAAATGGACGGGCTACGTTGACTACTTCTCTGGAACATGAGAGGTTGGCCACGCTTGCGCAGTTGAAAACAGCGCCTACGACAAATTGTGAAAATTAGGATGGGTCAATCGTAGGTGCGGCTTGCAGCCGCACGAGCATGGAAAATCCCGCCTCTTCTCTTGAAAATGAGTGGTTGGCCACGCTTGCGCAGTTGAAAACAGCGCCTACGGTAAATCTATCAAAATTCATCGTACGCTGTATGAATCAGAACGGAGTAACGAGATGACCGCAATCTGCGGACTATATCAACGAGATCCTGGGCAAAATTCGCCAAATGCTCTGAACGCGATGCTGGCCGCCATCGAAGATAATCCTCATGATAGGGTCGAAACCTGGCAAGATGGCCCCGTCGCTCTAGGCTGCCAATTGCGCTGGTTGACGCCTGAATCCCAAGACGAACAGTTGCGCCTTTACCACAAGGAACTAGGTCTGGCCATTACCGCGGACGCCCGCCTGGACAACCAGGATGAGCTGGCCACCATGCTGCGTTTGCCCAAAGAATCGGCCGCGGTCATGAGCGACAGTGAACTGATTCTCCACTCTTATGCCGAGTGGGGCGTAGACTGTCCTACGCGTTTGTTGGGCGATTTTGCCTTTGCTATCTGGGATGAGCAGGCCCAGCGCCTCTTTGCGGCCCGGGATTTTATCGGCGTTCGGCCCTTCTACTACCATAGCGAGGCGCATCACTTTCTCTTTGCCAGCGACATGGCCATGTTGCTGGCCGCGGACGTGCCTCTGGAGCTGGATTTGGCTTACCTGTCAGCCCATTTCCGCCACGGCCAGAACTACCCTCATGAGACCCATACTTTTTACGCGAGTATCCGCAAGCTGGGACGCGCCCAAGCCATGACGGTTGACAGCTCGCAACAGGTCAAAAGCTGGGGCTATTGGGAGCCAACCAGCCTGCCCGAAATCCGCTATGCCGATGACGACCAGTATGCTGAAGCCCTGGGTGAGCTGTTGTCTCAATCGGTGGCCGCCCGAATCCGTTCCGACTATCCCGTGGGTGCCCATCTGAGCGGCGGCCTGGATTGCTCCAGTGTGGCGGTGTTGGCCCAACGACATCTACAAGCTGAGGGAAAGTCCGGCCTTACTGGTTTTTCCTGGGCACCTCCTAGTGGCGAAAGCAACGGTGTCGAAAGCAACGGTGGCGAAAGCAACGGTGAGGAAAGCAACGGTGGCGATGCGCCCGCTGATGAACGGCAGCTTGTCAGGCTGATTAGTCAATCTGAAGGTATACCGATCCATCATACGGCTGTTCAGGCCGAAGATACGCTAGCTTGGTGCATGAGGCACCAGGCCCGCTACCGAGAGGCGTTCTTCGTCCACGAACGGGTGGTGCGGCGGCAGGCTGCGGATCTGGGCATCCGCACAATCTTATCTGGTTGGGGAGGAGATGAGCTCATCTCTTTCAATGGTCGGGGTTACTTTGCCGATCTGCTCAGGCAGGGACACGTCCGCCACATTTGGCGAGAGCTAACCCTGCGCAGCCAGATCCACGGTGGTGCCGTCTGGAAACAGGCGGTGATCCGCTCTCTTTTTCCCAATCTCCCCACGTGGATGCTCAAACGGCTCTACCCGTCGGCTGTGCTGGATTATTGGATAGACGGTCCCCTATCTGATCTGCTGCTACGCTCTGATTTTATGGAGCAGCTGCAGCAGGCCGAGCCACTGCCCAGGCCGCCTGGTGAAGAGAAGCCCAGTGTACGGCAGCAGCAGCTGGTTCTGTTGGCCCGCGGTCACCTGACCCAACGCATCGAAGGCTGGGCTTCGAGTGGTAGGCGCGGGGGCATCATCTACAGCTACCCGCTGCTCGATCGACGAATGGTGGAATTTGCCCTGGGATTACCGCCAGAGATGTACTTCAAAAAAGGCTGGAAGCGTTATCTCTTTCGTCACGCTATGTCCGGTATTCTACCCGATGAGGTGCGCTGGAACAAGAGCAAGCGGGAACCGGCCCTGATTGTGGATCGGGAACGCATTAGTGCCGAGCGGCAGTCCTTAATACTTCCTCTGCTTCAGCAGATCCTGGCCGCGGCTCCGCCCACCCAGCTCCTGGAACTCGAACGGGCGCGACGCGTGGTCGATAAGCGACTCGTGGGCGATATGAGCGCCCAAGGCAACGTGATGGCCGGGTTGAGCATCGAAATGCTGGTCAACCCCAAGCTGGAGGAGGTCGTCTATGCACAGTTTTGATCTAGTCTATTGTCGCCGCCAAGGTGGGCCTTCTGAACCCGCTGAGATGTTGGAAGCCATGCAGACCGATCGGCTTGGTGAGCCACGCCATTCCGCGCCCTTGAATCGCTGGTCGGATGGCCAGGTGGCCTTGGGAATTCGCTGTATTGGAAGCCAATGCATGGGAAATCAATCTGAGTGCGTTGATCAAGACGCCACCGAATCTAACCTACCTGCCGCCTTTCATGATGCCACCTTGGGGCTGACGGTGGCGGCCACGGTTCGACTCGATAATCGGGATACCCTCTGCAGCCAGCTCGACATTGCCAGCGACCAGCGCCGCCACCTCTCTGACCATCAACTACTGCTCCATGCCTATGCCCGTTGGGGGCGAGAGATGCCCAAACAGTTGCTGGGTGACTTTGCATTGGCCATTTGGGACAGAAAAAAGCACACCCTCTTTTGCGCCCGGGATGCCGTGGGTGTGCGCCCCTTTTACTACAGCCTGAACCGAGAGCGCTTCATTGCCAGCGACGATTGGCAGGCCCTCTTGGTTAGGCCTGGGGTAGGCGAGCAGATCAACGCCAAGCACGTGGCCCAAACCCTCCAAGGGTGGCAAGGCGCTCCCCTGCCGCCCGAGACCACCGTACTGAAAACTGTACGCCGTCTGCTCCCCGGCCATGCCATGATCGTGACCGCAGAGCATGAACAGCTCTGGCCCTGGTGGCAGCCCCAGGATGTGGCCGCGCTTCGCATGTCCCAACCCCAAGCCTATGTGGCCGCGCTGCGCGATCTGCTGGAGGAGGCCGTTGGCTGTCACATGGGTGCGCATAACCATATGGGTACCCTGCTGAGTGGCGGCCTGGATTCATCGGCGCTGACCGTCTTGGCTGCTGCCCAAGCCCAAAAGCTCGGCCACAATCTGCCTCTCTTCTTCTGGTCTGAGCAAGCTAACGATGGCTATCTGCCCAACGATGAGCGGCAGCGGGTAGACCAACTTACCCAGCAGCTATCCCTCACCTGCCACTATGTCTCGCCCACCATCGCCGACGCAGCCTACACCCGGATTCGCTCAGCTGGTAGTCCTGTCGGCACCTACCGGGTCCGTCCGCTCCACCGCAAGGCCCAGGAGTTGGGCGTATCCACCATCCTGTCCGGTTTGGGAGGCAATACGGTCATCTCGGCCAAAGGAGACACGCTGGGCGATCCTGGCGACTGGTGGTTCTTTGGGCAAGCAATGGGCCAAGCCGCGCTCAGCGCGGACGGCCGACGCATCAAGGGCTTGCTCAGTCGCCACGTCCGCACGCCCATCCGCCACCGCAAGCAGCAGCGTCAAATGGAGCAGCGCCAAATCGAAATGTGGCCAACCCTACTCGCCATGTGGCAACCGGCCCTGCAGATCGAAATGCAAACTCCTTTGGAAGCTGAGCCTTATCCAAGTGGGGTGCGGGCGCGTCAGCTCCACCGTCTGGGGCGCTATCAGCTAGGGGCAACAATGGAAGCTTACCACGCCGCCACCTTAGCTAACGGCATCAGCTATCGATTTCCCTGGCTGGATCGTCGGGTGGTCGAATTTGGCTTGGGGATTCCCAGTGACCTCTATGAGCAAGACGGACTCAATCGCTGGATTTTTCGCCAGGCCCTGGCTGGAACGCTTCCCCATGAGATTCGCCTCCATCGCGGTGGCGGCGAACCGGCCATCTCCATCGACCGCCGTCGCATCAACCTGGGGTACAACCAGCAGATAGTCGTTCCCTTGCTTACCCACGTTGCCGCCCAAAAGCGCACGTGGCAAGCCATGAACCCCGATGGCATCCAGGCGTATTTGGCTCAGGCGGCAGACTCCATCGAATCCACGTCAACGCCTGAGCTGCTCGCTGCCAAGAGTGCCCTAAGCTATGAGATGCTGCTGGATCCTGCATTTGATGGGATGGTCCGCCAGTGGATTGAGCATAGACCTATCGCAAAGTAAATTCCCCAACCAACCCCTCTTGCAAAACGTCGATGTCGGTTAAGCGTGCAAAGAGATCGCTATCCCCTGTTCCGATGGCACAAGGAGCCAGCTCCATGGCCGTTGCCACCAGATACATGGTCTGCATGAGGCCGCCCACATTTTTGAGGGTGAGGGCGTAGGCCAAGGCGCTATACTTCCAACTGACGCGCTGAAAGCGTGCGGTGATGAGCAAGAGCAGGTTGGGTTTCTCAGTCACTGCTTGGGCTGACGCAGCTCTTATGAGGATTCGCCTAAGCGCATCAGAGTCGACCATCAACCTCCCCAACTGATGCCCGTCTGGCTCATAGTGGTAAAGATCTGGCTTCAAACCTGTACATTCATCCACCGCCACATAAATCTCCAGTTCGTGACAGGCACCACCAGAGGGGTACGGTCGCCAGCTCACGCCCCCTTTTTCATCCTTCTGCTGGACTCGTGCACTGCGGAAGAGGAATTCACTAAGCTGGGCCAAGGTTGGCGGCTCGTGACGTCTTTTCCGCTGGGAGCGACGCCCTTCAAGTACGCTGGTGAATGAGGCGTCCTCTGTTGCCAACCGCTTCAAATCGGGGCGGGGCAACGTAACAATCGAGTCACTCATCGGCGGCTTGAGCAGAGGCAAGGGAGCAATCGATTCGCGGAAGCGATAGGTGCCGCCGACCGCTTCTGGTGTGCGCCCGTCTCGACTGCGGCTATGGAAGTAGAGATCGTGGAACTGCCACTGTTGCAGCGTGTCGTCCACCTCTTCTTGGGTGCGGCCATCAGCCAGCCGTTCGGTCAGGAGGCTTGCATTGGTCAGCAGCTGAAGCATGGCGTTCTCTTGTTCTGACGGTTTATCCAGAGTTGGGTTGTTTGAGGCAGATGGGTCAGAGAGCAGGGTGCCTAGCCAAGCCAGACATTGCGGCTCATACAGATGTACTTGGACCAAAGAGAGGGGCGATTCCAAAACGAAATGTTCTTCGTGCGGACGTAGGAGCGCAAAGCGAGAGAGTGCAGGCCGCGCTGGCACTTTTTCGTCACGTGGCCAGTAGCTATCTGCGATTGAGATAGCACCCGCAATGGGCCGCTCATCAACAACCAGCACCTGCTCGATTAACCCCAGTCGGATGCACTCATGTTGGTAGGTGACCAACCTCATGCGGGCCTGCACATCTTCATGCTCAATTGACTTCATCAGTGTTGCGGACGGGACGCCCATGCCGGCCAGTAAGTCGAAGGCAGCCCGTTGCCCACTCGACAATGATTCCGTCACCAACTGGCGTCGAGGCGAGCGGATTTGGATTCGGTTTTCGTCTAACTCATTTAAGGTTGTATGCGGTGCCCAAGCTATATGCTTGTTGATCATAAAATCGATCCTGTCAATCTTATCGTGTCAACTTATACCATCACGGCGCATCAAACCGTTAACTGAATGGGATTGACGTTGCTTTCTATGGTTGGCTTGTCCGACCACCCCATCTGAACAGGAACGTCGTAGAGCCGTCCTGGTGCCAGCCGCCGCCAAAAATGGCGCATACCTGGCACCGTTACCTTGACCACAGGGAGTTTCAAATCCGGTCGGGTCAGGTCTAGCACTAGCATCTCCATACCCCGCTCTTTCACTAAGGAATGACAGTACTCAACTTCGGAGCGCAAATCGTCATGAACAGACGTCTTCGAGTCCGCCCAACCCACTTCGGCCAGCGAGGGGGAAGGGAACAGATAGGGATGGTCGGCCACGGTTACGTCGAATAAAGTCAAGGCATCGCCCGGTTCCGGCAGGCGACGGTCAATGCGTTCGGCACCCTTGAGGGCCGACGGCATCAGCTGGTTCATCTCGGTCAGTGCCCGAATGATGGCGATTTTGCTATCCATGTGGGCACCAAAACCAGCCGTGATCTGCTGAGGACCACCATCCACCCGTCGGCTCAAGGCCACATAAGCTGGGATGCCAAAGTCGCTCGTGATATCTAGGACCCAAACCGTCCGGTTGATCTGGGCGTAGTGGCCGCGCAGCGCTGAAATATACCCATCGTTCACGCCATCCAAATTCACGCCCGGGCGCGGCAGCCGATTGTACCACCAGAGCGCCACGCTATCTCGCTCAATCAGCTCGTAAAAGCCTTGCAGTATGGCATCCTCTATAGATGTACCCGCGGCATTGCCATTGGAGTCTCCAACGCAAGCGCTAGCCGACCCTGGTCCATGATAGTCAAAATATACAAAGGCGGCCGGCAGGAATACCCATTCTTGCTTGGAGAGAGACCAAACTTTGACCCAGGCAATTGGTTCCTTTGGATCGTAAAGATGAGGTACATGAGTCTTGTAATCTTGATGGATTTCATTGAGCTGCTTGCGGTTGGCATATTGGGCATCGCTAAAGAGCATCAATGCTTGCGGCCTGTAGGCTCTGCCCGGCAATTCGTCCCAGCGGGCGACGATATGGGATTCCGTGCCGTCCCATAAGGAGGCGTAGCGCTCAATGGCTTCGCCCAAAGCACTGGCTTTGGCTTGCATGCCAGATGCGCCCTTGCCGCCAGCGCCATTGTATTTGCGCGCACTTAGCTGTTTCCAGGAGGTAGCTAGCCTGCTTTTGACGTAATGGGTGCCGTACACATGGGTTACCCCATCATCGGTTTGCGCTCGCAGGCGCGGCACAATGCCGGTGATTGGATCAATATGGTTCCCATACTCTGCCAGCATAGACTCGGCTGACACGAGGCGATGTCCACTCTCATTACTGCCTGTGGCAGGCTGGCTGTTCAGAATGACGGGCTGTTGCTCTGGCAACCTGCCTGACCCGCAGACGGAACACTGGGGGCGTTTGACAACCCGATGCTGTTTAGTCGTCAATGTTATGCTATCAAATGTCAGCAACTGATTGAGCAGCGGATGGTCGTCTGGCTGTAGTAGCCAGCGAACGATAAGCTGAGCAGCCATGTTTAACGTGGTCTCTGCCAGTAGCGGAATGCCCGGAGCTGGTAGCGGAGCATCGTCTTGGTGTTGGCTCCACCAAAGATGTTGTGCTTCGAAATTGCGGCTCAAACGCTGGTAGAAACAGGCCCAGCAGGCTGTCTCGCCAGGGACAACCAGTGGTCCAATCCATCCTTGGTCGTCAAATGGGCAAATTGGCAGCCACGGTCGAGTGGCATCTTCATTGTGTTGGGCAAGCTCCGGGCGAAAATAGCTATCGGTTAAGAAGATATCCAGCCCCATTGCAGAGTCGCTTTGGGCCTCTTTAATCCCAACCGCGTGCAACCGTTTTTGGAGTTGCTCTCCATCGACATGGCCGATGGGATGAAGGGCAACAGGCGTCAGTTTTTGGGGAAGATCCTCTATCCCTAACGCCGATGCCATGGCCACGATAGCTTCATGGGTCTCTGTGGCGGGTACTTCCTCCACACTTCCCAAGTTAACCAGTTCAAGTAAGGATTCAATGACTGCAAATGGTGAATGCTCTGGCCTCAGCACATCCACAATCTGCTGGCCCGTTAGCTGCCCGTCAATGTGGGGCAAGATGGACTGAGGGATGGCCCCTTCTAGAAAGGTGCTAGCTTTGGCTGATAGGATAAAAATGCCTGGATTTTCTGGAATGGTAAGGGCTTTGATGTGAGGCTTCAGGCGAAGTGGCTGCTTAAGAAATCGCATAATGGTTGATGGTTCTCTATTCAACTTGATTCAATTGGATGGGCTATCTATGCATGGCTGGATGTATCCCAAGGAAGTAATAACAGAAGATGCATTCTTAGAGTACTTTACCAGACGATAAGACATTAAATCCTTACGGTTCGATGACAGTAGTAGCTCTGCATGCAGCGATAAGTGTTGGGCGCTAAAGTTGCATGTAAATAGTGGTATAATTCTTGCGCACATTTTCCATGAAGTGGATTTAGTGCGTCGTCTATGGATAGCAATTCCGTACATCACGGTCCAGGGATGAGACAGGAAGAGAGCATGCTTAGATTACCTTATGGGGTCAGCAATTTTGCTAAATTAACCAACAAGAACTACTACTTTGTCGATCGTACCCCGTTTATTTCCCAACTTGAGCAGGTGAATGAACCTTATCTCTTCTTTCTGCGCCACGCCGCTTTGGCAAGACCCTCTTTGTCTCTATCTTACAATCCTATTATGGCATGACGGCCAAAGAGATCAGCGAATTCTTTGGCCGCTATGCCATTGGGCAGACATCGACACCCTTGGCAAATCAATATTTGGTGCTGCGGTTGGACTTTAGCCGAATTAATACAGAGAGCCGCTCAAGCACCTTCACCGGATTTCTGGAAAATGTTAAACAGGGCGTTAGCCGGTTCTTGAGCGCCTACGGCGAATACTATACGGACGCATCTGCGGCCTATATTTTCGCAGCCGAAGAACTGAACCTGGATTACGGCACGCTACCCGACCGTCGCCATCGGACTCAAGAGAGTGCCTTACTGGCAACGGCCGCCCCCTTTTTCGAGATTTAGAGCTAGAAGCGGATGAACTGTACCAAAATGCCGGAGAGAAAAGGCAGGTGCATCCATTCCCTTCTGACCCGCCAAGACGTCAAGCCAACAAGCGTCGCGGACGAGGGGGGGCTATGGCCAATGACCGCCCTCCTATCCTTGGCATTTGGGGGCGGACTTCTGGGCAAGTACAACTCATCGTCATCGACGATACCACCCAAGCAACCATTGTTCCTTTGGTCGTCGCACACACGCTCCCTTGCTCCACTCTTTATACCGATGAGTGCAATGCTTTCAATCCCATTGCTGCCACCGGGCGCTCTCACTCGAGAGCCTGTCATTCACGGCGGGAATGGGCTCGCAATGACGCCGATGGCATCCGAGAAGTTCACTCCAACTCCATGGAAGGCATCTGGACCGGCTTACGTAACTGCCTTCGTCCTTTTCGCGGTGTCCATAAACGATGCCTTGCTTAGTACGTCGCTATTTTTGAATGGACTCACAATCTCAAATTCGTCACCGATTCCTTTCTTCATTTCATTATGTCTTCCGATTTCACTCAACTTCCTACATGAGCCTCAATTGTTAATCTGTTCTTACTCCTTAATGAACCATGCCCCCAGTACTTATTCGCTTTAATAAATTTTCTGGATTCTGTGGATAACTTATCCCCATAAACAGGGGTTATCCTCATAGTTATCCACAGCTCTAATTGTTATCCACAATTTTACAAGATTTATCCCGAAGAGTGCTGTTTAAATGTAGGGTTAATTCCGATGTGGTTTTGCAGGAACTCTGAAATGCTTTGCCTATTTGTCAAGGCGTGCATGTGCATTGAAAATCAAATGGATTTATACTATTAAAGAATATATCACCGATAACGAACGCGTTTCAGTTGAGGATGTCCAACCAAATGACGGAGTTATATTATTCTTGTTCCTAAACAATAACGAGCTCCTCTTTATTTGAAAACCGGCGTTTGACTCTCCCTGTAGAAACAACGGGAAACGCCAATACTTAAAGCAACTGCATTATGATTAAAGGAGAACCAAAATATGGCACGTAAAGCACTAATCTGCTGGGGCGGCTGGTCGGGTCATGAGCCGGAACAGTGTGCAAAGATCTTCGGCCCTATTCTTGAGGGTGAAGGATTTGAGGTTGAAATATCAGATTCGTTGGATTCTTATCTCGATAGTGAAAAGATGAGTCAACTTAGCTTGGTTGTTCCCATTTGGACTATGAGCAGTATTAGCAAAGAGCAGGAGAAAGGATTACTCGATGCCGTTGCAAGCGGTGTTGGTTTGGCCGGTTGGCACGGAGGCATGGCCGATTCATTTCGTAATAACGTGGAATATCAGTGGATGGTAGGGGGACAGTGGGTTGCCCACCCAGGGAACATTATCGATTATACGGTGAATATTTCTAACCACGACGATCCCATCACAGCTGGACTCAATGACTTCTCCATGCACTCTGAGCAATACTATATGCATACCGATCCTTCAAATGAAGTCCTTGCTACCACGACCTTCAATACTGATGTGGCTCCATGGGTCAATGGAACCGTAATGCCTGTCGTATGGAAGCGTATGTGGGATAAGGGACGTGTATTCTACTCATCATTGGGTCATATAGCATCTGATTTTGATGTCCCAGAGGCCAAAGAGATTGAGCGACGCGGTATGCTTTGGGCTGCTAGATAAAGAAGAGCATTTTGTGACCCAACTCCATCTGTAATTCACTTCGATAAGGAAGGTTAACTATGTCCCACATAACCAGTCAAGAGATTCGCCTAACGCAGCGTCCTGTAGGATTACCCAAACCGGATGATTTTGAGGTGGCCACCGTATCGCTACCAGAGCCAGGCTCTGGTGAGATTTTGGTTCGAAATCGCTTCATATCCGTCGATCCCTACATGCGTGGCCGAATGGTGGACCGTAAGAGCTATACGCCGCCATTCCAGCTCGGTGAAGCTCTAACTGGTGGCTGTGTTGGAGAAGTTATCCAATCTAACCATGAAGGATTTACGGAAGGTGATCATGTGCTGGGCATGTTGGGCTGGAGAGAAGCTTACTTGAGTGATGGAAAGGGACTCCAGAAGATCGATCCTTCGCTTGCTCCTCTCCAATCCTTCCTGGGAACCATGGGGATGCCCGGCATGACGGCTTATTTTGGCTTACTGGAGATTGGCAAACCGCAAGCGGGAGAGACGGTCTTTGTCTCTGCCGCGGCAGGTGCAGTCGGTTCTATCGTCTGCCAGATTGCCAAGATCAAAGGCTGCCGAGTGGTGGGCAGTGCTGGCACGGCCGCTAAGATTGCCTGGCTAGAAGAGATTGGCGTAGATGTAGCCATCAATTACAAAGATGTTGATAACCTGACCCACGTGTTGGGTCAAGCCTGCCCTGACGGGTTGGATATATACTTTGAAAATGTCGGGGGTGAGCATCTTCAGGCGGCCCTTGCCATAGCCAACAACCAAGCCCGAATCCCATTCTGTGGTATGATTGCCCAATATAACGCAACGGAACCTGTACCAGGCCCCAATAATCTAGGCAACATAATCGGCAAGCGACTTTTACTCCAGGGGTTTATCGTCTCTGACTTTATGGCTGATTCCAATCGGTTCTACCAGGAGATGGGACAATGGATCCAAGAGGGCAAGATAACTTGGCAGGAGACCATTGTGGATGGCGTTGAAAATACGCCCCAGGCATTTATTGGTTTATTTAGCGGCGAAAATCTTGGCAAAATGGTAGTGAAAGTATAGAGAATGAGTGACGCATATATCGTTTCGGCAGTCAGAACGCCAATCGGTCGTTTTGGTGGTACCTTGCAGAATTTATCGCCGTCCGATTTGGGCGGTTTGGCCATGAAGGCTGCGGTTGAGAGAGCAGGTATTCGCGGTGAGAATTTAGACTTGTATATCTTTGGCAACATTCTGCGTGCAGGGCATGGTCAATTGATTCCTCGTCAGGCTGCTGTCAAGGCTGGTATTCCCCAGAGCGTGGATGGCTATGCTGTGGATATGGTCTGCTCTTCAGGCATGATGACATTGATGAATGCATCCATGGCTATTAAGTCCGGCGAGGCAGATCTAGTACTAGCTGGGGGAACTGAGTCCATGTCCCAATCAGCTTTTGCTCTTCCCCATCAGGCTCGCTGGGGATATAAGATGATGCCCAGTGGCTCTGGGCAGATTTTTGATACGATGGTCTATGATGGTTTGACCGATCCAATTGAAAATGATGGCATGGGCAGCGAAACGGAACGGTTGGCTGAAGAGTATGAAATTACCCGACCTGATCTGGATAGGGTTGCCTACCAGTCCCATCAGCGTGCGGCCCAGGCCACTGCCCAAGGTATATTCAAGGACGAAATTGTTCCCATCGAGGTCAAGGTGAAGCGGGAGATGGTGAGGGTTTCGGCAGACGAAGGGATACGTGAGGACACGACCTTGGAAGGGTTGAGTAAACTGCGCCCAGCCTTTACACAGGACGGTATTTTAACGGCAGGGAACTCTAGCCAGATTAGCGATGGAGCTGCGGCACTCCTAGTTGCCAGCGAGGCAGCAGTGGAAAAACATAGCCTAACACCTATCGCCAAAATTGTCGGTGGCTCTTGGGCTGCAGTTGATTCCTGGCGCTTCGTAGAGGCGCCGGTTCCAGCCGTGCGTAAGCTGGCGGAGAAGCTGGAAAAACGTATCGATGAATTTGACTTGATCGAGAATAACGAAGCCTTTGCCGTCAACAGCGTCCTCTTTAACAGAGTATTGGGCATTCCCTACGAAAAGCTCAATATCTATGGCGGCGGCATTGCGCTAGGTCACCCCATCGGCTGTAGTGGTGCCCGCATCGTGGTGACACTCTTAACCGCCCTTCAAAATAGTGGCGGAAAATTAGGCCTGGCCTCGCTTTGCCATGGAACTGGTGGTGGGACGGCATTGGCACTAGAGCTTGTTTGAGTCCCTCGGGTATATACTCAATAGATCGAAAGGTGTCATTTCTGAGCCTGCCCCATAAACAGATTTTTACAGGTACTCTATGGATTTTTCTACGCTTACCATTGGCGTGCTTGCACTACAAGGTGCATTTTTAGAACATATCAAGATGATTCGTTCATTAGGTGCTGAGTGCATGGAAGTGCGCAAACCAGAGCAGCTCCAAGGGCTGGATGGGTTGGTCATTCCTGGCGGTGAGAGCACAAGCATGGCGCTGATTGCCGAACGGTGGGGATTGATAGAGCCACTCAAAGCGTGGGTCAACAGTGGTAGGCCAACATGGGGGACCTGCGCTGGCATGATCATGCTCTCTAATCAAGCCTTAGGCCAAAAGCAAGGAGGGCAAGCCCTGATTGGTGGTTTGGATGTGCTGGTAGAACGAAATCATTTTGGTCGTCAGGTGGATAGTTTTGAGACCGATATGGTCACTGAATTACTCGGAGGGGAGCCATTCCAGGCCATCTTCATTCGGGCACCAGCCATCACTCAGGTTGGCCCGGGTGTGGAAATCCTGGTAACCGTCCAAAACCAAAAGGATGAGTCCGTTATTGCAGCCGTACGCCAGGGAGCCATTTTGGCTACCTCATTTCACCCAGAGTTAACCGCAGACTCCCGCTGGCATGAGTATTTCCTTAACTTGGTACACTCAACTTAGTACACAAAGTACAAACGAAGTGATTTTAGACTCACCGCCATTACCCATCGAGAAGAGTAGATGAATTCAATCGACGAGTACGAATCGATTCTATTACCCGATCAGGAGGCGCTGCACCCTGATCACCGGAGTGGCTTTGTGGCCGTTATTGGTCGCCCTAATGTAGGTAAATCCACTCTGCTCAACCAAATTCTAGAGCAAAAGATAGCCATTACCAGCCCCAAGCCCCAAACCACCAGAGACCAACTGTTGGGGATTTACACATCTGAAATTGCCCAAATGATTCTCTTGGATACGCCAGGCATTCACAAACCTCAGCACAAGCTAGGTGAATATATGATGTCTGTGGTTCGAGAGACTGTGTCAGATGCGGATATATTGCTTTGGCTGGTCGATGTAAATAGTATGCCTAAGAAGGGAGATCGCTACATCGCTGAGCTGCTGGAGGAGATCCATCTCTATCGCCCCATTCGACGCCTGGTTTTAGGACTGAACAAGATCGATCGTTGGGATGAAGATAAGCGAAAAGAGACATTATCTGAGCGGCGTGCTGAATATGAAGAGCTGCTCGATTGGCTACCTGATGAAGCCAAATCAACCATCCAGTTCAGCGCGCTAACAGGCCAAGGCGCTGCGGAACTGGTTGAACATGTACGCAGCCAGCTGCCATTGGGGCCTCAGTACTATCCTCCTGATCAGGTGACAGATCTGCAATTACGCTTTATTACCGAGGAGATCATCCGCGAAAAGGCGCTTGAGTTGTTGGAGCAGGAAGTTCCCCATAGCATTGCCGTGGTCATCGACGAATTTGTAGAGCGAGATCACAACGACGAGGATCTTACTTATATTTCCGCCACCATTTACGTAGAACGCGAGAGCCAAAAAGGTATTGTTTTAGGCAAAAAAGGAACCATGATCAAGCAGATCGGCCAGCTTGCCCGCCCCGATGTTGAAGATTTGGTGGAAACAAAAGTCTATTTGGAGCTATGGGTAAAGGTATGGGAGAAGTGGCGCAAAAAATCGGGTATGTTGCGGCGGTTAGGCTATGCACCCAACCTGTGATATAGTTGGGTGCGCTTTATGGTATGAAGAATAATTCGTGATTCGTAACAGGTATTCTGTATTTATTCAATGTTGAAACATCGTTGATTGTAAATTCTCGGAATACCAGCAACTGACTATCAGCAACCGACTACTGAACTACCCGGTTCGACGAGAAAACCAATGAACCCACGTGCATTAAAGGTTCTTGAATACGACAAAATCCTAGAACGGTTAGCGAGACACTGCTCATTCAGCGGTGGAAGTGATTTGGCCGCGGCCCTGTTGCCCAGTGACGATCTACAGACGATTCAAGAGTGGCTGGAGCAGACAGATGAAGCCTACAACCTTTTGGAGCAGAAAGCCGATATTAGCTTTGGTGGAGTTACAGATGTGCGACACCACTTGGAAAAGGCTGAGCGCCGCTCCATGCTTTTGGCCCCAGATCTGTTGGAGATCCGCAATACACTGATGCGGGCACGCAACCTCCAGCAACTTATCGTCCGCTTAGAACATGCCTTCCCTCAACTTGCAACACTAGCTTATAACATTGAAACCTGTGACCATGTTGTGACAGATATTGGACGTTGTATTAGCGACCGAGCCGAAGTTGTGGACAATGCGAGTCCAGAGTTAGCCCAGATTCGCCAGGAGCTTCGGATTGCCCAGGAACGTCTCCTTACCATTCTAGATCGGTTGGTTCACAATCCAAATGTCGGTCCTTTTCTACAAGATTCGCTGGTGACCCAGCGTCAGGGACGATATGTGATCCCTGTACGGGCCGAGCACAAGGGACAGATTGATGGCATTATCCACGATCAGTCCTCTAGTGGGGCAACCCTATTTGTGGAACCCATAAAAGTCGTTCAGCAGAACAATGCTGTCCGTGAATTGGAGCTGCGAGAAGATAAAGAGGTTCGGCGGATTCTCACCCATCTGACCGAATTAATTGCGGACGAAGCCCATTACATCAGGGATAATGTCCACATCCTGGCCCAACTAGACTTGATCTTTGCCAAGGCCAAATATGCCTACCAGATCGATGCGACCTTGCCAACGGTTGTCCCATTTCACAAATATCATAAGCCAATTAGGGGAACGGAGTTGACGCCAGCTTCTCCTAATGGGGCCTCGTATGACGCTCACCGCCAAGACCGTAACCAAGGCGATGTCCAACGACAGGAAACTGCTCAAGATCAAGAGGGCATCTCTGCTACAATACCTACCTCAGATCCGGTTGTTCACCCTGGCTCGGTAATCGACTTGCGTCGCGCCCGGCATCCTTTACTTGATCCAGAAGAAGTTGTCCCGATTGATGTCTACCTGGATGATACGTACTACATTATTGTGGTCACAGGCCCCAACACTGGGGGGAAAACCGTCACGCTCAAGACGGTTGGCCTGCTGGCACTGATGGCTCAGTCCGGCATGATGATCCCTACAGAGCCAGATAGTCAGCTTTCCGTCTTTGAAGGCATCTATTCCGACATTGGTGATGAACAGAGCATTGAGCAAAGCCTGAGCACCTTTAGCAGCCACATGACGAATATCATCCAGATTTTGGAAGAGGCCGACCCACGCAGCCTGGTTCTCTTTGATGAATTAGGGGCAGGAACGGACCCAGATGAAGGTTCAGCCTTAGCCATGGCTCTGCTGGAGAACTTGCGGGACCGAGGCATTACAACGGTGGCGACAACGCATTACAGCGACTTAAAGCTCTATGCTCACAGTACTGTGGGCGTCCGCAATGCGTCGGTCGAGTTTGATATACAGACGTTGAGCCCCACCTATGAGTTGAGTATTGGATTGCCTGGTCGTTCCAACGCCTTGACCATTGCTCGACGTCTCGGCTTAAATCCGTCCATTGTCGATAGTGCAGAGAATATTGTGCGGCCAGATACCTTGCAGGCCGACTCGCTGCTGGACGAGATCAAGCAGGCTCGTCAGGAAGCTCGTCGTTTTGAAGAAAGGGCCAAGGAGCGGGAGAAGCAAGCGCAGGTACTAGAACGGGATCTACGTTATCAACTCGCTTCCATTGAAGAGGCGCGTCGAAACGTAATTGCCGAAATGCGCAGTACTATGCAGGCAGAGATTGATCAGGCCATTAAAGAGATCGAACAGACTCGTCGCCAGCTTTCCCGAACGGGTCAGCCCCAAAGTGGTACGGCCCATAAAGATTTCTTGGCTAGAGCCGAGGCTGAACTAACTAGGCGGCGCACGGATAGCTCTGTGGATCGCAACGTGGTCGTACCCGATGAGGCTGGTGAGACAATCACCGGACCTATTGAAGTGGGCGATAAGGTTTGGGTTCCCAGCTTGCAAGCTACAGGTGTGATACTGACCATCAACGCAAAAGACGAAGAAGCGGATGTACAGTTGGGTAACTTCCGTTTGAAGTTGCCACTGAAACGGCTAGAATTACGCCAAAAGGCACAAAAGGATAAGATTCCAGAGCAGGTACGAATTCGCCGCGTTTCTGGTGGTGAAAAGCGAAAGTCGCCCGGGATGGAACTAGATCTTCGGGGTGCGCGAATTGAAGATGGTCTCGATGAGGTTGAAACCTATTTAGACGATGCATTTAATGGCCAACTTCCCTTCGTACGAATTATTCACGGGAAAGGCACTGGCGCGCTCCGTGACGCTGTGCGTAACCTTCTCAAGGGCCATCCATTGGTTAGTCGATACCGAGCGGGTGATGGCGGCGAGGGCGGAGACGGCGTAACTATTGCTCACCTGATGGAGGGGGGCTAAAGAGAGAAGCTAAGATCAATATGGATGATTCGAATCGTGCCAAGATTCGCTGTAGCGTTGGCGTGACTGTTTACAACGAAGAAAAAAATATCGGGAGCCTGCTTCATGCACTCCTGGATCAACATTTACATCAAGTTGAAATTGCCGAGATTATCGTGGTGGCAAGTGCTTGTACAGACCAGACGGTTCCCATTGTGCAAGAGTACATGCAAAAGGATAGTCGCGTTCAATTGTTGATTCAGGAGCGAAGAGAAGGCAAGACGAGCGCAGTGAATCTCTTCTTATCTCATTCATCTTGCGAGATTTGTGTACTGGAAAGTGGTGACACCTTGCCCCATGAGTATGCTGTTGAACACATGGTACGCATGTTTGCTGATCCAATCGTCGGAATGGTGGGTGCTCAGAAGATGGCTGTTAATACGCCTGATCACGTTGTGGGGCTGCTGAGCCATATTCGGCTGCGAATGGAACATACTCTTTGTCTAGAGATTCCACGGCTTGGTGAGATGATCGCATTTCGCAAGGTCTTTGAGCGGATTCCTCCCGATATTGCCATGGATGAAGCATTTGTCGAGGCCATTGTTGTTCGCAGAGGAATGCAGGTGCGGTATGCACCGGATGCCATTGTGTATAATACAGGGCCAACGACCATTCCCGATTTTGTGCGGCAGCGGCGACGCAACCATGCAGGCCATCTCTATCTAAAGCACAAATATGGGTATGCTGTTAGCAGCATTCAGAATCGTCGAGTACTTCGGGTCGCCCTGATCGAAGTTTGGGGAGCAATACAGCTCTTGTGGGTTCTTTTTCTACTCGCTGTTCTGGAAGCCTGGAGTCGTTGGATGGGCTGGTATGATTTTGCCATTAAGCGGGATCGACATGTAGTTTGGAAGATGGCTTGGACCCAAAAGCAGGATGTGGACGAAGCCCGACGTTCGCTATAAGTACGGCCTTTTATCTCTTATGGATCATCGAGTATGAACCGTCACGCCGTCTCACTTTTGAAGGTTGCTATTGGGCTAGCTCTGTTGGTATGGCTCTACTACCTTCTTGAGGATCCTGCCGAAACTTGGCAAAATATTGTCAATGCCAATGGCGCTCTGCTGGCGTTGGGAGCGCTCATGTATACTGGGGCTGTTGCCCTAAGCGGATTAAAGTGGGGCATTCTACTGCGTGCCATTGGTATCCCCGTCCCAATTGATCGACTCCTGACATATCAGTGGATCGCCGAGTTCTTTAATAATTTCTCGCCAGCACAAGTTGGCGGAGACGTGATGCGCGGGTATTCCCTTGCGATTGATACCCAGCGGCGAGCTGATGCAGCGGCTAGTGTTTTGATTGATCGATTCATTGGCTTGACTGTCTTTATGATTGCAGCCGCAGTTGCTTCTTCTCTCATGATTTTATGGGGATATCCTATAATGGGGGTTGCGGAAGGGCAGGATACATTCTCTTACATGCGACTCATTGCGCTTGGCAGCTTGGGGGCATCGTTGCTCCTAATTGGTGCCATCGTTGCACTCCTAAGTCGGCGGCTAAAAGAGTGGGCCGAAATGGTCATGGTGAAGCTGCCTCTCATTCATCGCCTGACGCCGATTTGGCATCAATTGGCAGACGCATTTAATGCCTATCGGCATCAGAAGCAGGCTATATTTGTCTCGGCCGTTAGCAGTGGACTCATTGTTATTCTTACAAGCATTAACATCTGGTTGATTAGCAGCGCTATCTCACCTAATAGTATTTCGTTGATGGCTGTGTTGACCATCAATCCGATTATCGTCTTTGTAGGGCTGGCATTGCCTTTGACGCCAGGGGGCCTAGGTGTACGCCAAGCAGCTTTTGCGCTCTCCTTTGGTCTCGTAGGGGTCGATGCTGAGTTGGGCATTAAGGTAGGTCTCCTGCAGCAGATAATTGGCTATCTGGTCAGTTTACCGGGTGGGCTATTGTGGATGCGCGGTCGCCAAAGTATTTCCCCGGTAATGAAACAGAATCAGATGGCGCATACCAATCCAAAAGTGTGATCATATCGTCAAGCTATTGAACGGTATTGTAATGACAAGTACTTCGCGATGATAAGTACAAATTTAGTATGGGTCTGCCCTGTAAATAACAAAGATGAAAAGATTAGGAGGATTAAGAATCTGCGCAATCTCCTACTCTTTATTCGATTTTCATCCTTCCGTGATGCAGTTGATTGGGTGAATGTCTGCCCTGAAAATCGGACACGGATTCAGACGGATTGACGGATCTTTTTCATCCTCTGTGGTGCACCTTAATCCATGAAAACCTACTGTCAAGTACACTTTGCTGTGTAGAGCCTTTAGTACCATTAGATTAAAACTGCCTCAATACTCGCTAGACCGACTATGGACGAAGTGACTAGAAGAGTGCAGACTGCCCTGAAAATCGGGCATGGATTCAGATGGATTAGCAGGATCATTTTCATCCTACGTGGTGCCTCTTGATCCATGAAAACTACTGAATAATATATCTATCTTTATGTTGCCTGGATAGAGCGAAAGTGAGTAAGTACATCCATTATGCATGTACATCCCCGTATTCTCCACTGGTGTCAGCGAGTATTCCGACTGTCGGTTGTCTGGCTGCCTCTTTTCTGTATTTTCATATTTTGGCCCGTTAACAAGGGTGAATCGGCCTCAGCACGTGATTCTTCAGCCAATTTATTATCAAACAGCGAGCCCCAAGCTGTAGAATCTGTTCAGGTTCTCGTTGGGCTGCGATCTACTGAAGTCCAGGCGAGTAGTCTGCTCACAACGCTCTCTAGGTCGATTGAACCAAATCTGATTCTTTCTAATGAGGTCACTACTCTCACTGATCGCTCGAGGGCATCCTGCACTGCGCCTGATGTAGCCGGTCTGCGTATGAATGTGGTCGCTGGCTCAGAAACGACAGTAGTGGAAGCGCTACGAGAGCACCCAGATGTCCTTTTCGCCTTACCAGATTGGCCAGTATATGCGGCGAATCGTTTTGGCGAGTTGGATGTGATGGAATTTGCGATCAATGATCCGCTCTATCCAGAACAAGCTTGGTATCTGGAACAGATTCAAGGTAATGAAGCATTAGGCGTTATGGCCACGATTCTGGAGAGTGCATCCGCAGACGTTGCACCAATTCAGATTGCCATTATTGATAGTGGCATTGACACAGATCATCCAGAATTTGCTGGAAAACATATTACAGAGTACGGGTATAATTACAAGAATCCCGGAGCCTTGCCTGAAGATAACTACGGACATGGGACTCACGTAGCTGGCTTGATTGGTGCCATACTTAACAATAACCAAGGGATTACTGGACTCGCATCCAATGCTGTGATTGCCTCTTATAAGACGTTGGATCGAAACGGAAGCGGGACAATTTCGGATGTGATCGATGCAATTTGCCAGGCAGTCGATGATGGAGCTGATATTATCAATCTCAGCTTGACATCACCTTCTCAAAGTACAGATGAATATTCGTATGCATTTGAGTACGCTCATGGCCACGATGTTCTGATGATTGCTGCTGCGGGCAACTCTGCATTTAGCCGCAACATGTGGCCGGCCCGTTTGCCAGAAGTGATGGGCGTGGCAGCCACCAATCGTGAGGGGCTCAAAGCGAGCTATTCCAGTCCTGGAGATGATCTAGATCTGGCTGCGCCTGGCGGTGAATTATCCGAACAAATTTTGAGTACTTGGCCAAGCTTGACGGATGTACCTTGTAGTTCAACAGCTGAAACCACTACCTCTGGAGAGGGAGGATACTGCAATTCGATTGGAACTAGCATGTCTGCGGCAATGGTAAGTGGTGTAGCGGCACTGCTTAGAGGGATGAACCCTAACGTCTCTGCCAATGACGTTCGAGAAATGTTGCGTGGCACAACGCAGCCCATGACTGAAGGGGAGAGTGAAGTAGGGACTGGCTTACTGGATGCTCACGCTGCGATTAAGGCAGCAATGGATAGCAAATTAGTCGTAACACCAGCTCGAGACAGCCGGAGCATACCTCTCTCTTCATTACCCTATTCAATGACCCTCTCCATCGATAATCCCAGCTTCAGTTCCCTTGATTGGTACGTGAGCTATTCGAAGAAACCTTGGCTTACCGTCTCCTCTTTAAGCGGGGCCGTCCGACTGGGAAATTCAGCTGCTGTTCTTGTAAACATTACGCCAACAGATCTGGCACCTGGCACCTATGAAGCACCTATCACCATATTTGGTGTACGGTCAGATGGTTCATTGCTTTTGCAAACAATTCCACTCGATTTCACTGTAGAAACGGAGCCAACCCCTTTGGGGCAACTCTATGTAACCAGCCCACGGAGCCAAGATTTTGCGCGCCCAGCTCAATCTATACCTTTGTCAACAACTGTCTCATTTACAAACTTGGGTGCAGAGACACTCACTTGGTCTATCGAAGTAGAATCGGATGGAAACAACGTCGTACCGTGGATCCGGATCACCTCTAACCAGAACGGTCGTTTGGATTATCTAGAACCAGCTACAACCACGCTTACGATTGATCCAGGGCTTGCTACTCTGGGCAATTCAACGACAACGGTTATGATTCAGGCTACTCGTAGTGATCAAAGTGAATCGGTTCAGAGAGTCCAATTAAACCTGGATGTCATTCCACCAGTCTTATTGCCTCTATTCATTGGAAATCCATCAACTAGTGAATAATCATTCATCCTCATTGGTGTAATTCATCTGGTGGAATACGCTAACCATATCCATCCAGAAATGTCAGTTTTTTGTAAGATCTACCCGTTACGAAAAATATAGACTATACGTCAACTCAAGTGTACTCAGCTTCATTCATGGTATTGTTCCGTAACGGGAGTTTGCTATAGCGAATGGAACTTCGCAAAACTTTCGTTCTCAGCGTAACAAGAGAATTATGAAGTTATCTATCTGAGTACTCTTGTGATGGGCGTCTTCTCTTCATCCACTCCTCCACTGCAAGCCTTTCATTACTTTAGAACCAATCGTCCCTTCGTCCCTTCTATATCGATGGCCAGACAGATCTGTTCCCCGTGAATATGGGGATGTCCTCCTTTTCGGAATTATTTCGAGCAGATTGGACAAGAGTAAGGACAAGATTTTTCTGGCGAAGTATATTCAATTTGCTCAAAAAACGGATCTCCAAAATAAGCCAACTACGCTTTTCAAACGGAGCTAAGCATAACGTATTATGGATCTCAGGTATTCTGGGACACAGCACTCTGATAATAGACCGAGCGACAAACCATCGGATTTAGGAGCTGAAGCCACGGGGGCAAATTATGATCCCTGGGCGACAGATCCATTCGCTTTTCGTTCGGCTCATAACTCCACTGATCGATCTTTCTTTCGGAAAATTGGTTTTGGGACTGCTCTCTTCAATAGAAAAAATTTGAGAGTTCGGTCTGATGGTCAATGGCGCTCTGGTGGATTTTATGGCTGGCTAGGCAATACAACCGTTCGATTTCATCAGTTGGGCACGCTGTTGACGCTCGTCGTAGCTTTGTCGTTTGTCATTCTGCTATTCCTGACTCAGCAGGTCGAGAATAGCCCCGATAGCGACCCATCCAACGAACCTGCTATTGCTGAGCCACCAGCCATACATGCCCAAGTTGAGATTGTTACTGCCACTCCGTCACCTTCAACAATGACAACTGTTGCTGAACTACATTCAGCCACTCCCTCTTCAGAGTCCATCACGTTGGACACATCGACTTTATCTGCCTTGGAATTGACAGGCAAAGTGCAGAACCTAGAGACAACCCAAAGCGATGACACATCCCAGTCCTCAGAATCAGCATTCCACCAATCCAACGTTCCTGAGGGGACACCAACAGCTAAGGATTTTACTATTGCTCAAGCGTCTACACCGACTGACGAAGCCAGCATGGATCGTACGGACCCGTCAACACCAACGAACACACTGAATGGCGATGGCATTGTGCTCAATACGCCCACCAAAGACCCAAGGGTAATCCACACGGCCACGGCTCAGCCAACGAACAATGCCGTCGAAGAGCCTTCCGCTACGCACACAGCCACTTCGACACCAACGAGTGCATCTACGGAAGAACCTACCGCCACATATACAGCTACTTCCGTACCAACGCACACACCGACTAAGAAACCAACGGCGACTTACACAGCCACTTCGGCACCAACGAGTACATCTACCGAGGAACCTACTTCAACCCACACAGCTACTTCCGTACCAACGTTCACACCGACTAAGAAACCGACGGCGACTTACACAGCCACTTCGGCACCAACGAGTACATCTACCGAGGAACCTACTTCAACCCACACAGCTACTTCCGTACCAACGCACACACCGACTAAGAAACCGACGGCGACTTACACATCCACTTCGGCACCAACGAGTACATCTACCGAGGAGCCTACTTCAACCCACACAACTACTTCTACACCAACGTCCACACCTACTAAGAAACCGACAGCCACCACCAGGTCTACAAACACACCTACTGAAGAGCCTACTTCAACCCACACAGCCACTGCCACATCAACGCCCGCAGCGTCCAACACTAAAGCAGCAGCCCGTAATCTAGTTGAGGAGATGGAGGTATTACCGCGAAGGCTACCATTGTTGGGCATCCCAGGTATCGTCACAGACGTAATCGATGGGAAGACAATCATAGTCGAGACAGCGGAGGGGGCATACACTATCGAGTACATTGGTATTGAGGTACCAGAACTACATGAGCCACTCGGCCCAGAAGCGAAAGAAAGAAACGAAGGGTTGACTCTAGGGCAATCGATCTATATGTATAGTGATGAGTCGATACCATCAAACGATGATGTTGATTCGGTAGCGAACCTTATGCGGTATGTTGTTCATGAAGATGGTCGGATCATCAATATTGTTTTGGTTGAAGAGGGATTGGCCAAAATGAGACCTTCTATATCTACTCTCTTCTATGAATATGACCTACGCGTCGCCCAACGAGCGGCGAGGAAGTCAAACATAGGTATGTGGGCACCATTGCCAACTGATACGCCACTGCCAACCGATACGCCGTTATCCACCAGTACGCCGTTACCAACCAGTACGCCGCTATCAACTGACACGCCACGAGCAACCAACACACCAACATCACTGCCAACCGACACACCAACACCGCTGCCAACTAGCACGCCACTACCAACCAACACGTCACTACCAACCAATACACCGACACCACCAACCAATACACCGACACCACTGCCAACTAACACGCCACTACCAACCAGTACGCCGCTACCAACCAGTACGCCGCTACCAACTGACACGCCACTACCAACCAGTACGCCGCTACCAACTGACACGCCACTACCAACCAATACACCAACATCACTGCCAACTGACACACCAACACCGTTGCCAATCGACACACCAACACCACTGCCAACTAACACGCCACTACCAACTGACACGCCACTACCAACCAACACACCAACACTACGAGCAACCAACACGCCACTATTAACCGATACACCAATACCGCTGCCAACTAACACGCCACTACCAACCAGCACTTCACTGCCAACCAACACATCAACACTACGACCAACCAATACACCGTTCCCGACCAACACACCAACACCATTGTCAATCAACACACTACGACCAACCAATGCACCGCTACCAACCAATACACCTCTCTCAACTGCTACGGCGCTGCCAACTAGCACGCCATTTCCATCTACGGCGACATCGGCTTATGCTGACTCACCAACTGCGCTCGGGACAAAAGCTTATTTGAACGAACTTAATAGGATATATGTCACAATTGTGGGACAACAAGAATGCCGTGATATCGCAACGTGGGGTGAAAACGTCGAGCTAAGGTGGCGAGTTGAAGGTGGGGTTGAAGTGCCTGAAGAATTAGGATATGAGGTCGTTGTTTGGGATAGATACCAGGAACCACTCGACTCTAGCCAAGCTCTAGGTATCCACTCCATTATAGATAAAAATCAGATATCTGTGAATGGTAGATTTGTTCTGAGACAGAGCAATGCGGTTACCCGAAAAGACTTTACTTATTTTTGGGGTGTCCTGCTTGTACAACGGGAGCCTTATGAGCGGCTTAAGCTGTTGAGTCCTACATACTGTCGATTTAAGATCGACCGCAGCCTAAACTAAATAGGAGCCAATAGGATCACCGGTGATTGGCATCCATGGGCCACTATACTACTATAAAGTCATTCCGGAGAATAAAGTGTATAAGGAGTAGGCCGGTTACCTTCGATGCTGCGTTCGAATTGAAAACAGTAGTTTAGTTACTCGAGTAAATCTGTGGAAAACTACTGTTCTCAAACGAGGTAGAGTATAGATGCTGTTGCCGATTGATGTTGTAACAAAGCTACATGCGTGGGTGCTAACTCCCCAATCGACCTGTATTACTTCCCATAGAATGATGCAATCGCTTGAACCACTATATCCATCATCGGTTCGGTCAGTTCAGGATACACGGGAATGGCCAGGGTCTCCAATGCTGCGCATTCGCTGTTGGGCAAAGAACCTTCCTCATAGCCTAAATAGGCAAAGCATTCTTGGCGATGAAGCGGAACTGGATAGTAGATTTCACAACCGATCTGGAGCGATTTCAGGTGGGCCATCAATTCATCCCGTCGTGGGCAGCGAATAATAAATTGATTGTATATATGGCGCATCTCGGGTCGGGCTTCCGGTAGGACAATCTGAGTACCATTCTGTTGCAAATTGCATCCATCGCTACGACCCGATGCCTGACACCCAGCCTGTAGACAGCCAATTGAGTCAGCCTCAGCAACCAATCCCGCATTGCGAAGCTTCGTACGATACAGCGCAGCATTCTCTTGGCGGCCAGCAGTCCACTCATCTAGATAACCTAACTTCACCCCCAATACTGCCCCCTGTATCGCATCCAAACGGAAGTTGCCTCCCACAAATTTGTGATAGTACTTAGGTGACGAGCCATGCTTACGCAGAATGTCTATCCGCTCAGCTAACTGCTCATCTTGGGTAACAACCATCCCCCCGTCACCATATCCCCCCAAATTCTTAGATGGAAAGAAGCTAAAACAGCCCATATGTCCAATCGATCCAGCCCGTTTTCCCTTGTATTCGGAACCGATAGCCTGTGCAGCATCCTCTATAACCGTCAATCCATGCTCAGCTGCCAGAGCCATAATGGGATCCATGTCGGCCATCTGTCCATAGAGATGAACGGGGATGATGACCTTGCTCCTATCTGTGATGCGAGTCTCAATCAGTTCAGGAACAATATTATAGGTAAGTGGATCGATATCCACAAAGACCGGTGTGGCACCAAGGCGGGCAATGGCACCTGCGGTAGCAAAGAAGGAATAGGGCGTAGTGATCACCTCATCGCCCGGTCCAATGTCAAGAGCCATAAGCGCTACGAGTAGCGCATCCGTTCCCGAAGAAACGCCAATACCAAATTTAGTTTGAGAATAATCGGCTATCTCTTTCTCCAGTGCCACAGCTTCTGGCCCCATGATAAAGTATTGGGAATCCAGTACACGCTGAATAGCACTATTGATCTCTTGACGGATGGATTGATACTGGCTCTTTAAATCTAACAAGGGAATAGCGGTTACTGTGCTAGTCACAGAAAGGTCCTTTCTAATGGTGGGTATTAGGCAAGGAGTAGTAAGTTGTGGATGTTTCTATTCTTTGCCAGAAAAGTCTTGCCCTGACTCTTGTCCAATCTACTCTAGATAACTCCCAAGAAGTAGGGCAAAACTTTTCTGGCCATCTACGTCTTGTTCACTTACACTGCTCACTATTGCCGAATCATTAAGCGTCAGTCGTTGAGCTGTCCAGACATTTCAGGCTTGAATTTTCACGTCACTTTCTCCAAGTGCGAACCTGAAATGCCTACACCAGCAAGTCTATGGTCATCTAATGATTACCGAAGCCAATCATTAGGCGCTAAGGCAATAACATCGACACAAAATTGTGGATGTTGAATCCAATGAGTTCGCCTGTACGCCGAAGGCCCTAGATTTTGCCGCAGCCTTTTTGCGCCGCCGTCCTGAGCATCCAGCGAAGGCGAAATCTAATTA